>NZ_JAUNHI010000007.1 GCF_030524025.1 Actinomyces sp. | reverse complement strand
CGGGTGATGGCCTGGCGGATCCACCAGGTGGCGTAGGTGGAGAACTTGTAGCCCTTGGTGTAGTCGAACTTCTCGACGGCGCGGATGAGACCGAGGTTGCCCTCCTGGATGAGGTCGAGGAAGAGCATGCCCCGCCCGGTGTAGCGCTTGGCCAGGGACACGACGAGGCGGAGGTTGGCCTCCAGGAGGTGGTTCTTGGCGCGCTGGCCGTCCTGGGCGACCCAGTGCAGCTCGCGGCGGTACCTCGCCTCCAGGTCGTTGCCCTGCGTGCCCAACAGGTGCTCGGCATACAGGCCGGCCTCGATGCGCTTGGCCAGCTCGACCTCCTGGGCGGCGTTGAGCAGCGCCACCTTGCCGATCTGCTTGAGGTAGTCCTTGACCGGGTCGGCCGTGGCGCCGGCGGTCACCACCTTCTGGGCCGGCTCGTCGGCCTCGTCGGTGTCCGAGACGGTGAAGGAACCGTCCTTGTCCTTGTCCCCGCCGCGCCTGCGGCCCGCCTTCTTGCCGGCGGCCTTCTCGGCCTCCTCCCGCCGGATGCGGTCGAGCTCGCCGGTCAGGGCCGCCACCGAGGGGGACATCTTGATGCCCTTGATGACCCAGCCGCGGAAAATGAACCCGTTGTGGGTCAGGAAGTCCCGGGCGACCACCGGCTCCTCCTCGTCGGGGATGACGAAGCGGGGCACGGGGCCGTGGCCGTAGGGCGCCAGGGTGATCGGGTCCTCCAGGGTCCCGTTGCCGGAGATCTCCAGGCCCTCGACCACCGTGCGGCTGCGCACGAACAGCGTGGCTCCCGGCGCGAGCCGCACACCCTTGAGCGCCTCGGGGGTGTTGAAGGGACGGCGCTTCGTGCCGTCGCCGTTGTCCTCCAGGCTCACGTCGAGGTAGTAGTCGCGCAGCTCGGGGGCGGGCTCCTCCTCGGCGTCGGCGCCGTCCTCGTCCTCCTCGTCGAGGTCGTCCTCATCCTCGGAGTCGTAGTCATCGTCATCGGAGTCATCGGAGTCCTCCGAGTCCTCGTCGGGGCCGTCCTCGTCGTCGAAGTCCTCGTCCAGGTCGAAGTCCTCGTTGTCCTCGGGGGCCTCGTCGACGTCGTCGGCTCGCTCGGTGCGCTGGCGCACAGCGGTGGAAGAAGCCACGGAGTTCCTTTCGCGGGGGCGGAGGTGCCGGATACGGCGGCGTCGTGGGACCCGACGCACGCCACCGACGCAGACAACCGTGTGATTGTAGCCTTTATTCCCCGCGGCTACCCCCGCCGGTCCGCGGGGCGGGTGAGGCGTCCCGGCCGGTGGCCGGCCAACCCGTCGGCTACCCTGAGGGCCATGAGCAACCTCACCACGATTATGGCGCAGGTGCGCGGGGGCGTCAGTCAGCGGATCGCCGAGGTCCTCGAGGCGGCCCGCAGCCGTTTCGACGGCCTGGAGCCCGCCGACGTCGAGCTCCTGGGGGCCGCGGAGGACCTGCTCAACGGTGGCAAGCGGATGCGTGCGGTGCTCGGTGCCATCGGTCTGGGCCTGTCGGTGGTCGGGGCGGAGCGCGAGGCCGTGCTGTCGGGGCCCACCGCCCGGCGCCTCGGCGCCGCCCTCGAGCTGTACCAGGCCAGTGCGGTCGTCCACGACGACGTCATCGACGCCGCGCTCACGCGCCGGGGCATGCCCGCCACCCATGAGCGCTTCGCCGCCGCCCACCGCGCCGCGGGGATGGTCGGCCAGGCCGCACCCTTTGGGCGCAGCGCCGCGATCCTGGTCGGCGACCTGCTCCTATCGGCCGCCGGGGCCGAGATGGGTGCCGCCGTGGCCGCGCAGGTGGCCGCCGGAGGGTCGGCCCAGGACGCGCTGGCCGCCCGCGACGCCTTCGACGACATGACCGCCGAGGTGGCGGTCGGCCAGTTCCTCGACGTGCGCTCACAGGTCGAGCCCCTGCCCAGCCCACAGCAGGACCCCGTGACCGCCGGGGAGGCCATGTGCGCCGCGGCGTTGCGGGTCGTGCGCCACAAGTCCGCCCGCTACTCGGTCATGCACCCGCTGCTCATCGGCGCGCTCCTGGGAGGGATCGCCTCGGGCGACTCGCGGTACCAGGCCCTGCAGGCCTTCGGCGAGGCCACGGGAATCGCCTTCCAGCTGCGCGACGACGTCCTGGGGGTCTTCGGTGACCCCGGGCTCACCGGCAAGCCCGCCGGCGATGACCTGCGCGAGGGCAAGCGCACCGTCCTGGTCGCCCTGGCGTGGCCGCGCACCGACGAGCAGGGCCGGCGCCTGCTGGCCGGCGTCCTGTCCAACCCGCGGGCCACCCCCGACCAGGTCGCCGACGCGGCCGCGCTCATCGAGGGCTGTGGCGCCCGAGAGGCGCTGGAGGAGGAGATCGAGACCCATCGGAGCCGTGGGCTGGCCGCCCTGGAGGGCACCGGCCTCGACGCCGACGCGCAGCAGGACCTGCGCGAGCTGGCCGTGCTCCTGACCTCGCGCAGCGCCTGAGGGCTGCGCGGCGGTGGCCCTGGAGGACCGCGGGGGACCTTACACTCAGCCCGTGGTCAAGGATTCCCTCACCGGTCGTCTGGTCGACTCTCGCTACGAGATCGTCGACCGCGTGGCCCGCGGCGGGATGGCAACGGTCTACCGCGCCCATGACCGGCGCCTCGACCGGGTCGTGGCCCTCAAGCTCATGCACGCCCACCTGGCCGACTCCCCCGACTTCGTGGCGCGCTTCCGCCGTGAGGCCCGGGCAGCGGCACGCCTGTCCAACCCCGGCGTCGTGGCCGTCTACGACCAGGGCAGCCTCGACGGCGTGGCCTACATCATCATGGAGTTCGTCGAGGGCCCCAACCTGCGCGACCTCATCTCCTCGGGCCCTCTGACCGTGGGCGAGGCCCTGGGACTGACCGCCCAGGTGCTGCGCCCCCTGGGCGCCGCCCACCGCGCGGGCCTGGTCCACCGTGACATCAAGCCCGAGAACGTCCTGCTGCCCCAGGACGGCGCGGTGGCCAAGGTCGCCGACTTCGGCCTGGCCCGCGCCGTGACCGAGGCGACCCAGACGACGACCGGCAACGTCCTGGGGACGGCCGCCTACCTGGCGCCCGAGCTCATCACCTCCGGTGCCTCGACCCCACGGGCGGACGTCTACTCCGTGGGGGTGATCGTCTACGAGCTGCTCACCGGCGAGCAGCCCTTCGCCGCCGACTCCCCCATCCAGATCGCCTTCCGCAACGTCCACGAGGACATCCCGGCGCCCTCGGCCCTCGTGCCGGGGCTCGCCCCGGCCGTCGACGGGCTCGTGGCGGCCATGACCCGCCGGGACCCCCAGGAGCGCCTCGGGGCGGCCGACGAGGCCCTCAACCTGCTGCGCTCCACGGTGGCCGGGCTGACCGAGGCCGAGCTGGGCCTCAGGCGGGCGGGGACGCCGGGGACGGGGAGCACCCAGGAGGTGCTGACGGCCAACGCCGAGGCCGCCCGCACGGCCATGGGCGTCCAGGACGAGGCGCCCACCGGCACCGAGGAGCCCGGTGGACAGCCGGGCTCCGGTGCCAAGGAGGCCACCCCGGGCGCCGGCATGCGCACCGTGTCCCTGCCGATCGGCTCGATCGGCCCCCAGGGCGCGCCCGAGGCGGACACGACGACCCGCGCCCTGGCGCGCGACGAGCTCGACCGCAGCGCCGACAACCAGGAGACCACCCGGGTGACCCGAGGCACCCGCCGCTCACCGCGGCGCAGGGCGGTGCTGGGGGCTGGGGCCCTGGCCGCCCTGGGGGCAGGCGCCTCGGGCCTGTGGTACGTCACCCGGGGCCCGGGGCGGACCGTCGCGGTGCCCGACATCCGAGGACTGAGTCAGCAGGACGCCCAGGCGCTCATTGAGGGCAAGGGCCTGGCCTGGGGCGCCCCCACACGCGCCTACTCCGACACCGTCGAGGCCGGTCTGGTCATTTCCTGCTCGCCTGAGGTCGGCATCCGGCTGCGGCTGGGCGACGCCGTCACCGCCGTCATCTCCCGGGGCATCGAGCAGATGGAGGTCCCCGACGTCACCGGCCTGACCCAGGAGAAGGCCACCACTGCCATCACCGAGGCGGGCCTGACCCCGGGGGCGGTCACCCAGGACTACTCCCAGGACGTCGAGGAGGGCCTGGTCATCTCCTCCGACCCCGAGGCCGGCACGGTCGTCAACCACTCCTCGGCCGTGGCCATCGTCGTGTCCCGCGGCCGCCAGCCCGCCACCGTGCCCGACGTCACCGGTATGAGCCTGGCCGACGCCACCACGACCCTGGAGGCCGCCGGGCTGGCCCTGGGCACGAAAACCGAGGCCTACTCCGACACGGTGGCGGAGGGCCTGGTCATCTCCTCGGACCCCCGGGCCCAGGCGGTGGGCTACTACAAGGGCGACACGGTCGACCTCGTCGTGTCCAAGGGCCCCGAGATGGTGACCGTCCCCGACGTCACTGGCATGAGCGAGCAGGAGGCCACGGCGGCCCTCGAGGCCGCCGGGCTCGTCGTCCAGATCTCCCACGTGCTCGGCGGGTTGTTCGGCACGGCTCGCTCCACCGACCCCGCGGCGGGCGAGAGCGTCAAGAAGGGCTCGACCGTCGTCCTGACCATCGTGTGAGCCGGGCTGACCGGCTCCCGGCTCACTCGGCCCGCAGCGAGGCCCCGGCTGCTCAGCCCCGCAGCAGCTCGGCGACCTCAAAGGCCATCTCGAGGGACTGCTGGTGGTTGAGTCGCGGGTCGACGAGGGTCTCGTAGCGCCTGGCCAGCGCCGCCTCGTCGATCTGCTCGCCACCGCCCAGGCACTCAGTCACATCGTCGCCGGTCAGCTCGACGTGGATGCCGCCGGGCACGGTGCCCAGCTCGCGGTGGACCTCGAAGAAGCCGCGAACCTCGGCCATGATCGTGTCGAATCGGCGGGTCTTGTAGCCGTTGTCCGAGGTGATCGTGTTGCCGTGCATCGGGTCGGTGATCCAGGTCACGGGACGTCCGTCGGCCTGGACGACCTCGATGAGGGCGGGCAGGGCCTGGCGGATACGCTCGGCACCCATACGGGTGATGAGCGAGAGCCGCCCGGCGTCCCCGTTGGGGTTGAGGTGGTCGATGAGGGCCAGGAGCTCGTCGCGGGTCGTCGTCGGACCGATCTTGACGCTCACCGGGTTGTGGACGCCTTCGAGCAGGGCGACGTGGGCGTCGCCGGCGCCCCGGGTCCGCTCCCCCACCCACAGCAGGTGGGCGGAGGTGTCATAGAGCCGCCCGGAGCGGGAGTCCTGGCGGATCATCGCGTCCTCGTACTCCAACAGGAGGGCCTCGTGCGAGGCGTAGAAGTCGACCTGGCGCAACGCGTCGAAGTCGACGCCGGCGGCTTCCATGAAGCGCATCGCCCGGTCGATCTCGACGGCGAAGGACTCGAAGCGCTTGTAGGCGGGGTTGGCCATGAACCCCCGGTTCCAGGAGTGAACCTCGCGCAGGTCGGCGTAACCGCCCATTGTGAAGGCGCGGATGAGGTTGAGCGTCGTGCCGGCGCGCAGGTAGGCGTCGAGCATGCGGGCCGGGTCGGGGACGCGGGCCTCGGGGGTGAAGGCGTGGTCGTTGACCGAGTCGCCGCGGTAGGACGGCAGGGTCACCCCGTCGCGGGTCTCGGTGTCGGCGCTGCGCGGCTTGGCGTACTGCCCGGCCATGCGCCCGATCTTGACCACGGGGGTGGAGGCCGCATAGGTGAGTACCGCGGCCATCTGGAGAATCGTCTGGACCTTGAGGCGGATGGAGGTGGCCGAGGAGTCCTCGAAGGACTCGGCGCAGTCCCCACCCATGAGGACGAAGGCCCGGCCCTCGCTGGCGGCGGCCATCTGGCTCCGCAGCGCGTCGACCTCACCGGCGAAGACCAGGGGCGGGCGGGAGCGCAGGTCCGCCCCCACGGCCTCGAGCGCCGCCGCGTCCGGGTAGGCGGGCTGCTGGTGCGCGGGGCGGGAGCGCCAGCTCGGGACGGCGTTGCGGGGCGCGTTGAGGTCGTTCATCACGACCGCCAGCATAGGTGAGGCGCGCGAGGGCCCCCACCTCCCGCCGCAGGGCGGGACGCGGGGGCCCTCGCGTCGGTGAAGGCCTGCGGGTCAGTGCCCGGGGGCGACGTCGGCGGCCTCGAGGCTCTGGCCGATCTCGGCCATGAGCGCGGTGAACCACGACTGGGTGATGTCGAAGGGCTTGGCCCCGGCGATGCGCGGGAAAGCGATCGCGGTCAGCTCATCGCCGTTCTCCTCGTCCTGGCCGATGACGCCCGACACGCCCTTGAGGGCGCAGTCGACGGCCAGGTCGCACATCTGCTTGATGAGGGCCAGGTCCTCGGCGTTGGCGGCCGCGGCGCGCGAGTAGTAGCCCGACTTCTGCACCATGACCTTCTCGGCGCCGATGAGGGAGGCGAACTGCTTGGCGAACCACTGGCCGGGGTTGATGGTGTCAAGCTTGACGTGGCCGAAGGGGTCGCGCTGGACCTCCTGGCCGGCGGCCTCCATCTCCGCGATGATCTCGGGCACGCCCGCGCCCTCGGACAGGAAGATGTTGACGTTGCCCTGCTCGTCCATGATGGCCTTGAGACGCTCGGCCTCGGCGGCGATGTCGAGCTTGGCCTCGGGGACGAACACGGCGTGGACGTCCCAGCGCTCGCGGGTCAGGCCCAGCGAGGGGGCCCAGCTCTTCGTGCCCAGCAGCTCGTGGTAGCGGCGGGCGGTCTCGGCGGTGAGGTAGCCGCAGTTGCGGCCCATGCACTCGTGGACGATGAGCATGCGCGGGTTGGAGCGGTGCTCGCCGATGATGTTGAAGGCGAAGCCCGCGCCCTCCTCGGCGGCGGTCCAGGCGCCCAGGGACTGGCGGACGGGGATGACGTCATTGTCGATGGTCTTGGGCAGGCCGACGACGGTCAGCTCGTAGTCGTTGTCGTGCAGGTAGGCGGCCAGGTCGGCGGCGGTCGTGTTGGTGTCGTCCCCGCCGATGGTGTGCAGGACGTCGACGCCGTCCTTGCGCAGCTGCTCGGCGGCGAACTCCAGGGGGTTGACGCCCTCGGCGACCAGGCCGCGCTCGACGAGGTTCTTGGCGTTGGTCAGCTTGACGCGGGAGTTGCCGATGGGCGAGCCACCGAACTCCCGCAGGATGCCGGCGTTCTTGCGGGCCTCGTCGTCGATGACGACGTAGTTGCCGGTGAGCAGGCCGTGGTAGCCGTACTGGTAGGCGATGATCTCAATGTCCGGGGCGACCTCGGTGTAACGCTCGATGAGGTCGCCGACGGCGGCGGACAGGCAGGGGGCGAAGCCGCCCGCGGTGAGCAGGGCGACGCGACGGATCGACATCGAGAACCTTTCAGGTTGGGGGCTGCGACCCGGCAGCCGCCGGGAACGGGCCCACCGGCTGCCGAGACGTGGCGGCAGATGCCGCGCCTCCAGCAGTCTACCCGCCCGAATGCGAGCCGGGCCCCTCCCCCGCGCGAGATCGGCACGTGTGGCTCCTTGACGTCACACCCGGTCAATTGCTCGATGTGTTCCCGGCGGGCTCGCCGTCCTCGGAGTCCTGCCCACTATCGGCGTCCGCCCCGGGCTCTTCACTCCCCTCCCGCACGGGCGGCTCGGGGACCTCGACGTCGGGCGCAGGACGGCCGCCAGGGGCCTCGACGCGGGCCGCGGCGGGGCGGCGCGCCGCCTGGGCGGCGAGCATCTCGGCCACGACCTCATCAGCGCTCTTCTTCTCGGCGTCCATCGCCTTCTTGACGTCGGCGGCGTAGAGGTCGACGTACTCCTGGCCGGACAGCGTCATGAGGGCGTACATGATCTCGTCGGTGATCGAGCGCAGGACGAAACGGTCGTTGTCCAGGCCCTTGTAGCGGGAGAAGTCGAGCGGCTCACCGACGACGATGCCCACCCGGTGCCGGGTCGAGGGGATCGCCTGGCCGATCGGCTGGGCCAGGTCCGATCCGATCATGGCCACGGGGATGACCGGCGCCCCCGTGGCCAGGGTGATGCGGGCCACCCCGGTCTTGCCCCGGTACAGGCGCCCGTCGGGGCTGCGGGTGCCCTCAGGGTAGATGCCGAAGAGCTCACCGGCGTTGAGGCGGTCAATACCTGCCTGAAGGGCGGCCTGGGAGGCGCGGCCCCCCGAGCGGTCCACCGGGATCGTGCCCACGGTCGTCATGAAGCGCTTGACCGCCCAACCTTTGACGCCCTTGCCGGTGAAATAGTCGGACTTGCCGATGAAGGCTACCTCACGGTCCATGAGCAGCGGCAGGAAGAACGAGTCGATAACCGCCAGGTGGTTGGAGGCCAGGATCGCGGCGCCCTCGGCGGGGATGTTCTCCTCGCCCCGGATCCAGGGCTGGTAGAGCATCTCCATGGCCGGCCCCACGGCGGCCTTGATACCTCGGTACCCCAACGCGGGACCTCCTGTGCTCCTCAGCGGGTGGATCGGGCGGATGGGCCGCCCGGCTGCCCGGCCCGCGCGGGAGCGGGGCGACGGCTGGATCGGCTGCTCACGGCAGTTTAGCCTCACCCCGTGCCCCGCGACGCCTCCTCGGACCCGCCCCGCCTCGGGCCCGCCGGAGCGGCTGGACCCGCCGGGCCCGGTGCGCAGGCCGCCTTCGAGGACATGGGCACTCCCTTGCGCGAGGTGACCTTCGTCGTCGTCGACCTGGAGACCACCGGAGGGCCGCCCGGTGCGCACGCGATCACCGAGATCGGGGCGGTCAAGGTGTGCGGCGGTGTCGTCGAGGCCGAGTTCGCCACCCTGGTCAACCCTGGCGCGGTGATCCCCGCCCAGATCACGGTCATGACCGGCATTACCAACGCCATGGTCGTCACCGCCCCGCCGGTGGGTGAGGCGCTCCTGTCCTTCCTCCAGTGGGCTGGACTGGGCCGGCAGGCCACGGTGCTCGTGGCGCACAACGCCCGCTTCGACGTCGGACACCTGCGGGGCGCGGCCCGTGCCCTGGGCTTGGAGTGGGATGAGCCGACCGTCCTGGACACGCTGACCATGGCGCGCAAGGCATGGGGCCGCTCCGAGGTGCCCAACCACCGCCTGGGCACGCTCGCCTCCTTCACCGGTTCCCCCACCTCACCCACCCACCGGGCTCTCGACGACGCCCGGGCCACCGTCCACGTTCTGCACGCGGCCCTCGAGGCACTGGCTCCGTCGGGGGTGTCCCACCTGGAGGACCTGGCCACGGTCGGCGACCCGGTGCCCGCGCGGCGCCGGGCCAAGAGCCGCCTGGCGGACGGGCTGCCGATGACCACCGGCGTCTACCAGTTCCTGTCCCCCGCCGACCAGGTCCTCTATGTCGGCAGCGCCGTCAACCTGCGCCGTCGGGTCCGCTCCTACTTCACCGCCGCGGAGAAGCGTTCCAAGGTCGCCCAGATGCTCGACACGGCGGTGCGCGTGCGCGTCATCGAGACGCCCACGGAGATCGAGGCCCGGGTGCGCGAGCTGCGCCTGATCGCCGAGCTCGACCCTCCGGCCAACCGACGGTCCCGCACCCCCGACCGGCGCCCGTGGCTCCGCCTCGTGCCGGCGCCCGAGCCCCGCCTGGCAACGACGACGGTGCTGGCCAGCGAGGAGGCCTCCCACGCCGTCGGCCCCTTCCCGTCGCGCTCGGCGGCCCAGGAGGCGCAGCGTGCCGCCGAGTCGGTGCTCCGTCTGCGTGCCTGGGACGGGCGGGGCATGCGCGAGCTGCGCGGTGACGACCGTCCCGGCGGTCCGGCTGAGGCGCTGCGTGTGCTCTCCGGCGAGGTCGACCTCGTCGCCGCTCCCCTGCTCGAACGCATCGGGGACCTGTCTGCCGCCGAGCGCTACGAGGAGGCGGGGTTGTGGACCCGACGGCTGCGTAGCCTCCTGGCGGCCACGGCGCGGGCCGAACGGGCCCGTCCCCTGCTGGGATGCCCCCACCTCATCGCCGCCCGGCGACGGCCAGCCGGCGGATGGGAGCTCGTCGCCGTGCGCTGGGGCATGCTGGCCGGCTCCGCCCTCACCCCGCCCGGCGCCGACCCCCGCCCGGCGGTCGAGGCGTTGCGGTCCACCGCCCAGGTGGTGGACCGCCCGGCGCGGGTCGGGGGTGCAGCGAGTGTCGAAGAGACCCTCCTGCTGGCCGGATGGGTCCTGGACGACGGCGCCAGGCTGGTCGAGGTCGACGGCGGCGAGTCCGTCCTGGAGGGCTTGTCCTGGCCGGTGGGCGCGGCGGCACGCCACCATCGGGTGCTCGCCTCAGGGCTGGGCCTGTCCGATCGCGCCTGAACCCGCATGGGCCCCGCCGCCCGCATGAGTCGCGGATGCGGCGATCTGGGGGTGCCATATGTCCCGATCTCGAGGTGCCATATGTCCCGATCTCGCGGGAAGGGCGGGGAGGGGGTGGGTCAGCCGGCGGGGACGACGGTGCCGGGACGTGAGGTGAGCGCCGCGGCGACGGCCTCCTGGAGGCTCATGGGGTCCAGTGGCCGGGAGACGACCGCCTCCGCCTTGGACCATGCGGCCAGCCAGTGGTCCTGGGGGCGGGCGGTGAGCAGGACCACCGGCGGCCGGTCATCGAGCTCGGTGTACAGCTCGTGGGCCAGGCCCATGCCGCCGAACTTCTTCGTCTCGGCGTCCAGGACGAGGGCGTCGAAGGGTGCCAGCCCCGCCTCGGCCCGGTCCTTGATGGCCAGACGCACCCCCTCGGCCGTGGCGGCGTGCGTCCACGACACCAGGGGCAGGCCCTTGGCCGGACGGCGCCCCACCCCGTCGACGACCTCACGGCGGACGGAGGAGTCGTCGGAGAAGACGAGGATCTCGAAGCGGTCAGTGTCGGCCTGGTCGGTCATGCGGTCCTCCCGGGACAAGGCGATGGACGTTCAGCGGTCAGTGTAATCGCACGATGACCCGGTTCCCGATGACCGCGGCACGACCTACGATGACTGACGTCCAGGACTTCGGTCCTAACCCGTTCCGGTGCCCGGCCCCGCCGTCGGGCCGGGCAGACGGAGCAGGGGCGCACCGAGGCCTCACCGCACACGAAAGGCAGGCCCATGGCCGTGTACACCCTTCCCGAGCTCCCCTACGACTACGCCGCGCTGGAGCCCCACATCTCCGCCAAGATCATGGAGCTTCACCACGATCGGCACCACGCGGCCTATGTCGCCGGAGCCAACGCCGCCCTCGAGCAGCTCGAGGCCGCCCGCGCCGCGGACGACCTGGCGGCGATCAACCTGTGGGAGAAGAACCTCGCCTTCAACCTCGGTGGCCACACGAACCACTCCGTGTTCTGGAAGAACCTGTCACCCACCGGCGGCGGCGAGCCCGAGGGCGAACTGGCCGACGCGATCAAGGACTCCTTCGGCACCTTCGCCGCCTTCAAGAAGCACTTCGCCGCCGCGGCGCTGGGCATCCAGGGCTCGGGCTGGGCCGTCCTGGCCTACGACTCCCTGTCGGGCAAGCTCGTCGTCTTCCAGCTGTTCGACCAGCAGGGCAACGTGCCGGTGGGCACCATCCCGCTGTTCATGGTCGACATGTGGGAGCACGCCTTCTACCTCGACTACCTCAACGTCAAGGCCGACTACGTCGCAGCCGTGTGGAACATCGCCAACTGGCAGGACGTCTCCGAGCGCCTCGCGGCGGCCGTCGCCGGCACGCAGGGGCTCATCCTGCGCTGAAATCTCTGCGCAGGCAGGAGCCACCTGCCGCATGAGCGAGGGGCCGGAGGCGGTGCGACCGCCCCGGCCCCTCGTCCGTCTGAGGCTGTCGGGTCAGGACCTGGCCCGGTTAGTAAAATAGAGGCACCGGGCAAGCCCCGGGAGGGCCGGGAGGGCTCAGAGCACCGCGGCGATGTCCATGACCCACGCGGCCGCGGACGAGCCGGTCGCGGGGTTGGCCGGCTGGAGGAGGACGACCCGCGAGCCGGCGGGCACGCCCACGAGTCCCTCCATGCCCGTGGCCTGAGTCATGTCGAGGGGCTGGACCTCCCCCAGCTCCCAGCTGGACTGCATCTCGGAGTCGTCCCACGGGATGTAGGCCATATGGGTGATGAGGGTCGAGTCGGCGGCCACCGGGGTGCCGGTCCCGCGCGCCACGACGATGACCTCGACCGCAGTGGGCTCGGCGGCACCGGCATTGACCGAGATCGTCGGCGCCGCACCCAGGTCCCCACTGAGGGCGATGCCGCGGTCGGCCAGCGCCTGCTCGCCCTCCATCATCGCGCCAGCGGTGGCTGCCGCCACCGACTCGGAGTTGAAGACCTCGGTGACCTCGACGACGAAGACGAGCGTGCCCGTGGGCCGATCGGTCGACGCGTCATCGCCGTAGGCCATGTCGGCAGGGATCGACATGAGCAGGCGGTCACCCGCGGCGTGCCCCATGAGGCCGCAGGTCCACCCGGGGATGACGGCGTTGAGGGCGAAGGCCGCCGGCCTGCCCCCGGAGTAGGAGGAGTCGAAGGGCTCCGTGCCGTCCCACTGCCAGCCCGAGTAGGACACGGCGACGACGTCGCTCTGCTGCTCAATGGTCGCGCCCGTGCCCTCGGTCAGGGTCTTGACGGTCAAAGCCTCGGGAGCCGCCTGCCCAGTCCAGGTCAGTGACGGCTGCGTGCCCGGGTCGCCCGCGACCTGGGGCAGGGCCGCCGAGTCGGTCTCGATGGCCTCGGCCGAGCAGTCCACGCCCGCCGTGACCTGGGCCGTCGAGGAAGCGGTGGCCGACGCGGCGGCATCACCCGATCCCGAGCAGCCCGCCAGCGCGAGGGCCGCGCTCAGTACGAGGCAGGGCAGGGCCATAAGGGGCGTGCGGCGCACGTGTTCTCCTTGGGTCTGATAGTGACGGGCAGGTGCCGGGGGCGGTCCGGCGGGCCCGGGACGGGCGTGGCGCAGGTCAGTGGAATCAGTGGAAGGACTCCCCGCATGCGCAGGTGCCCGCGGCATTGGGGTTGTCGATGGTGAAGCCCTGCTTCTCGATGGTGTCGGCGAAGTCGATGGTGGCACCCGACAGGTAGGGCACGCTCATCCGGTCAACAACCACCTCGACGGCGGCAAGCTCCTCGGAGCCGGTCGGGAAGGAGCGCAAGGCGTCGCCGTCCAGGAGCCGCTCGTCGAAGTAGAGCTGGTAGACCAGGCCGGAGCAGCCCCCGGGCTGGACCGCCACCCGCAGGCGCAGGTCGTCACGCCCCTCCTGGACCAGGAGGCTGGCGACCTTGGCGGCCGCGGGCTCGGTGAGGACCACCTCGTGCTCGGGCGCGGCGGCCGCGCCGGTCGCCTCAGTGGTCTGCGTCGTCTCAGTGGTCGTCTGTGCCATGGCTAGTCTCCTTGCGTCGGCGGGATGGACTCACCGGCCCTCAACACCGCGAGGGGCGATCGTCTTCCGCCCCCACCCTACGACGTCGCGCCACGGGCCCCGGCGTGACGGCACTCACCGTCGCTCCTGGTCAGGCCAGGGTCACGAGGTCGAGGTAGTCCTCCCCCCACAGGTCCTCGTCGCCGTCGGGCAGGAGCAGCACCCGGTCGGGTGACAGGGCGCGCACCGCCCCCACGTCGTGAGTGACCAGGACGACGGCGCCGGTGAAGGAGGCCAGGGCGCGCAGGACCTCCTCGCGGCTGGCGGGGTCGAGGTTGTTCGTCGGCTCGTCGAGCAGCAGGACGTTGGCGCTGGACACGACGAGGATGGCCAGGGCCAGACGCGTCTTCTCCCCGCCTGACAGGACCCGCGCGGGCTTGTCGGCGTCGGCCCCGGAGAACAGGAAGGAGCCGAGCACCGAGCGCACCTGGGTGTCGTCCATCTGCGGGGCCGCCGAGCGCAGGTTGTCGACGACCGTGCGGTCGGTGTCGATAGTCTCGTGCTCCTGGGCGTAGTAGCCGATCCTCAGGCCGTGCCCGGCCAGGACCTCACCGGAGTCGGGCTCCTCGACGCCCCCGAGCAGCCGCAGGAGGGTCGTCTTGCCCGCGCCGTTGAGGCCGAGGACCACGACCCTGCTGCCGCGGTCGACGGCCAGGTCCACCCCGGCGAAGACCTCGAGGGAGCCGTAGGCCTTGGTCAGCCCGGCCGCCCGCAGGGGCGTCCTGCCACAGGGGGCGGGGTCGGGGAAGCGCAGGTGGGCGACCTTGTCGACCGCCCGCTCGTCCTCCAGCGAGGACAGGAGACGGTCGGCCCGACGCAGCATCTGCTGGGCGGCGACCGCCTTGGTGGCCTTGGCCCGCATCTTCTCGCCCTGGGCGCGCAGCGCCGCCGCCTTCTTCTCGGCATTGGCCCGCTCCCGGCGACGACGGTGCTCGTCGTCGGCCCGCTGCTTGAGGTAGGCCTCCCAGCCCAGGTGGTAGACATCGAGCGCACCGCGGGAGGCGTCCAGGTGCATGACCTGGTTGACGGTGTCGCGCAGCAGCTCGACGTCGTGGCTGATGACGATGAAGCCGCCGGAGTAGGTGCGCAGGTGGTCGCGCAGCCACAGGACCGAGTCGTGGTCGAGGTGGTTGGTGGGCTCGTCCAGGAGCAGGGCGTCGGGCTGCTGGAACAGTACGCGGGCCAGCTCGACGCGACGGCGCTGACCTCCCGAGAGCGTCCCGATCTCCTGGTCGAGCACACGGTCGGGCAGGCCCAGGGCTGCGGCGATGCGCGCGGCCTCGGAGGCGGCGGCGTAACCCCCCGCCATCGTGAACTCGTGGTCCAGCCGGGAGTAGCGGTCCAGGGCCTTGGCCTGGGCGTCTCCGGTGGTCGAGGCGATGCGCTCCTCGGCCCGGCGGATGCGCTCAAGGAGCGCGTCGATCCCACGGGCCGACAGGATGCGGTCGCGCGCGACCTGGGCTAGGTCGCCGACCTTGGTGTCCTGGGGGAGGTAGCCCACCGAGCCGGTGGCCGTAATGAGGCCCTCGTGCTCGACGGCGTCCAGGCTGTGCCGCTCGTCGGCGTCGGCAGAGGCGCCGGTTCCCTGGGCGGCGCTGGCCGCCGCCAGGAGCTTGGTCATCGTGGTCTTCCCCGCGCCGTTGCGCCCCACCAGCCCGATCCGCATGCCCTTGTCGACACGGAATGAGGCCTCCGCGACGAGCCTGCGTGCGCCGATGCGCATGGTCAGTGCCTGGACGTTGATCACGGCCGACATGCTACGGGCACACCGCGCCGCCGCCGCCCCGCAGAGGCGGCGGCGGCGCGGGTGATGCGCCACAGCCGGGGCGGCCCCCCGGTCGGCCGCGGCCCCGGGCGGTCAGTCCCACCACAGCCAGGTGCCGACCGGGCCGTGGGTCCAGTACCGCCGCAGGGTCTTGACCTCATCGGGCATGGCCAGGGCGTCCAGGTCGTAGCGTCGGCTCACCAGGGCCCAGACCTCCCGGCAGTGGCAGTGCTCGTCGTGGATCTCGCACAGCTCGTGGTCGAGCAGGTCGGGGTCGGCGACCCACAGCCCCTCGACGCTGAGGCGCTCGTCGCGTCTTTGGGGACCGATGGCGTAGCCCGACAGGCGCACCCTGCCCCCGGCCCGCGCACAGGCGCGCAGGAGGGTACCCAGCGTGGGTCCGAGGTTCTGGCGGTCTTCGAGCTGGGCTCTGGGCAGGATGTCCAGGAGACGGCGCGCCGTGGCGGGCCCCAGGTCGTGGAAGGGCGTGTAGTCGTCCACCGGGACGCCGTCGTCGATCAGCCCGGTGGGCGCCAAGCCGTAGTCTGCCGGCAGGACCGTCGAGCGCAGGTCGTCGCGGCACTGGGCGAGCTCGTGCCAGACGCCCGCGCGCACGCTCCACCCGCGTGGTCCGTACATCCCCTCGGTCTCCTCGGCGGCGCCGGGGCCCGCTCCCCGGGGGTCGGGGGCGGGGTCGGCCTGCGGTGCGGGCGGGCCGGACGACGGGGTGGGCCCGGCGTCGGCGGGCAGGGCGGAGGCGGGCAGGGTCGTGCTCATCTGGCTCTCCTCGTGCTGGTGCTCGGTGGTGCGCGGCACCTCCGCCGCCGGAGGGCCACGGGCCGGATGGGAGACACCGACCTCCTCCACAGTGGGACCACCGTCCCCGGCCCCGCCCCGGCCCTGTGGACGCAGGTGGCGCAGGGTGGCGCGAAACCCGCCTGTGGAGCACCTCGGGCCACCCGGCTCGCCTCGCTCGAAGTTCGGCGGAGATGCCTCGGCGGCGCACCATTCGCGGTAGCCTTCAAAGGCCAGCCCGTCGCAGCGGGCTCATCCCCTACCCTGACCGCCTCGACACCCCGCGCCGGGTGCCGCGGCGGCCGATGGAAAGGCCATCCATGGCAACAACAACATCCACCCCTGAGGCGATTCTCGAGGCCGTCGGCGGCCCTGACAACATCATCCATCTCACCCACTGCGCGACCCGGCTGCGCTTCGAGCTCAACGACGCCTCGGTCGTCGACAAGGCCACGGTCGAGGCGATCCCGGGCGTCATGGGAGCCGTGCCCCAGGCGGGCGACCGCTACCAGATCGTCATCGGCGGCGCCGTGCAGGGCGTCTACACCCAGATCATGGAGCTGCCGGCGATGAAGTCCGGCGGCGGGCAGTCCGACGCGGACGTCAAGGCCGCCGCCCGCGCCAAGGCCCGGGGCAAGAACGCCTGGGTCGACGCCTTCTTCGAGTACCTGTCCGACTCCTTCCGCCCGCTGCTGCCGGTCCTGCTCGGTGCCTCGATGATCGTGGCCCTGGAGGCCGTCCTCTACTCGCTCGGGGTCATCGAGTCCTTCACCGATGACGTCGCCAAGGGGCCGACGTGGGTGTTCGTCGACGCCATGTTCCGGGCCGTGTTCTACTTCCTGCCGCTCATGGTGGCCTTCAACGCCTCCAAGAAGCTCAATGTCGACCCGTGGGTCGGAACGGCGATCATGGCCGCGCTCATGACGCCCAACTTCATGAGCCTGGGCGACAAGGCCTACACCGCGGCCTCCGGCTCCTCGGGCCTGTTCACCGAGGCCATGAAGTTCTCCTCGACGACCTGCAGCTACAACGAGACGCTGGCCTCCGAGCTGTGCACGGCGCGGGTCTTCGGGCTGCCGCTCCAGCTCAACGACTATGGCGGTCAGGTCTTCGTGCCCCTCATGATGGTGGCGCTCATGGCGCCCCTGTACAAGACCATCAAGCGGATCGTCCCCGACAACGTCCAGATGGTCTTCGTCCCCTTTCTCACCTTCCTCATCATGATGCCGCTGACGGCCTTCCTCATCGGCCCGCTGGGCGTGTGGATCGGCACCGGCCTGGGTACCGCCCTGTTCTGGCTCAACGACACGGCGCCCTTCGTCTTCGCCATCGTCATCCCGCTGGTCTACCCCTTCCTCGTGCCGCTGGGCCTGCACTGGCCGCTCAACGCGGTCATGCTGGCCAACATCGCCAACGACAAGACGGGCAACATCGACTTCATCCAGGGCCCGATGGGTGCCTGGAACTTCGCCTGCTTCGGCGCGACCGCCGCTGTGCTGGCCCTGTCGATCAGGGACCGGGACAAGGAGATGCGCCAGACGGCCTCCGGCGCGCTGGCCGCCGGTCTGCTCGGTGGTATCTCCGAGCCCTCCCTCTACGGTATCCACCTGCGTTTCAAGCGCATCTACCCGCTCATGCTCGTGGGCTGTGCGGTCGGTGGCCTCATCATCGGCATTGGCGGCGGTGTCGACACCAACACCTTCGCCTTCACCTCGCTGCTCACGATCCCCGTGTTCACGCCGATGGCCCTGTACGCCATCGCTGTCGCCGCCGCCTTCGTCACGGCGTTCTTCCTCATCTTCACCTTCGACTACCGCACGAAGGAGCAGAAGGCCGAAGCGCGCGCCGCTGTGGGCGCGGGCGGCGGGGCGGTCGAAGCCGACCCTGCTCAGGTGGAGGCCGATCTTGCCGCTGAGCAGGCCGCTGAGCATGCCGCCGAGCCGGCGCCCAAGCCGGCACTCGTGGCCGGCACGGTCACGCGGATCGCCGCCCCGCTGACCGGGGAGGTCATGGCCCTGGAGGACGTCGCCGACCCGGTGTTCTCCTCCGGCGCGGTCGGCAATGGCGCGGGACTGACCCCCGTCGGTGAGATTGTCGTGACCGCCCCGGCCGACGGCACCGTCGTCGTGGCACCCGCCTCGGGGCACGCCTTCGGCATCAACCTGGACTCCGGCGTCGAGATCCTCATCCACGTCGGCCTGGACACGGTCAACCTCGAGGGCAAGGGCTTCGACGTCAAGGTCTCCCAGGGCGACCGGGTCACGGCCGGCCAGGAGCTCGTGCGGGTCGACCGCACCGTCATCGAGGAGGCCGGGTACCCCCTGACCACCCCCGTGCTGGTCACCAACACCGCCACCTTCGCCTCGGTGGAGGTGGTCGCCGACGGCGAGGTCGCCTCCGGAGCCACACTGCTCCAGGTCACCGCCAAGGACGAGTGAGTACCGCCCGGCACTACCGGAGCGCACCATCGTCGCGGGGCGGGAGGGGATCACCCTCCCGCCCCGCGGGGTTGTCGTGTGCGTGAGCCGGGCCGTCCGGTGGCCTCCCGTGGCCCCGGCTCAGGCGCGCACCCGCAGCTCCCAGAAGGCGACGGCCGCCGCGGCGGCCACGTTGAGGGAGTCGACAGCACCGGCCATGGGGATGCGCACGACCGCGTCGGCCCGGGCCACCGTGCGCCGGCCCAGCCCGTCGCCCTCGGTGCCCAGCACGAGCGCCACCCTGGAGTCCGGACCGGCACATGCCGGGCTCGCCGAGAACTCCTCCAGGCTCACGGCCTGGGGCGACAGGGCCAGGGCAGCGACGGTGAAGCCGGCGGCGTGGAGCTCACCGAGCTCGGGCCACCGGGGCAGGCGCGTCCACGGCACCTGGAAGACCGTGCCCATCGACACCCGGACGCTGCGCCGGTACAGCGGGTCGGCACAGCGCGGGGTGACCAGGACCGCGTCGACGCCCAGCGCGGCGGCCGAGCGGAAGGCCGCCCCGACATTGGTGTGGTCGACGAGGTCCTCCAGAACCGCTACCCGCCGGGCCCCCGCCCCTGCGCGGCAGCCGGCGAGCAGCGATCCGACACCGGCCAGGGCGGGCCGGTGCATCGCGGCCAGGGCGCCCCGGTGGAGGTGGAAGCCGGTGACGTCCTCGAGCAGGCTCTCGGGGGCGAGGAAGACAGGCACCTGGCCCCCGTCTCCACGCCCCTGGCAGCCGCGGGCCGCCTCAATGACCGGACGCATCTGCTCCAGGTGCCGTTCGGCCATGAGGAAGGACCGGGGAGCGTGTCCGGCGGCCACGGCGCGCGCAATGACCTTGGTCGACTCCGCCATGTACAGGCCGCGCTCGGTCTCCAACCGGCGCCGCAGGGCGACGTCGGTCAGGCCCATGTAGTCGGCCAGTCGCGGGTCGCCGGCGTCCTCGAGCTCGATGATCACGCGCTACGGTCCTTCCTCGCCGCCGCCCGTAGAACGGGCGCCGCAGTGCTCACGCCTCAGTAGCCGACCGGCGGGATCGAGGCGGGGGGCTCCTGACGCGACCGCCGGGTGGGCAGAGTCGTCGTCTCAGTGGCGCTCGCAGGCGCGGCGCCGTCGGCGACCTGGGTGGCCGACGCCACCTCCCCGCGTGCCTCGGCCAAGGCCTCCTCGGGGGCCTGGAGGTTGGTCTGGGCCAGGTCGGAGGCGATGTCGAGGCCCGAGTCCATGCCCGTCAGGTCGACACCGGAGCGCTCCTCGGTCCCGGAGCCCGCGTCGCCGGGGCCCGAGGGGGTACTGCCGCCCAGCGCGCCCGCAATCCCGTCGAGGGCGGCGGTGAACTCGGTGGGCACGATCCACATCTTCGAGCTCGTCCCGTTGGCGATCTTGGGCAGGGTCTGGAGGTACTGGTAGGCGAGCAGCTTGGAGTCGGCGTTGCCGCGGTGGATGGCGTCGAAGACCTGGAGGATGGCGCGGGACTCGCCCTGGGCCTTGAGGATGGCCGACTGCGCCTGACCCTCGGCGCGCAGGATCGCGGACTGCTTGTCGCCCTCGGCGGTCAGAATCTGGGACTGCTTGACGCCCTCGGCGGTCAAGATGGCGGCGCGCCGGTCGCGCTCGGCGCGCATCTGCTGCTCCATGGCCCCCTGGATCGAGGCCGGCGGGTCGATGGACTTGAGCTCGACGTTGCTCACCCGGATCCCCCAGCGGCCGGTGGCCTGGTCCAGGACCCCCCGCAGCTGGCCGTTGATCTGGTCGCGGCTGGTCAGGGTCTGCTCGAGGTCCATCGCGCCGATGACATTGCGCAGCGTCGTCACCGTCAGCTGCTCAATGGCCTGGAGGTAGTGGGAGATCTCGTAGGTGGCCCGCTTGGCGTCGGTGATCTGGTAGTAGATGACCGAGTCGATGGACACGACGAGGTTGTCGGAGGTGATGACCGGCTGGGGCGGGAAGGACACGACCTGCTCGCGCAGGTCGACAGTCGTGCGCACGCGGTCGATGAAGGGCACGAGGAAGTGCAGTCCGGCGCCGTACTCGGCCTGGAACTTCCCCAGGCGCTCGACGATGATCGCGTTGGACTGCGGGACGATCCGCACCGCCTTGGCGATGGCGACGATGACGAACAGGAGTAGAAGGATGAGGATGGTCAAGGGAACGACGGCGTAATCGTTCATCAGGCAACCTTTCGTGTCGAGAGGGTCGGCGGGTGGCCGGCCCCGGGTCAGGACGGTGGACGGGCAGCGGGAGGACCGGGATCCGCTCGCGCTCGGCGTGCACGACCGGAGTCACGGCCGGTGTCAGTACCGGTGTCAGTACCGGTGTCACCGCGGCCCGTACGGAGAGGGCACGACCGAGGTGAGTGCCACCTGGCTGACGGACACGCCCCAGCGGCGCGCCCCCTGGTCCAGCCTCCTGCGCAGCTGATCACCGAGCTGGTCGCGCAGGGTCAGGACCTGGTCGAGGTCGAGGGTGGCAACGACCTCCGCCTGGGTCGCCCTCGCCAGCTGCTCGAGGGCCGGGAGGTGGTTGTCGGCCTCGTAGGCGAAGCGCGCGGGGTCGGTGACCCGCCAGCGCAGCTCCATCCCGATGCCCACCTCTTGGCGGTCGGCCGTGACCAGCGGCCGGAGCGGGAAGGAGGCGACCATCTCCCTGAGGTCGACAGTCATGCGCACGCGGTCGAGGCAGGGCACGACGAGGTGCGCGCCGGCGCCGCGCACGGCATGGAACCGCCCCCGGCTCTCGACGAGGGCCGCCCTGGACCGGGGAACCAGCCGCACCGCCGCGAACAGGACGCCGATGAGGTACGGCCGGCACCAGGACGAGGGTGATGCCCACCAGGTTGTCGACGCTCATGGCAGTGTCTTCACTGTCTTCACTGCCTTCACTGCCCTCGCAGCCTTTGCGCGGCCAGGTCGAGCCGTCCCGGGCGCGGAGGTCATGACGGGGTCACGACGGCCACGGCGCCGTCGATGGCGGTGACGGTCACGGTGGCGCCCGGCTCGACCCGGCCTCCAGACCCGTCTGCGGCCGTCGGGGCCAGCCGGGCGCTCCACTCCTCGCCGGACAGGCGGACGCGCCCACCGTGGGTGTCGATGGCGGTCAGGGCCGTGGCCTGACGGCCGATACGCGCCTCGGCGTTGGTGCGCATCTCCGGCGTGCCGGACAGCAAGTGGCGCTTGGCCCAGGGACGCACCGCCACGAGCAGGAGGGTCGACACGAGCGCGAAGACGAGGACCTGGCCCCACAGCGGCACCCCGAGGGCGGCCGCCCCGGCCGCACCCAGCGCGCCACCGGCGAACATGAGGAAGGTGAGGTCCGCCGTGAGCGTCTCAATGACGCCGAGGACCAGTGAGGCTCCAATCCACCACAGCCATGCCATCGTGGGTCTCCTTCGTGTCGTGTCGTGTCCGGCGTCGTGTCGTCTGCGCGGTGCGCAGCGGCGCTCAGGAGCGGTGTTGCCGGGTGGGGGCGCCTCGAGCCGTGTAGCGCCCACGGTCGGTCGAGACCTCCAGGGGCAGGTCGAAGGCAGTGGTCATCACCTCGTCGGTCAGGACCTGCTCGACGGGTCCCTGGGCCACGACCCGGCCCTGGCGCAGGGCCAAGGCGTGCGTCCAGCCCACCGGGATCTCCTCAAGGTGGTGGGTGATGAGCACGACCGAGGGAGCGCCAGGCGAGGAGACAATGTCGGCCAGTGCCGCCAGGAGCTGTTCGCGCCCGGCGACGTCGAGCCCGGAGGCGGGCTCGTCGAGGACGAGCAGCTCGGGGTCGGGCATGAGCGCCCGGCCGATCTCAACCCGCTTGCGCTCACCGGAGGACAGCCGTCCCCAGGCGCGCTCGGCCAGGTGCCCCGCACCGAGGGCGGCCAGGATCGCCCTGGCGCGATCGACGTCGAGGTCGTCGTACTGCTCGCGCCACACCCCGATCCTGCCGTAGGAGGCCGACAGCACGACCGCCAGTGCCGTCTCCCCTCCCTGGACGTGCCCGGCCAGGGCCGAGGAGCACAAGCCGATCCGGGGGTGCAGCTCGGCGATGTCGACCCTGCCCAGGTGCTCGTCGAGAAGCTCGACGGCGCCCGAGGAGGGGAAGAGCCGGGCGGCGGCGATGCGCGCGATCGTGGTCTTGCCCGCCCCGTTGGGTCCCAGGATCACCCAGTGCTCGCCCTCCTGGACCCTCCAGCTGACATGCGACAGGATCTGAGTCGTCCCACGGTGCAGCGAGACGTCGTCGAGGGCGAGCACGGTGGTCATGGCCTCACCCTATCGTCTGGAGGCCCGATGCCGGCACGCTCGACAGGGGCGGCCTGCCCATGGCGCCGGCTCCCCGGTGCCGGGGCGCGCCGTCGGGGCACGCGGCCCTCCAGGCGTTAGTGTGCGCTGGTGTGAGCACCCTGGACCTGCCCGTCTCCGTCCTGCTGGCACTGTGGGCGCCGCTGCCCTCCTCCCGAGGGGCGCAGGTCGTCCAGGGGCCGGACGGGGCCCACACCGTCAGTGACGATGCCGCGCCGTGGGGGCTGGGCCGCCTGGACCTGGGGGCGTGGCTGCACGAGCTGGGCCCGCTGCTGCGGGCCGGCGCCCTGCTCGTGTCCCCCGCCGACCCCGTGCCGGGGCTGCGGGAGGCGCTCGACGCCGGAGAGGCGGTCGTCCTGGAGACGGCCCAGGGGCGCCGGATGCTGCTCGTGCCCCGTCGCAATGGCACCTCGGTGACCTGGGAGGTCACCGAGCAGGACATCGCCGTGGCGCCCACCGATCCCACCTATGCCCGCCGCGAGGTGCACCAGGCCACCGAGCAGGCCATCGACGCCCTCGTCGAGCTGGACCTGGCCCGCGAGCGCCCGGACCTGGCCGACGAGCTGTCCGACCTCATCACCGCAGTGACCGATCCCCGGCTCATCCCCCCGACGCTCGAGCCCCGGCGCCGGACACTGCTGGAGCGTTCCCTGCGCCTGGAGGCGATCTGTGCGACCGCCCTGAGCGATGACGGGGCCGCCGTGTCGGCCGTGCAGGCCCAGCGCCGCCAGGGTGCCCTGCGCCCCCTGCGGGTGGTGGCCCGCCGGGGCGTGGGCGCGGCGACGCAGTGGTGGGCCGGCTGACCGTTGCCGGTGGGTGGTGGCCCGGGGTTGGTCCGTCCCTGGGCCACCGCCCGCCGCGGTGTGCCTGCGGCCGGCGGGCTCCGGTACTCAGCCCTGGTCGAGGACCCAGCGGTAGACGTCCATCGTGCGCTCGGCGATCGCCTCCCAGGCGAAGTGCTCCTCGACTCGCCGGCGGGCGGCGGCGCCCATCGTCTTGGCCAGGGCCTCGTCCATGACCAGGGCGGTGAGGCGCTCGGCCAGGTCGGCCTCGAAGCGGGCGGGGTCCTTGGGCGTGCCCGTGCCGTCCTGGACCTGGTCGATGGGCACGAGGTAGCCCGTCTCGCCGTCGACGATGACGTCGGGGATGCCGCCGGTGGCCGACCCGACCACCGGCAGGTCGACGGCCATGGCCTCGAGGTTGACGATGCCCAGGGGCTCGTAGACCGACGGGCACACGAAGACGTCCGAGGCCGACAGCACGGCGATGAGCTCGGGCCGGGGAAGCATCTCCTCGATCCAGACCACGCCGGTGCGCTTGTCCCGCAGGCCGGCGACCAGGCCCTCGACCTCGGCCTTGATCTCGGGGGTGTCGGGGGCGCCGGCGCACAGGACGACCTGGACCTCGGCGGGGAGCTGCTCGCAGGCGCGCAGCAGGTGGGGCAGGCCCTTCTGCCGGGTGATGCGGCCGACGAAGACGACGGTGGGACGGCTCGGGTCGATCCCCAGGCGTGCGAGGGTAGCCTCGCTCAGGGCGTCGGCCTCGGAGCCCGTGGGCCGCTGCCAGGCCGCCAGGTCGATGCCGTTGTGGACGACCTTGACGCGATCGGGGTCGACGGCGGGGTAGGAGCGCAGGATGTCGGCTCGCATGCCGTTGGACACCGCGATGATCCCGGCGGCGGCCTCGTAGGCGGTGCGCTCGGCCCAGGAGGACAGGGCGTAGCCTCCGCCGAGCTGCTCGGCCTTCCAGGGGCGCAGCGGCTCCAGGGAGTGGGCGGACAGGACGTGGGGGGCGCCGTGGAGCAGGGAGGCCAGGTGCCCTGCGAGGTTGGCGTACCACGTGTGGGAGTGGACGATGTCGGCGCCCGCGCAGCCGGCGGCCATCTCCAGGTCGACCCCGAAGGTCCGCAGGGCCGCGTTGGCCGACTCCAGCTCGGCGATCTCGGGGTATCCGGTGACGCCGGGGTCGGCGCCCTCGGTGCCCGGCTCGCGCGGTCCACCGAAGGCGTGCACCCGCACGTCGGCCAGGGGGCGGAGCACCTTGGCGAGCTCGTTGACGTGCACTCCGGCGCCGCCGTAGATGTACGGAGGATATTCTTTGGTCAGCAGGTCTACCCGCATGGGTGAGTCTCCTCGCTCGCGCGCCCGGGCGCGCGGTAGATGAAGTGGTGGGGGCCACGAGGGGCGCGGGGCGCGCACCCCGCGGCGTCCCCTTCCGACCGTATCGGCTCGCGGCCCCCGGCGTGCGGGTTTCGCGGCTGTCCGCCCGATTCCGGCTGCGCCGGCCAACCGGTGAGATCCCGGTCCCCATTCGCGCCCCTGAGGTGGCCCGGCTCACGTAGGGTGGCCCCATGGCCTCTCCTCGTGTCCTCGCAATCGTCCTCGCCGGTGGTGAAGGCAAGCGCCTCATGCCCCTGACGGTCGACCGCGCCAAGCCGGCGGTCCCCTTCGGAGGCATCTACCGCCTCATCGACTTCTCCTTGTCGAACATGATCAACTCGGGCTTCCTCAAGGTGGTCGTGCTCACCCAATACAAGTCCCACTCCCTGGACCGCCACATCTCCAAGACGTGGCAGGTCTCGGACATGCTCGGCAACTACATCGCCCCCGTGCCTGCTCAGCAGCGCGTGGGCAAGCACTGGTTCCTGGGCAGCGCGGACGCCATCTTCCAGTCCCTCAACCTGCTGGACGACGAGCGCCCCGACTACGTGGTCATCACCGGTGCGGACAACATCTACCGCATGGACTTCTCCCAGATGCTCGACCACCACATCGCCTCGGGCCTGCCGTGCACGGTGGCCGGCATCCGCCAGCCCCGCTCTCTGGCCGACCAGTTCGGCGTCATCGAGACCGACCCGTCCGACCGGGGCAAGATCAAGGCCTTCGTCGAGAAGCCCAAGGAGACCCCGGGCCTGCCCGACTCCCCCGACGAGATCCTGGCCTCGATGGGCAACTACATCATGGACGCCGACGCGCTCCTTCAGGCGGTCACCGCCGATGCCGCCGACGAGTCCTCCAAGCACGACATGGGCGGCAACATCGTCCCGTGGTTCGTGTCGAAGGGGGCGGCGGGGGTCTACGACTTCAAGGACAACGACGTGCCCGGGGCCAGCGACCGCGACCGCGACTACTGGCGCGACGTCGGTACCGTCGACGCCTTCTACGAGGCCCACCAGGACCTCATCAGCGTGTCCCCGGTTTTCAACCTCTACAACGACCGCTGGCCCCTGTTCGCCGGGTACACCGCCTCCATGCCGCCGGCCAAGTTCGTCTACGGCCACCACGAGCGGCTGGGCCACGCCGTCGACTCGATCGTCTCCCCCGGGGTCATCGTCTCGGGAGGCGAGGTCATCTCCTCGGTGCTCAGCCCGGGGGTCCGCGTCAACTCCTGGTCCTCCGTGCGCGAGTCGGTCCTCATGGACGGGGTGGTCGTGGGCCGCAACACGGTGGTCAACCGGGCGATCCTCGACAAGTACGTCGTCGTCGAGGAGGGCGCCATGGTGGGCATCGACCCCGAGCACGACCGCGAGCGCGGCTTCACGATCACCGAGTCAGGCATCACGGTGGTCGCCAAGGGCCAGGTCGTGGTCCGCTGAGCAACCACCCGCACGACTGATCGGCCACTCGGCCGCGGTCCCTCACCACCGCCCCTGGGCCCCGTGCCCCGGGGCGGTGGTGTTCTCCGCGGCGCCGGCACCGTCCCGCCCACCGAGCCCCGGACTGACTGACCCAGCCCCGGAATCAATCATCTAGCATGCGGACCATGAGTGAACGCGTCAGCGGAGCCCGGGCCTCGGGCCCGCTCGCCGCCCGAGGGCCGGGCCTGCTCGTCATGGACGTCGACTCCACGCTCATCGAGCAGGAGGTCATCGAGCTGATCGCCGAGCACGCGGGCAGCCGCGAACAGGTCGCCGCGATCACCGGGCGGGCCATGCGCGGCGAGCTGGACTTCGAGGCCTCCCTGCGTCAACGGGTGGCGACCCTGGCGGGCCTGCCGGTCGAGGTGCTCGCGCAGGTGGCCGCCGAGGTTCGTCTGACCCCCGGCGCGGCCGAGCTGGTCGAGGAGCTGCACGACCGCGGCTGTCGGGTGGGGGTCGTCTCCGGGGGCTTTGAGGAGGTCGCGGCGCCTGTGGCCGCCGACCTGGGCATCGACCATGTCGCCGCCAACCGGCTGGAGGTGGTCGACGGCCGCCTGACCGGCGGGCTCGAGGGCCCCGTGGTCGACCGGCGGGCCAAGACGCGTTGGCTGCGTCAGTGGGCGCAGGCCGACGGCGTCGAGATGGAGCGCACGGTGGCGGTCGGTGACGGCGCCAATGACCTGGGCATGATCGCCGCCGCCGGGCTGGGCATCGCCTTCGACGCCAAGCCGGTGGTCGTCAGCCAGGCGCCCGCCGCCGTCCATGTGCGTGACCTCAGGGCGGTCCTCGAGCTGCTCTGAGCGCTCCGGGCCGCTCAGCGGCGCGCGGTGACGATCTCGGACAGGTGGGCCTGCTGCGGTCCGAGCCCGGCCCAAGGGCCCGCGACCTCCAGGACGAGCGCCGTGGCCGTGGGCACGCCGAAGGAGACCTGGCTGGCCAGGTCGTCGTCGGTGTCGTGCAGGAGGTGGGCGAGGATGGAGACGGTCGGCTCGTGCCCGACCACGACGACGGTGCGCGTCACCTCGGGCAGGGGCTCGAGCAGCCCGAGGATCCCGTTGGGCCCGTGGTGGTAGATCTCGGGCTCGACCCGCACCAGGCCGGTGCGCAGCCGCTCCTGGAGGGGGCGGGCGGTCTGCCGTGCGCGCGCCGCCGGTGAGACCAGGAGGAGGTCGACCTCGGGGATCCGGCGGTCCAGAGCCTTGGCCAGGTCCTCGGCCATGGTGCGACCCTTGGAGGTCAGCGGCCTCTCCAGGTCGGTGGGGGCGTCGTGCCCCGCCTTGGAGTGGCGGACGAGCACGAGGGTCTTCCTGAGGGGCGCAGTCGTCACCCGCACACTCTACGGCACCACGGAGCGCGCCGTTCGCCCAAGGGCGCCAGGTCCCCGCGGTGTGCCAGCATGGCCCCGTGAGCCAGCAGACCTCGAGCCCTCAGCCCCCCGGAGCAGCGGCGCCCGCAGACCACCGGTTGCCGCCGGTCCTGCGGATCGGACCGATCGAGGTGCCCACCCCCGTCGAGCTGGCCCCCATGGCGGGGGTCACCAACGCCTCCTTCCGGCGCCTGTGCCGGCGCTACGGCGAGGAGATGCTGCCCGGGCGGCTGCGGCCCGCCCACGAGGGCCCGGTGCGGGTCGACGGCCGGCTCCTGGCCCCGGCCGGCCTGTACGTCACCGAGATGGTCACCACCCGCGCCCTGGTGGAGCGCAACGACAAGACCCTGGCGATGGTGCGCACCGACCCCGCCGAGCGGGTGCGCTCCATCCAGCTCTACGGGGTCGACCCGGTGGTCACGGGCCAGGCGGTACGGATCCTGGTCGAGGAGGACCTGGCCGACCACATCGACCTCAACTTCGGCTGCCCCGTGCCCAAGGTCATGCGCAAGGGCGGCGGGGCGGCGCTGCCGTGGAAGAAGGACCTGCTGGGGGCCATCCTGCGTGAGGCGGTGCGCGCCTCGGAGGCCGGGGTGCGCGCTGCCCGGCGCGACCGGGAGGTTCCCGTCACCGTCAAGATGCGCATCGGTGTCGATGAGGACCATGAGACCTTCCTCGAGACGGCCGGGGCCGCACAGGACGCCGGGATCGCGGCACTGGCCCTCCACGGCCGTACCGCGCGCCAGCACTATGCGGGCACGGCCCGTTGGGAGGCCATCGCCCGGCTCAAGGAGGCCACCGACCTGCCCGTGCTCGGCAACGGGGACATCTGGAGTGGTGAGGACGCCCTGGAGATGATGCGCTCCACGGGCTGCGATGGCGTGGTGGTGGGGCGCGGTTGCCAGGGGCGCCCGTGGCTCTTCGCCGATATCGTCGCGGCGCTGCACGGCTCGCAGGAGCGTGCGCGGCCCGACCTGGACGGCGTCATCGCGGCGATCATCGAGCACGGCCGGCTGCTGGCGGCCGAGATGGGGCAGGAGCGCGGCGTGCGTGACCTGCGCAAGCACGTGGGCTGGTACCTCAAGGGCTACCCGGTGGGTGGGCGGGCGCGCGATGAGCTGATGGGCGTGTCCTCGCTGGAGGGGCTGGAGTCGGCGCTGGCACGGATGCGCGAGCGCCTGCCCGATGAGGTCCCCTACCCCGGGCCGGCGGTCGAAGGGCCGCGCGGGCGGGCGGGCACGCCCAAACGGCCCCACCTGCCCGAGGGGTGGCTCGACTCGCCCTATCTCACGGCCGACGAGAGGGTCCTGCTGGGTCAAGCCGAGTCCGAGGTGTCGGGGGGCTAACGGGACCGCCGCGCCCTGGCCGCCCGGACCGAGCGCGCGGTAGGGGCGTCCTGGGGCACGGCCGTCGTGCGGCACAGCGCCGCGGCGATGGCGGTCGTGGCCGGGATGGCCAGGACCAGGCCGATCGAGGACACCAGGGTGCGCACGATCTCCTCGGCGATCTCGCCGCTGAGCATCGTGTCGACCACCGCCCGGTCGATGAGGGAGGCGGACAGGATGAGCGGCAGGGCCGTGCCAGCGTAGGCGAAGGCCAGGGTGTAGACGGTCGAGGCGATATGGTCCCGGCCGATCCGCATCCCGCCGGTGAACAGGCGGGCCCGCCCCAGGGAGGGGTTGGCGGCGTGCAGCTCCCAGACGGCCGAGGCCTGGGTGATCGTCACGTCGTTGAGGACGCCGAGGCCCGCGATGACCATGCCGCAGGTCAGCAGCGCCCTCAGGCTCAGGCCGGGCACGAGGGAGGCCAGGGTCAAGGAGGCGTCCTCGGTGGCACCGGTCAGGTTGGCGGCCTCGACGCCCCACAGCGACAGGACCACCGTGATGACGACGCCGACGATGGTGCCCAGCAGGGCGGTGGTCGTCCTGACCGAGATGCCGTGCGCGATGTAGACGGCCAGGAGCATCATGGCGCTGGCCCCCACGAGCGTCACCCACATGGGTGAGGCCAGGTCGAGCAGGGCGGGGATCATGAACAGCAGCACGACGGCGCTGGACAGGACTAGGCCCAGGACGCTCAAGGCGCCCTTCTTGCCCGCCACGGCCACGACGAGCAGGAGGTAGACGATCGCCAGGGCGGCCACCGGCAGCTGTCGGGCGTAGTCGACGAAGACGTAGGGGGTGCCCGAGCTGAGCGCCGCCGGGGTGTACATCACCGACAGGCGGTCACCGACATCGGCGCTGCTCAGGGACTCCGCGGGGATGTGGACCGGCAGGACCAGGCCCTGGCCGGCCCCGGAGGTGATGCGCGCGCAGACGGCGTCGGTCAGCAGCCCGTCGCCGGCAGTCCCTCCGAGGGACTGGGCGGCCTCCCGGCAGTCGGCGACGTCCAGGCTCGTGACCGTGGCGGTCTCCAGGCTCGTGCCCTCGGCGGCGAAGGGCTGGGAGCCGACGAGGGAGGAGCTGCCCGGCCACAGCACGACCAGCCCGACCACCGTGGCCACGACGAGCGGGACGACGATCGCGGCCAGGACCATGCGCACGCGCCTGGCCTCGCCGGCCGGCAGGTCCAGGGGGCCGGAGTGGGAGTGCCCGTGACCGGCGGCGCTCGTAGCGCCGGATGCTCCGGAGGCCTCCTTGGGGTCGGGCTCGTGGGTGGCGTCGGTCTCGGGTGCTGCGTGGCTCACGGTGCCATCATGCCCGCGCGCCCCGCCCGCGCCCACCAAGGGCGCGGGCGGGCCGCGGCGCGGCAAGCGGCGGGACCGACACTGCCCCGGGACCGCCACGGACGCCGAGGCTCAGCAGCCCACGAGGCGCTCGGCGAGGTAGCGCTCGACCCCCTCCAGGGGGATGCGCTCCTGGGCCATCGTGTCGCGCTCCCGCACGGTGACCGCCCCATCCTGGGGGGAGTCGAAGTCGTAGGTGATGCACCACGGTGTCCCCACCTCGTCCTGACGGCGGTAGCGCCGACCCACGGCACCGGCGTCGTCGTACTCGACGTTCCACGACCGGCGCAGCCGCGCAGCGAGCTCGCGGGCAGGACCGGTCAGCTCCTCCTTGCGGCTCAGCGGCAGGACGGCGGCCTTGACCGGGGACAGGCGCGGGTCGAGGCGCAGGACGATCCGGGTGTCCACCCCGCCCTTGGTGTTGGGGGCCTCGTCCTCGTGATAGGCCTCGACGAGGAAGGCCATGAGGGAGCGGGTCAGGCCCGCCGCGGGCTCGATGACGTAGGGAACCCAACGCTCGTCGCGGGTCTGGTCGAAGTACGACAGGTCCTTGCCCGAGTGCTCGGCGTGGGTGCCCAGGTCGAAGTCGGTGCGGTTGGCGATGCCCTCCAGCTCGCCCCACTCGCTGCCAGCGAAGCCGAAGCGGTACTCCAGGTCGACGGTGCGCTTGGAGTAGTGGGAGAGCTTCTCGGCGGGGTGCTCGTAGAGCCGGATGTTCTCCGGGTCGATGCCCAGGTCGACGTACCAGGCCTTGCGATGGTCGATCCAGTACTGGTGCCACTCCTCGTCGGTGCCCGGCTCGACGAAGAACTCCATCTCCATCTGCTCAAACTCCCGGGTGCGGAAGATGAAGTTGCCCGGGGTGATCTCGTTGCGGAAGGACTTGCCGACCTGGCCGATGCCGAAGGGCGGCTTCTTGCGGGCGGCGCTCATGACGTTGGCGAAGTTGATGAAGATGCCCTGGGCGGTCTCGGGACGCAGGTAGTGCAGCCCGGCATCGTCGTCGACCGGCCCCAGATAGGTCTTGAGCAGGCCGGAGAAGGCCTTGGGCTCGGTCCAGGCCCCGGGCTGGCCAGTGACCGGGTCGGGCACGTCGTCGAGCTCGACGGTGTCGGGGTCCAGGCCCTTGCGCTCGGCGTACTCCTCGATGAGCTGGTCGGCCCGGTAGCGCCTGTGGGTGTGGAGGGACTCCACGAGCGGGTCGGTGAAGGCCTGCACGTGCCCGGAGGCGACCCACACCTCCCGGGGCAGGATGACGGAGGAGTCCAGGCCCACGACGTCGTCGCGGGAGCGGACCATGTACTGCCACCACTGGCGCTTGATGTTCTCCTTGAGCTCGACGCCCAGCGGGCCGTAGTCCCAGGCCGAACGGGTTCCGCCGTAGATCTCCCCGCAGGGGAAGACGAACCCGCGGCGCTTGGCGAGGTTGATGACGCGGTCGAGCGTCGAAGGGGTCTGTGCCACCGTGTGACTCCTCAAGGTCGTCGTTGTCCGCACCTGGTTGGTGGGAACGAGTGGCGCCAGTCTAGGGGCGTCGCGGTGGCCGGGCGGGCACGGAGGCGACCTGTGGGACGGTCGCGCTCGACACAGGTCAGCGCGCAGGTTTGACGCATGCCGCACACAGATTGAGAATGGTTCCCATGAATCTGTTCAGTGCACCCTCACGCCGCCCCCTGGCGGCAGCCGCCGCCCTGTCCCTCGCCTGTGCCCTGACCGCCTGCTCCGCCCCGTCCTCGGACTCGGAGTCCTCCTCGCGGGAGACGGAATCGGGCGCGGCGGTCAGCGTCGCGGCCTCCTTCTACCCGATCCAGTACCTCACCGAGGCCATCGGCGGTGAGCACGTCTCGGTCACGAGCATCACCCCCGCCAACACCGAGCCCCACGACTTCGAGCTGTCCCCCAAGGAGGTGTCGGGCCTGTCCTCAGTGGACCTGGTCACCTACGTCTCCGGCTTCCAGCCCTCCCTCGATGACGCCCTGACCGAGGTCTCCGGCCCCACCGTGGTCGACCTGGCCGGCTCGGTCGACCTGACCCACCACGGCGGTGTTGCCGACGACCACGACCACGACCACGCCGAGGAGACCGGCTCGACGACCACCGAGGCCGCGACCGACGAGCACACCGACGAGGCGCTCGACCCGCACTTCTGGCTCGACCCGCAGCGCATGATCCTGGCCGCCGAGGCCATTGAGGTGGCCCTGTCCGAGGCCGATCCCGCGCACGCGGCCGACTTCGAGGCCAACCTCGCCACCGTGCGCACCGCGCTGGAGGGCATCGACACCAGCTACTCCGAGGGCCTGGCGCAGTGCGAGCGCACGACCTTCGTGACGGCGCACTCCGCCTTCGGCTACCTCGCCGAGCGCTACAACCTGACCCAGGCCTCGATCTCGGGCCTGGACCCCGAGCACGAGCCGAGCCCCGCCGAGCTGGCGGCGGTCAAGGACGTGGTGGAGTCCACCGGCACGACGGTCATCTTCACTGAGGAGCTCGTCTCCCCCGAGACCGCCGAGGCCCTGGCCGCTGAGACCGGTGCGACGACGGCGGTGCTCAACCCGATCGAGTCCGCGCCCGAGGACGGCGACTACGCCTCCGCCATGGAGACCAACCTCGGCGAGCTGCGCACCGCCCTGGCCTGCCAGTGAGCGCACCCGGACCCGACGTCCTCGGCCAGGAGGTCATCGGGGTGCAGGACGCCTCGGTGGTCCTGGGCTCCGACCTCGTCCTTGATGCCGTCGACCTCAGGGTCGGCGGCGGGGAGTCGGTGGCGCTGCTGGGCGCCAACGGCTCGGGCAAGTCGACCCTCGTACGCACGGTCCTCGGCCTGCACCCGCTGCGCTCGGGCCGGGTGCGCCTGTTTGGCCACGACGTAGCCCGGAGGCGCCGCGTGCCCTGGGGGCGGGTGGGCTACGTGCCCCAGCGGGTCAGTGCCTCCTCGGGGGTGCCGGCCACGGCGCTGGAGGTCGTCCGCTCGGGCCTGCTCTCGCCCACCCGCCCCTGGGCCGACCGCGGGCCGCGGGCGCGCCGTCGTGCCATGGAGGCTCTTGAGGCCGTCGGGCTGGCGCAGCGCGCTGGGGACCACGTCCAGGTCTTCTCCGGGGGGCAGTCCCAGCGGGTCCTTATCGCCCGGGCCCTCGTGCGCGACCCCGAGCTGCTCGTGCTCGACGAGCCGCTGGCGGGCATCGACCGAGCCTCGCGCGAGGCCCTGGCCACGATCCTGGGATCCCTGCGCGACCGGGGGGTCACGCTGGTCACCGTCCTCCACGAGATGGGGGAGCTGGCCGAGGTCGTCGAGCGCGCCGTCGTCCTGGAGGACGGCCGGGTGGTGTCCGAGGGCCCGGCGGCCGAGCTGGCCGCCGCACACGGGGACCACGGCCAGGACGCCCACCCCCACGACGGGACCCGTCCCGCCCATCACGCCCCCACCCTGACCGCACCCACCTACCGGCACGGAGGCGCCCACTCATGACGGTCACGACACTGACCGAGATGCTCTCCAGCCCGCTCATGCAGCGGGCCCTGATCGTGGCCGTCCTGGTCGGACTGGCGGCGCCGGTCGTGGGCACCTACCTCGTCCAGCGCGGGCTGGCGCTTCTGGGCGACGGCATCGGGCACATCGCCCTGACCGGCGTCGCCCTGGGGTGGCTGGCAGGTGCGGCGGCCCATGCCTCCCCCCGGGACGCCTGGGCAATCCCCGGTGCGATTATCGCCTCGGTGCTGGGCGCCATCAGCATCGAGCTCATCCGCGCCCGGGGGCGCACCCGGGGGGACGTGGCGCTGGCGATTCTGTTCTACGGCGGCATCGCGGGCGGCGTCCTGCTCATCCGCGTGGCCGGCGGGACGACGACGAACCTGACGAGCTACCTGTTCGGCTCCATCGCCACGGTGTCGGTCTCGGATGCCTGGTTCACGATCGTCCTGGCCTCCGGCGTGCTCCTCGTGGGCCTGGGCCTGCGCGGGCCCCTGTTCGCCCTGTCCCACGACGAGGAGTTCGCCCGGGCCATCGGCCTGCCGACCGCGGCCCTCAACGTCACGGTCGCGGTGGTCGCGGCCCTGACGGTGTCGGTCTCGATGCGGGTGGTCGGTGCGCTGCTCGTCTCGGCGGTCATGATCGTGCCCGTGGCCATCGCCCAGCTCGTGTCCTACTCCTTCCGCCAGACCATGCACCTGGCCATGGGGATCGGGGTCATGGCCTGCGTGGCGGGGCTGACCATCACCTATGTCGTGGCGGCCTCACCCGGTGCGATGATCGTCGTCCTGCTCGTTGTGGCCTACACTGCGGTCGCACTGGTGTCCGGGCTGGCGCGCGCGGCGGCCCGCCGGGGCAGGAGCCGCAGCCGGAAGGAGGCACGCGTATGAGCCGGACGAGCAGGCCCACGCGCCCGCGCGCGACGTGGCAGCGGGCGGCGGTGGCCGACATCCTGGAGCGCACCGAGGAGTTCCGCTCCGCACAGCAGATCCATGCCGCCCTGGACGCCGAGGGCACTCGGGTGGGGCTGGCCACCGTGTACCGCAACCTCACGGCACTGGCGGAGGCCGGTGACGTCGACCAGGTGCGCAACGCCGACGGCGAGACCCTCTACCGCGCCTGCGCGCGCCCCGAGCACCACCACCACATCGTGTGCCGCTCCTGCGGGTACACCGTCGAGGTCGCCGGGGGCGCCCTGGAAGCCTGGATCACCTCGGTGTCCTCCGAGCACGGCTTCACCAGCATGGAGCACACCGCGGAGTTCTTCGGACTGTGCGCCTCCTGCTCGGCGGCCTCCGACTGAGCGCGGCGGCAGGCGGCCGCCGCGCTCCTGCCCACCAGCAGAACCTCACCCCACTCGTAGACTCCCCCTCCCTCTCGCCGAGATCGGGACATGTGACACCTCGAGATCGGTAGATATGGCACCTCGAGATCGGGACCTATGTCCCGATCTCGGCGAGGAGGGTGGCCCCGGACTCAGCGACCGTGCCCCGGACCCGTGCGGCCAGCCCGTGTCCCCCATCCCTTTGAGCTACTCGCCTAGCCCTCGGCGACGGCGTCGACGGCGCCGCCGAAGCGCCGGTCCCGCTGGGCGTAGGCCTGGCAGGCCCGCCACAGCTCGGTGCGGTCGAACTCGGGCCAGGGCAGGTCGGAGAAGTACAGCTCAGCGTAGGCCGAGGACCACATGAGGAAGTTGGAGGTGCGCTGCTCTCCCCCGGTGCGGATGAACAGGTCGACGTCCCGCATCGTGGGGGCGTACAGGTAGCGCTGAATCGTCTTTTCAGACACGGCCGAGGCCTTGAGCCTGCCGGCGGCGACCTCCTCGGCGATGGCCCGGGCGGCGTCGGCCATCTCCGCACGCCCCCCGTAGTTGAGGCACATGTTGAGCACCATGCGCTCGTTGCCCGCGGTGATCCGCTCGGAGCGGCGGACCTCGGACAGGACCGACTTCCACAGCCGGGGCTCGCGCCCCACCCAGCGCACGCGGACCCCCCAGTCGAGGAGGTCGTCGGTCTGGGCCCGCAGGACGGTGCGGGTGAAGCCCATGAGGAAGCGGACCTCGGCGGGCGACCTGCGCCAGTTCTCGGTGGAGAAGGCGTAGACGCTCAGCTCCTTGACGCCGATCTCGACCGCGCCGGCGATGACATCCATCATCGTGGCCTCCCCCACCCGGTGGCCCTCAGTGCGCGGCAGGCCCCGGGCGTTGGCCCAGCGGCCGTTGCCGTCCATGACACAGGCCACGTGCCCGGGCACGGCCTCACCCAGACAGGGGGGCACGAGGCCCTCGCGGTGCAGCGGGATCCGGCCCAGTGGGTCGCCGTCCCGCCCCACGGCTCCCGGGGGCAGGGGCGCGCCGGGGGCGGCAGGCTGATCAGCGGTCACAGTCAGACCCTTTCGACGTGGGAGAGCGAGCGCAGGCGCCGCTCGAGGTGCCAGGTCAAGTATGCCGACACCAGTCCAGCCGCCTGCGCGCGCTCGCGCCCGCCCGAGGCGTCGGCCACCGCCCAGTCCCCCGACAGCAGCGCCCCGAGCAGCACCATGGTCGAGGCATCAACCTCAACCGACCCCGCCGGACGGCAGGCGGGACACACGGCCCCGCCCACCTGGACGTGGAAGGCGGTGTGCGGCCCGGGGGCCCCGCAGCGGGCGCAGTCGTAGAAGGACGGCGCCCACCCCGCCAGCGCCAGCGCCCGCAGGAGGTAGGAGTCGAGCACGAGCCCCGGGGCGTGCCTGCGCCGGGCCAGGGCCGCCAGGGCGCCGTAGAGCAGGAGGAACTGCTGAGGGGACTCCGAGGTGCCCAGGTCGCCGTCGTCGTGGGTGAGGCGCTCGGCGGTCTCCACCATCGTCGCCGCGCAGGTGAACACCGCGTAGTGGGAGCAGATCGCCCCGGCGAACGGGGAGATCGTGTCCACCTGGGTGACCACGTCGAGGTTGCGCCCGGCGTGCAGCTGGACGTCGACCATCGAGAACGGCTCCAGGCGCGCGCCGAAGCGGGAGGTGGTGCGACGCACCCCCTTGGCAACGGCGCGCACCTGCCCGTGTGAGCGGGTGAGCATGACGATGATGCGGTCGGCCTCAGCCAGCGGGTAGGTGCGCAGGATGAGGGCCTCGTCGCGGTAGAGCCGCAGCGCCATCGGTTCGGCGCCGGCCTCAGCGCAGGGCGCGGTTGACCGCCGAGATCACGGCCTTGAAGGAGGAGGTCGTGATGGACGGGTCGATGCCCACGCCCCACAGCACCTGGCCGTTGACCTCGCACTCGACGTAGGAGGCCGCCGAGGCGTCACGGCCCTGGCTCAGGGCGTGCTCGGCGTAGTCCAGGATCCTGACCTCGACGCCGGTCTGCTCCAGGGCGGTGACGAAGGCGTCGAGCGGGCCATTGCCCGAGGCGGTCAGCAGCCGACGCTGCCCGGAGTCGGCGATGGTGACGGTCAGCACCGAGTCCTCCTCGCCGCTGGAGGTCAGCGTCGCGGCCTTGAGCTCGAAGCGGCCCCAGGTGGGCAGCTCGATGCCGGGCGCTGCGGCCGCCGGCAGGTACTCGTCGGCGAAGATCGTCCACATCTTGTCGGAGTCGACCTCGCCGCCGTAGGTGTCGGTGTGGCGCTGGACGATGCGGGAGAACTCGATCTGGAGGCGACGGGGCAGGTCGAGGTTGCGGGTGTGCTTGAGCAGGTAGGAGACTCCGCCCTTGCCCGACTGGGAGTTGACGCGCACAACCGCCTCGTAGGAGCGGCCCACGTCGTGGGGGTCGATGGGCAGGTAGGGCATCGACCAGGGCACCGCGTTCTCGGCCTCGTCGGCGTCCATCCCCTGGGCCTTGGCGGCCTCGACCTGCTTGACTCGGGCGAAGAAGCCCTTCTTGATGGCGTCCTGGTGGGAGCCGGAGAAGGAGGTGTAAACGAGCTCACCGACATAGGGGGTGCGCGGGGGTACGTCCATCTGTGTCGAGCGCTCCACGGTGCGGCGGATCTCGTCGATGTCGGACAGGTCGAGCATCGGGTCGATCCCCTGGCTGAAGAGGTTGAGGGCAACGGTCACCAGGTCGACGTTGCCGGTGCGCTCGCCATGGCCGAACAGGCAGCCCTCGACACGGTCGGCCCCGGCCAGCAGCCCCAGCTCGGTGGCCGCCACGCCCGAGCCGCGGTCGTTGTGGGTGTGCAGCGACAGGCACACGGCGTCGCGGTGGGACAGGTTCCTGCTCATCCACTCGATCTGGTCGGCGTAGACGTTCGGGGTGGCCCGCTCGACGGTGGCCGGCAGGTTGAGGATGATCTCGCGGTCGGCCTCGGGCTGCCACACGCCCATGACGGCCTCACAGACCTCCAGGGCGTACTCGCGCTCGGTGTCGACAAAGATCTCCGGGGAGTACTCGAAGCCGAAGATCGTGTCCTCGGTCAGGACCTTCTCGGCCCGGGCGATGACCTGCCGGGTGCCGTCGACGGCCAGCTCACGCACGTCGTCGCGACTCATGCGGAACACGACGTCGCGGAACAGCGGCGACAGGGCGTTGTAGAGGTGGACGGTGGCGCGCGGCAGACCGACGCAGGCGTCCAGGGTGCGGTCGATGAGGTCGCCGCGGGACTGGGTGAGCACCGAGATCGTCACGTCCTCGGGCACCGCTCCCTCGTCGGCCAGGGAGCGCACGAAGTCGAAGTCGGTCTGCGAGGCCGCCGGGAAGCCGACCTCGATCTCCTTGAAGCCCATTGCCACGAGCAGGTCGAAGACGGCCCGCTTGGCCTGCGGGGCCATCGGCTCGATGAGGGACTGGTTGCCGTCGCGCAGGTCGGTCGACAGCCAACGGGGGGCGTGGGTGATCCGTCGGGACGGCCAGGTGCGGTCGGGCAGGTCGGTGGAGACGGTGTCGATGAAGGGCACGTACTTGCCGTAGGGCATGCCGGAGGGCTGCTGCGGCGCTGGGCGTGCTGTGCGCATGGGGTACTCCTGTGGGGGTGTGCTGAGCACGGGTCCGACGGCGCGGCCTGCGTGCCGCTGAGAAGTCCGGGACCCGGTGGCTGGCAACGCAAAAGAGCCGCGGTCGGGGTGCCGGCCTTGTCAGGCCCCGCCGCGGCGACTAAGCAGCAGGCTCACTGTTGCGCGCACGAGGCGAACCTACCTCACATCGGCCCCGGTGTCACCCGGGGCCGCTGCGCGCCACGCTGTCATCCGATCGCGCCGCCAGGGCCGTGAGGTCGCCAGAAGACTCCTGGGCTTGATGACGACCTCACGGTCATGACGTGCCCGCGGGTGCCCGCGCTGTTCTGAGCCCCGGCCCGATCCGTGACGCAGCGCCCGCCCCAGGACACTCCGCGCCTCGCCGTGCCATGTGTCCCGATCTCACGGTGTCATATCTACCGATCTCGGGGTGTCATATGTCCCGATCTCGGCGACGGAGCGACCACCGGCACGCTCGGGCCCCGGTCTCGCGGACCGGCCGGGCGCCACCCGCCTCGCGCGGGATCCGCCTGCGGCCGTGGGGCGCCCCGCCGGGGACGCGGGGGGGCCACCGCCCCCCGCCCCCCACTGACACACGGGGCCCCCGGGGGACACGAGGTGTGCGGGCCCGGGCCCGCCGGGGGGGGGCGCGGCCGGGGGCGGGGGGCGCCCGCGCGGTGGGGGCGGCCCCCCCACGGCCCCGATCCGCTCAGTACCACAGGGGCCACAGGGGCTACAGGATGTCTGCGGCCAGGTCCAGGGGCGTGCCGAAGCGGTGGGCGGTGATGCTCACCGACTGCTCCCGCACGAAGGGCAACAGCTCGCTGTGGGGGTTGGCGGTCACCGCGCCGGTGTAGAGGGCGACGTCGGGGCTTCCTCCCGTGGCCTGGCACGCCTGGTCCCACCGCTCCTGCGGGTCCTGGTCCCTGGGGCCGAGCACGCGCACACGCACGCCCAGGGCGCCCGAGCCGGCCAGGTCGGTCAGGCGCGCCTCCCACACCGCCGGCGCGTCGACGCGCACCTCCACCCCGGCGTCCTCCAGGGCGGTACGCAAAGCGGGAGCGGGCTCGCTCTCAACCGACAGCCGCAGGGGCCCAACGGCGAGCACGCCCGCGGCCAGGACCCGGGCGAGGTCGGCCACGGCCGTGCCGCCGGCGGCGCGCACGATCACCCCGGTGGGCTTGTAACGCAGGATGTTGCGCTCACAGGTCAGGCCGGTGACATCGACGGCTTGCCCGTAGGCGGACTGCCAGGCCTCGGCGTCGGCCTCCAGCGCGCGGCGCAGGCCCGCCACATCGTGGCGGTCCAGGTCGGTGCGCACGGCGTCGTAGATGGCAGCCACCCGCGGGTCGAGGGCGGCGGCCAGGTCGAGGTGCGTCTCGGGGTCCTCGGCCTGGCTGTCCGGCTGGGCGAGGATGTCGCCCAGGCCCAGGAGGTAGCTCGGCCCGCCGGCCTTCGTCGTCGAGCCGATCGCCGAGCGCTTCCACCCTCCGAAGGGCTGACGGCGCACGATGGCGCCGGTGATGCCGCGGTTGACGTAGAGGTTGCCGGCCTGCACCGACTCCAGCCACTGCTCGAGCTCGGAGGAGTCGAGGGTTTGGAGCCCCGAGGTCAGCCCGTAGTCGACCGCGTTGACGGCCTCGATGGCCTCGGCCAGGGTCTCGACCCGCATGACCCCCAGCACGGGTGCGAAGTACTCGGTGTAGTGGAACTCGCTGCCGGGCACCACCCCGGCGCGGATCCCGGGCCTCCACAGCCCGCCGCCGAGGTGCTCGGGCCGCAGCACCCAGTGCTCGCCTACACCCAGCTGGGTCAGGCCACGGCGCGCCTTGGGGTCGTCGGGCTGGACGACGGGGCCGACCTGGGAGTCCAGGTGCTCGGGGCCGCGCACGCGCAGGGAGGCGGTGGCGTCGACGAGCTGGCGGGCGATCCGTGCCGAGCGTCCCGCCGATCCCACGAGGATGAGCAGGGAGCTGGCCGAGCACTTCTGGCCGGCGTGGGCGAAGGCGGAGGACACCGTGTCGCGCACCGCCAGGTCCGGGTCAGCCGAGGGGGTCACGATGATGGCGTTCTTCCCGCTGGTCTCCCCCAGCAGGTGCATCTCGGGGCGCCAGGAGCGGAACAGCCGGGCGGTGTCGTAGGAGCCGGTCAGGATGACCCTGCCGACCCCCGGGTGGGTGACCAGGTGCTGGGAGACCTGCCCGTCCTCGAGGGCCGCCAGGGCCAGCACGTCGCCGGGCACGCCCGCGTCGTGGAAGGCGCGCACGATCTCGGCCCCGCAGCGCCGTGCGGGCGGGGCGGGCTTGAGCACGACCGTGCTGCCGGTGGCCAGGGCCGCGGCCACACCGCCCACCGGGATCGCGACGGGGAAGTTCCACGGCGAGGCCACGACCGTGACCTCCACGGGGCGCAGGACCGAGCCGCGCATGTAGTCGGGGTCCTCAAGCAGCAGGCTCTGGGCGGCGTAGTGGTGGCAGAAGTCGATGGCCTCGGAGACCTCAGGGTCGGACTGGTCGATCGTCTTGCCGGCCTCGGAGGCGGCCACCTCGATGAGCTGGCCGCGGCGGGCGGCCAGGATGTCACCGGCGCGGTGGAGGATGGCGGCACGGCCCTCGGCTCCCAGCTCATGCCAGGAGGCGGCCGCGCGGCTCAGGTCGGCCACGAGCAGGTCGACGTCGGAGGTCTGCGCCAGGCGCTGGGCGGAGGCCTCGACCTCGGCCACCCCGCGCCGCGAGTCGGGCACGGCCCGGGCGATCCGCGCCGCCCACTGCCGGTTGGCCGCCAGCGCCGGGTCGGAGTCGGGCGTCGAGACGAAGGGGCGTCGCGCCTGCTCGGCCACCGCGCCCTCGACCTGGCCGGGGCCGGCCTCCTCCTCGGCCAGGCGGTCCTGGACACGACGGGGGCCGGGGACCGCGGCGGCGGGGTCGACCTGGGCCAGGGAGGCCAGGAAGCGTTCCCGCTCGCGGGCGAAGATCTCGGGGTCGGTGGCGATGTCGAAGACCCCGGACATGAAATTGGCCGGGGCGGCGTTCTCCTCGAGGCGTCGCACGAGGTAGGCGATGGCGACATCGAACTCCTTGGGGTCGACCACCGGGACGTAGAGGAGCAGGTGTCCGGTGTCGCGGCGCACAACCGCCTGGAGCTCGGTGGCCATGCCCGAGAGCATCTCGAACTCGACGGCGTCGCCCTCCGCCAGCCCGCGGGCGGCGCGCAGCTCGTAGGCGAAGGCGATGTCGAAGAGGTTCTGGCCGGCCACGCCCAGGCGGACCGCGCGGGAGCGCTCGGGGGTCATCGCCCAGGCGAGCATGCGCTTGTAGGCGGTGTCGGTGTCCTGCTTGGTGGGCCAGGTGGTCAGCTCCCAGCCGTGGATCTCGGCGTCGACGGTCTCCATCGACAGGTTGGCGCCCTTGACCACGCGCACCTTGATGCGCGCGCCTCCCGCCTCGACACGGGCGGCCGCCCACTGCTGGAGGCGCTCCATGGCCGCCAGGGAGTCGGGCAGGTAGGCCTGCAGGACGATGCCGGCCTCGTAACCGCGCAGCTCGGGCTGGTCCAGCACCGCGGTGAACACCGCGATGGTCAGGTCCAGGTCCTTGTAGTCCTCCATGTCGAGGTTGAGGAAGGTGCCGTGGTCGCGGGCCAGGAGGTACAGGGGCGTGAGAGCCTCGACGCCGTGGGCGACGACCTCCTCGAAGCCCCAGGGGTTGTGCGGGCCGGTGACGGCCGAGACCTTGACCGACACGTAGTCGACGTCGGGGCGGGCCACGAGCCGGGAGACCTCGGCCAGGCGCCGCGCCGCCTCGGTCTCTCCCAGGACGGCCTCCCCCAGGAGGTTGACATTGAGCCGGTTGCCGCCGGCGCGCAGCCGGGCCAGGGCGGGCCCCAGGCCGCGGTCGGTGGCGTCGACGACCAGGTCGCCGACGATCTCGCGGAAGGTGCGTCGCGCGGCCAGGGCGACGGTGCGCGGGGCCAGGCGCCCGGCTGCCCCGCCCAGGCCCATGGCGGCGGCCAGGGCGGGGGGCAGGAAGTCCTTGCGGCCCGCGGCCAGGCGCGTCAGGGCCCGGGCGGCGACGTCGAGGTCAGTGGGACGGATGACGTCGTCGACGAAACGGGTCGTGAAGGCCAGGCCGGCGGGGTCGGCCAGGATGGTCGACAACAGCTTGGCCGTGCGCGGGGTCGGCTCGTCCACGGAGGCGTCGGCCCAGGCGCGGGCGCGCTCCACGGCACGGGCGCCGAGCTCCCACAGGTCCTCGGGGCAGGGGCGGGTGCCGGCGGCGGTGGCGGCAGATGTCGTCATTGCGGTGTCCTTCGCTGATCGGTCCGGTGCGTTGGCAACCAGTGTCGCGCACACCGGCCCGCAATGCCGCATCGCGGCCGGCCCTGTGGCGCGCCCGGTCACACGAGCATGGGGAACAGCCCCCAGTAAGACAGCGCGATGAGCAAAATGACGGCGCCGGTGACCGCCGAGGCAAGGACCACCCGGCCCGGGGCGGTGATCGTCACGGTTGCGCCCGGCGGGCCGGTGCGCATGGCCAGCGCCCGTTGGACGAGCTTGACCAGGAGGACGACCGAGCCCAGCGCGGTGGCCTGGGCCAGCAGCCATCCCCCGTAGGACAGCCAGTGGTTGGTCCGGTAGCTCATCGCCAGGGCGACCACCGCCCAGATGTAGGCGAGGTAGAGCACCCAGGCGGCCACGACGCTCAGGCACAGGGAGGCCGTCCACCGGCCCAGGGGGTCGGGCAGGTGCAGGCCCCGCCTGCCGCGCAGCCGCGGCCCCTGGCCCGCCAGCCACACGGCGGTGGACAGCACCATGAGGCCCAGGCCCAGGGCCAGGGCCGCCAGCATGAGGTCGCCTGAGGCGTACCAGCGGGTGGGCCCGGGGGCCCGCGCCCAGTACTCCTGGACGGGGGCCGCGCCGGCCACGTGGGGCAGGGCCTCGGCGGTGATCGGCAGGCCGTTGACCCAGCGGGCCAGGTCGCGGGCGACGCCCGGCGCCAAGGCCCCCTCGGTGCTCGCACCCAGCTTGAGGCCGTGGTTGGCGCCCTCGTAGTAGCGCACCGTCAGCGCCGTGTTGCCGTTGACCGCCAGGGACTGGCGGATTGTCAGGGGCCCTTGGACCAGGGGCATCGAGTCGTCGCCGGCGCCGTAGACCATGAGGACCGGGGCGCTGACCTGCTCCTCGTAGGGACGGGCGTCGAAGTCGGCGTAGTCGAAGCCGCCGCCCGGCATGTCCTGGCTGCCCAGCACCCGGGCGATGATGGTGAGCAGGGGCGAGGGCACCCCCACGCGCTCGAGATAGGAGCCGGCGGCGAAGGTCGCCTGACGCCGCAGCTCGACCACCGGCGCCGAGGCCAGCACGAGGAAGGCGGTCCGCTGGTCGCGTGCGGCCAGGACGACCCCCGGGTAGCCGCCCTCGGACTCGGCGTACAGGCCCACGCGCCCGGGGGCAACGCCGTCGAGGGAGCGCAGGTAGTCCACCGAGCGCTGGTAGTCCTCGGCCATGGCCGGGTAGTCCCGGACCGTGGTCGAGTAGTCCTCCATCGGCTTGGTCGGCACGAGCGTGGTGATCCCGGCCGAGGCCAGGGCGGATGCCTGCTCGGCGAAGCCCTCGATGCTCTGGGTGCCCGCGCCGTGGAGGAAGACGACCCCCGGGGTGGGAGTGCGCGCCCCCACCGGTCGTCGCAGGAGGGCGGGCACCGTGCGCCCGTCGGCCTGGGTGACCGTGACCGTGACGGTCTCGATCTCGTAGGCGCCCACCGGGGTGGTCAGCACGTCCCCGCCGATTCGCGTATCGGAGGTCACCGGCGTCATGTCGGTGGTCAGTGGCTCGGGCGTCCAGCGCGGTCCGGCCAGAGTCCCCACGAGGCTGAGCGACAGGACGGTGACGACGACCGCGCCCACGGTGCGGTGGTCCCGGGAGACGGCCAGGACGAGGGCGCCCAGGACGACGGTGGCCAGGATCTCGCTGATCTCCGTGCCGCCGGCGCCCAGGACCGCCAGGACGCCGGCCAGCGCGGCCAGGGCCAGGACGACGAGCAGGCTGTGCCGGGGGTCCTTGACCCACATCGTGCGCAGAAGCCGCCAGGAGCGCAGGGGGAAGGCACGCAGCCACCGCCACCCCGAGCGCAGCTCGGCTGCGCTCAGGCGGGCGGGCTGGGCCCGGGGCCTGGGGCGACGACGCACGCCTGTCCTGTACCGGTCCTAGAACCCGAGCCGGGCCAGCGCCTTGGGGTCGGACTGCCAGTCCTTGGCGGTGCGCACGTGCAGGTCGAGGTACACCTTGCGGCCCACGAGCTCCTCGATGCCCCGGCGGGCCCTGACCCCGATGTCTTTGAGGCGGGCTCCCCCGCGCCCGATGATGATCGCCTTCTGGGAGTCGCGCTCGACCACGAGACTGACACGCACCTGCAGGCGGCGGCCGGTTCCCTTGACCTGGGAGCCGTCGTGGTCGGCGGCCTGCGGGTCGACGATCTCGTCGACGACGACGGCCAGGGAGTGCGGCAGCTCGTCGCGCACGCCCTCAAGAGCCGCCTCGCGCACGAGCTCGGCGATCATGACGGCCTGCGGCTCATCGGTGACCTCCCCGGTGGGGTACAGCGGCGGGGAGGCCGGCAGGTGGGAGATGAGAACCTCGGTCAGGACGTCGACCTGCTCGCCGGCCACCGCCGAGACCGGGACGATGTCGGCCCAGTCGCCCAGCTCGTCGACGGCCAGCAGCTGTGCGGCCAGGCGGGCGCGTGGCACGGTGTCGGACTTGGTGACCACCGCCACGACCGGGGTGCCCAGGTCGGCGATGTCCCGGGCGATGAAGCGGTCCCCGGGTCCGACCTTCTCATCGGCCGGGATGCACAGGGCGATGACGTCGACATCGGTGAGGGTCTCGCGCACGAGGTTGTTGAGACGCTTGCCCAGCAGGGTGCGGGGCCGGTGCAGGCCGGGGGTGTCGACCAGGACGAGCTGGGCGTGCTCGCGGTGGACGACGCCGCGCACATTGTGGCGGGTGGTCTGGGGACGCCCCGAGGTGATGGCCACCTTGGTGCCGACCAGGGCGTTGGTCAGGGTGGACTTGCCGGCATTCGGGCGCCCCACGAGGCAGGCGAAGCCTGCGCGGAAGCCCTCGGGCACCGGGGGCACGATGATCTCGGCGCGGGTCGAGGCAGCCGGCTCGGCGTCGAGGTCCTCGTCCTCCAGGGCGTTGGGCCCGTTCATCAGCTCCTCGTCGCTGAGGAAGCGGGGCGGGGCGGGGGCCGCGGTCCCTGCCGCGGTCGGGTCGTTCGTCATGGACTTGAGTCTCCTCCGTCATCGGGGCCGTCGGCGGCAGCGGCACGGCTGGCCACGAGGGTGGCCACCTGACGGCGCCGGCCCACGGCCTCCTCGGCCAGGAGCTGGACGCCCTGGGCCCGACCGGCGGCGCCCGGCAGGGGGACGCGCCCGATGGCCTTGGCCAGCAGCCCGCCGGCGGTGTCGACGTCGTCGTCGTCGATCTCCAGGTCGAACAGGGCGCCGAGCTCGTCCAGGCCCAGGCGCACGGGCACCCGGAAGCGGCCCTCGCCCAGGTCCTCGACCTCCGGCTCGGCGGGGTCGTGCTCGTCGGTCAGCTCGCCGACGACCTCCTCGAGGAGGTCCTCCATGGTGACCAGGCCGGCGATGCCGCCGTACTCGTCGACGGCCAGGGCCATGTGGACGTGCCCGGTCTGCATCTCACGCAGCAGGTCGTCGGCCGGCTTGGTCTCCGGGACGTAGACCGGCTCGCGCACGAAGGACGACACCGGACGCTCCCCGTGCTCGGGGTGCTCGGACAGACGGCGCAGGACGTCCTTGAGGTAGACCAGGCCGCGCACGTCGTCGGCGTCCTCCCCCACCACGGGCACCCGGGAGTAGCCCGAACGCACGAACAGGCGCATGGCCGCCGAGGCGGGCTTGTGGGCGCCGATGGTCACCATGTCGGTGCGCGGCACCATGACCTCGCGCACGAGGGTCTGCCCGAGCTCGACCACCGAGCGCATCATCTCGCGGTCCTCGTGGTCAATGGACTCGGAGTCACCGATCTCGTCGATCATCTCGCGCAGGTCCTCGGTGACCTCGGCGCGGGCCTCGGCGTCGGTCAGGGTCGCCGCGCGGCCGTAGCGCGTCTCCAGCCACCGCCAGGGGGTACCCAGGGAGTCGATCCGCTCGAGCAGCGGGGCCAGGACGAGCAGGACACCCGCGGGGTTGCGCCGGCCCGCCGAGCGCGGCGACAGGCCCACGAGGACGCCCAGGACCACGGCGTTGAGGAGGACCGCGCCGCACAGCACCTGCCACCAGGAGTCGAGCACGCCGGCCAGGGCCAGGGTGAGCAGGACGGCGCCGAGCATGTCGATGGCCACGCGCACGGCGGCCAGGCCGGCCAGGACCTGGGGGCGCCGGTCGGCCAGGGCCGCCACCCGAGCGGCTCCGCGGCGGCCGTCCTCGACGAGGTCCTCGGCGGCGGCGCGCGTCATGCGGACCAGGGCGGCCTCCCCCGCCGACAGGGCGGCGCCCAGGGCCAGGACGAGGACGGCGGCCAGGACCAGCAGCACGACGGGCGTGCCGCTCATGCGCCCCGCTCCGCCAGGAAGGTGAGGAGGAGCTTGCGCTGGAGGTCGAACATCTCCTTCTTCTCCTCGGGCTCGGCGTGGTCGAAGCCGAGCAGATGGAGGATGCCGTGGACGGTCAGCAGCAGCATCTCCTCGACCGCCGAGTGCCCCGCCTCGAGCGCCTGGGTCGCGGCCACCTGCGGGCACAGGACGACGTCGCCCAGCATCCCGGCCGGGGTCTCCTCCTCGGCGCTGCCCGGGCGCAACTCGTCCATGGGGAAGCTCATCACGTCGGTGGGGCCGGGCAGGTCGAGCCAGCGCAGGTGGAGCTCGGCCATCGGCTCGGGGTCGATGAACAGGATGTTGAGCTCGGCCAGGGGGTTGACGTGCAGCGCGCGCAGGACGTGGTCGGCCAGTGCGGCGAACTCGGCCCCGTCGATGGGGGTCTCGGTCTCGTTGAGCACCTCGGTGGTCATGGGCGGCTCCTGTCCCAGTGGTCGGACGGTGGGCGGCGCCGGGCGCGCGGGGGGCGCTCGACGGCCGACTCCGCCGCCCGCTCGGCCTCGTAGTGGGCGTAGGCCTCGATGATCCTGCCCACGATCCGGTGGCGCACGACGTCGGCGGCGCCGAGCTCGCAGAAGGTGACCCCGTCGACCCCCTGAAGGACGCTGCGCACGACGAGCAGGCCCGAGGTGCGCGACCCCGGCAGGTCGATCTGTGAGATGTCACCGGTGACGACCATCGTCGAGCCGAAGCCCAGGCGGGTGAGGAACATCTTCATCTGCTCGGGGGTCGTGTTCTGCGCCTCGTCCAGGATGACGAAGGCGTCGTTGAGGGTGCGCCCGCGCATGTAGGCCAGGGGCGCGACCTCGATGGTGCCGGCCGCCATGAGCCGGGGCAGGGCGTCGGGCTCGAGCATGTCGTGGAGGGCGTCGTACAGCGGGCGCAGGTAGGGGTCGATCTTGTCGGTCAGGGATCCGGGCAGGAAGCCCAGGTTCTCCCCCGCCTCGACCGCCGGGCGGGTCAGGATGATGCGCGAGACCCGGCGTCGGGCCAGCGCGTCGACCGCCTTGGCCATGGCCAGGTAGGTCTTGCCGGTGCCGGCCGGGCCGATGCCGAAGGTGATCGTCGACTCCTCGATGGCGTCGGTGTAGGCCTTCTGCCCCAGCGACTTGGTGCGGATGGTCCGGCCGCGGGCGGTCAGGACGTCGTCGGCGAGGACCTCGGCCGGGCGCACCTGGCCGTCGAGCAGGCCGATGGCGCGCTCGACGGCGTCGGCCGTCAGGGGGGTGCCGGCGCGGGCGACGTCGATGAGCTCGGAGAGCAGCACGATGACCGTGTCGACGCGCTGGGGCGGCCCGGAGGCGGTCAGGGTCGTGCCGCGCACATACAGGTCGACGTCGGGGAAGCCGCGCTCCACGGCGCGCAGGACCTCGTCGCGCACGCCCAGGAGGGCCACGGGGGCCAGGTCCGCCGGGAGAACGAGGCTGCGCGTGACCGTGGTGGAGGTGGTCGAGGAGGTGATCGCCGCCGCGGCGGCTGCTGGGGTCGTCATCGCCTCGGAGTCTACCGGCACCTCGTCCCGGCCTTGAGGCCGGGCCCAGGTCGCCCGGTGGGTGCCGCTCACGCGGCGGGCTCGAACTGGCTGTTGTAGAGCTCGGCGTAGGCGCCCCCCAGGGCGATCAGCTCGTCGTGGGTGCCGGACTCCACGACGTCGCCGCCCTCGAGCACGAGGATGAGGTCGGAGTTCCTGATGGTGGACAGGCGGTGGGCGATGACGAAGGAGGTCCGTCCGCTCATGAGTCGGTCCATCGCCTCCTGGACCACCGCCTCGGTGCGCGTGTCGACCGAGGAGGTCGCCTCGTCGAGGATGAGCAGGGGCGCGTCCTTGATCATCGCCCGGGCGATCGTGATCAGCTGCTTCTGGCCGGCCGACAGGCTGGTGGCCTCGTCCAGGACCGTGTCGTAGCCCTGGGGCAGCCTGCGCACAAGGTCGGTCAGGCCGGTGGCCGCGCAGACCTCGTCGAGACGCTCCTGGGAGACCCCCTGCCGGTTGTAGACGAGGTTGTCGCGCAGGGTGCCTTGGAAGGTCCAGGTGTCCTGGAGCACCATGGCGAACAGCTCGCGCAGGCCGGCCCGGCTCATCCGGCGCACCGAGGTGCCGTCGATGGTGATCGTGCCGTGGTCGGCCTCGTAGAAGCGCATGAGGAGGTTGACGATCGTGGTCTTGCCCGCCCCGGTCGGGCCGACGATGGCGACCTTCTGGCCGGGGGCGACCCGCGCCGAGAAGTCCGTGAGGATCGTGCGCTCGGGGTTGTAGCCGAAGCGCAGGTGGCTGACGACGATCTCACCGCAGGCCTGTGCCGGGTCGGGCACGAGCTCGCCGTCGGGACCCATCTCGCGCTCGCTCAGGAGGCTGAAGACGCGCCGCGCCCCGGCGATCATGGGCTGGAGGGTGGCGGCCGTCTGAGCCAGGGCCTGCAGCGGCTGGGTGAACAGGCGCACGTAGATCATGAAGGCCACGATGACCCCGAAGCTGATCGTGCCCCGCAGCGCCAGGACCGCGCCGACGATGCACACGACGACATAGGCGAGGTTCCCGATGAAGATCATGATCGGCATCATGAGCCCCGAGAGAAACTGGCTCCTCCAGGCCACCGAGTACAGGGCCTCGTTGTGCTCGCGCAGGAGGTCGGCGGCGCGCCGCTCTCCCCCGAAGGCCTTGACCACGGTGAAGCCGCCGTAGGTCTCCTCGATGTGCCCGTTGAGGGCGCCCAGGCGGACCTGCTGCTCGGAGTAGTAGCGCTGGGAGCGCCGCATGAGCGCGCTCATGACCGCCGCACCGGCCAGGACGGTCACGATGCCCGACAGCCCCATGATCCAGTTGGTCCACAGCATCATGGCCGCCGAGCCCAGCAGGAGGGTCAGGGAGGACACAAGCGAGGTCAGGCTCTGGTTCATCGACTGGGCGACGGTGTCGACGTCGTTGGTCACGCGCGACAGGACGTCACCGGTGGAACGGGTGTCGAGGTAGGACAGGGGGAGCCGGTTGATCTTGCGCGCGATGTCGTTGCGCATGGCCCGGGTCGAGGACTGCACGACCCCGGCCATGAGGTAGCCCTGGGCGAAGGACAGCAGGAAGCCGGCCGTGTAGAGGGCGGCGAGCAGGGCCGCGAGGGAGCCGATCGCCTCCAGGTCGATCGAGGTCGCCAGCCCCTCGGTGACGAGGTCAGTGATGTCGGCGAGCGTCGAGGGGCCCACGAGGTTGAGGGCCGCTCCCCCGGCCGCCATGACGGTGGCGACCCCGATGGTCGGGGCGTGGGGGCGCAGGTAGTGGGTGAAGCCCGCGCGCACGCCCATGGGCCGCCGGGGGGCCGAGCGGCGCGGCTGGACGGGGTCGAGGTCGATGGCCTCGGTGCTGTGGTCAGCCATGGCGCAGCTCCTCCTCGGTCAGCTGGGAGCGGGCGATCTCCTGGTAGGTCGGGCAGGTGGCGAGCAGCTCGTCGTGGGTGCCCTGTCCCACGACCCGTCCCGCCTCCAGGACGACGATGCGGTCGGCGTGGCGGATCGTGCCGATGCGCTGGGCGACCACGAGGGTCGTGGCGCGCGGCGATCGCTGCGCCAGTGCCTGGCGCAGGGCGCGGTCGGTGGCGTAGTCCAGCGCCGAGAAGGAGTCGTCGAAGATGAGGATCTCGGGCTCGGCCGCCAGGGCCCGGGCGATCGACAGGCGCTGGCGCTGGCCTCCCGACAGGTTCGTGCCCCCCTGGGTGACCTCGGCGTCGTAGCCGCCCTCCTTGGCCGTGACGAAGTCGGTGGACTGCGCAGTGGCCACGGCCCGCACGACCCGCTGCCGCGCCTCGGGGTCGGCGCCCTGGCCGGGGTAGTCGATGTTGGAGGCGATGGTGCCGGAGAAAAGGTAGGAGCGCTGGGGGACGTACCCGATCCGCGAGCGCAGCTCCTCGAGCGGGTAGTCGCGCACATCGACGCCGTCGACGAGCACGCGTCCGGCGGTCACGTCGTGGAAGCGGGGCACGAGGTCGACCAGGCTCGTCTTGCCCGATCCGGTGGCGCCGATGATCGCCACCGTCTCGCCGGGGGCGGCGCTCAGAGACACCCCGGTCAGGCAGTCGGCCGCGGCGTCGGGGTAGCGGAAGGAGACGTCCTCCAGGACGATCGAGCCTCCGCGCTGTGCGGAGGCGGTGGTCGAGGGGGCGTCGACGACGGCCGGGACGGTGTCGATGACCTGGCGGACGCGGGTGGCCGCCACCTGCGCGCGGGGCAGCAGGATGAAGACCATGGTCAGGAGCATGAAGGCCATGATGACCTGCATGGCGTAGTTGGAGAAGACGACCATGTCGGCGAACAGGCCCAGGCGCGCGGGCCGGGCCGCGTCGTTGATGAGGTGGGCTCCGATGGTGTAGACCGCCAGGGCCAGGCCGGCGTTGATCAGGCTCATCCCCGGGCTCATGACGGCCAAGACGCGGTGGGCGGTCAGGTTGGTGCCCGTGATCTCGTCGTTGGCCCGGGCGAAGGCCGCCTCCTGGTAGGCCTCGGCGTTGTAGGCCCGCACGACGCGGATGCCGGTCAGGTGCTCGCGCGTGACGCGGTTGAGCACGTCGGTCAGGCCCTGGATCCGCCGGAAGCGGGGCACGGCGACGGTGATGATGACACCGAGCATCATGCACAGGACAAGCACCGCCACGGCGGTGGCGGCCGACCACTGCCAGCTCTTGCCCGCCACCTTGACCACGGCCCACGTCGCCAGGATCGGGGCCTTGACGATGGCCTGCAGGCCCTGGGCGACGACGTTCTGGATCTGGGTGATGTCGTTGGTGGCCCGGTTGATGAGGCTGGCGGCGGTGAAGCGGGAGACCTCCGCGGTGGAGAAGGCCAGGGAGTGCTCGAACACAGCGGTGCGCAGGGTACGGGCCAGGCCCGCGGCCACGTGCGCGGCGAGGTAGCCCACGATGACGCTGGCGGCCACCGACCCCAGGGCGCAGGCGAGCATCCAGCCTCCTTGCCGGAGGATCTCGCTCATCTGTGAGCCCTCGGTCTGGACGAGCGTCGTGATCGCCGACATGTAGTCGGGCAGGCGCAGGTCGAGCCAGACCTGGATGACGATGAACAGGAGGGCGAGGGCGACCATGGCCCGCTCTCGGCGGCTGAGGTAGGACAGCGCTGAGATCATGCGGTCCTCCTTCCTGTGTGCGTGGTGCCGCGTGCTGCGGGTGTGGGTCGGGTGCGGGGCCGGTCGACGACGCAGGGGGTGCGATGGCCCGGCCGTCGGGGCGGCCGTCAGAGGTGGGCAGGCGCCCCGCCTAGCCGGGCGGGGGCGGGGCGATGGCGCCTGCGTCGATGAGGCTGCGGATGCGTCCGACGATGCGGACCAGCTCGGCGCCGTCGGGCTCGCCCAGGGCCTCGATGAGGCCACCCAGGGCGGTCAGGGCCTCGCGCTTGAGACGTGCGACGGTCTGCGCCCCGTGCTCGGTGAGCTGGACCAGGACGCGGCGCCGGTCGCGGGTGTCGTGGAGGCGTTCGATGAGGCCCTTGTGCTCGAGGGTCTTGAGTATGTTGGCGATCCGCGCCGAGCTGAGGCGCAGGGCCTGGGCGAGCTCGCCCGGTGAGGAGCTCGAGCCGGTGTGGTCGAGGTGGTGGAGGACCGCCCGTTCTCCCTGCCAGGAGCCGTGGAGCTCGCTGCCGGCGGGCCTGCGGATGCCGCAGATGTGCTCGAGGAGCTCGTCGGCCAGCTCGCCGGCCTGCTCGGTGGCGCGGTGGGCGCCCATCAGGCGGGTGTCGTGCTCGGCCTGGCCCACTGCTCCTCCTGCCCCCGTCGCTCCTGTTACTTTCTGCTGCCCGCGCCGCCCGCGCCCGTGGCGCTGGCGGCCCCGTACCGAGCAGACAGTAAGTCTGCCTAGAAGTGTCTTCTAGTGCAAGGAATTGTGACCACTGCCTCCGGGCCGGGGGCGCTCGAGAGACGGAGGCCGCTGCGCGGTGGTCGGGTCGGCGGCCTCATGCGGGCCAGATGCCCGATGACTCGCGGCGGTGGGAGCCCATGAGGTGGGTGTCGACGATCCCGATTGCCTCCATGAGGGCGTACATCGTCGTGGGGCCGATGAAGACGAAGCCCTCCGTGCGCAGGGCCTTGGCCAGCGCCCGGGACTCGGGCGAGGAGGTGGGGACCTCGGCGGGGGTGCGCGGCATGGGCGTGGTGGAGGGCTGGAAGGACCAGACGAGCTCGGCCAGCCCGCCCCTGTCGCGCAGGCGGATCGTGGCCTGGGCATTGGTGATGGTGGCGCGGATCTTGGCCCGGTTGCGCACGATCCGGGCGTCGGCCATGAGCCGGTCGGTCTCGGCCGGCCCGTAGCGGGCGACCCGATCAGGGTCGAAGTCATCGAAGGCGGCGCGGAAGGCGGGCCGCTTGCGCAGGATCGTCGCCCAGGACAGGCCGGCCTGGAAGGCCTCGAGGCTGATGCGCTCGTACACGCCGCGCTCATCGCGCACCGGCATGCCCCACTCGGTGTCGTAGTACTCGCGCAGCAGCGGGTCGGCCGCGGCCCATGCGGGGCGGGCGAGCCCGTCGTCGCCGACAACGGTGCCGACGCCGTCGCCGACGCCCGGACCCACCGGCGCTCCGGGCGCCGCACTGGCCTCGACCACGGGCCGCGGCCGGCAGGGCACCGCTCCGGTCACCGGGATGCTCCTCTCCTGCGCGTCGGCCCGCGCCTCGGGCGCGTCGTGCTCCGCGCGGTCTGTCCGTCGAACTCATGATAGGCCGCACGCCTCCGCCCCTGGGCGGTGCCCACCGGACCGTGTCAGCCGACGGCACTCAACGGGACCGGCGCGGCGTGGTCCGTGAGGCCAGGAGGAGCACGACGATCCCCAAGATCGTCAGCCACAGCAGGTTGCGCCAGAAGCCGCCCGACAGGTCGGCCGAGGAGGCCAGCTCGCCGACGGCGTCATTGGCCCAGGTCATCGGCAGGACGTTGCCCACCAGCTCCAGACCCCGCGGCAGCTCCTCGCGGGGGACCAGGAGGCCGCACAGGAAGATCTGCGGGCTGATGACCACGGGCATGAACTGGACCGCCTGGAACTCCGAGCGGGCGAAGGCGGAGGTGACCAGGCCGGTGGCCACGCCGACGAAGGCGTCGAGCAGGGCGGTCAGCACCACCCAGCCCCAGCTCGAGGCGATGGTGACATCGAGGGCCCAGGCGGCGACGGCGCACAGGATGAGGGACTGTCCCACCGCCGTCAGGGTGAAGGCGGTGGCGTAGCCCAGCAGCAGGTCGGCGCGGTGGAGCGGGGTCGTCCACAGCCGCTCGAGGGTGCCCGAGGAGCGCTCCCGCAGCATGGCCACACTCGTGACGAGGAACATGACGAGCATCGGCAGGATGGCCATCATGGAGATGGCCACCCGGTTGAACAGCGCCTCGCCGCCGGGCTGCTCGGAGTAGACGAAGTAGAGCAGGGTGAGCAGGGCGGCGGGCACGCCCATGATGAGCCCGACGGTGCGCCTGTCGGCCCGCAGCTGGACCAGGATCCGGCCGGTGGTGGGCAGGTAGGTCTGAGGGTTCATTCCTGCTCCTTGCGGACGACGGCCAGGAAGGCCTCGTCGAGGGTTCTCGCGCCGGTGCGCTCCAGGAGCGCCGGCGCGGTCGTGGCGTCCAGGACCCGGCCGGCGCGCATGAGCAGCACCTGGTCGCAGCGGAAGGCCTCGTCCATGACGTGGCTGGACACGAGCAGGGTGGTGCCTCCGGCCGCCAGCCCTCGGAAGGCTTCCCACAGCTCCTCACGGGTGACGGGGTCCAGCCCGACGGTCGGCTCGTCGAGGACGAGGACCTCGGGTCCCGCGACAAGTGCGCAGCCCAGCGAGACGCGGCCCGCCTCCCCACCGGAGTAGGTCTCGACCCGGCGGTCGGCGATGGCGGCCAGGCCCACCAGCTCGAGGACCTCCTCGACGTCGAGGGACCGCCGTCCGGCCAGGCGGCTGAAGTAGCGCAGGTTCTGCCGGGCCGTCAGGTCGCGGTAGACCGCGCTGGACTGGGCCACGTAGCCGACGCGTCCGCGCACCGCCCGGGCGCCGGGGGCAGTGCCGAGGACGAGGACATCGCCCTCATAGCGCTGAACCCCGACCAGCACCCGCATGAGGGTGGTCTTGCCACAGCCCGAGGGCCCGAGCAGCCCGGTGACCGTGCCGGGGGCCAGCTCGAGGTCGATGCCGTGCAGGATCGTCTTGCCGCCTTGCACCACCCGCAGGCGCTGGGCAGAGACGGCCGCCCGATCGTATTTCATCATGCGATGAATATAGTGACGGCTGCGTTCGGTCGCAAGGTGCCCCGGACGCGGCCGCTGCCGCCGAGCCCTCGGCACCTGTCGAGCTCTACCGTGCGTCGCGCCTGCGCATCTGCGCAAGGCGCGCACGGGCCACCAGCGCGGCGTCGAGGACCGCGATCAGGAGCCGCCGGGCAGCTCGCCGGTGGCGTAGCGCTGGATCGTCGGCCCGTAGAGCGCGACGAGGAGCTCGATGTCGGCTGCGGCGATCTCGGAGACCTCGGTCACCCATCGCGCCAGCCCCAGGCCGAGTATCTGGCTGGCGATCAGCTGGGCGCGCAGGTCGGGCCGGTCATCGGTGTGGCGCGTGATGAGTGGCACGAGGAACTGGCTGCTGACAAAGGAGTGGAGGCTCGCGCGCGCCAGGTCCTCGGCCATCGCCGCGCGCACCAGGGCGGTGAACCGGTCCGGACCCACGTCCTGCCAGGTGGTCAGGAAGGTGCGGACGATCCCCTCCCCCAGCCCCGGGGCGGGGATCGAACCGAGGCGCTCGAGCACGGCGTCGAGGTCGAGGCTGCGGCCCTGGGCATCGACGACGATGGCCTGGGCGAAGAGCTGGGCGCGCTGGGGGAAGTAGTGGTGGACGAGGGCGGGGTCGACGCCGGCGTCGCGGGCGATGCCGCGCAGGGAGGTCGAGTAGCCGTCCCGGGCGAAGGCGGTGCGGGCCGCCGCCACGATGGCCTCGCGCGCATCGGGGCTCCCTGCCGGCCTGCGGCCGCGAGGGCTCATGGACGGCCGCCGGTCGGGTCCGCGGACGGGGCGCCCCCCGGGGCCATGGTCCCCGGCTCGGTGAGATCGTGCCGGCGCAGGCGGCGCTGCTCGTTGAGCAGATCGGCGAGCTGGGCCCCGTTCATCGGCAGGCGTACAGCGCTCAGCACACCGGGTGGGATGCCCAGCGCCCGATTGGCCCGGTTCATCCTCCTGGCCACCTGACCCATGTGCCGCCAGGCCCACTGCTCGTCGGCCCACTCCACGGCCACGAGATTCTTCGCAGTACCGAAGCTCCCAGTGGACAGGGGATGAAAGGCGAGGGCCTGCTCCCAGGGGACCTGTCTGACCCAAAGGGGCGCCAAGGAGGACATGACGGCATTGTGCCCGATGGCCGCGCCTCAATGATTGATTCCCAGGGGTCGGCGACACGGGCCGGCGCTCACCCCCACAGGCCGGCGCGCTGGGCGAGCACGGCCAGGGCGGTCGGTCCTGCCGAGGAGGTGCGCATGACGTGGGGGCCCAGGCGCACCGTCACCGCCCCGGCCGCCTCCAGCCCGGCGGTCTCGGCCTCGGAGATCCCGCCCTCGGGGCCGACAACGACGGCCAGGACGGGGGCCTGCTCGCCCTGGCGCCGCTCGGCGGCGGGCAGGGGGACCTGGCTGATGGGGCGGTCGGACTCCTCGTGGAGGACGAGGACGAGACCACCGGCCTGAACGACCTCCCGCGTCCAGTCCACCAGTGCCGGGGTGCCCACGGGCTCGGCGACCTGCGGCACGCGGGCCCGGCGGGCCTGCTTGGCCGCCTGCACGGCGGTGGCCTGCCAGCGCTCGCGGCCCTTGGCCGCCTTGGGCCCCCGCCACACCGACACGCAGCGCTCGGCCTGCCAGGGCAGGACCAGTCCGACCCCCACCTCCGTGGCCGTCTCGACCGCCTGGGAGTCTCGGTCCCCCTTGGCCAGCGCCTGGACCAGGGCCAGCCGCAGCCCCTCGCCGGGCTCGACCACCCGCTCGACCACCCGCACCGTCAGCCGGTCCCGGCGGTCCGTGCCGGCCTCCAGGACCTCGCAGACCAGGCGCAGGCCCTCGCCGTCGACGAGGTCGACCCGCTCCCCCGGGCGCAGGCGCCGCACCGACACGGCGTGGCGCGCCTCGGGGCCGCTCAAGGTGAGGCGGTCCCCGGCGACCGCCTGGGCCGCGGCACCGGTGGGCTCGAGGGTCTGGGGGGTCATGACGAAAACGGGCGCGGTCACGCCCCCCAGCCTACGAGCAGCCGACGTCGAGCTCGCCGGCCCAGTGCTAGCGTCCGGGGCCATGAGCGATGCCGCCCGCGACCTCCACGACCCCGGCCGCCTCCCCGACCCCGGGGAGGTCGCGCGCATCGCCGAGCGCCTGGCCGCCGTGCGGGCCCGGATCGCGTCCGCCGCCCAGCGCGCCGGACGCGACCCCGCCGACATCGACCTGCTGGTGGTGACCAAGACGGTGCCCGAGGGGCGCCTGCGCGCCGCCCACGCCGCTGGGGTGAAGCGCATGGGTGAGAACAAGGTCCAGGAGGCCCGTCTCAAGGCCGAGGCCCTGGCCGACCTGGGAATGCCCTGGGTGCTTATCGGCCACGTCCAGACCAACAAGGCCCGCGACGCCGCCCTGGTCGCCCACGAGCTCCAGTCCCTGGACTCCCTGCGCCTGGCCGAGGCCCTCGACCGGCGTCTGCAGGCCGCCGGTCGTGGCCTGGACGTCTACGTCCAGGTCAATACCTCCGGGGAGGACACCAAGTTCGGCCTGCCCCCCGAGGAGGTCGCCGGATTTCTCACCCGCCTGGCGGCCTACCAGTCCCTGCGCGTGCGCGGGCTCATGACGCTGGCGGCCCACAGCACCGACACGGCGCGGGTGCGCGCCTGCTTCGACCTGCTGCGCACGCTGCGCGACGCCGGCCGCCAGGCGGGCACGATCGGGGACGGCCTGCTGTCAATGGGCATGAGCGGGGACCGCGAGCCCGCGATCGAGGCCGGATCGACCTGCGTGCGCGTCGGACAGGCGATCTTCGGAACCAGGCCGGCCCCCCGGGCCTGAGGCGCCGGCAGGCAGCCGCCGCGCGGGGCCGCGCTCAGCGGCGCTTGGAACGCGACTTCTCCCGGATCCTGCCCAGCAGCGACTCGTCCCTGGCAGGGGCGAAGCCGTCCTCACCGCGCAGGGCCGCCAGCTCCTGGAGCAGGGCCGTCTGCCTGTCATCGAGACGGGTGGGGGTCTCCACGACGATCTGGACATGGAGGTCGCCTCGGCCCGAGCGGCGCAGGCGTCCCACTCCCAGGCCCGACAGGACGACCTCGTCGCCGCCCTGGCTGCCGGCCTTGACCGAGATGGTGCGCTCCCCGTCGAGAGTGGTCAGCGGGAAGCTTGCACCGAGGGCCGCGGCCGTCATGGGCACGCGCAGCTCGGTGTAGAGGTCGTCCCCCTCCCGGGTCAGTGCCTCGTCGGGCAGCTCGTGGATCTCGACGTACAGGTCCCCCTTCGGGCCGCCCGCGGGACCGGCGGCGCCCCGGCCCGACATGCGGATGCGGGTGCCGGTGGACACACCGGCCGGGACGTTGACCTCGACGTCGGCGCGCACGTGCTGGCGCCCCTCCCCCGCGCAGTCGGAGCACGGGGAGGCGATGACGGTGCCGAAGCCCTGGCAGACCCGGCACGGGGAGGAGGTGACGACATTGCCCAGGAAGGAGCGCTGCATGTGCTGGACCGATCCCTGCCCGTTGCACTCCGAGCAGGTCACCGGGGAGGTCCCGGGGGCGCAGCAGGTGCCCTCGCAGGTCGTGCACGTCACGTAGGTGTCGACCGTCACCGTCTTGGTGGCCCCGAAGGCGATGTCGGCCAGCTCGACCTCGAGGGCCACGATCGAGTCCTGGCCGCGGCGCGATCGCGAGGCCGGGCCACGGGAGGCCGCCCCACCGCCGAAGAAGGCGTTGAAGATGCCTCCCAGGTCGGTGAACTCCCCGCCGAAGCCCCCGGCGTAGCCGTTGCCGCGCAGGGCGTCCTCCCCACCGAGGTCGTACATGCGGCGCTTCTCGGCGTCGGACAGGACGTCGTAGGCGGCCGTGACCGCCTTGAACTCCTCCTCGTGGCCCGGCCCGGCCACGTCGGGGTGCAGCTGGCGGGCCTTCTTGTGGTAGGCCTTCTTGATCTCCTGGGCCGATGCCTGCCGGCTGACGCCCAGGACCTCGTAGTAGTCGCTCACTGGAGTTGGCTGTTCCTTCGTCGTGGGTGGGGTGGTGGTCCGGGCGCCCGCTCAGGCGTCCTGGCCCTCGGGCCCGGCCAGAAACCGGGACAGGTAGAGGGCGACGGCGCGCACGGCCGCCATCGTCGCGGGGTAGTCCATGCGGGTGGGGCCGATGACGCCCAGGTGGGCCACGGCGTTGCCCTCACCCGGGCCGTAGGAGGCGGTGACCACCGAGGCCTCCGCCAGGGCGTCCTCGCGGTTCTCCGAGCCGATCGACACGCGCATGCCCGACTCATCGCCACCGGCCCGGCCCAGCTCGGCCAGCAGCCGCAGGAGGACGACCTGCTCCTCGACGGCGTCCAGGAGGGGGCCGATGGCCGAGAAGTCGGGGGTCGAGCGCGCCAGGTTGGCCGTGCCCGCCACGACCAGCCGCTCCTCGGCGTCGGGCCGCAGGGCCTCGAGGAGCTCCCCGCTGACCGCTGCCAAGAGGAGGCGCTCGGCCTGAGGGGCCTGCTCGGCCAGCGCGGTGAGCACGGGCAGGATCTCACCGGCGCGGCGCCCGGCCAGGGCGGCGTTGAGCCGGGTACGCAGCGCCTCCAGCGCCACGGGGTCGATGACGGGCTCCCCGGCGCCGGGTGCGCGGGCCAGGGGGACGGTGCGCTGCTCGACCCTCCCGGTGTCGGTGATGATGACCAGCAGGATCCGCCTGGGCCCCATGGCGACGAGCTCGATGTGGCGCAGCGCGGTCAGGCGCAGGCTGGGGTACTCGACGACGGCCAGCTGGCCGGTCAGCTGGGCCAGGACCCGCACGGTGCGCACAACCACCTGGTCGAGATCGACCGCGCCGGACACCAGGGCGGTGATGGCCTGGCGCTCCGGGTCCGACAGGGGCTTGACCCGCGCCACCTCGTCGACGAAGCGCCGGTACCCCTTCTCGGTGGGCACGCGCCCCGCGCTCGTGTGGGGCTGGTGGATGTAGCCCTCGTCCTCCAGGACGGCCATGTCGTTGCGGATCGTGGCCGGGGACACGCCCAGCCGGTAGCGCTCGACCAGGGCCCGGGAGCCCACGGGCTCACGGGTGCGCACGTAGTCGGTGACGATGGCGGACAGGACCTGGAGACGTCGGTCATCGCCCATGGCGGCCCTCCTTCCTGCGCCCCGGCTCATGCGCTGCTCATCCGTCCTCGGCCCGCGGGTTAGCACTCCTCGGGCACGAGTGCCATCCTACGCCGCGTCCCGGCGGGTCAGACCTGAGGTGTGCGTGACCTTCCCCTACCGTGCCCTGAGTGAACACCTCTCCGCGCCCCCGGGGCCCGGTCCCCGGGTCGACCGCCGCCCGCCGCCTGGCCCTGCGCGAGCGCCAAGCCGCCAACGGCCGCCCCTCCCCCGAGCAGGGGGCCGGCCGGCGGACCGGCGCTCCCGCGGCGGGCGGGCGCCCGCCCGCCGGGGCGGACCGCTACGGCGCGGACGTCCTGGCCACCGACCCCCACCGGGTCGGGCCGCATGCGGTGCGCCCCGAGTCGGTGCACGTGCCCGTGACCCGCGGCATGGTGGTCGAGGACCGCGAGACCGGTTTTGTCGGGGCGGCGGTGGCCGTGGAGAAGTCAGGCGGTCGCCATGTCGTGGTCCTGGAGGACCGCAGGGGCGTGCGCCGCGGCTTCCCCCTGGGGCCGGGCTTCTGGCTGGAGGGCAGGCCTGTGGTCCTCGACCCGCCCACCCCCAGGGCCCGGGGACAGGCCGGCCCGGTGTCCGCGGCCGGCAGGCGGCTGACCGCCTCGGGCTCCTACGCCGTCGAGGGTGAGCGGGCCAAGGTGGCGCGCGCCTCGCGGATCTGGGTGGAGGGGCGCCACGACGCCGAGCTGGTCGAGAAGGTCTGGGGCGACGACCTGCGCCACGAGGGGGTGGTCGTCCTCATGCTCGACGGCGTCGACCACCTCGAGGACGTCATGGCCGAGTTCGCACCGTCCCCGCAGCGCCGGGCGGGGGTGCTCGTCGACCACCTCGTGGCCGGGTCGAAGGAGTCGCGGATCGCCCAGCGGGTGCGCTCCATGCCCGGCGGGGACAACGTCCTGGTGCTGGGGCACCCGTACGTCGATGTCTGGCAGGCCGTCAAGCCCGAGCGGGTGGGGCTGCGTGCCTGGCCCGAGGTCCCCCGGGGCACCGACATCAAGCACGGGACTCTGGCCGCCCTGGGCTGGCCGCACGCCGACCAGGCCGATGTCGCCCGAGGTTGGAAACGGATCCTGGCCACCGTGCGCAGCTACAAGGACCTCGAGCCCAGCCTGCTGGGGCGCATGGAGGAACTCATCGACTTCGTCACCGCACCCGGCACCCACTGACCCCGAGATCGGGACATATGACACCGCGAGATCGGGACATATGACACCCCGAGATCGGCAGAGATGGCAGGACCGCATTCGACGCACAGTTGCCACTGACCCGGTGGGCACCGACGTCCTGACCCGCCAGCAGATGTACGACCCGATGTTCCATATCGCCTCGTCCTTCGAGAGCTCGGGTACCTCGACGGTGGCCCCGAGCTGGCGCATCCGCACCGACATGCAGCAGGGCGGCCGGGTCCGGCCCAGCGCTGCTGGAGGGACCTGCTGGACCAGGGCTCTCAGTCGCCCGCCGGCGCGGGATCGGCCAGCGCCGAGCGCCGGCTCCTGGCGATGAGCCGGCCGCTGTTGGCCAGTAGGACGACCGTGAGGACCGCCCCCAGCGCCTTGGCCCAGAGCGGCTGGGCGATGAACAGGCAGACCATGGACACGAGCACCGGCACCAGGTAGGTGAAGGTCTTGCCGACATAGCCGCCGAAGGTCGGCATCTGGACGCCCGCGGCGTCGGCGACCGACTTGACCATGAAGTTCGGGCCGTTGCCGATGTAGGTGATCGCGCCGCAGAACACGGCCCCCAGGGAGATCGGCACGAGATAGGCCTCGGGCACCCCGGCCACGACGGCGCCACCCGGGTTGTCGAGCTGCCCGGCCATCTCGAAGAAGGTCACGTAGGTCGGGGCGTTGTCGAGCACCGAGGACAGGCCGCCGGTGAAGATGAAGAAGGTGATCTCGTTGAGGGGCAGGCGCGGGGCGACCTCGTCGAGGTAGTGCAGGGCGGGGATCATCGTCAGGAAGATGCCGATGAACAGGGTGGCGACCTCGGCGATGGGGCCCCACTGGAACTGGTTGTCCTCGAACCGGGCCTTCTTGTCCCCCGTGCGGTAGGAGGCCCAGGCGGCGCCGAGCATGATGAGCTCGCGCAGCGGGATCCAGTCGGTCGGGCCTGCCTGGCCCTCCTCGATGGCGTGGACGTCGACCGAGGGGGCGAAGGCGACGGCGGCGATGATGACGGTGAACCACAGGAAGTTGGAGGCGCCCCGCAGGCCCAGGGGCTGGATCTCGGTGCGGTCCTCCAGGACGGCCGAGGCGGGCTCCTGGGAGTAGAACCACGTGTCGAGGGCGAAGTAGGCCACGAGCAGCATGGCATTGACGAACAGCCACTCCGGGAAGAGGTGGAAGGTCCAGGTGAAGGGCACGCCGCGCAGGAAGCCCAGGAACAGGGGCGGGTCGCCCAGCGGCGTGAGCAGACCGCCGCAGTTGGCCACGATGAGGATGGTGAACACGACGGTGTGCACCCGGTAGCGCCGTTCCCGGTTGGTGTTGAGCAGCGGCCGGATGAGGAGCATGGCCGCCCCGGTGGTGCCCACGAAACTGGCCAGGACGGCGCCCACGGCCAGGAAGACCGTGTTGTTGCGCGGGCTGGCCTCGATGTCTCCGGACAGGAAGATGCCGCCGGACACGACGAACAGCGCCAGGAGCAGGCAGATGAACTGGCCGTACTCGACGGCGGTGTGGAAGACCACCTGCCAGCCGCCGACCACCCACATCCACACCGCGACCGGCAGCCCCAGCACCAGGGAGATCGCCAGCTGGGTGGAGCGCCTCTCCCACAGGTGGGCCGCGGCCGGCACAAGGGGCAGGACGGCGATGCAGGCGAGCATCGTGGCGAAGGGCAGGACGGACCACCACTGCAGGTGCATCGAGGACTCCTCGGGTTGGTGTCGTGGCGTCCTTCGACGGCGTCGAAGGACGAGGTCGGAGAACGTCGCAGGACGCCGAAGGACGTCCGAGTACGACGGGGGACGATGGAGGACGACGGAGGACATGGTCTCACTAGGATGCCGTACCTTACCGACCGATGGTGACAGGGGTGTGACGCGCCTCGCCGCGCTCAGGGACTCACCCAGCCGGCCAGCGCCGTGCGCGCCTGCTCGGCCAGTGTCGCGACCGCGCCCTGGGAGTCGTTGCCCCAGGGCACGTAGTGGAAGGCCCCGCCGCCGCGCGAGACGAAGGCCTCCCGGTTGAGCTGGTCGATCTCCTCGAGGGTCTCGAGGCAGTCGGCCATGAAACCGGGGCACACGACGTCGAGGCGCGGGCAGCCCTGCCGGCCCAGCTCGCTGGCGATGTCGATGGTGGCCGGGCCGATCCAGTGGGCGGGACCGAAGACGGACTGGTAGCCCACCTCCATGAGCCCCTCGGGCAGGTCGAGCCGGCGGGCCAGGGCCCGGGCGGTCGCCCGGCACTCCGAGCGGTAGGGGTCCCCGGCGTCGTGCATCGCCCGGGGGATGGAGTGGAAGGACAGGATGAGACGCGCCCCGGCGCGCGGGTCGGGGCGCCCGACGGCGGCCCAGTGGTTCTCGACCGCGGTGGCCAGCGCCTCAATGTAGGCCGGTGCCGTCGGGAAGGAGCGCACCGTGCGCAGCTCGGGCTGGTCGCGCACCCGCAGCAGGAGGCGGGCGACCTCGTCGAGGACCGAGGCCTGGCAGGAGGCGGCGTACTGCGGGTAGACGGGCAGGACGGCGATCCGGCGGTGCCCGGCCTCGAGCAGCCCGGCCATGACCTCGCGCAGGGACGGCGGCCCGTACCGCATGGCGACGGCCACCTCGACGTCCTGGCCCAGGACCTGCTGGAGGAGCCTGCCCTGCGCGACTGAGGCGTGCATGAGGGGCGAGCCGATGTGCTCGTGCTCGTGTCCGGCCCTCCAGATCGAGGCGTACTTGGCGGCCGAGGAGCGCGGGCGCAGGCGCAGGACGGCGCCCTCGAGCACGGGCCGCCACAGCAGAGGGCTGGTCTCCACCACGCGCCGGTCGGTCAGGAAGGCGCGCAGGAAGCGGCGCACGTCCCCGGGGGTCGGGGTGGCAGGTGTGCCGAGGTTGACCAGGATGAGGGCGGGCCGGCTGTCGAGGGCTTGAGTCACGGCGGCCTCAACCCCGCTGCGCGATCTGCTGGCGGCGGTTCTCCAGGCCGACGATCTCCTCGAAGATCTCCCGGTAGGCGGGGTCATCGGGGCTCATACGCCGCTGGCGGGCACGCAGCTCGGCCAGCCTGCGCGTGATGCCGGTGCGCGCCAGGGCCGACAGGACACCTGTGGCGTAACGACTGACATGCTCGGGGTCGGGCTCACCGGGGCGCCCGCCGCGAGCGGCGGGCAGGGGCAGGGGGCTGACCGCCAGCTCGGTGATGGCGGCGTCGACCACCCCGATGGCACCGGCGCGCACCTGTTCGATCCAGTGCACGGTCGCCCGCTGCAGGGCCTGGTCGGCCCCGATCCCGGCCTCCTGGGCGCGGGACAGGAGGCCGGAGACCTCCTCGGGCCCTCCGGCGGCCTCGATCGTCTCGAAGACCGCGCGGTGGACTGGCATCGTGAAGGCCTCGGCGCTGATGTCCTGAGCGCCGGCCTCCACGGCGACCTGGGGGAGCTGGACGATGACCGCCAGGGCCTGACGCTCCAGCCTGGCCACCGGATCCTCGAGGCGGGGCAGGCCGGGGCGGGGGCGATCGGCCTCATCCGGCGGGGGGCCGTCAGCCCCGGGGACGACCGGCCCGCGCCGCTCGGCCGCCCGCACGGCGCCGACTGCCTCGGCCTCGGGCAAGCCCAGCCACCCGGCCAGCCGGCGGGTGTACTCCCGTCGCAGGGCGCGGTCCCGGATGCCGGCGACCACGGGGGCGGCGGCGCGCAGCCCGCGTACCCTCCCCTCGGCGGTGTCGAGGTCGAGGTCGGACAGGGAGGTCCGGATGACGAACTCGAACAGGGGCAGGCGGCGCTCGAGCAGGCGGGGGATGCCCTCGGGCCCCTCCTCCATGCGCAGGTCGCAGGGGTCCAGCCCGTGGGGGTCGACAGCCACGAAGGTCTGCGCCGCGAAGTGCTGGTCCTCCCCGTAGGCGCGCAGGGCGGCGGCGCGGCCCGCGGCGTCGCCGTCGAAGGTGAAGACGACCTCGCCCCCGCGGGTGCGGTTGCCGGCCATGACCCCGGCCGAGGGGTCGGCGACGTCGCCCAGCAGGCGCCGCACGATCCTGACGTGCTCGGTGCCGAAGGCGGTGCCGCAGGTGGCCACGGCCGTGCGCACGCCCGACAGGTGGGCGGCCATGACGTCGGTGTAGCCCTCGACGACGACGATGCGGTGGCTGCGGGCGATCTCGGACTTGGCCAGGTCGAGGCCGTAGAGGACCTGGGCCTTGTGGTAGATCGCGGTCTCGGGGGTGTTGAGGTACTTGGGGACGGTCGCGTCCTCATCCGACAGGCGCCGGCCGCCGAAGCCCACGGTCGCGCCGGTCACGTCGCGGATCGGCCACATGAGCCGGTCGCGGAACCGGTCGTAGATCCGGGTACCGCCGGAGCCGCCCCGGCCGCACAGGCCGGAGTCGACGAGCTCGCGCTCGGTGAAGCCGGTCGAGCGCAGGTGGTTGGCCAGGTTGTCCCAGCCGGCGGGGGCGTAGCCCACCGAGAAGTCGGCGGCGGCCCGCCTGTCGAAGCCCCGCTCGGCCAGGAAGCGCCGGCCGGCCCGGGCGCCCGGGCTCGCCAGCTGCTCGATGAACCAGGCCTCGGCGACCCGGTTGGCCTCGAGCAGGCGCTGGCGGGTGCCCGGCTCGATGGCGCGGCGGACCACCGACCCGCCGTCCTCGTAGCGCAGCTGGACCCCGATCCGGGCCGCGAGGTGCTCGACGGCCTCGGTGAAGGACAGGTGGTTGATCTTCTGGACGAAGGCGATGACGTCCCCGCCCTCGCCGCAGCCGAAGCAGTGGAACAGACCCAGCTGGGGGCGGACGTTGAAGGACGGGGTGCGCTCGTCGTGGAAGGGGCACAGTCCCTTCATCGAGCCGACTCCGGCGGGCTTGAGGGTGACGTGCTCGCCGACGACGTCCTCGATCCTGGCGTGCTCGCGCACGGCGTCGATGTCCTCGCGCTTGATCAGTCCCGCCATGGGGGCATCCTAGGGGGCCGAGGTGCGCGGCCGCCCACCTGCCGCCGGCCCCTGTGGACCCATGGTCCCCGACCCGTCGGCTCAGACCTCGGACAGCAGCCCGCACAGGCGCGCGTGCCAGGCGCGGGCCGAGGTGTCGGTCAGGGAGGCGATCTGGTCGACCACCGCCCGGGTGCGTCCGGCCTCGTCCTCGGCCTGGCGCCAGGAGGCGGCGAAGACCGGCTCGAGGTGGCGGGGCCCCGAGGCCAGCAGGGCATCGGCCAGGTCGAAGATCTCCGTGCGCTGGCGCAGGTAGACCGGCTCATGCTCCCGGGGGGCCATGACGTAGTGGACGGCGGCGCCCTTGAGCACGAGGATCTCGGCAGCGGTGGCCGGCGGCACGACGAGCTCGGCGGAGTAGCGGGTCAGCGGCCCCTGCCCGTAGGCGGCGCGGGTGGCCCCGGCGACCTCGGAGACGAACCTGCCGGTCAGCTCGCTCGTCAGGTTCTTCAGCCGTGCTGCATCGGCCGGGGAGCCGTCGTAGGACCTGATCCAGCTCGTGCGCCCCATGAGCCGCTCCCAGGCTGCACCCAGCTCCTGGGCGCTGGTGGCCGGGCCGTACCAGGCACGGGTCGCCTCGATGACCGCCTCGACCTCCCCGGCCCAGGCGAGGCGGGCGGGGTCGAGACGGCCCAGGGCGACGGCGTCCTCGACGTCGTGGACGGAGTAGGCCACGTCGTCGGAGAAGTCCATGATCTGGGCCTCCAGGCAGCGCCGGTGGCCCGGGGCGCCCAGCCGCATCCACTCGAAGATCTCGCGGTCCTCCTCGTAGCAGGAGTACTTGCGGGCGCTTCTGCCCTGCGGCCCGCCGGGCCCCTCGCCCTTGGCCCAGGGGTACTTGGCGACGGCGTCCAGGCCGGCCCGGGTGAGGTTGACCCCGACCGGGCGCCCCTGGGCGTCGAGGGTCTTGGGCTCCAGGCGGGTGAGGATCCGCATCGTCTGGGCGTTGCCCTCGAAGCCGCCGATGGAGGCGGCCACGATGTCGAGGGCCTTCTCCCCGTTGTGCCCATAGGGAGGGTGCCCCAGGTCGTGGGACAGGCAGGCGGCGTCGACGACGTCGGGGTCGCAGCCCAGGGCCTGTCCCAGGGCGCGTCCGACCTGGGCGACCTCGAGGGAGTGGGTCAGGCGGGTGCGCACGAAGTCGTCGCTGGAGGGACCCAGGACCTGCGTCTTGGCGCCCAGGCGCCGCAGGGCCGAGGAGTGCAGGATGCGGGCCCGGTCTCGCTCGAAGGGCGTGCGCTGGGGGTTCTTGGCCGCCTCGGGGACGAATCGGGAGACGTCATGGCGCCCGTAGCCCACCAGCCCGGCGGGGCTCTCGGCCCGGGGGGCGGCGGGCGCCGTCTCACGCTTGGACATAGTGCCCAAGGTATCTCAAGGCGCGGGTTACCATGAGGGACGCAACGACGTTCAGCAGGTCATGTCGGGCCACGCCACACCGGTGGCGGTCCGGCGGCGCCGATGCTCACCTGAGCGTCCGACTGCGCCGGGCCCGCCCGGCTGAAGGGAGCCGTTTGCCGTGATGACCACGACGACGCTCGTCCACCGCGTCTACAACGGCCCCCGGGAGTGGTGGCGTGAGGGGATGGTCTACGAGCTCGGCTCGCCCGAGCTCGGCGCCGATGGGCTCAACGGACTCCACTCGATGCTCGAGCACGTGCGCTCCCTGGGCTCCGGTGTGGTCCTCGTACGGCCCTCCCTGCTCGGGCCCGACACCGAGCTCGAGGCCTTCCGCGGCTTCGCCGACCGCGCCCACGGGCTGGGCCTTAGGGTCATCGTGCGCATCTCGGGGGCGATGGGCCCGGTCACCGGCGCCCATGTGCGCTCCGACAACCCCATCGTCGTGGGCCGCGAGCGCGAGGGCGAGGGGCTGCTGGAGCGCGCGGCGGCCTTCCTGGCCGCGGGAGCCGACGGCATCGACCTGGGCACGATCGTCCCGCCGGACATCACCGACCAGACCAACCTGGAGCGGCTGAGCGAGTACTTCACGATCCTGCACGCCATGGTCGCCGAGCACGTCGAGGACGGCATCGTCGGCGCCGACGTCTCGGCCGACTACCCGCAGACGCTGCGCCACCACCTCCAGGACGACTGGCTGCACCACCTGCGCGACGACCGTCTCATGCTGGCGCGCTGGGACCGCGAGTCCCTGACCCGGCACATCACGCACTCACTGTCCGAGCACGACCGCTTCGGTGCGGCACCGGTCTGGCGCCACCTGCCGAGCTCGGGGCTGGTCGGCGCCGACGACCCCGGTGACGGCCGGCGCTGGTTCGAGGTCGACGAGGGTCTGCGCCAGCGCCGCTCGAGCGCGCTGCTCACGCTCATGCTTGCCCTGCCCGGCGCGGTCTACCTGCGCCAGGGCGACGAGATCGACCTGCTCGATCAGGACAAGCCCTCCGACCCCCTGGACCTGGCGGCAGTCATCATGCGCAGCTCGGCCACCCAGGACTCGGTGTTCGGCTCACCGCTGGCCACGGTCAGGCACGCGGCGCGGATGCGCCAGGCGCACGAGCTGGCCACTGCCCCGGTGGCCTTCGTCAGCGGTCTGGAGTGGTGCCCGCCGGAGGCGGTCGTGCTGCTGGCCCGTGATGTGCTCGTCCTGGTCAACACCTCCGAGCAGGCCATCGACCTGCCCGCGCACGCCGAGATCCTGCTGTCCTCGGGCGTGCTCCACCAGGAGGGGGGCCGTCTTGCCGTCCCGCCGACGACGACCGTGTGGCTGACGGCCAGCACTGTCGCCTGACCACCGCCCCGAGCCTCGTGATGTGAGCCACGTTTGTGCAACGGTGTAGAACCGCTTGCAAACCTTGCACGGGCGCATTACATTTTTTCGTGCAACGGCTCAGCTCCCCATCCGATTCGAAGGAGAATCACGGTGCCACTCAACCGCAGGTCGTTCCTGTCCATGACAGCCATCGCAACCACCCTGGCCGCCGCCACCGCCTGCGGGTCCTCGGACTCGGGCTCCGGCGCCTCGGCGAGCGCCTCCGCCTCCTCCACCGACGGCGCGCCCGTGCGCGACGCCGCGGCCGACCTCGTCATCTGGACCGACGACGTCAAGGCGGCCTCTCTCAAGGAGGTCGCCCAGAAGTGGGGTGAGGAGCAGGGCATCACGGTTGCCGTCCAGGCCGTGGCCAATGAGCTCCAGGCCAACTTCATCTCGGCCAACCAGGCGGGCAACGGCCCCGACATCCTCGTGGCGGCGCACGACTGGATCGGCAACCTCGTCCAGAACGGCTCGATCTCACCGGTCACCCTCGACGCGGCGGCCACGGAGAACTACAACCAGGTGGGCCTGGACGCCGTCACCTACGACGGCCAGACCTATGGCGTGCCCTACTGCGTGGAGACCCTCGCCCTGTACGTCAACAAGGGCCTGACCACCGTGGCCGAGCCCGCCTCCATCGAGGAGCTCGTCACCGCCGGCCAGGCGGCGGGCACCGAGGCCATTCTGTCCCTGCCCGTGGGCGAGGAGGGCGACGCCTACCACATGCAGCCGCTGTACACCTCCGGGGGCGGTTACCTCTTCGGCAAGAACGCCGACGGCAGCCTCAACCCCGAGGACATCGGTGTGGGCGGCGAGGGCTCGGTGGCGGCCGCGGGCAAGATCGGCGAACTGGGCAACCAGGGTGTCCTCAAGACCTCGATCACCGGTGACAACGCCATCTCCCTGTTCACCGAGGGCAAGGCGCCCTACCTCGTCTCCGGCCCATGGGCCCTGGCCGACGTCAAGGAGGCGGGCATCGACTACGGCGTCGTCAAGATCCCCGGCTTCCAGGGCATGGGCGAAGCCCGTGCCTTCGCCGGCGTCAACGCCTTCTACGTGGCCGCGGACGGCAAGAACAAGGCCTTCGCCGAGACCTTCGTGGCCGACGTCGCCAAGGACTCCACGATCGCCGAGGCGATGTACGCCTCCAACCCCCTGCCCCCCGTCCACAAGGACCTGGCGACCAAGCTCAAGGCCTCCGACCCCGACATGGTCACCTTCAGCGAGCTGGCGACCAACAACGCCGACCCGATGCCCTCCATCCCCGAGATGGCCGCGATCTGGGGACCGCTGGGCAAGGCCTACGCCAACATCGTCGGCGGGGCCGACCCGACCTCGACGATCACGAGCGCCGGTGACGAGATCAAGTCCGCCCTGGCCTGACCGCCTCGACCACTGCTGAGGGCCGGCGGGACGACCGTCCTGCCGGCCCTCGGCGTACCCGCCCGCCCGTCCTGCCCCACCGCGGCGGCCACCGTCGCGCCCCACCGTCCCCCTGAAAGGCTCATCCATTGGACTCCGAACCCTCCGCCTCCCCCCGGGAGAGGACGACGACGATCCGGTCCGTCCTCCTGCGCGTCCTCGTCCTGGGCGCCGCCCTGTCCGCCGCCGTCTACCTCGTGCCACTGCTCGTGTCCTTCCAGATGTGGATGTGGCTCATCGTCGTCCTGGCAGCAACGGCCGCCCTGTTCGTCCTGTACTCCACCAAGCGCTTCGTGCCCGCCAAGTACCTCTTCCCCGGCTCCTTCTTCCTGGCGGTCTTCCTCATCGTGCCGATCGTGCTGACGGTCCAGACGGCCTTCACCAACTTCGGTGACGGCTTCCGCGGCACCAAGGAGGAGGCGATTACGACCATCACGAACAACTCGGTAGTCCAGGCCGCCGACTCCCCCATCTACAACCTGACGGTGGCCACGACCGGCACGGCCACCGACGGCCCCTTCTCCCTGTTCCTCGTCGACCCCGACACCGATGAGGTGCTCTACGGGGCCGACGGCGAGACCGTCCAGGAGGCCGACCCCTCGACGGTGAGCGTCACCGACGGCTACGTCACCGCCGCCGACGGCTACACGATCCTGACCGCCAAGGAGGTCAACACCGCCTACGACGCGGTCTCCACCCTGTCCCTGACGGTCTCGGAGTCGACCGCCATCAAGGTCCAGGGCGTGCGCAACGCCTTCGAGGGCACCAAGCGGCTCGTCTACGACGAGGCCAGCGACTCGATCACCAACACCGAGACCGGGGACGTCTACACCGTCCAGAAGGTGGGCGACTCCGACTACTTCGTCAATGCCGCCGGTGAGAAGCTGACCCAGTCCTGGAAGCAGAACGTGGGCCTGGCAAACTTCGAGAGGCTGTTCACCGACTCCTCCATCGGGTCGCAGTTCTTCAAGGCCTTCGTGTGGACCCTCGTGTTCGCCTTCGGCTCGGTGCTCCTGACCTTCGGCCTAGGCTACTTCCTGGCCCTGACCCTCAATGACGACCGTGTGCGGGGCAGGCGCCTCTACCGCTCCTTCATGCTCCTGCCCTACGCCGTCCCCGGGTTCATCTCCCTGCTCGTGTGGTCCAACTTCTACAACCGGGACTTCGGGCTCATCAACGAGATGCTCCACCTGTCGATCAACTGGCTGGGCGACCCCACGTGGGCCAAGGTGGCGGTGCTCCTGACCAACACGTGGATGGGCTTCCCGTACATGTTCATCGTGTGCACCGGTGCCCTCCAGTCGATTCCGGGTGACGTGCGCGAGGCGGCCACCATCGACGGCGCCAGCGCCTGGCAGACGACCACCCGCGTGACCACCCCCCTGCTGCTCGTGTCCGTCGCACCGCTGCTCGTGAGCACCTTCGCCTTCAACTTCAACAACTTCAACGCCATCCAGCTGCTCACCGAGGGCGGCCCCTTCGCCGCCGGGGAGTACACCCGTGGCGGCACCGACATCCTCATCTCGATGGTCTACCGCATCGCCTTCGGCGGCTCGGGAGCGGACTATGGCTTCGCCTCGGCGGTGTCGGTCGTCCTGTTCGCCATCACCGGCGCGATGGCCGCACTCCAGTTCCGTGCGACCCGTCGCCTCGAGGACATCCACTGATGGTCACCAGGAGACACGCATCATGACCGCTTCATCCCCGTCCACCGCCCCGGCCGGCCCCGCCGCCCAGAACAAGATGCCCTTCGGACGCTGGTTCCGCGAGATCGGCTGGCGCCACGTCGTGGCGGTCCTGGCCCTCGTCTTTGCCGCCTTCCCGGTCCTCTACGTCATCTCGGCCTCCCTCAACCCGCTGGGCACGGTGGCCTCGACCAGCCTCCTGCCCACCCGGGTCAGCCTCGTCAACTACCAGACGCTGCTGTCGGGGGCCAAGGGTGATTTCACCGGCTGGTACCTCAACACGATCCTCGTGTGCCTCATCGTCGCCGGGGTCCAGGTGTTCCTGTCGTCGCTGGCGGCCTACGCCTTCAGCCGCTTCCGCTTCAAGGGCCGGCGCGGCGGGCTGCTCGCCCTGCTGCTCATCATGATGTTCCCGGCCACCCTGTCGATGATCGCCATCTACACGATGATCTCCGAGATCGGCGACGTCGTGCCGGTGCTGGGGCTCAACACCCTGACCGGCTACTGCCTGGCCCTCCTGGGCGGGGCCCTGGGTCAGGTCTGGCTCATCAAGGGCACCTTCGACACGATCCCCAAGGAGCTCGACGAGGCGGCCATCCTCGACGGCTGCACCCACTGGCAGGTCTTCACCCGGATCCTGCTGCCCGCCCTCAAGCCGATCCTGGCCACGACCTTCCTCCTGGCCTTCGTCGGCATCATCTCGGAGTTCCTCCTGGGGTCGATCTTCCTGACCGAGGACTCCAAGAAGACGCTGGCCGTGGGCCTCTACGGCATGCTGTCGGGGGACAAGTCGAACAACCTGGGGGTCTTCGCCGCGGGCTCGGTCATGACGATGGTGCCCATCATCGTGCTGTTCCAGTACCTCCAGCGCTACATCGTCGGCGGTGCCACCGCCGGCGCCGTCAAGGGCTGAGGGACGGGGCCCACCCGTGACCACGAACGCCGTCGACCACCTGGCCGAGCCGCACCACGACACCGGCCCCTCCTACCTGCGGGGCGAGCGCGCCCCGGGGGCGGAGCTGACCGCCCGGCTGTGGGTGCCCGCCGCCCACGACCCGCAGCGGGTCGTGCTGCGCCAGGTGGTCGACGGCGAGCCCGCCATCACGATGATGGAGCGGGTCGCCCTCACCCCGGCGGGTGCCTGGTGGCACGGGACGGTGCGCCTGGTCAACCCGGTCAACCGCTACCGCTTCCTGCTCCTGTCCCCCGACGGCCCCGAGCCCTACCTGTGGTACCACGCCGCCGGCCTGTCCGACCACGACGTGCCCGATGCCACCGACTTCCAGGTCCTGGCCGAGGACCCGGCACCGGAGTGGGTGCACGACGCCGTGTGCTACCAGATCTTCCCCGACCGTTTCGCCTACCGGGAGCCTGCCGCCCAGCGGCACGCCCCGCCGTGGGCCGTGCGCCGGGACTGGCTCGATGAGCCCCCGGTCAGGGGCCGGCAGACCTCCACCTCCTGGTACGGCGGCGACCTGGAGGGGATCATCGACCACCTGGACTGGCTCGAGCGCCTCCACGTCACGGTCGTCTACCTCACCCCGGTGTTCCCGGCGGCCTCGGTCCACCGCTACGACGCCACCTCCTTCGACAGGGTCGACCCGCTCCTGGGCGGGACCGCCGCCCTGGCCCGGCTCGCCCAAGCGCTGCACGCCCGCGGCATGCGGCTCGTGCTCGACCTGACGACCAACCACACCGGCGTCACCCACGAGTGGTTCACCGCCGCCTGCGCCGACGCCCAGTGCGAGGAGGCGGGCTTCTACCACTTCGAGCGCCACCCCGACCACTACGCCTCCTGGTTCGACGTCCCCGAGCTGCCCAAGCTCGACCACCGCAGCCCCGAGCTGCGCGACCGGCTCGTGCGCGGCCCGTCGTCGGTGACGGCGCGCTGGCTCGCCCCGCCGGTGGGCGCCGACGGCTGGCGCACCGACGTGGCCAACATGACCGGCCGCCACAGCCAGGTCGACCTGGCCCACCAGGTGGCCGCCGACATGCGCGCAACGATGCGCCAGGTGGAGGAGGGCACCGGGCGCCGGCTGTGGCTCGTGGCCGAGCACGGGCACGACGCCTCGGGTGACCTGACCGGCCCCGGCTGGCACGGCACGATGAACTACGTCGGCTTCACCCGGCCGCTGTGGGCCTGGCTGGCCGACCCCGACCCCGCCGACGGGCTCACCTGGCTGGGCATCCCCATGCCCGTCCCGCGCCTGGGCGCCGCCCAGGTCGTCGCAGGGGTGCGCCAGTACACGGCGCACCTGCCCCCCTCCGCCGTCGCGGCCTCGATGAACCTGCTGTGCTCCCACGACACACCGCGTGTGCGCACCGTCGTGCGCTCCCGCGAGCGCCAGCTGCTGGCTGCCACCGCGCTGTTCACCGCCCCCGGTGTCCCCACGGTCTTCGCCGGAGACGAGCTGGGCGCCACCGGCATCACCGGCGAGCACTCGCGCACCACCATGCCCTGGGCGGTGGGCGAGGACGGCGCGCCCCGGGCCGATGAGGTCGCCGACACCGGGGCCTGGGGCCCGGTCGACCGGGTCGTCCTCGAGCGCTATCGCCACCTGGCGGGCCTGCGCGCCAGCACCGCGGCACTGCGCCATGGAGGACTGCGGTGGGTCCACGCCGAGGGGGACGTCGTCGCCTGGCTGCGCACCCACCCCGACGGCGACGTCCTGGTCGTCCTGGCCCGGAGCGCCGCCGACGCCCTGGACCTGCCCCTGACGGCCCTGGGGGCCGGCGGCGTGGCACGCCTGGAGTGCTTCGACGCGGTGAGTGCCGCTCTCCTGCCCGGCTCCCCCGAGGAGGCGGGGCCGGGCGCCGGCCGGCTCGTGGTCACCCCCGCGGGCTGCGGCGCGCTGGTTGCCGTCCTGCGGCCCGAGCCCGCCCCGGGGGAGCCGGCCCCGCAACCGTCCACCGGCGAGCCGCTATCCTGACCGGTGCCCACGAGAGCCGACCAGGGCCCACCCGCGCAGACCGGCACCGACCCACACGAACCCGCACCCACCGACGCCGACTCATCGAGGAGTGACGACCGTGCACGAGCGCATCACCTTGTCCGACATCGCCGAGCAGGCAGGGGTGTCGACGGCCACTGTCTCGCGGGTACTCAACGGCAAGTCCAACGTCGCCGAGGTGACCCGCAGGCAGGTGCTCATCGCCCTGGACGTCCTGGGCTATGAGCGCCCCGAGACCCTGCACCGGGCGTCCAAGGGGCTGGTCGGCCTCATCGTCCCTGAGCTGAGCAACCCCATCTTCCCCCTGTACGCCCAGGAGATCGAGCAGCTCCTCGCATCGGGCGGGCACACCCCCCTGCTGTGCACCCAGACGCCCGGGGGGACCAGCGAGGACGAGTACGTCGAGATGCTTGTCGACCGGGGCGTGGCCGGCATCATCTTCGTGTCGGGGCGCCACTCCGACACCGGCGGGGACGTGACCCGCTACCAGCGGCTGCGTGAGCGGGGCGTGCCGCTGGTGACCATCAACGGCAACGCACCGACCATCAAGGCGCCGGGCTTCACCACCGATGACCGGGCGGCGGCCCGCATGGCCGTCGACCATCTCCTCAGTCTCGGGCACCGGCGCATCGGGCTGGCCACGGGGCCGGGCCGCATGGTCCCGGCCCAGCGCAAGCGAGCGGGCTATGAGGACGCGGTGACCGCCGGCCTGCCCGACGAGCCGCTGCGCATCGTCGAGACGCTTTACACCTACGAGGGCGGGGCCAGTGCCGCCCACCAGCTGTTGGCGCAGGGCTGCACGGGGATCGTGTGCTCCTCGGACATCATGGCGCTGGGGGTCATCTCGGGGGCCCGCGCCGCGGGCCGGGTCGTCCCCGACGACCTGTCGGTCATTGGCTACGACGACTCCCCGCTCATCCCCATGACCGACCCGCCGTTGACCACCGTGCGCCAGCCGGTCGAGGCGATCTGCCGTGCCGCGGTGACCACGCTGCTGGCCTCGATCGCCGGCGAGCAGCCCGCCGACACCGAGATGATGTTCACCCCCGACCTCATCGTGCGCGGCTCGACGGCTCCCGCCCGGTGAGCCCCGCCCACCTCGACGCCGTTCACCTCGACCAGGTCCGCGCCAGGCGCTCCCCCATCGCCTCCAGGCGGGCGGTCAGCGCCGGGGTGCCTCCGCCGGCCCACGGCTCGTCGGACCGGGGGTCTTCCAGCCCGTAGGAGGCGCATATCCCGGCCGCAGCGAGCTCCCCGCGCGGAGCCGCCGCCCTGCCCGCCACGAGCACGGCGGGCAGGGCCAGTGCCTCGGCCGCCCGGCCGACGACCTGGGGCACGGAGTCCTCCAGGACGTCGAAGGCCTCCCCGACGGCGGTCAGCACGAGCTCCCGGTCCTCCACAGCCCGGTCCAGGCCGAGCAGTCCCGCCAGGACGCGGGCACCGGGCAGCGCCCGGGCGCCCAGGGCGCGCAGCACGAGGGCCGAGCCCCCACCGGCTCCTGTCCCCCAGGTGCTGGCAGTCAGGGGTGGGGTCGTTGCCAGCAGCGGTTCCCGGGCCACTCCGCCTGGGCCGCCGAGCCGGGCGGCCAGGGCGGTGGCCGCAGCGCAGGCTCGCCGGTCGGCCTCCTGGGCGGCCTCGGGGCTCAGGCCGGCCAGGGAGCTCAACGCCCGTCCCGTCCCGCCCAGCCCGCCCAGGGGTGAGGTGTCGGCCAGGGCCAGGGTGAGCCGGCGCCCGCCGACGGCCCGAGCGGCCCGCCCGGCCCCGCCCATGGCATCGATGAGGCCGGCGCCGCCGTCATGGGCCGCGGTGCGCGCCAGGCCGATGACCAGCTCCTCGCCGGGACTGACCACCTCGAGGGCGGCCCGCAGGACCTGGCCGTAGCCCGCCGTGCTTCCCTCCTCGGCCTCCCGGCGCGCCTGGCCGGGGTCGGAGGGCACGGGGCCGATCGCGGCGGCGTCGAGGACCCAGGTGCCCGGCGCGGCGCTAGCGGGCCCCAGGTGCACCAGCAGCGCCGGGCGCTGCTGGCCGGTGGGTCCTGCGCCTTCCAGCTCGATGCCGTGGTCGACCATCGCCGCGGGGATCTGGGCGGCGCTGCCCGCCCCGCCGTCGGGCAGCGGCAGCAGGCGCAGGTCGTCCCCGGGTCGGGCCCGGGCCCAGCCGTGCCCCAGGGCCACGGCCGCCGCGCCGGCCTCCAGGCCCGCCTCAGCCAGGGGGACGCCGTGGGGCTGGGGGCGCATGTCCCCCGGGGCGAGCAGGATCCTCACGACGCTGGCTCAGCCGGCCTCGACCGCTCCGCCCAGGCGGGCCAGGAGCAGGGCCTCGGCGAGCACGACGCGCTCGAGGTCGCCCAGGTGCATCGACTCGTTCTCGGAGTGGGCGCGGGAGTCGGGGTCCTCGACCCCGGTGACCAGGACCTGCGCCTGCGGATAGGCCTCCTGCAGGGTGGCGATGAAGGGGATCGACCCGCCCTGACCGATCTCGACCGCCTCGGTGCCGAAGGCCGTGGCCAGCGCCCAGGAGGCCGCCCGACCGGCCGAGGTGTCGGTCGAGCCGTCGAAGGCGGGCCCGGTCTCGGTGGCCCCCACGCTCACCCGCGCGCCGAAGGGGGCGTGCGACTCCAGGTGGGCCGTCAGCGCCTCGAGCGCCCGGGCCGGGTCCTGACCGGGCGCGATGCGCATCGACAGGCGGGCCGTGCAGCTCGGGGCGAGCACATTGCCCGCCACCTCCAGCGGCGTGACGTCCATACCGATGACGGTCAGCGCCGGCTTGGTCCACAGCCGGGCGGTGAGGTCACCGGTGCCGATGAGACCGACGCCGTCGAGGACTCCGGCGTCGGCACGGAACTGCGATGCGGAGTAGTCCGGGAAGCTGGGGGCCGCCTCGGGCCGGGAGAGCAGGCCCGGGACGGCCACGTCGCCCAGCTCGTCGTGCAGGCAGGCCACGAGGCGGCACATGGAGGTCACGGCGTCGAGGACCGGGCCGCCGTACTGGCCCGAGTGCAGGGCGTGGTCGAGCACGTCGAGACGCACGTCGACCTGGACCAGGCCGCGCAGTGAGGTCGTCAGCGCGGGCACGCCGACCTGCCAGTTCGAGGAGTCCGCCACGATGATGACGTCGGCCGCCAGTAGCTCGTGGTGCGCCGTGAGGAACTCGGCGAAGGTCGGCGACCCGACCTCCTCCTCCCCCTCGATGAACACGGTTACGGAGCACGGCAGGCCGCCGGTGAGCCCTCGCAGCAGCCGCAGGGCGTGGACATGGGCGACGATCCCGGCACCGTCGTCGGCCGTTCCCCGGCCGAACAGGCGCTCACCGCGGGGCTCGGCGGTGAAGGGGTCGTCCTGGAGCCAGGCGGCCGGGTCGCCCACGGGCTGGACGTCGTGGTGGGCGTAGAGCAGGACGCGTGGGGCGCCCTCGGGCCCGTCGGCGTGCCCGACGACGGCGGGGCGCCCTGCCGTTCCGTCCGTCCCGGTGACGCTGAGGATCTGGGTGGTCAAGCCCTGGGCGCGCAGGAGCCCGGCCACGTGCTCGGCGCTGGCGCGCACATGCTCCTGGTCGTGGCTGGCGGCGGACACGGAGGGGAGGGCGACCAGTGCCTCCAGGTCCGAGACGATGTCCTCGACGGAGTCCTGGACGGCGTTGCGCACGGCGTCGACGGTGATCATGGACAGAGGGTAGCCCTTCCGAGCCGCTACCCTGTCACCCGTGAAGCTGTTCAAGAAGCGCGACGCCGCCGCCCAGGAGGCACCGGAACCCGAGTCCCCCGTCAAGGTCGGCGGCAAGGGCCGCGCCACCCCCAAGCGCAAGGAGGCCGAGGCGCGGCGCCTGCATCCGGTGGTGCCCACCGACCGCAAGGCGGCCAAGGCCGAGGCCCGCGCCCGACGGGACGAGGCCTGGCGGCTCCAGGACGAGGCGATGCGCACCGGCAACGAGCGCTACCTGCCCCCCAGGGACAAGGGCCCGGTCAAGCGCTATGTCCGCGACTACGTCGACGCGCGCTACTCCCTGGGCGAGCTGTTCCTGCCGCTGAGCATCGTGCTCATGATCATCGTCTTCGGTTTCTCCTCGGCCAGCGGCTCCTCCTCCGAGCTCAGTCTCATGCTCCTGCTGGGGCTCTACGCCGTCTTCTTCCTGGCCATCATCGACGCGGTCGTGTGCTGGTGGCTCGTGCGCCGCAGGCTGTACGCGAAGTTCGGGGTCGAGGAGGTCAAGGGCCAGGGCGTGCTGTTCTGGTATGTCTTCAGCCGCTGCTTCAACCTGCGCCGCCTGCGTCGTCCCAGCCCGCAGGTCCGCCGCCGCCAGTACCCCTCCTGAGAGGCGGGTCTCGGAGCGTACGAGGTCAACGGGCGTGGCGCTGAATCACTGATTCCAAGCGGGTCTGCTAGGTGAGTCGGGCCCGGGGCCGACGTCACGACTCCAGAATCCTCCCCCTCACCGAGATCGGGACATATGACACCTCGAGATCGGGACATATGACACCTCGAGATCGGGAGATATGACACGGCGGGGTGCAGGGCCGTTGTGGGGTGGGTGCTGTGTGGCGGGTCGGGGCTCCGGGGGCAGTGTGGGGCTGGGTGGCCTTGACTTGCTCGCACAGCCCTCGAGGTCGAGCACGAGCAGGCGGTCTTCATCGCCGTCGGCCAGCCGGCACTCACCGGCCACGACGAGCACGCCCCCCAGGCCGGTGGCCGTGCCCAGGCGCTGCCGGACCAGGCACCCGGCCCCACCGCTCGTCCGACGACGACAAGCAGCAGAATCACGCGGTTTCTTCCCCACCGGGATCGCGTGAGGACCGCCAATGGTGGTCCTCACAGACAGCCGCTGTCCACACCAGAACCAGGGACCTGACCGGCGGGCCGGCGCCCGGCCGTGTCATATGTACCGATCTCGAGGTGTCATATGTCCCGATCTCGCGGAGGGGGTGACTCCGGTGCCGCCGGCACCGCACTGGTGGGCTCGGCCCGTGACCCGCCCGCTCGTCGGTTCATCTAGGCTGGGGGCCATGGTCGCATACCGTCATCTGGGCAGCTCGGGGCTCAAGGTCACCGAGATCACCTACGGCAACTGGCTCACCCACGGCTCACAGGTCGAGGCCGACACGGCTGTCGCCTGCGTGCACACCGCCCTCGACCTGGGCATCACGAGCTTCGACACCGCCGACGTCTACGCCAACACGGTGGCCGAGGAGGTGCTCGGCGCGGCACTGCGGGGCCAGCGCCGTGAGTCCCTCGAGGTCTTCACCAAGGTCTACTGGCCTGTCGGCCCCCAGGGGCCCAACGACGTGGGGCTGTCGCGCAAACACATCATGGAGGGCATCAACGGCTCCCTGCGACGCCTGGGCATGGACTACGTCGACCTCTACCAGGCACACCGCTACGACTACGCCACTCCGCTGGAGGAGACGATGCAGGCCTTCGCCGACGTCGTGCGCTCCGGCAAGGCGCTGTACATCGGCGTATCGGAGTGGACCGCCGAGCAGATCGACGCCGGCCAGTCGCTGGCCTCCCAGATGGGCTTCCGCCTCGTGTCCAACCAGCCGCAGTACTCGGCGCTGTACCGGGTCATCGAGGACAAGGTCGTGCCGACCTCCACGGCGCTGGGACTCGGTCAGATCGTGTGGTCCCCGATGGCCGAGGGGGTGCTGACCGGCAAGTACCTGCCCGGGCAGGAGCCGCCCGCCGGCTCGCGGGCCACCGACGCCAAGGGCGGCAAGCAGATGATCGAGGCCTGGATGCGCCAGGACGTGCTCACCGCCGTCCAGCGTCTCCGGCCGATGGCGGAGGGGGCCGGGCTGACCATGGCGCAGCTCGCCCTGGCCTGGGTCCTCCAGCACGACTTCGTCTCCGCGGCGATCATCGGGGCCTCCCGGCCCGAGCAGCTGGTCGAGAACGTCAAGGCCTCGGGGGTCGTCCTCGACGACGAGGTCATGTCCGCCGTCGACACGGCACTGGGCGACGTCGTCCAGCGCGACCCCGCCCTGACCCGCTCCCCCGACAAGCGCCCCGCCTGACCGGAGCCTGCGCGCCGGGCCCCGCCTCATGAGGCCCACCGGCTCCCCGGCCAGTGAAGTCAGCGGGCGGGCAGCTCGTCGTCGACCATGCCCGGCGCGCAGGCGTGCCAACCGGCCCACCCCATGGGCACGGCCGAGGCGATGAGCAGGACGAGGGGCACGGTCCACCCGCCGCTGAGCGCGTGGACCCAGCCGACGACGAAGGGCCCGGCACTGGCCAGGGTGTAGCCGATCGCCTGGGTGAAGCCCGACAGCGCCGCCGTCACCCGGTAGTCGCGGGTACGCGCGGTGACCAGGACCAGCGCCACCTGGAAGCAGAAGCCGGAGATCCCCAGCGCGCAGGGCCACAGCCAGCTGACCGTCCGGGGCGCCAGGAGCAGCCCGCCGAAACCGAGCACCAGCAGCCCGGCGAACAACACCACCCAGGCGCGCAGGTGCCGTGAGCGGGCGACGAGCGCCGGGATGATGAGTCCGCCCAGCAGGCCCCAGGCACTGAAGGCCGCCAGCAGGTGGGAGGCGGTGGCCAGGCCCAAGCCGGCGTCGCGCAGGATCTGGGCGAACCAGCCGAAAATGACGTAGGCCTGCATCGACTGCAAACCGAAGAACAGGGCCATCGCCCGCGCCCGAGGGCTTCTCGCGATCTCCCGCAGGCCGATGGTCCGGGCCGCCCCGCCCTCCGGCGGCGACGGCGTGCGGTCCCGGTCCTCAGCAGGCCGCCGGCGCGCCCGTGGGCCTGCCAGCAACGCGGCCCGCCGGCGCACCAGGGCCAGGACCAGCCACGGCACGGCCGCCAGAATTCCCACCGGGCCCCACACCGCCAGTGTCGTCCTCCACGAGCCGCCCGCCTCGATCACGGTCGGAGCGAGCAGCTGGGGCAGGACCGCCCCGACCGACAGGACGGTGACGTACACCGCCGTCCACGCCCCCGGGTTGGTCGGGAAGCGTTCCTTGATGGCCATGGGCAGCAGGACGTTGCCCAGGCCCGCGCCCACCAGCGCCAGGGCGCTGAGCGCCAGGAACCAGGAGCCTGAACCGGTCACGGCCCGCGCCGTCATACCCGCACCCGCCAGCACGCCGCCGATGACGAGCCCGCCGGCGGCCCCCATCCGGTGGCCCAGGCGCGCTGCCACCGCACCTGCCACGGCGAAGCACGCCCCGGGCAGTGACGCGAGAAGGGCCGCCCCGGTCGATCCCAGGCCCAGGCCGGAACGGATCTCCTCCAGGACCGGTCCGGTGCTCGTGGCGCCGGGACGCAGGATGAGGGCGACGAGCACGATGCCGACGGCCAGGACCGGCACCGACCACCGGGCACCACGCCCGCTGCCTGCCGCCGAACCGGAGCGCTCCTCCCCGTCCTCGCGCGCGGCCCGTCCGGCGCTCACGCGCGGGCGCGACGGGTCGTGGCCAGGGCGCGGTTGATGCGCCCGGGCCACGCGGGGCCGTTGTAGATGAATGCGGTATAGGCCTCAAGCAGGTCGGCCCCCGCGTCGAGCATGAGCTCGGCGTCCATGATCGAGGAGATGCCGCCCACCCCGATGATGGTGGGCCCCTCCCCGAGGCGGGAGCGCAGGCGGCGCACGACCTCCAGGGAGCGCGGCAGCAACGGGGAGCCCGACAGCCCGCCCTCACCCAGGTCGTGGTCGATGGTCGTGTTCGTGGCCACGACACCGTCCAGTCCCATGCCGGTGACGAGGTCCGCCACGGCATCGATGTCCGCGTCGGCCAGGTCCGGGGCGATCTTGACCAGGAGGGGCACGTGACGGCCCGCGGCGCCGTCCGCGGCCTCGCGGACGGCCTGGAGGATGGGGCGCAGCGACTCGACGTGCTGCAGCTCGCGCAGCCCGGGGGTGTTGGGGCTCGAGACGTTGACGACGAGGTAGTCCACCCACCGGGCCAGCGCGGCCGCCGAGTACCGGTAGTCCTCGACGGCGTGCTCCAGCGGTGTCGCCTTGGTCTTGCCGATGTTGGCGCCCACGACGATCGACCGCCCCCGCCTGGTCGAGCGCAGCTCCCGCAGCCTCCTGGCCGCCTCGTCGGCACCGGAGTTGTTGAAGCCCATCCGGTTGCGCACCGCACGCATCTGCGGGTAGCGCCACAGGCGGGGCCTGTCGTTGCCGGGCTGGGGCCGGGCGGTGACCGTGCCCACCTCGATGAAACCGAAGCCCAGCATGTCCAGGCCCTCAACGGCCTGCCCCTCCTTGTCCATCCCCGCGGCCAGGCCCAGGATGCCGGGCACCGGCCGGGCCAGGGGTCCCCCCTGGTTGGCGCTGGGCACCGGGAAGACCGGGCGCCTGCCCCAGGCCTGGCGCACGACGTCGCGCAGGAAGGGCACCCTGCTGGTGACGTCGATCGCGTCCAGGCACACGTCGTGGATGACTTCCGGGTCGATGCGGGTCAGGACGGTTCTGTACAGCAGGTCGTAGAGCACACACTTAGGGTACTCGCGCCACGCGGGATAGGACCGGCCCTCCCGGCCCGACGAGCACGCCGTCGGTACACCGGCGGCGCAGCGCGGGGCCCGGCCCACCCGCTAGCCTGGTCGCGCCGTCGCTTTGCGGGCGCCGCCGCCCCGCCCCGACGACGCAGCCGTCCCCCACCGTGAGGTCACCATGAGCTTCAACCGCGACATCAAGTTCAACCCCAACCGCGTCTCGACCGGGGGCGGGCGCCGGGGGGCCGTGCTCGGCGGGGGCTCGGTCCTCGTGGTCCTGGCCGTCGTCATGCTCAGCCAGATCACCGGCGTGGACCTGACCGGACTGGTCTCCGGGCAGGACCAGGCCTCCTCCGCCGGGACCTCGAGCATCGACATGTCGGTGTGCGGCACCGGCGAGGAGGTCAACGGGGACGCGGCCAATACTTACACCCAGTGCCGGATGGCGGCCACCGCCGAGTCTCTCGACGCGGTGTGGGGCGCCCAGCTGCCCGCCCAGGCGGGGACCTCCTACGTCGCCCCGGACTTCCACCTGTGGGACGGCACCTCGGTGTCGACCGCCTGCGGCACCGCGTCGTCCTCGGTGGGCCCCTTCTACTGCCCGGGTGACTCAACGGTCTACCTCGATATGCGTTTCTTCTCCGACATGGAGTCCTCCCTGGGCGCCACCGACACCCCGCTGGCCGAGGAGTACATCGTCGCCCACGAGTTCGGCCACCACATCCAGAACCAGCTGGGCACGATGGCCGCCGCCGACCGCTCGGGGGCGGGCGCCACCTCCGACTCGGTGCGCCTGGAGCTCCAGGCCGACTGCTACGCCGGCCTGTGGGTGCACTACGCCTCGACCACACCCGACCCGGAGACCGGGACGCCCTTCCTCGTCACCCCGACCCAGGCCGAGATCGCCACCGCCATCGACGCCGCCGAGGCCGTGGGCGACGACCACATCCAGGAGCGCTCGGGCGCCTCGGTGGACTCCGACACCTGGACCCACGGCTCCTCCGAGCAGCGGGTGCGCTGGTTCACCGAGGGGATGAACACCGGCTCGGTCCAGGCCTGCGACACCTTCGCGGTGGCCGACTCCGAGCTGTGAGGCGCCGCCGGCGGGCCCGTCAGTCCTCCCAGTGGCGCACCACCCGCCGCAGCAGCACGCCGTAGACGACCCCGGTGGCCAGGAGGTGGGCCTCGTAGTCCCGACGCACCAGCGGTGCCAGCGGCTTGCGGGCGAGGGCCACGACGCCGGTGGAGGCCGCCATGCGCGGCCCAGATCGGGATGCCGACCACCGGGATGATGATCGCCCACGTGGTCCAACGGCGCCGCAGCTCGGTCTTGCCCGAGGCGGCCACACCGATGCCCGCGACCAGGAGGACGACCAACGACGGCGACGGCCAGGAAGACGGCGCTCCCCGTCAGGACCCAACCTGTCCACGGGACGGCCAGGCTCCAGGAGCGGTCCCCTTCCAGCAGCCAGTCGACGCCCGCAGGCGCCCTGGCCTCGACGGGCACGGTCAGCAGGTTCTCCAGCAGCTGCATGCTCGCCCCACAGGAGGCCGCGGCTGGGTCGGCGCCCGCCCCGCTCAGGGCGACGGCGGTGCGCCGGAACCGCACGGCGGCGGTGAGCAGGGAGCCGCCGATGAGGACCCAGGCGATGACGTCCAGGTGGGCGGGCACCGCGGCGGCGACGACGGCAGCCAGGCAGCGCTCAGTCTTGCCCAGGGGCCCGCCGTTGACACGCGCCGCCCCGGAGGAGGTCGGGATGATCGACTCGGCGGCGGCGCTCCCCCGGCCAGGTGTGCCGAGGCGGAAGCGGCGTCGGTGAACCGGCCGGTCGACTCGATGACGATGTCGGCGCCGACGCTACCCCACGGGATGCTCGCGGGGTCGGGCTCGGACGGGACGGTGATGTCGCGGTCGCCCACGCGCAGGGCCCCGTCTCGGGCCTCTTTCCTTGAGGCCATGAGCGCCATCAGCGCCATGAGCACAGACAACCCCCGCCCCGACCCACCGCAGTCCGGGGCCTCAGACCCCAGGACACCGACCGGGGCGCTTGTCGTCGTCGAGTCTTTTTTCGGATGCACTCGCGCCGTCGCGCACGCGCTCGCCGCCGGACTGGCCGACGCCGGGGTGTCGGTGCACGTCACCTCCACCGACGACGCCCCCGGCATGCTGCCGGCGGCTCTCGGGCTGCTGGTGCTCGCCGCCCCCACGCACAGCCGGGGCCTGCCCACCGCCGCGAGCCGGGCCCAGGCCGTCTCTCCCGGGGCGCCCTCCACACCCTCCACCGGTATTCGCGAGTGGTTGGAGGCCACCATCATCCCGGCGGGGCTGCCTGTGGCGGCTGCCGACACTGTCACCGGACGGGGCTGGTTGAGCGGCTCCGCTGCCAAGGACGTCGCCAAGACTCTAACGCGCCGGTCATCGCCCCGATGCCGTCTGCAAGAGCTTCCTCGTGGCTCGGCCCAGGGACCCCTGGCCGACGGCGAGGAGGCGGCGGCCCGCGCCTGGGGACGCACGGGGGCACAGACCTGCCTGAGCCATCCTCAGTAGTACCTCCACTGGGACATGTCCTCGTTGTAGGTGGCCACGATCCTGGGGTGGAGCAGGGTCGAGGGCTCGGTCGCCGTGGTCGCCGCCGGGTGCTCCAGGACGATGAAACGCATGAGCTCGGCGCTCTGGTAGACCAGCCCTGGGGGCAGGTCGCCGGACAGCACCGACTGGGGTCGGGCGGTGCTCAGCACGAAGCCCCACTCCCCGAAGGAGGGGACGTTGACGCTGAAGGGGTAGACCTGGCGGTCCGGGTGCCCCGCGGCCACGGTCGAGGCCACCATCGAGAAGGCGTTCGGGGAGAAGAAGGAGGAGGTGGCCTGGGTGACCATGACGCCGTCCTCGGCCAACAGGGCGTCGACCTGCCGGTAGAACTCCACCGAGTAGAGCTTGGCCAGCCGCTCGTTCGAGGGGTCGACCAGGTCGGCCAGGACCACATCGTAGCCCTGCTGGTCGGGCTCGGCGGTGTAGCTGAAGGCGTCCTCGTTGACCACCTCGACCCGCGGGTCGGACAGCGAGCCCTTGTTGTGCTCGGTCAGCAGCGGGTTGGTGCGGGCGAGCTCGGTCATCCGCGGGTCGATGTCGACGATGGTGACGCTTTCGACCCCCGGGTAGCGCAGGACCTCCCGGGCGAGCAGGCCGTCGCCGCCCCCGAGGATGAGGACCTGCCCGCAATCAGTCACCGAGGTCATCGCCGCCGCCGCCAGGGTCTCGTGGTAGCGGGCCTCGTCCAGGCTGGAGAACTGCAGCTGCCCGTTGAGATAGAGCCGCAGGTCATCGCCATAGTTGGTCAGGACGATCTTCTGGTACTGGGTCTGCTCGTAGTAGACCACCGGATCGCCGTAGGTCTGGGTCTCGATGCTGCGCTCGAGGTGGCTCGCCCCGGCGAACAGGCCCAGCAGCAGCAACGCCACGGCGAAGCCTCCGTAGAGGATCCTGCGGGGCGTGCGCACCTGGAGGAGCACGATCATGGCGACCAGGACGTTGAGGGCTCCCACCAGGTAGGCCCCGCGCATGAGTCCGAGCTGGGGTAGCAGGACCAGGGGGAAGACGAGTGAGGCCACCAGGGCGCCGAAGTAGTCCAGGGCCAGGACCTTGCTGATCAGCTCGACCGATGAACGCCGTCCGAACTGGTGGAAGGTCCGCACCAGCAGCGGGATCTCCAAGCCGATGAGCACGCCGATGACCAGGCTGATGATCCCGAAGACCCACCAGTGCAGATCGGTCAGGCCGAAGGCCGCGTAGAGGAGGAGGACCGAGTTGCCGCCCACGAGCCCGAGCAGGATCTCGTTGACGGCGAAGACGACCGCGGGGTCGTGACGGATACGGACCACCAGCAGCGAGCCCAACCCCATGCCGAACAGGGTCAGCCCCGTGGCCAGGCTGAAGCTGAGGACCGAGTCGCCGATGAGGTAGGAGGCAGCGGTGCCCAGGATGAGCTCGTAGATGAGCCCGCCGACGGCGACGAGCATCGCCGCGGCGAACAGGACGACGGTCTGGCGCTGCTTGCTCCGGCCGGTCATCGCCTCCCCCTTTCGGCGTCGTGACGCAGGGCGGGAGGCGGCCTCAGCGCTCCCGGCGCGCGCTGTCAGCCGACGATGGTGGCCGCGATGATGATGGCGATGGCCACGGCCGCCCCGGCGATGGCCAGGCCAAGGCCGGTGTTCTGGTCCTCGATGAGCTCACGGCGCAGGTCGAGCCGGAACACCGCGTTGACCACCCAGGCGAAGAGCATGAGCAGCGCAAACCCCAGGAGCGCATAGACCACGGTGGCCAGCAGCGTCTGCCAGTCCAGCCCCGAGGCGCTCGCCGTCTCCTGCGCCGCAACCATCATTGTCATCATTGATCCTTCTCCTTGTCGGCCGGCTACTTGCCGATTCCGCCACCGCCACCGCCGTGCACCGGACGAGTCGTCCCGGTGCAGTCCGCCTCGTCCTCGTCGCAGCGCTGCTTGTGCTCGCAGCCCTGGAGCAGGACGGCGGTCGCCACGAGCGGGGCGATGACCAGCGCTCCCAGCACGAGGGCACGCGGCACGCCGCCGGCCGAGATGACCCTGCCGAACATGGCCTTCTGGGCGGCGGCGTCCAGGGGCCGCTTGCGGTAGGACACGAGGTCGCGCATGCCGTGGCTGTCCACAGTGACGGCCGTCCTGCCACCGGAGGGGTCAGTCAGCTCAAGCTCGACGTAGGCCATGTCCTCACCCACCGCCAGCGGGCAGGTGGTGCGTCCCAGGACCTGGTCGAGGGTGCCGGCGCCGGTCTCGGTGACCCGCGCCTCGTAGACCGTCAGCCCGTTGGTCAGCCGTAAGTGCTGCCCGGCGACCATGGAGAGGGGATCGAGGACTTCGACGAAGGGCATGGGCTCGTACAGGAAGACAGCGCCGCCGTCGTGATCGACCTCGACCCACGTGTCGTAGCTGCTCATGCCCGACAGCTGCCACTCCTCCCAGAAGTAGTACTTCTGGTCCTCGTGGTCCCACTGCTTGAACAGCAGGCAGCCTTCGACGCGCAGGAGCCGTTCACCGCCGCCCAGGACCTCACCGACCTGGAGCCGGGCGCGAGTGGCGCTCACAGCTCGACCGCCGCATGGCTGACGGCACTGGCGCCCAAAGTGCTGCGCGCCAGATCCCCGACGGCCTCGATGGTCCCGGCACCGATCTCACGGCAGCTAGTCAGGGTGATGTAGGCGGTACCGGTCTCCGGCCAGGAGTGAATGGCCACGTGAGACTCTGACAGGACGAGCACCGCGCTGACCCCCTGGGGCTCGAAACGGTGCTCGACGGAGGCGACCGCGGTGAGCCCGGACAGGCATGCGGTTGCGTCGAGGAAGGAGGCGATCGCCGACGGGTCGTCGAGCTGCGCCGGGGCGGCGCCCTCGACCCTCCAGGTCACCGACCAGATTCCCCCGGACTGCATAGGGCAACTGTAGTAAGGGGCACGAATGCGGGGCAACCCCGGCGCCGGGCAGGTCTGCCCAGACGGCCGGCGCGGCTCAGACGTTGAAGCCCAGCGCCCGCAGCTGCTCGCGCCCCTGGGGGGTGATCTTGTCCGGCCCCCACGGCGGCAGCCACACCCACTGGATGCGCACCGAGTCGGTCAGGTGGGCCAGGGCCTGCTGGGCCTGCTCCTCGATGACGTCGGTCAAGGGGCATGCAGCGGTTGTCAGCGTCATGTCGAGCACGACCGTGCTGTCTGGCTCGATGGAGACCCCGTAGAGCAGGCCGAGGTCGACGACGTTGATCCCCAGCTCGGGGTCGATGACGTCGCGCAGCGCCTCCTCGACCTCGGCGGCGTCGACCTCGCCGGGCGCGGCCACGGCGTGCCGGGCCGCCATCGGGTTGTCGAGGTCCTCGGGGTTGGTGCTCATGGCTCCTCCTTGGTGGGCGAGCAGCGGGGCTGCTGTCGGGGCAGTGGGACGGTGGTGCGGTGGTGCGACTGTCGTGCGACAGCGGTGGGCGGGTGTCAGCGGGCGCCGGGTCAGTCCCGGTCGACGGCGGGCAGGGCCCGCCCGGACTGGGCCAGTGCGTCCTTGAGCGCCATCCAGCCCAGCAGCGCGCACTTGACGCGGTTGGGGTACTTCGAGACGCCCTCGAAGGCGGCCGCGTCCTCGAGCTCGTCGAGGACCTCGTCGGCCACGCCCTTGCCGCGGGAGTGCATGAGGAGGTGGAAGTCCTCCTCCAGGCGGGCCACCCTGGCCAGGTCGGCCCCGTCGACGAGGTCGTGCATGACCGAGATCGAGGCCTGGGAGATCGAGCAGCCCTGGCCCTCCCAGCCCACGGCCTCGAGGTGGTCGTCGACGACCCGCACCCCCAGGGTCACCTCGTCACCACAGGTGGGGTTGACCTGGTGCGACAGGCCGTCGGGGGCCTCGAGGGCACCGGCGCCGTGCCGCTCGCGGGAATGGTCGAGGATCACCTGCTGGTAGAGCCGGTCGAGCTCGTTCATGCTCATCTCCCGAAGTAGGCGCGGACGTCGGCCACGGCGGTCAGGAAGCGGTCGACCTCCTCCAGGGTCGTGGTCGGACCGAAGGATACGCGAGACGACGACGCGGTCCCGAAGTGGGCGTGGACCGGTTGGGCGCAGTGGTGGCCGGTGCGCACCGCCACGCCGACGGAGTCGAGGAACTGGCCCACGTCATGGGGGTGAACGCCCTCCAGGGCGAAGGACACCACGCCCAGCCGGTCCTCGAGGTCGAGGGGGCCCAGGACCCTCAGGCCACTGACCTGCTCCATCCCGGTGAGGAGGTGGGCGGCCAGGGCGCGCTCGGTGGCGTGGAGGCGGTCGAGCCCGATGCCCGCCAGGAGCTCGACGGCGACCTGCCAGCCGGCCGCCTGGGCCAGGGGCTGGCTGCCCGCCTCGAAGCGGGAGGGGCCCGCCATGTAGGTCGAGGACTCCATGGTGACGACCTCGATCATGGAGCCGCCGGTCAGCACCGGGGGCATGGGGGCCAGCAGCTCCTCGTGGGCCACGAGCGCCCCGACGCCGGTAGGCCCGAGCATCTTGTGGCTCGACAGGACGATGGCGTCGACGCCGGCGGCGTGCAGGGCAGCGAAGTCCAGGGGAAGGTGCGCGGCGGACTGGCAGGTGTCGAGCACGACGAGTGCCCCGACAGCCCTGGCCGCCGGCAGGATCTGGTCAAGCGGGGTGATCGCCCCGGTCACGTTGGAGGCGTGGGTCAGGGCGACCACGCGGCTGCGCTCGGTGATGACGCCGGCGGTGGCCGGGTCGATGCGCCCCTCGGGGGTCAGGTCGAGCCAGCGCAGACGTGCCCCGGTGCGGGCGCACAGCTCCTGCCAGGGCACGAGGTTGGCGTGGTGCTCGGCGCGGGAGACGACGATCTCGTCGCCGGGGGCCAGGTGCAGCCGGCGACTGTCCCCCGGCTCCCCCGTGCCCCGGTCGGCCGGGCGGCCGAGGCTGGCGTGCCCGATCGACAGCGCCAGGAGGTTGAGCGCCTCGGTGGCGTTCTTGGTGAAGACGAGCTGGTCAGGGCCGGCCCCGACGAAGCCGGCCACCGCCGTGCGGGCGTCCTGCCAGGCGGCGGTGGCCTCGTCGGCGAGCTGGTAGGTCGAGCGTCCCGCCGCCCCGTTGGAGCGGTGGTAGAACTCGGCCTCCCGGGCGATGACCGCCTCGGGCTTCTGGGAGGTCGCCGCCCAGTCGAGGTAGGCCAGCGGCTCTCCGTTGCGGGCGGGCCGCTCCAGGTAGGGGAAGGCGCCCCGCAACGCGTCGACCTCGGCGGCCGACAGCGGGTGGGCGTGCAGCGGTGCGGTCATCGGTGTGCCTCCCTGGGCGGGTGCGGGTGGTGGGTGCCGGCCGGCGTCGCGCCTCAGCCCAGGAACCGGTCGTAGCCCTCGTTCTCCAGGCGCTCGGCGAGGTCGGGGCCGCCCTCCTCGGCCACGCGGCCGTCGACAAGGACGTGGACGAAGTCCGGGGTGATGTAACGCAGGATGCGCGTGTAGTGGGTGATGACGACGAAGCCGGCGTCGGACTCCTCGTGGAGGCGGTTGACGCCCTCGGAGACGATGCGCAGGGCGTCGACGTCCAGCCCGGAGTCGGTCTCGTCGAGCACCGCGAAGCGGGGCCGGAGGAGCTCCATCTGGAGGATCTCGAAGCGCTTCTTCTCACCACCTGAGAAGCCGGTGTTGACGTCCCTCTGGGCGAAGGAGGGGTCCATGCGCAGGCGCGCCATCGCCTCGTCGACCTGGCCGACCCACTGGCGGACCTTGGGGGCCTGGCCGTCCAGCGCGGTCTTGGCGGTGCGCAGGAAGCTGGCGACGCTGACCCCGGGGACCTCCACCGGGTACTGCATCGCAAGGAACAGGCCGGCCCGGGCGCGCTCGTCGACGCTCAGCTCGAGCAGGTCGACGCCGTCGAGCAGGACCTGGCCGTCGGTGATCTCGTAGTCCGGGTGCCCGGCGATGGCGTAGGCCAGGGTGGACTTGCCCGAGCCGTTGGGCCCCATGATGGCGTGGACCTGCCCGGAGCCGACCGTGAGGTCGACGCCCTTGAGGATCGGCTTGGGGCCCTCGTTGGTGGCCACCTGGACGTGGAGGTTGGTGATGCTCAGCGTGCTCATCGATGCTCTTTCGGCGAAGGTCTGTCAGTGGTGGTTCCAGTAGTGGGTTCGAGCCGGGTCGGTCAGGACCCGTCGCGCGGGTCGGCAGCGCTCGACTCCGGGTCGGGGGTCGCGCCGGGCTGGAGGAGCCCGGTGACCTCGAGCTCGGCCTCGATGGCGGACATGAGGCGCTGCTCGACCTCGGGGACGTCGATCTCGGCGACGATCTCGTTGAAGAAGCCGAGGACTACCAGGCGGCGGGCCTCGGTCTCGGTGATGCCCCGTGAGCGCAGGTAGAACAGCTGCTCGTCGTCGAACCGCCCGGTGGCGCTGGCGTGCCCGGCGCCCTCGATCTCACCGTTCTTGATCTCCAGGTTGGGCACCGAGTCGGCCTTGGCGCCCTCGGTGAGCACGAGGTTCCGGTTGAGCTCGTAGGTGTCGGTGCCGCGGGCGCCGGAGTCGATGAGGCAGTCGCCCACCCACACCGCGTGGGCCCGCTCCCCCTGGAGGGCGCCCTTGTAGGTCACCCGCGAGTAGCAGCGCGGCTCGGTGTGCGCCACGTAGGGCCGGTGCTCCTGGTGCTGGCCGGCGTCGGTGAAGTAGACCCCGTAGGCGTCGATGCGCCCGCCCTCCCCGGTGAATCCGAGGTCGGGGCAGATGCGCACGTCACCGCCCAGGGACACGACGACGTGCTTGAGGGCCCCGCCGGCCGACACGGCCGCCCGGTGGTTGGAGGCGTGGATGGCCCCATCGTCCCAGCCCTGGATCGACACGACGGTCAGCTCGGCGCCGGGGGCCACCTGGATCTCCACGGTCTGGGTCAGCGCGGCGGCGCCGGTGTGGTCGATGACGACCGTGCCCGCCGCGCGCTCGGCGGCCAGGATGACCAGGTGCTGGGCCGACGGGTGGGCCCCGTCGGGGTCGGCCCCGTGGACCTGCACCCGCACGGCGCGCTCGGGGTGGGCGCCGGCGGGCAGGGTGAGGACGGTGGCCTGCCGTGCCGCCGCCCAGGCCACGACTCCGGTGCGGTCCACCGGTGCGCCGACGGCCCCCACGCGGGCGTCCTCGCGGTCGACCGTCTCGACCGCGACGCCCGCCGGGGCGTCGACCGAGGCGGTGACGACGCCGGCTCCCGTGCCCGCGGACACGGCGTCGAGGTCGAACAGGGGGGCGAAGCGCCGCACCGGGGTGAAGCGCCACTCCTCCTCCCGGCCCCGCGGCACGGGGATGTCGACGGGGTCGAAGGAGGTGGGGCGCTCGGCGCGCGAGGAGACGTACCGCGGCGCGGGGCCGTGGGAGTGGTCGGACTCCAGCCTCGCGCGCGAGTGGTCGGTGGACAGGTCAGGCATGTGGTGCTCCTGTGCCGGGGGTGCCGGCGTCGTCGGGTCGAGGGGCGGGGCTGTGCCGGTCAGCCCACCGAGTTCTCCATCTGCAGCTCGATGAGGCGGTTGAGCTCCAAGGCGTACTCCATGGGCAGCTCGCGGGCGATGGGCTCGACGAAGCCCCGCACGATCGTGGCCATTGCCTCGGTCTCGCTCAGGCCGCGCTGCATGAGGTAGAACAGCTGGTCGGCGCTCACCTTCGAGACGGTGGCCTCGTGGCCCATCTCGACGTCGTCGGTGCGCACGTCGACGTAGGGGTAGGTGTCCGAGCGGGAGGTCTCGTCGACCAGCAGCGCGTCGCACAGGACGTTGGACTTGGAGTGGCGGGCGTTGCGCATGACCTGGACCAGTCCGCGGTAGGCCGAGCGTCCGCCGTCGCGGGCGATGGACTTCGAGACGATGTGGCTCGAGGTGCGCGGGGCCATGTGGACCATCTTCGCCCCGGTGTCCTGGTGCTGGCCCTCCCCCGCAAAGGCGATGGACAGGGCCTCGCCGCGGGCGTGGGGTCCCATGAGGTAGACCGCCGGGTACTTCATGTTGCGCTTGGAGCCGATGTTGCCGTCGATCCACTCCATCGTCGCGCCCTCGGCGCAGGTGGCGCGCTGGGTGACGAGGTTGTAGACGTTGTTCGACCAGTTCTGGATCGTGGTGTAGCGCACCCGGGCGTTCTTCTTGACGATGATCTCCACGATCGCCGAGTGCAGCGAGTCGGTCGAGTAGATCGGGGCGGTGCAGCCCTCGACGTAATGGACGTAGGAGTCCTCGTCGGCGATGATGAGGGTGCGCTCGAACTGGCCCATGTTCTCGGTGTTGATCCGGAAGTAGGCCTGAAGCGGGATCTCGACGTGGACCCCCTTGGGCACGTAGATGAAGGAGCCCCCCGACCACACGGCGGTGTTGAGCGCGGCGAACTTGTTGTCCCCGGCGGGCACAACCGTGCCGAAGTACTCCTGGACGAGCTCGGGGTACTCGCGCACCGCGGTGTCGGTGTCCACGAAGATGACGCCCTGCTCCTCCAGGTCGCCGCGGATCTGGTGGTAGACGACCTCGGACTCGTACTGGGCGGCCACACCGGCCACGAGCCGCTCGCGCTCGGCCACGGGGATGCCGATGCGGTCGTAGGTGTTCCTGATGTCCTCGGGCAGGTCGTCCCAGGAGGTGGCCGGGCGGTCGGTGGAGCGCACGTAGTACTTGACGGCGTCCATGTCAAGGCTCGACAGATCCACGCCCCAGGTGGGCATGGGCTTGCGCTCGAAGATGTCGTAGGCCTTGAGGCGCTTGGCCAGCATCCACTCCGGCTCGCCCTTGATCGCGGAGATCTCCCGCACGACCTGCTCATCGAGTCCGCGCTTGGCTTGGGCGCCGGCCTCGTCGGAGTCGTGCCAGCCGAAGCCGTAGGTCGTCGGGATCGAGTCGATGATCTCGTCGTCGCTGCGCACCGTGTCGGTGGCTGGTGAAGTCATCGGGTTCCTTCCGGTGGCTGGGGCCTGCGGCCCCGCGTGTGGGCCACGGCCCGCGCGGCGCGCTTGCGCAGGGCGGGCATGGCGATGGGGACGTGGGTGGTGCACACATGCTCGCCTCCGGCCAGGGTGGCCAGACGCTGCACCGGCACGCCGAGCAGCCGCGAGAAGGCCTGGGTCTCGGCCTCACACAGCTCGTTGAACTGGCCGGCGACGTCGCGCACCGGGCAGTGGCCCTGGCACAGCTGGACCGCGTAGGTGCCGTCTCCGACATCGCGCACGGTCGCCGCGTAGCCGTCCATCGTCAGGGCGTCGGCCAGGGCCCGGGCGCGGTCCGAGGGGTCCTTGCCCGCGGCCTCGACCACCGGCATGTAGCGGCGCTCCAGGTCGCGGCCGCGCGAGGCGGCGAAGGAGTCGACGGCGCGCTCCCCGGCCACCTGGGACAGGTAGGCCAGGGCGCGCCCGGCGAGCTCGGCGTAGCCGTCGGCGTAGGTCGAGCGGGCCGCGGCGGTGGCAACGTAGTGGCGGGCCGGGCGGCCCCTGCCCCGCTTGCCGGAGCCCGAGGGCGTGTGGACCTGGATCTCGTCACGCTCCTCGAGAACCGTGAGGTGGCGCCGGACGGCGGCCGGGGTCAGGCCCAGGACCTTGGCCAGCTGCGCGGCCGAGACCGGCCCCTTCTCGACGATGAGGTCCAGGACGCGGGAGCGCGTGGAGTCGTCGTCGAACTGGCTCATCACTGCTCCTCCCGGTCATCTCGCTCGCGGCCGCCCCATCCCGGTAGGGATGGGGCACCTACTTTAACGAAGATCTTTGTACCCTTATTCGAGGAGGGCAAGTCGAGATGGGGATGCAGGACGTGGGATCAAGCACGCAGACCAGTCAGAGGTGGCACTTATGAGGCACTGCGCTTCCCGATGAGGGTGGGTGGGGTAGGGTGGGGTTGTGGTTGATCTTCCCTGGGACCTGGAGTGGGTTGAGGAGTCTTTG
>NZ_JAUNHI010000052.1 GCF_030524025.1 Actinomyces sp. | reverse complement strand
CGGCGGGGTTGGGCGAGGTCGGCCGGGTGGGCGGGGCGGGGCCGTAGGCTCGCACCATGGCATCCGGCGCGCCTCCCGTCTGACTCGCACGCTTCGACGACGTCGACGCCCTCGTCGAGCTGCGGGCGCTCATGTTCGCCGACATGGACGGCGCCCGCGCCGAGCACCTGCGCGAGGCCACGACCGCGTGGGTCGAGGCCGCACTGGCCGATCCCGAGTGCCGGATCGTCGTCGTCGAGGTCGACGGCGAGGTCGTGTCCTGTGCGATGGCCCGCCTGGAGCACGGCGCACCCGCCCCGTCGTGTCCGAGCGGGACGAGCGCGGTCATCTTCAATGTCGTGACGCGGCGCCATGCCCGCGGCCTCGGCCATGCCCGGCGCTGCTTGGAGGCGCTACTGAAGTGGGCCGGCCAGCACGCGGACCGGGCCGACCTCCAGGCATCGGACCAGGGGGCCTCCCTCTACGCCTCCCTGGGATTCGCCCCAGCGGCCTACCACTCGATGCGCAGGCCCCTGGGGCCAGTAGCCTGAACGACGACTCCCCTCCCCCGGCCCCCGCAAGATCGACCCGCTGGGCCTGGTACGCGCCCGGCCGGGCCCGGCGCACTCCCAGCGGCCACCGGCCGCGCCCGGCTCGGGGCGCTCCTCCCGGGTGACCCAATGCACCCGGGAGGTCCTCATGCACACCGATGTTCTCCTCGTCGAGGACGAGACCGAGATGGCCGACGCCGTCGCCGACTACCTCACGGCCTTCGGACTGACCTGCCGGCACGTCTCCACGGCCGAGGACGGTCTGGCGGTGCTCGCCCAGGACACGGTCGGCGTCGTCGTCCTGGACGTCAACCTCCCTGGCATGAATGGTTTCGCCTTCTGCCGCGACCTGCGCGCCCGCTGCACCACCCCCGGCACCGGCGGCGGGCTCCACGGCGGAGCCGACGGCGCGGTCGCCCCCGAGCCGGAGCCCGCGCCCGGGACAGGCCCCGGGACCAACCCCGCACCGGCGACCGGTCCCGGGGCCAGCCGGCCCGGCGGGCGGCTCCCGCGATGAGACAGCTGGCCCGCCGACTGCTGGCGCTGCTGGTGATCGCCTGCGCGGGGCTCGCCCTCGTGTGGCACCTAGCTCTGCGCGAGCCGGCGCGGCCCGACGCCGTCGCCCTCAACGACGCCGTCGAGGTGGTCACCCAGACGTGGCCGGCGACCTCCTCCGCGGACCTGAGGTCCCTGGGCGCGCCGGCGGCTCTCGTGGGGCCCGACGGCGCCGTGCTCGCCTCGACCGGTGGATCCCATCCGGCCCCGACAACGGCGGTGCAGGCCGCCCGGGACGGTTGGCTCGCCGCGCCGGTGGTCGCCGGGGCCTCGATCGTCGCCACCGTCTACCTCCGCGACGACGCCGCAGAGCGCCAGGCGGCTGCCGCCCGGAGGCTGGCGTGGTGCGCCACCGGCGTCGTCGCCGTCCTGACGGCTGGAGCGGCCGCGCTCATGACACGGACCCATCGGCGCCTCGTGGTGCCCTTCGACAGGCTGAGGTCCTTCGCCTCCCGGGTGGCCGGCGGGGATCTGGAGGCGCCGCTGTCGATGGACCGTGACCATGTGTTCGGAGCGTGGACGGAGAGCTTCGACCTCATGCGCACCGAGCTGGCCCGGGCGCGGAGCCGGCAGGAGACCGCCGAACGCTCCAAGCGCGAGCTCGTCGCGCAGATCGGCCACGACATCCGCACGCCCGTCGCCTCGATCTCCGCGACCGCCGAGGTGCTGCGCGCCATGGAGCACTCCCCGGAGGTGAGGACGCGCCTCGGCGTCATCGAGGCCAAGACATGCCGTCCGAAAAACACCCAGCACTCCACCCCCGAGGACCGGCCGGCTCGGGTTCACAGGAAGCGCATATGCGGGGCCTACGGCCGCCACACGCAGGCGGGCCACGGTTATGCCATGACCAGCAAGCACCAGGCCGCTCCCGGGGCGGCCGAGCGACCCGCCAAGAAGAAGCACACCCGCCGCAACCTCCTCCTGGGAGGGGCGGCCGTCCTGGGCCTGACCGCCACCGGCACGAGCGCCTGGGCCCTCAACCGCTTCGTCATCGACCACACCGAGATCTCCGACGTCGCCGCCTATGAGGCCGCCAACTCCTCGGTGCAGTCCACCGCCCAGGCCACCGCCGCGGCAGCCACCGACGTCCAGATCGGCGACAACTCCTACTCCTCGTCGAACACGACCATCGCGATCGAGCAGATCTCGACCGGCTCGGGCTCGGACACGGTCACCTACTTCACCGCCGACATCACCGTGGCCGATGCGACGACGGTCCGCTCGGCCTTCGCCAGCAACGAGTACGGTACCAACATCACGGCCAAGCCCAGCCAGATCGCCTCCGAGCATGACGCCGTGTTCGCCATCAACGGCGACTACTACGGCTTCCGCACCGACGGCATCCTCATCCGCAACGGCGTCATCTACCGCGACTCCGGGGTGCGCGACGGCATTGTCTTCTACACCGACGGGCGCGTCGAGGTCTACGACGAGACCACCACGGATGCCCAGACCCTCCTGGACGCCGGGGCCTGGAACACCTGCTCCTTCGGGCCGGCGCTCGTCCAGGGGGGCGAGATCCTCTCGGGCATCGACGACGTCGAGGTCGACACCAACGTCGGCAACCACTCGATCCAGGGCGAGCAGCCCCGCACCGCGGTGGGCGTCATCGACACCAACCACTACATGTTCGTCGTCGTCGACGGCCGCGAGGAGGGGTACTCCCGCGGGGTCACGATGACCGAGCTCGCGCAGATCATGAAGGACCTGGGTTGCCAGGCCGCCTACAACCTCGACGGCGGCGGCTCCTCGGCCATGTACTTCAACGGCTCGATCATCAACCAGCCCTCCAACGGCGGCGAGCGCGCCACCTCCGACATCTTCTACATCGCCAACGGAGCCTGACATGTCCGTCTCGACCCGACCCAGCACCGGCCCTCGCCCGACGCGTCGCCGCCTCGCCGGCCAGGGCATGACGCGCCACCGCCGACCGCTCGCCTCCGGACCCACACCCCGACGCACTGCGCCCCCCATGACCGGGGCGTTCCGGGCGGTCGAGACCCCCGCCCCGCCGGTCGAGCTCGTCGTGCTCGTGCCCGCCTACCGGCCCGACATGCGCCTGGCCGCGCTGGTGGCCGACCTCGGGCTCCGGCTGCCCGGCTGCCAGGTCCTCGTCGTCGACGACGGCTCGGGCCCGCAGTTCGGAGCCGTCTTCGCCGCCGCCCGCGCCCAGGGAGCCGAGGTCCTCGCCCACCCGGTCAACGCCGGCAAGGGGCAGGCGCTGCGCACCGGCATCGCCCGCGCCGCCCAGGCCTGGCCCGCGGCCGACGTCGTGTGCGCCGACGCCGACGGCCAGCACACGCCGGCCGACATCGCCGCCGTCGCCGCCCGGGTGCGGGCCACCGGCCGCATGACCCTGGGCGTGCGCATGTTCACCGGCCAGGTGCCCCTGCGCAGCCGGGTCGGCAACGACGTGACCGCCCTGCTGTTCCGTGGCGCCACCGGGTGGAGGCTGCGCGACACGCAGACCGGGCTGCGCGGCTACCCGGCCGGCCACCTCGACTGGCTTCTCGAGGTCCGCGGGGACCGCTACGAGTACGAGTTGAGCACCCTCCTGCGCGCCCATGAGCTCGGCCTGGGGGTCGAGGAGGTCGAGATCGCCACGATCTACGAGCCCGGCAACACCTCCTCCCACTTCCGCCCCCTGGTCGACTCCGCGCGGATCTACGCCCCGCTGCTGCGCTTCGTCGGGGCGAGCCTGGCGAGCTTCGCGATCGACTGGCTGGCGGTCATGGTGCTGTTCGCCCTGACGGGCAACCTCCTGGTCAGCGTCGTGGGGGCCCGCCTGACCAGCGGGACCTGCAACTTCTTCCTCAACCGCCGGGTCTTCCACGCCGCCCCCGGGACGGTGCGCCTGACCGCCGTGCGCTACATCGCGCTGGCGCTGACCCTGCTGGCGGCCAGCTACGTGGCGCTGTGGACGCTGACGGGCCTGGGCATCCCCCTGGGCATCGCCAAGGTCATCGGCGACGCCTCCATCTACGTGGCCAGCTACCTCGCCCAGCGGCGGATCGTCTTCCGCGAGCGGGCCTGAGCCCGCCCCGGGCCTGCGGCCGACGACGCCGGGCGGCACCCGGACGGGTCACGGCGAGCCCGGCCACCCGCAGTGGGGTGGCCGGGCTCGCCGCCACGTGTCGGGGCCTTGGGGCACCGGC
>NZ_JAUNHI010000031.1 GCF_030524025.1 Actinomyces sp. | reverse complement strand
GGATCATCCCCGCTCGCGCGGGGTCAACACTTGGCAAGTGGCGTGATTCCAACGGGATGGTACCCCATCCGATGCCGTTCTGCTTCACTCCTGACCTAGTGCTCGCTCGGTTGCGCTGCGGTACCGGCGTCGCCGGGCTGCGATCGACCAGGACTCCTTGGCGGGCTTGACTGCGCCGGGGATCGGTGTCGGCCCTTCGATCTGACGGTACGGGGTACGCATGACCAGGCATCCCTCAAGGTCGACGGGCTCGCGCTCGTGGCCGAGCGAGGCGACCGAGAAGCGCTGCTCGGACCTGGTGGACCAGATGAGAAGCGCACGTCCGTCGCCGATGTAGGCACGGATCAGCTCCCACACCTGGTCGCGTACCCGGGCCGAGAGGTGCCCGACGAACACCCCGGGCGAGACTTCGAGCAGCCACCTGGTCATCGCCCCGCGCAGCGCGGCGGGCGCGGCCGAGAGGATAAGCACTACCATCCGCCGGCCTCCTCGGCGTAGTTGGAGCCTCCGGCGACGATCTGCCTCTGGTAGTCCCACAGGGAGACCACGTTGACGGTCAGATCCTCGGACTCCTCGGCGCCAAGCAGGCGATGAACGTCCTTGACGGTCCGCTCGATGATCCTCAGCTCGAAGATCCTGTCGCGCACCCTCCTCCGGGTCGTGCCCGTGAGATCCTCCATCCCCTCGGCGACGACATCGAAGGCGATCGGTATTGTCGTCTCCGCCTTGTACAAGTCGGCGACGTCGTAGACGAAGGACCGTTCGTGCCCGGTGTGGACGAAGCCGAGCCCGGGCGAGCAGCCCAGAGAAACGATCACCCCGTGCACGACGCCATAGAGAGCGGCATGAGCAGCTGACAGGGCCTGGTTGATCGGATCGGATGCCTCGAAGTCGTCCGGTCGGTAGTCCCGACGGGTCCACGGGACGCCGGTGCGCCGCGAGTTCTCCCGGTACACCTCACGGACACGGGCTCCTTCGCGGCCACGCAGCTGTTGCATGGTGAGGCCCTCGACGTCCTCACCCTGGAACCTCATGAGGTACATGTCCCGTGCGACGCGGAGCCTCTTCTGCGGGGACGACACTCTGCTGGCCTGCTCAACGAGCAACCTGGTCGATGTTGCCAGCGAGCGGCCGTGCGCGTAGTAGCGCACGCCTCGCTCGCCGACCCACACCGCCGTCGTCCCGCACTCACCCAACAGGCTCATCGCCTGGTGGCTCACCGAGGTTCCCGGTCCGAAGAAGACCGCCACCAGTGAGGCCGCAGGCACACGGATCGTGCCCTTGTCGTCGCGTGCCGTGAGGGCGCCGTCCTCCCGGTGAACGACGCAGTGCTCCAGGTACAGGAACGACATGCGGTCCTGCGTCCTGGGCAGCGCCGTCACGGGAATGGGTGGAAGCCGTGCCACGGACCTCACCCCTGGTGGGGTCGGGCCAGCGTCATGAGACCGCAGCCATATGCCTTGGAGCGGCCGATCCCCTCGACAAGGGCTTGACGCAGGGTATCCGGCTCCGTGACCCGCATCCGTCCCTCATAGACGGTCTGGTTGATGGTCACGCGATCGAGGCGGCCCTGCTCGGGGTTCTCCCTTCCGAACACCGGGCGTGCGCGGCGCACAACGGTGAGTGAGGACTCGGCTGCATCTCCGGCGGCCGGCAGGAGCTCGAATCCGTATCCGGGCACACGGTCGACCAACCATGTGCGCTGTTGCTCGATCGTGACATGTCCGAAGCGCTTTCCTCGAGCCCCCGCCCCTTGGGGGACGGCACGCGACGGGTTCGCAGTGAGGCGGAACGCCCAGACCTGACCGGTGTCCAGTCGCCCCAGGAACGGCGAGTAGTCCAGCGTCCGCGCCTGCTGGCCCGGGGCGCAGGCCTCAGTGAGAATCTGCTCGCAGTCGGGTTCCACCGGTGTCAGCAGGTACAGCAATGTCGTTGCCCCGCGGTCGACCCGCCACAGGACTCGTCCAGGGCCCTCCGGGGGAGCATCGCCCGCCGCCTTCATGATGACGGCGTGCATGACCTGAGGGGAGCCGAGGTATTTGCGTGCCAGCCGGCGCCCCGGATCGAGTTCTATCCTCGTCAGGAACACTGGTTGTCCTCCTCCAGCTCCGCCATCGGGTCGTGCGTATCTGTTGGCAGTGGCCCCACGGGGACCAGGAGACGCTCGACCTCCCGGAATCCGTAGTCACGTCGCCGCGGGTCGAAGGACACGGGGACGTCGCGCGTGCCGAGAGATGAGCGGCGGTCCTGGGGCGGCACCGCGGCCTGGTCGATAATCACCTCCGCCTGAAAAGCGGCATTACGACGTTTGACGAACCAGACGGATGCCTGCCACGGTTCGGACGTCAGCGCCTCGAGCAACGGCGCGTCCCGCAATCCCAGTGACACCGGGAGCGACGGTGGACAAGAGCGTCGACCGAGGTAGAGGGGGAAGGCCGGACGCCGCAATGCCTCATCGAGACCCTCCAGCAGCCCGCGATCGCCCTCGATTCCTGCCAGAAAGACGGCATCGGCCAGGTGGTAGCGATGCGACAGCGGCATGGAGACCTTGCCGTCGAGGGAGCGCGCAGTATGGAAGTCCCGGACGACCGTGCCGGGTTGGTCCTTGCGCACCCCGAAGCGCAACGAGAGAAGATCTTCGATCGGGTCGGTGCGACGTCGTCCGACGGCGGCGGCGAGCATGCCGATCACCCCGCTTTTCGTAGGGGCGAGCTCGGTGGCCCGAACCGTGAAGCGCGACTTCACCCCCCAGGACTGCATCGGGCCCGCAAGCCGCAGAAGCAATGCGGTCATCAATCCGACTCCTCGCCCACCAGCCGCGGCTCCACGACCTCACGCACTCGCACAGGCAGATCTGCGAACGAGACGCGCTCACCGAGCTCCAAGACTGCATCGGAGTCTTTGAGTGCCACGACCAGACTCGAGACCGGACGCAGACCGTAGTTGTCCTCGATCTCCTTGGCGTGGCGCGCCATCTTGTCGACCGAGCGATTAAGATAACCGCGCCTCTCATCCCGGGGGACGGCGTCTTCGAACGCACCTACAAGGGAGACTGGCTGGTCATCCCGGACCGAGACGAGGATTGTCTCCGGCACCGTGCGGTTGGCGAAAGTGTTCTGTTTCCCCGTGGGCATCGAAAGGCAGAAGCCCTTGACAAAGACCTCCAGGGCGCGCAGCGCAGCTGCGCGGTCCCCGAGGTTCTCCACCAGCATGTCAAGATTGATTGTGGCGTAGCGGTACATCGTAGCCGATGAGAACTCGACCGTGCCCATCATTCCCGCCCCGGCGTCCTCCTCCTCAGAACGAGACTTCTCGTCGTCAACGGCGGTGAAGAAGTCATACTCGTTATCCGCCGCATGGGTGGAGATGGCGTGGGCAACCTGGCACGCCGCGTCGACGTTGAGGTCGGTGTCGTCGGCGACCATCCGGCCGAACAGTGCGATATCGACGGCATGGGCCTCCTTGAAGATCTTCTTGACCTCCTTGACGTCGAGACTGTCGCCTGAGCGAGCCGACGAGATGGCGAGTTCGGCCAGCCTTGCGACCTGGCTGGTCGACAGGAACAGGAGATAGCCGGACTCCTGGGGAGCATCCTTCTTCCCTCTTGGCGGTGAGAGCTTGATCTTGGTCGCCTTGAACACGCTTTCCGCCAGGGGTAGCGCGGACTCTGCGAGTTCGGGTGCCCGATCGGTGACTTTTGCTGCGAGGAGTTCAACGACTCGCTTGGTACGGATCCCGACGTCAGAGGTATTCAGCAAATCGTTGAAGTACAGGCGCGTCGCACGCTTCCAGGACTGGCTGGAGACCCGCAGGCGGCGCACCCCGCCGTAGACGGCAGATTTCGGTGAGCCCGAGTCGTCCCGGTTGACGCAGGACGGCGGCAGGTTCTGGATGATGTGGATGTCGACGTAGGTGCTCATGCTCAGATCTCCGGGTTAGAGGTGGTGGGGGCGAGGGGGGTACTGGACGCCGAGGTGGTGTCGTCGGTGATTGGTATCGAGGCGTACTGACGCGCCCATCTCAGTCGGACGCTCTTGGCCCCGCCAGGGCGCTGGAAGTCGACGAGATCGTCGGCCAACATGGCGTGGTCCACGCTGATGCCTTGGGCGCGCAGCTGGGAGATGAAGCTCCGCACGTGGTGACGCAACTCGGTGATGGTGGCTGATGTCACCAGTGCGTTGAAACGTGCTCGGGCGGACGGGTTCTCCTCATCCCTGCCGACGAGTTCGCGTGCCGCCCGCCCAAGCCCAACACCAGGCCGGAACATAGGGTCGGTCTTGGACTGTTGATGGACGGCGTACATGGTCATGGAGGCGTGGACGGCGATTTCCTCCCAGGTCGGGGCATCGCCGGCATTGTCGGCGACCTGGACCCGCGTCAGCTCCCAGATCTCGGGAAGTTCACCGGGAGCCTTGTTTGCGGCTTTGCGGAGCGCCGCCATGTCGGCTCGAGCGCGGGACTCGTTGTTGAGGTACCGCCTCTGAAGGCCATACCGTCCGCCGACTCGCCTGTCGACAGTGTGTCCTGCTGCGGTACGCAGTCGACGTTGCCGCCGGTGCTCCGGGGAGACGCCATCAGTCTCATCCTTGGTGTCATTGGTGTCCGGTGCGGTCATGAGGGTGTCCTTTCCTCGTCTTTGTCGCGTGGCGTCGTGGAGGTCGGTCGGGGCAGGGCTCTGTCCAACGCGGAACGGAAGAAGTACAGAGCGCGGCTGACATCCATGCGGCCTTTTCCCTCTCCGCGGCCGGCAAAGGCGGTCGGTGGCATCGTCGAGACGAGTGTGTCCTGCTGTTGCTCAGCCGTGGAACGCAGAAGCGAGCGCCATTGGTCGCGGGCCGTATCTGGGTCTGCGCCATCAAGTGAGGCCAGCCAGCGGGGGAACTCTTCGTCGATGACGTGATAAAAGGTTTCGCTGGCACGGTTGCGTGCCCCTGATGAGGTGTTTGAGATTTTTCCGCGTGCATGATCGAGGTTCGCTGCTAATTCTTGCAGAGCATCCGCCACGTCCTTCGTCTGTTTCATTGCGTCTCGGACGACGGTCATCATTCTAAGAGATGTTTTGTCGAGTAATCTTTGTGGAATGTCGATCTCATCGTCTATCAGTTCTTTTATGTGGTCATTCTGATAGACGACAGCTGTTGTGTGAATCTTCATGAGCGGTGTTCGGGGTGCAAGTCGTCGTTGAATTAGACGGCTGTAGAAGTTGACGACTTCCGGCGGTCGAAATCTGGTGGTGTGATCTAGTTGCGGCAGCACCGAAGGGAGGCGACGCCAGGCAGCCTCTTCGATGCTGGGAATCTGAGGTAAGAAGACCCGTTTCTTGCTGGGAAGTTTCCATGACGTCATGAACTCGAATGAGAAGCCGTTTGTGAGGCCTACTTCGTCGCCATTGGAGAAAAAAAATCGGTTTGAGCCGGTTTCGGTTCCTTCAACTATCGCTCGGCGCGACTGCCAGGTGTAACACGACGCGGGGCCGCGGAGCGGTTTTTCGATCTTGCCGCGTGCGTCGTCAGGGTCTCTTTCCCACGGAGGTGTATCATTGATGATGGTGGGCCCGTGGTTTTTGGTGGCCAGGTCGACGGGAACCGTATTCAGTATCAATGTGTGGCGTAAGGTGTCTCCCTCGATGTAAACCACCCCTATTTGCCCGAGATAACCTTTCGATGCATAACGACTGTTTGGATTGGTGTCACCGTCCGCCAGTGAATGCGTTCCCGGACCGTCGTAGGCGTGTAGATGGATTAACCATCTAGCTGTCTCTGGCCAGGGGAGAGTTGTACTCTCAGAACTGGTTCTTTGGGTAAATAGACGCCTCCCGGGTTTGGGTAGATCGGCGATGATCTCACCGATGTCGTAGATATCGGCCTTCCTCGAGGCGGAGTGGAGGCCTGCGACCTGGAAGAAGGGGCGCTGTGGGTCTCGGAGGTCAAAACGATCCCGGTATCGCTCCAGGTAGACCGTCGCGTGTTCCGCCAAGAGGTCAGGATCGTCCCAGTACCGCCTCCAGGTGGCAAGGTCTGGCGGTCCTCCCATGGTTCGGTGGCAGATGGCCAGGAGCAGGCGCAGGATCGCGACGTCCTGGCTGGCGATCTCGCCGTGGATCCCACCAATGTCTTGCGCCTGCCGGAACAGCGCGAGCAAGGAGACCTCATCCGAGGAGCCGTCGAGCCGGGAGACCCGAATCCACGGCTCGTCCAATAGATTGAAGGTTGGTGTCATGTGGGATGGACCTCCTTGAGCCCTGTGGTGGGGGAGTACTCGAGCGTGACGTCGGCCAGCTGCGCGCGACCGTTCTCCAGGAGCAGGAACAGCTGTCCGCGAAGCTGTGAGTCATACTGCCAAGCGGGTACGACACGAATCTCGAGTTGCCGGATGACCTCGTCGATCTTCCGAGGGTTGGTCAGGCGTGGTGGCAGTCGTACGGCCGACATGACCATCGCGCGTACGACCTCGCGGTCGGGGACCCTGTCGTCGGGGACGATCACCCCAGCGGCGCCCGGGGCGTGAGGTAGGGTGCGCAGCTCCTCTTGGCCGCCTTCCCGGTGCAGGTCCAAGAGGATGACCTCCAGGGAGTCCTCCCCGTCACGGACGTGGGCCCGCCCCTTCTCCTCGTTGTCCGAGGCCGTCGTGTGCAGCCAGCCGACCAGAGAGGCCTCCTGCGCGCCGGCCTGCGAGGGTGGGTCGAGGAGGAACCCGTGAGCCGAGTTGTGCTTCGCGCGGTTGTCCGCCTCATGCTTCTGACGGGCCGCATGCAATGCCTCTGTCCACGGCTGCGGTGCCTGGGGGGCTGGTCCGTACACAGCCTCGATGAGGTCATGGACGTCGTCGGGGACAGTGACGGTGCCAGCGCCCGAAAGGATCCTGTCCACCGCGGCGGCGCTCAGGAGCATGTCCTGGGCGCCGTAGATCGCCGTTGCGCCCGGCTCCAAGGACGGGTCAGAGGAAGACTCCGAGGGCAGCCAGTCGACGTAACATACGGGCGTGCTGAGCTGGGCCGGGCGTGAGCGGTCGTGACGGTGCAGGCGCCCCATGCGCTGGAGCAACAGGTCGATGGGCGCCAGATCGGTTACGAGGAGGTCGAAGTCCACGTCGAGAGACTGCTCGACCACCTGGGTGGCGACCACGATCGCCCGATGCGGTCGGTCCAGGGTGTTCCTCGGCGGCCCGAAGTGGCGAAGAAGATCAGCGTCTTTCGCCTGGCGGTCGGCGATGGTGAAGCGGGCATGGGTGAGGCTGACCTCCTCGCCGAAGTACTCCCGCAGTTCGTCGTAGGTGTCCTGGGCACGTCTCACCGTGTTGCGAACCACCAGCGCGCAGCCACCGTCCGCCAGTGCGTCCTGGAGGAGAGGTACCAGTGAGTCCTTTCGGAGCCGCGCCAAGTGGATGACGTTGTGCCGGCCAGTCGAGGACATCGGAACCACTTCAACCCTCTCAGCGCCAGCGGTTACCAGGCAGGGGAAGGATGTCTGGATAGTCTCGGGCTCTGGGCTCGTCTGTTGTCCCGCGGCAAGATCGAGGCCATGGCGGTAGGCGGCGACCAACTCTGAGCATCGTGCCTCGGACAGAGTCGCCGACAGGAGGACCACGGGTACCCCGTAGAAGGCAAGCCATGTCAGCGTCCGGTCGAGGTAGACGTTCATGTAGGTGGAGTAGGCGTGTACTTCGTCCACGACGACGACCTTGCGCGACAGCCCGAGATGACGCATGGCCAGATGAGGGGAGCGCATCGCCCCGAAGAGCAGATGATCGACCGTGGTGACGACGAAATCCGAGAGCATTGCCTTCTTTCGGCCGTTGAACCACGCCATGATCGCCAGGTCGGCCTGTCGCCTTCTCTCGGCCTCGGTATGAGGCACAGATTTCGACACAATCTCGTCCCAGCCGATTCCGGTGGGGTGTGGGATCGAGTCGCCATCGCCACCCAGCGCCCCGTGCAACCGGTCGTGGATCTGATACCCGCGCCGTCGCAGAACAGCGGCCTCCTCGTTGAGGCGGCTGCGGCCGTGCAGGAGCTGGACAGCGAAGTCCGACGGCGCTCCTTCGCCGGCGTAGGCCGTCTCAATGCGCTCCAACCAGGCGAGTTCGCGGGAGAACATGGCGTCCGTCGTCGCCTGGGTCGGCAGCGCGAAGAGCACCCCGGCGCGACCGGTCCGCGCGGCGAGCACCTCGGCCGCCAAGAGCGCGGCCTCGGTCTTGCCTCCCCCGGTGGACTCATTGACGATGAGGAGCCCCGGCAGCCTCATGGTGCGGGCCGCCGCTAACGTGCCGGCCTGGACTACCGTGGCTCGGGCATCCGGTGGCAGGTCGAAGCGATCAGCCAGCAGTGAGTCAGCATCAGCGCCCTCATCCCGGGGCCGCCAGGGCGAGGGAATCTCCAGTCGGTCGCATCCGGCACATACGCGACGGGCGTGTACCTCGGGTGGGAAGAGCCGGGCGCCCGTGTCCTCGCGGGGGACCAGAGGGAAGTAGTCCTCGGTGGAGGAGATCCAGTCGGCGACGATGACAAGCCCCGACAACACGACGAGGAAGGGCTGCGACCATGACCGCCGTGCCCAGTGGGCCAGGAGGGGCATCGCGCCCGTGCGGGCGGTCACCAGGTCCAGGAGCTCGCCGCGTGTCGCTGCCCACTCATCTTCGCCGATGAGGTGTTCGCGGCCGTAGGTCTCGTTGAGAGCAGCGTCGGTGGCCGGGATGCCGTGGTGAGCCCCGACCACGGAGGCGAGGGCCTGAGCGGGATCCAAGTCCCAGCCGCACTCGTCCATGAGCCATTCCTCAAGGGTCCGGTGTCCGGCCAGCGCATGGGGAGCCTTGCGACGCTCCAGGGGGTCGATCTGCTCGTGGGTCAGGCCGGCCTCCCGCATGCGGTCGTCCAGGTAGCGATCCTGGGTGGAGAAGGCCGGGGTGCACTTGCCGATATCGTGAACTCCGGCGACCCAGGAGGCAAGACGGCAGAATTCGTCGGTGGGGGGCAGTCCGGTTGGGGACCCCGCCATCTCCCGGTTGATGAGGTCCTGGATCGTGGGGGCGAGCCAGGACCGTGCCAGGTGCTCGGCAACGGCCGCAGCGTCAAGGAGGTGGAGCCACAGGGGGAGCCATTGCCTGCGCTCAGGGTCATAGCCGGACTTCGCCCACACGCGTTGGGCTGCCTCGCTCAGGGTCATGGGGGTCCTTCGAATCTGTCCCGGACGATGAGTTCAGCCTAGTTCTGTGACCTGTGCTACATGGGTTGAACGGACGATGGTTACACGATCGTTGTGCGGACCGATCCTCGAGACACGGCATCGCCACGAGGACGTAGGACGTCGGGCCCATCGCGATGATGGTGCCGGAGGTCTCAGCAGTGACCCCGACGCAGCCATGCGCCGGGGACGTGGGGAGGGGTCGGCCCGGAGAGCCGAGCCCCGCGGCCTCAGATCCCGAAGCCGACGCGGCGCGGCGTCGCCTCCCCGACCTCGACGTAGGCCAGGGAGCCCGCGGGGATGAAGACCTTCGAACCCTTGTCGTCCGTCAACGTGACATCCTGGGTCGAGGCGCCCGCCAGCGCGGCCAGCACCTCGGCCTGGGACGCCGAAGTCTCCACAGTGAGCTCGCGGGGGGAGTGCTTGATGCCGATGGTGACCTGCATGGGGTGCTCCTCAAGATCGGGGCACTCAACCAACATCCCGCCGGAGGAGGCCGGATGGGCGCCGGATGAACGCCGTGCGGGCGCCGCCGAGACGCCCTGTGACTGACCCGCATACTAGGTCGCCCGAACCGCCCGGGCATGCCGCCCGGCCCGTGCTGCCGGCGGTTTCGCGCCGCGCGGACGCCCGGCCCACGGCCACCATGCCTCCCGACAGGGCGCCGTCCTCGCCCCGGACGCCCGGCCCACGGCCACCATGCCTCCCGACAGGGCGCCGTCCTCGCCCCGGGCGCCCGGCCACCCGAGTCCACCCCACCCCGCGCGGCCCGGCCCCCTCGTCCGCCACCACGGCCACGCCGCACCCTTCTCATTGATGTCCGAGGCACGTGGTGAGATGTGCCCATGGACAAGGACAGCGCCCCGCTCGCCCCCCGGCTCCTGCCGGCGCTGCCCCACGCCCCGCTCCCCGAGCCCGACGCCGCCGCCCACGCGGTCCTGGAACGTTCAGGCAGCGGCAGCAACCTCGTTGTCCTGGGCGCCCCGGGAACCGGCAAGACCAGCCTCGCGCTGCGCCTCTTGACCGAGGCGGTCGCAGCCGGCCGTGAGGCGCTCCTCCTGGCTCCCACCCGCACCCGCGCCGACTCTGCCCGCCAGCGCTCGGCCCACCTCCTGCGCGAGGCCGGAGCCGGCGGGGGAGCGCCGAGGGTCCGCACCCCCGCCGGCTTCGCCTTCACCATCCTGAGCACCTCCCTGACCCGCCGCCCCGACCCCCTGCCCGCACCCGTCCTGCTCGCCGGCGCGGAGGAGGACGCCGCCCTGGCCACGCTCATCCGCCCCGAGCAATGGCCCGGCCTGCCACCCGAGGCCGTCACCTCCCGCGCCTTCCGCACCGAGCTGCGCAACCTCCTGGCCCGCGCCGGGGAGCTCGACGTCGACGCCCAGACCCTGGCCGAGCTCGGCCGCGCCCTCAACGTGCCCGTCTGGGGCCCCGCCTCCGCCCTCCTGAACCTGTGGGACGCCCAGGGCCGCCCCACCGCCGGCACCCGCTCCCTGACCCGCCGCCTCGACACCGCCCGCATCCAGGACCGGGCCGTCGAGGCCCTGGCCACCTGGGAGGAGGACGCTGTCGCCGAGCCCCGCCCCGTCCCCGACCTGCTCATCGTCGACGACTACCAGGACTGCACCGCCGCCACAGCCCGGCTCCTGACCGCCCTGGCCACCCCCGACGCCGCCGGACACCGGGCCCAGGTCATCGTCCTGGGAGACCCCGACGTCGCCGTCGAGACCTTCCGCGGCGGCGCCCCGAGCCTCCTGGTCGAAGCCGAGGACAGCTCCGGCCTGGCCGCCCAGCGCCTGGCCCTGACCACCCGCCACCGGGGCAGCCCCGCCCTGGCCGCCGTCTGGGCCGATCAAGCCCGGCGCCTGCCCGTCACCGGCACCGCAAGCCACCGCCACCCCGCACCACCGCCGCCGCCCTCCTCACCCGCCCCCAGCGGCGTCCAGCCCGTCATCGCCTCCAGCCCCACCCAGGAGGCCGCCCACGTCGCCCGCGCCCTGCGCGCCGAACACATCCACCACGCCACACCCTGGGACCAGATGGCCGTCATCGTGCGCTCCACCGGCCACCTCCAGCGCGCCTCCCGCGAGCTGCGGCGTCGCGGCGTGCCCCTGGGCACCTCCACCCCCGCCGTCCTCCTGCGCGCCGAGCCAGCCGCTGCGGCCCTGCTCGACACCGTCCGGGCAGCCCTCCAAGGACGGCTCGGCCAGGCCGGCCGGCCCCCCGAGCGAGCCGCCGCCCTGGCCCTGCTCACCAGCCCGCTCATCGGGCTGAGCACCCTCGACCTGCGCCGCCTGCGCCGACGCCTGCGCGCCGAGCACCCCACCACCCCCACCCCCGACCACCACCTCCTAGAGACCCTGGCCACCCCGCGCGCCGCCCAGGACCTCGCCGACCGTCTAGGCGGGCAGACACTTGCCGAGCACACCGACGCCCTCCCACGCGCCGCCACCATCATCGACGCCGTGCGCTCCGCCCTCGGCGCCCCGGCCATCACACACGAACAGCCCCCCACCCCGCATGCCGACGACCACCAGCCCGGCCACGGCGAGCCCGGCGACGCCAAGCCCGATGCCGCGAACTCCGACGGCCAGGCGCCGGCCGACATCGAGGCCCTCCTGTGGGCCGCCTGGGACGCCTCCGGCTGCGCCACCCGGTGGCGCGCCCTCGCCCTCGGCGGACTGACCGGCGAGCATCTCGACCCGCTCCTGGCCGAGGCCGCCGAACGGGACCTCGACGTCGTCACCACCCTGTTCAAACGTGCCGAGGTCTGGGCCGAACGCAACCCCGGCGCCCCGGCCACCGCCTTCCTCACCGAGCTCGCCGAGGAGGTCCTGCCCTCGGACTCCGTGGCCCCCCAAGGGCAACGGCCCCCCGGCGTCGCCGTCCTCACCCCCGCGGCCGCCGCCGGAGGCCAGTGGGAGGTCGTCGCCGTCATGGGCCTCAACCGCGACAGCTGGCCGGACCTGCGCCTGCGAGACTCCATCACCCGCTCCGGCCTGCTCGTCGAGGCAGTCATGGACCGCCTGCCCGCCGACGGCGCCGGACTACGCACCGCCCTGACCGACCCCGCCGCCGCCCGCGCCCAGGTGCGCGCCGACGAGCGGCGCATGCTCCTGGCCGCCCTGTCCCGCGCCTCCCGCCGCCTCATCGTCACCGCCGCCGCGGACGAGGACACCGCCCCCTCGGCCTTCCTCACCGAGATCGCACAAGCCGCAGGCACCCCCATCACCGACTCCGACGGCGCACCCCTGACCGCGCCCGACGTCGGCGACCTCACCCTGCGCGGGCTCGTCGGCGAGCTGCGCCACGCCGCCGTCGCCGGGCACCTGCCCGGAGCCACCGACGCCGAGCGCCACCGGGCGCAGCAGGCCGCCCAGGTCCTGGCACGCCTGGCCGAGGCCGCCGTGCCCGGAGCACACCCCCGCGACTGGCAGGGCCTGGGCGGCCCCACCTCCACCGCCCCCCTGGCCGACCCGGGCGGCCCCGTACGCGTCAGCCCCTCCGACGTCGAGGCGCTGACCACCTGCCCCCTGCGGTGGTTCCTGCGCCGGCAGGGCGGCGACCGCGGCCCCACCCCAGCCCAAGGCCTCGGCATCCTCATCCACACCCTGGCCGAGAAGGCCCAGCGCGAAGGACTACGCGGGCACGACCTCATGAACCGCCTGGAGCAGCGCCTGCCCGAGCTCGGCTACCCCGACACCTGGCTGGGACGACAGCACGCCGACCGCGCCCGCGACATGGTCCGGCGCCTGGACGCCTACCTCAGCTCCGTGCCCGGAGCCGTCGACGTCGAGCAGCCCATCGACGCCCTGCTCGACCTGCCGCGCCCCGAAGCCACGGAGCCGGCAGCCCCCCAAAACGAGCCCGGCGCCCGGGTGACGGTCCAGGTCCACGGGCGCATCGACCGCGTCGAACACCTCGAGGCCCCCGGGGCGCAGGGCCCTGGGCGGGTACGCGTTATCGACCTCAAAACCGGCTCCCAGAAGCCCGCCGACCCCACCCACCACCCCCAGCTCGCCACCTACCGACTTGCCCTGGAGGCCCAGGGGCGCGAGGTCGCCGGAGCCGGGCTCGTCCTCCTGGGCAAGAACCCCACCCGCACCGACCCCGGCGCTGCCCTCGTGCCCCCCGGCGCCGCCCTCGCCGCCAGCCCCGACCCCGACACCGGCCAGGACTGGGCCGCCGAGCTCCTCGCCACCGCCGCCCTCCACGCCTCCGGCCCCACCCTCCAGGCCCGCACCGGCGCCCACTGCGCCCGCTGCGAGGTCAAGGACTCCTGCCCGGCGGTCCCCGAAGGACGGAGCGCCCACCGATGAGCCCCGCACCCACGCCCCAGGCACTGGCCTCCGCCCTGGGCCTGCACGCCCCCACTGACGAGCAGGCCCGGGTCATCGCCCACGGCCTCACCCCGCTGCTCGTCGTCGCCGGGGCCGGCAGCGGCAAGACCGCCACGATGAGCCAACGGGTCGTCCACCTCGTCGCCCGCGGCGCCGTCCGCCCCGACCAGGTCCTGGGCCTGACCTTCACCCGCAAAGCCACCGCCGAGCTCGCCCAACGGGTCTCCGCCCGCCTCGAAGCCCTCCAGGCAACCGGCCTGATCGACCCCGACCACGACGACGCCCCCGAGCCGACCATCGCCACCTACAACTCCTTCGCCGCCTCCCTCGTGCGCGACCACGGCCTGCGCATCGGCGTCGACCCCGAGGCCACCCTCATCACCGAGGCACGCGCCTGGCAGATCGCCGCCGAGATCGTCGAGTCCCGCGCCGACCCACCCCCCGTCGAGACCCTCAGCACCGCCGTCGCCACCGTCCTGCGGCTCGACGCCGCCCTGTCCGAAAACCTCCTGAGCCCGGAGGACGCCGCCCGGGACCTGAGCGACCTCGCCGCCCTGTTCGAGGGACTGGCAGCCGTCCGGGGGCTCAAGACCCTCGTCGGGCCCGTGGCCGACAAGACCGCCGAACGTCTGGGCATGCTCGAGCTCGTCGGCGCCTTCCAAGAGCACAAGCGCTCCCACGGTCTGCTCACCTTCGGAGACCAGATCGCCCTGGCCTGCCGCATCGCCGAAGAGGTCCCCGAAGCCGCCGCCCAGATCCGCGCCCAGTACCCCGCGGTCGTCCTCGACGAGTTCCAAGACACCTCCGTGGCCCAGATCCGCCTCCTGTCGGCCCTCTTCGCCGGATCCGGGGTCACCGCCGTCGGCGACCCCAACCAGGCGATCTACGGGTGGCGCGGCGCCTCGGCCGGGGCACTGGACTCCTTCCACACCGCCTTCAACCCCGCCGCGGCCGCCGCCCTCGCCGCCGGGGCCGATCCCCAGCAGGCCGCACCCGTCCTGCCCCTGTCGACCGCCTGGCGCAACGACCTGGCCATCCTCGAGGCCGCCAACGTCATCTCCAGGCCCCTGCGCCACCACGTCCCCGCCCCCGGGGACGCCCAGGTCACCCACATCCCCGTCGAGCCGCTCCAGCCCCGCCCCGCCGAGGCCGGGCCGGCCCGCGGCCAGGTCCACGCCGCCTTCCTCAACGACCCGCTCGCCGAGGCCGAGACCGTCGCCGACTTCATGGCCCAGCGGTGGCGGCCCGACGCCGAGCTCGCCGTCCTGGCGCGGGTGCGCTCCGCCTTCCCCCTCCTCGCCCAGGCCCTCGAAGCACGCGGCATCCCCTACGAGATCGTGGGGCTCGGCGGCATGCTCACCGTCCCCGAGGTCGCCGACGTCCGCGCCCTGGTCACCGTCGCCGCCGACCCCGAACGGGGGGACCGTCTCATGCGCCTGCTCACCGGGTCCGGCCTGGGCGCCACCGACCTGCGGGCGCTGAGCGCCCACGCGCGCACCCTGGCGCGCGGCCACACACGCCCACCCGGCGGCGCGACCGCCGAGCCCACCGACCCCGGCGCATCGCGCCCCCAGGAGTCCGCAGACCCCGAGGCATCCGGCACCCCGGCCCCCGGCCACGCCGTGACCGAGGACGCCCCCATGCTGGCCGAGGCGGTCGAGGCCGTTGCCCGCCACGCCGACGCCGCCGGGAGCCCGGGGCCTACCACGGTGCGCCCCGGCGGCGCCGCCCCCGCCGTCGAAGGACTCAGCCCAGCAGGCGCCCGGGCCGTCGAGCGGATCGCCCGGGCGATCCGGCGCGTGCGCCGGGCGCTGACCCTCGCCCCACCCGACGTCCTGGTCCTGGCCGAGCAGGCACTCGGGCTCGACGTCGAGGTCGCCGCCCGGGTGGGCAACCCGATGGGACGGCGCGCCCTCGACGCCCTGCGGACCATCGCCGAGCAGTACGCCGCCGACGTCCCCGAGGCCACCATCGCCGGGTTCCTCACCTGGCTCGACGTCGCCGCCGACCAGGAGAACGGCCTCGAGGCCCCCGCGGTCGACCCCGAGCCCGGAGCCGTCCAGGTCCTGACCGTCCACGCCGCCAAGGGGCTCGAGTGGGACGCCGTGGCCATCGTGGGGCTCAGCGAGAAGACCTTCCCCAGCTACTCCACCGAGCCCAAAGCGGACCTCAGCGTCTCGGACTCCTCCTGGATGACCAGGCTCGACGAGTTCCCCCACCCGATGCGTGCCGACGCCGCCACCCTGCCGCCCTTCGAACTCGGCGCCCTCGAGCCCCCGCACGTCGACAAGGACGAGGTCAAGGCCGCCCTCGAGGACTACCGGCTCGCCCTGGGTCGCCACGGCCTGGCCGAGGAGCGGCGCCTGGCCTACGTCGCCATCACCCGCGCCCGCCACGAGGTCCTCCTGACCGGCAGCCACTTCTCCGGCACCACGAAGAAGCCCCGGCCCACGTCCCGGTTCCTCTCCGAGCTCGGGCGCCGCGACCTGCTCACAGCCTTCGGGTCGGGGCTGACCGAGCTCGGCGATAAGGCCGTCAACCGCCTGGCCGAGCACAACCCGACCGCCTCCTGGCCCCCGGCCGAGCCCGAGGACGACATGACCAAGGCCAGGAGCGCCGCCGCCCAAGCCGTGCTCGAGGCCTGCGCACAGCCCGTGCCTGCCCACGGGACAGACAGCAAGCACGCCGACCCCCTGGCCTGCCGCTGGCATGAGGAGGCCGGGCTCCTCCTGGCCGAACGCTCCCGCCGACGCGCCGAACGACCCACGGTCGTCCTACCCGACCACCTCGCGGCGACCAAGGTCGACGACCTGCGCGCCGACCCCGACCGCTTCGCCCTCGACCTGCGCCGCCCGCTGCCCCCACAGCCCCGAGCCGCCGGCCGCCTGGGCACCGTCTTCCACGAGGCCGTCGCCGCGCGCCTGGCCGAGCAGGGCGAGCTGATCAGCCTCACCCAGGCCGGCGCGCCCGACAACCTCACACCCGATGACCGCCGACAAGTCGAGCAGTGGCTGTCCACCGCCGAGCAGCTGCCCCTCCTGGCCGGCCACGTCCTGGTCGACACCGAGACCGAGCTCGAGCTCACCCTGGCCGGCACGACCCTGCGCTGCCGCCTCGACGCCGTCTTCTGGAACCCGACGACCTCCACCTGGCTCATCGTCGACTGGAAGACCGGCCGCCGCCGTGTCCCGGTCGACCAGTTGAGCGTCTACGTCCACGCCTGGGCGGCGGCCAAGGGCGTGGGCACCGAGGCCGTGCGCGCGGCCTACGTCTATGTCGCCTACCCCGGCGGGAAGATCGACGAGCTGAGCGCGAGCGCCCTGCTCGGCCTGGAGCAGATCGAGGCCCTGCTCAGGCTGGAGGCCGACTGACGTCTCTGGTCCCACCGACCAGCCGCCGGTCGGGCCCCTGCTCAGCGGCGCTCAGGCGCCCTGCGGGGGATCGTCGTTATTGTCATCGTCATCGTTGTCATCGCGCACGACCACCATCTTGACCTCGGAGGTCGCGGCCGAGGGGCTCGAGACCTCCCGCTCCCCGGGCACCGGCGCCAGCCGGGGCTCACGGCGCTCGATCAACGGCTCATCACCCACCTGGTCGGCCAGGTCGGAGAGCATGGCCACGGCGTCCTCAATGACCCCCTCCTGCTCCGAACGCACCCCATGGAGCAGCCAGCGCGCCAGGCTCAGCTCGCTGACCAGCTCGGCCCGGTCGCGCAGATGCTTGTCGACGCCCTCGGAGCGGGCCATGTCGTAGGCGCCCTCAATGGAGTCGAGACTGTCGACCGGGACCGAGGAGTACACCCAGGCCAGGTCCTCGGCCGGGTCTCCCACATGCGCCTGACTCAGCCCCAGCATGCCCACCACCGAGCCGCCGGCGGTCAAGATGTTCTCCGCGTCGAGGTCCCCGTGGACGACCACCGGCCGGAAACGCCACAGGGTCGTGTCCTCCAGCGCCGCCTCCCACCGTGCCAACAGCGCCGGAGGGACCTTGCCGGTGGCCGCGACGTCGTCGAGCAGGCCGAGCCACCGCCCCCGCACGTCCTGAGCGTCATAGACCGGCAGACCCGCCTCCGACACCACCGAGACGGGCAGCTCGTGAAGCTCCCCGAGGGCCTTGCCCAGCCCGGCAGACAGCCCCGGGCCGGGCCGCAGGGTCTCGACAGCCACCGGGTTGCCCGCCAGATGGGAACGCACCTGGACATGGGTGCCCTCACCGCGCAGCGTCCCGGCGGGACGCGGAACGTCGAAGGACAGCCTGCCGTCGTCAACCACCTTGCCGATGCGTCGGAGCACCTCGGCCTCGGCGTCCAGGTCGGCACCCGTCGCGTCATCGCGGGCCTCGAGGACCTCCCAGTGGCGGCCCTGGGTGTCAACGACCCCGATGATCCGCAGAGCCGGCGACTCCACCTGCGGAAGCGCCAGGCGCGCCGGGTCCAGTCCTGGCACCGCCACGGCGGCCATGGCCGCCAGCGCCAGGGCTGAGCGCGCGGGCGCCGGCCCCGCCGGCTCCCGAGCCGTCTCAGGGGAGGTGGGCTCCTGCGGCGAGGTGTCGGCGGGTGTGGTCGGTGGCTGCGACATGGCTCAACCGTAGGCGAGCCCGGGGCCCGGGTCACACTCCCGCGCCCCAGGACTCACCGCCCCGACAGGCCCAGTTCCTCCAGCGGCACCAGGTGCCGCTCGGAGATCTCGGCGACCTTGGCCACCCGCTCCCGGTACTTGGGCTGGTCGAGGAAGTCCGTCGTCATCCACACCCGGACGATCTCCAGGGCGATCGCCGAGCCGATGATCTTGCCTCCCAGGCACAGGACGTTGGAGTCGGTGTGCTCCCGGGCCAGCCGGCCACAGAACGGGTCCTGGCAGACCACCGCCGTCAGGCCGCGGATCCGGTTGGCGATGAGGGCCGATCCGTAGCCCACGCCGTCGACGAAGATCCCCCGGTCGGCGCGGCCCCTGGCCACCGCCAGGGCGGCCGGGTAGACGTGGTCGGACAGGTCGGCGGGGTCGGTCCCGGGTGCGCCGAAGTCCTCCGTGGTGTGCCCCTGGGACTCCAGCCAGGCCGCGATCTCCCGCTTGAGGGCGAATCCTGCATGGTCACTGGCAAGTGCGATTCTCATGCCCTGAGTGTAACGAGAATCACAGGACGGTGGTGCTGGATTGTAGTCCCGGAGGCCGGAGCGCACGGGCGGCCGGGACCGGGCGACGTCGGGGAACCGCGCCGCCCGGCCCGCGGGCAGGCCGGGCGGCGGGCGCGCGGCCCCCGCAGGACCGTGCCCCGGTCCTGTCGGGGCGGTCGCGCACGTGTGGTGCGAGCCACCATGATGAGGCCCATAGGTCTTCAAGGGAAGGCTATGGGCGTGCCCGGTCGCCCTGTGGCCCGGGTGAGCGGGTGACGGCCCCGCCGGACCCGGGCGGGCATGTGGCGGCCCGGTCGGTGATGCGGCGTGTTTTCCACAAGCCGGGCGGACGAGTTGGCGCCGCGACCATCTCGTGATCTAGTCTTTCCCGCGTGGCGCCGGTCACGTCGTGGTGGGCGCCATCTCGCTCCCGGGCCCTGCCCGCGGCAGCGTGCCTGTCCGATCCCTGAGCCCGACGAGGTCCACCATGGACGCACCCACCCTCCTGCGCGACGAGGTCCGTGAGCTCGTTCGCCGCCGCGGGGTCGACCCCCTCACCGACACCGCCGCCCTCGAGGAGCTCGTGGCCGAGGCCTCCGGCGACTACCTGCGCCGCGCCGACGCCGGGCTCGTCCCGCCCCTGGCCAATCCCGAGGCCGCCGGCGCGGAGGTCGTCGACTCCCTGGCCGGCCTGGGCCCCTTGCAGCCCTACCTCGACGACGACTCCATCGAGGAGGTGTGGTGCAACGCCCCCGGCCGGGTCTTCGTGGCCCGCTCGGGCCGCCCCGAGCTGACCACCACCATCCTGGAGGACGAGGACCTGCGCGTGCTGGTCGAGCGGATGCTGCGCGCCTCGGGCCGGCGCCTGGACCTGTCCAGCCCCTTCGTCGACGCCCAGCTCCCCGGCGGTGAACGGCTCCACGTCGTCATCCCGCCGATCACCTCCCGCCACTGGGCGGTCAACATCCGCAAGCACACCGCCCGAGCCCAGCGCACGGCCGACCTCGTGCGCCTGGGCTCCCTGACCGAGCGCGCCGCCGCCTTTCTCGACGCCGCGGTCCAGGCCGGGCTCAACATCCTGGTCTCGGGCGCCACCCAGGCGGGCAAGACGACGATGGTGCGCGCCCTGGCGGGGGCCATCCCGGCGGGCCAGCGGGTCATCACCTGCGAGGAGGTCTTCGAGCTGTCCCTGCGCAACCGGGACTGCGTGGCCATGCAGACCCGCCCGGCCAACCTCGAGGGCGTCGGGGAGATCAACCTGCGCCGCCTGGTCAAGGAGGCCATGCGCATGCGCCCCGACCGCCTCCTCATCGGGGAGGTCCGGGAGGCCGAGGCCCTCGACCTGCTCATCGCCATGAACTCCGGCCTGCCCTCGATGTCGACCCTCCACGCCAACTCCGCCCGCGAGGCGGTCGTCAAGATCTGCACCCTGCCCCTGCTGGCCGGGGAGAACGTCTCAGCGGCCTTCGTCGTGCCGACCGTCGCGGCCGCCGTCGACCTCGTCGTCCACCTCGACCTCGACTCCGCCGGGAGCCGGCGGGTCCGTGAGGTCGCCGCCCTGTCCGGGCGGGTCGAGAGCGGGGTGGTCGAGCTCTCCGACGTCTTCCACCGCGATGGGGCGGGCTGGCTCGTGCGCGGCCCGGGCATGCCACCGGACCCGGCGCGCTTCGCGCGCGCCGGCCACGACCTGGCCGCCCTGCTCGCCGAGGGCCGTGCCCCCGCCCGCGGTGGGGAGACCTCCTGATGGGCGCCGTCGCCGGCCTGTTCGCCGGAACCGGGCTCGTGCTCCTGTGGCTGGCATTGACCACCGACCCGCCCGCGTGGCGCTCGGAGCGCGAGCGCCGCCTGTCCGACCTGCTCGTCCAGGCAGGTGTGGGGCGCACGAGCCCCGCGCTGTTCGTCGGCGGCAGCCTCGTCCTCGGGGTGGTCGTCGCCCTGGGCTTCCTCGGCGCCACCGAGGCGGGGCCCATCGCCGCCGCCTTCGGGGCCATCGCCGCTGGCGCGCCCCTGACCGTCGTCTCGGCGCGGGCGCGCGCCCGACGGACCAGCCTGCGCGAGGTCTGGCCCGAGGCCATCGACACCCTCGTGTCCGGGGTGCGCGCCGGAATGAGCCTGCCCGAGGCCCTGGCCAACCTCGCCGAGCGCGGCCCGGAGGCGGTGCGGGCCGAGCTGAGGGCCTTCTCGGTGGACTACGCCACGACCGCCCGCTTCGACCTCGCCCTCGACCGGCTCAAGGCGCGCTTCGCCGACCCCGTGGCGGATCGCATCGTCGAGGCCCTGCGCCTGGCCCACGACGTCGGCGGCTCCGACCTGGGCGACCTCCTGCGCAGCCTGTCGCGCATGCTGCGCGAGGACCTGCGCACCCGCGGCGAGCTTGAGGCGCGCCAGTCCTGGACGGTCAACGGTGCCCGGGTCGCCGTGGCCGCCCCCTGGGTGGTCCTGGCCCTCCTGTCCACCCGTCCGCAGGCCGCAGCCGCCTACGCCACGACGACCGGGGCGGTCGTCCTGCTCATCGGCGCAGTGACGAGCCTGGTCGCCTACCGGCTCATGCTGCGCCTGGGCCGGCTGCCCGAGGAGGACAGGGTCCTGCGATGAGTCCGATGGTCAACCCGATGCTCCTGGGCGCCGGCGCAGGCCTGCTGGCCTCCTACGGCCTGCTCATGCTCGCCGCGGCCCTCCGCGGCCGCCGCCCCACCCTCATGGCCCGGATTGAGCCCTACATCCACCAGCGGCCCCGCACCTCCGGGCTCCTGGGCGCACCCGACCCGGGCGCCGACGGGCGCACCGTCTCGGCGGTCCTGCTCGGAACGGTCACCCACCTGGCCACCGTCCTGGAGTCCCTGGGCTCCTCATCGGAGTCGGTGCGCCGCCGGCTCGCCCGCTCCGGATCGACACTCACCTACGAGGAATTGCGCGTTCAGCAGCTCCTGTGGGCGGCGGCGGGACTGGGCCTGGCGGTCGGCGGCGGCCTGCTGGCCTCGCTGGCGCGGCCGGTGTCCATCCCCCTGCTCATGCTCGCCGCGATCGTGGCGGCGGTGGGCGGAGCCGCGGCCCGGGACTGGTGGCTCAGCCGCTGCGTCGAGCGCCACCGGGGGCGCATCGAGGCCCAGCTGCCCGACGTCGTCGAGCTCCTCGCCCTCGTCGTCGGAGCGGGCCAGGGGCCCGTCGCCGCCATCGAGCGGGTCGTCGCGCTGGGACGCGGTGAGCTCATCGACGAGCTGGCGCTCACGCTGTCGGACGTGCGCAGCGGCACCGTGCTCACCACCGCCCTCCTCCACCTCGAGGAGCGCGCCGGCTCCCTCCAGGTCACCCGCCTGTGCGAGGCCATCGCCGTCGCCCTCGAACGGGGCACCCCCCTGGCCGAGGTGCTGCGCTCCCAGGCCGCCGACGCCCGGGAGGCCTCCCGGCGCGCCCTCATGGAGGAGGGCGGGCGCCGGGAGATCGCCCAGATGGTCCCCGTGGTCTTCCTCGTCCTGCCGGTCACCGTCGTCTTCGCCCTCTTCCCGGGCCTGTTCGTCCTGCGGCTGGGCCTATGACGCCCTGCCCTGAGCCTGGACCGCCTCCGCATGTCGCACCTGCCCGATCCACACCCACCGAAGGAGCCCACGATGATCCCGACACCCTTGTCCTCGTCGCACCTCCAGCGCCTGGCCCGGCGCGTGCCCGGCTCAACCCGCCTGCGCGAGGAGCGCGGTGACGTCCCCGGGTGGGTCCTGGTCACCCTCATGACCGCGGGCCTGGTCGTGGGGCTGTGGGCTGTCGCAGGGCCCACTCTCACCCAGGTCTTCACCGACGCGATCGGCAAGGTCACCGGTGCGATCTGAGGTCCGGGCCCGCGGTGAGCGGGGTTCGGCCGCCGTCGACTTCGTGCTCGTGGGAGTGCTCGTCATCGCCGTGAGCCTGGCACTGCTCCAGCTCGCCTTGTCCATGCACGTGCGCAACGTCCTGACCGACGCCGCCGGCGAGGGGGCCCGGCGCGCCGCCCTGGTGGGCGGGACCGAGGCCGAGGCCGAGGAGCGCGTGCACGCCCTGGCCGATGCCGCGCTGCGCGACGGCTACGTCGACTCCGTGCGCGTCTCCGACGAGAGCGCCGACGGCTTGGCGGTCGTCGCCGTCGAGGTGACCGCGCCTTTGCCGGTCCTCGGACTCCTGGGCCCCGGAGGCGTCCTGCGGGTCACGGGCCACGCCGTCGACGAGACCGAGCTCGTCGACCCGCCCGAGGACCAGCCGTGAGCCGGGCGCTGCGGCGGGGGGCCGGGGAGGAGGGCAACGCCCCGGTGGAGTTCATCGGGTGGACCCTCATCCTCGTCGTCCCCGTGCTCTACCTCATCGTCACCCTGGCACAGGTGCAGGCCGCCTCCTTCGCCGTGGCCTCGGCGGCCGACGCCGCCGCCCGGGTTCTGGAGATCGAGAAGGGAGACCTGGCCCTGACCCACGCCCGGGCCGCCGTGGGCCTCGCCCTGTCGGACCAGGGTGTCGAGGCCGACCCCGCAAAGGCGCTGAGCATCACCTGCTCGGACTCGGCGTGCACGACCGCGCTCCTGCGCGTCCAGGTCGCCCTCGACCTGCCGGTGCTCTCCTCGGTCGGCGTGGGGCGCGAGGTCGTGGTCCTGGACGCCGAGCGCTCCGTCAACCTCGCCAGGGACGAGCAGTGAGAGCCTCCGCGCGGTGGTTCTCCGAGGCCCTGGCCGCCCGGCCATGCGCCCCCGCCCGGGCGGAGGGCCGGGGCAGGAGCTTGCCGTGGAACCGGCGCCCCGTCGGGCCGCGCCGGAGGCGGGGCGGTGGACCGCGTCCGCAGTGGGGTTCGGGCGGGGGCTTCAGGCGGTGCCCTCCCGCGGGGCCGGGCGGGAGCCGGCGCCCGCCCGGGGGCACAAGCCTGGGCGACAGGCTGCGCAGGGGCGCAGCCGCCGAGGACGGGCAGACCCTTCTGCTCGGTCTGGGCCTGGTCACCCTCGTCGTCGGGCTGGTGCTGGTCATCTCCTCGGCCACCGCGGTCTACCTCGACCTCAAGAACCTCACCTCGCTGGCCGACTCGGCGGCGGCCGCGGCGGCCGACGCGGTGGACGACCCGACCTACTTCGGCGGGCAGGCCACCAGCGGCACCGGGATGCTGAGCGACGCCGGGGTCCTGGTGCTGGCCGAGCGGGACCTGCGCTCCCAGCCCGTCGATCTCGCCGGAGTGACCATCGTGTCGGCCACCGCTCTGGACGGCCGTACCGCGGTGGTCACGCTGAGCGCGCGCTCCCGACCTCCCTTCCTGCCCTGGGGGATCATCCCCTCCGAGGGCTTCATGATCACCGCCACCGGCTCGGCCCGCGTCGCCACCACCCAATAGCGCCTGGGGGCCGGGTCCGACCGCCCACGTGTCACCACCGAGTAGCGCCTGGGACTGGGCGCTCGCCAAACCCGACGAGTGATCCCTGGGGGCTCGAACCTAGGCGGCCAGCTCGCGCTCGCCCCGGATCCGGGCGGCGGTCGACAAGCGGCGCCGTCGGGCCAGGTGGGCGGTGGCCGAGAAGCGGCGCCGACGGGCCAGCTGGGCGATGTAGGCACGCTTGACCGTGAGCAAGATGACAATGCCGACGAGCACATAGAAGCTGTTGGCGATCGCGCTCGGCCAGGCGCCGGTGTAGGCGCAGTTGACCAGGAGCAGGACGGAGGCCGAGATGTTGAGGGCCTGGTACCGCAACGAGTCGCCGGCAAGCCTGCCCTTGGAGACAAGGATGTAGGCGGCGAGGAGCTCAGCGGCGCCGATCCAGCCGCCGGTCGAGATGAGGGTACCGAGGACGTTGTTCACGGGGGCGATCCTGACCGCTTCACAAGTGAAGATCAATCGCAGACATCTGTAGTGGCCATGTAGGATTTCTGCATGGAAGTCTCGGCGCACCGTATTGCGGTCCTTCTCGCCGTCCACCGCGCCGGCGGTGTGGTGGCCGCCTCAGACCTGCTCCAGCTGACGCCGTCGGCGATCAGCCAGCAGATCAAGCTCCTGGAGAAGGAGACCGGTGTGCGCGTCCTGGACCGGACCCCCACCGGCGCCGTGCTCACCGAGGCGGGCAGGGTCCTGGCCGAGGCCGCCGAGCGGATCGAGGCCGAGCTGACCACCGCCAGACGGACCCTGGCGAGCATCGACTCCTCCGCCCCGAGCGGCACCGTGCTCGTGGGCAGCTTCGCCACCGCGCTGCGGGCGCTTCTCCTGCCGCTGATAGTCAGCCTCGAGCAGGACCATCCGGGACTGGAGCTGATCGTCGAGGAGGTCGTCGACGAGCGCTCCGGCCTGGCCCGCCTGCGCCGTGGCGACCTCGACCTCCTCCTGCTCGAGCGCGACTCGCACGACCCACCGGCCTCGCCGCAGGCCATGCACGACGTGCCCCTGCTCGATGAGTCCTGGCTCGTCGTCGTCCCACCCGAGCACCCCTCGCCCTCGACCCTGGCCGACCTCGTGCGCGCCACCTGGATCAACCTCGAGGCATCCACGGCCGGCTCCATGGCGCTGACCCGGCTGTCCCATCAGCTCGGCACCCCGCTGTCGACCCGGCACGTCGCCTACGACTACGACGTCGTCCTGGCCATGGTGAGCCACGGTATGGGCTACGCCCTCATGCCCGAGCTCGCCGTGCGCTCGGGATTCGTGCCCGACGGCGTCGACGTGGTCCGCCTGCCCGGTCTCGGCACCCGCCAGCTCGTCGTGCGTCACCGCGCCACCCGGAGAGAGCCGAGCCACGCCGCCCGCGCCGTGCTCGGCGCACTGGTCGACCACGCCGGCGCACTCGAGCTCGGCTGAGAGCCGGGGGGAGCGGGGCCCGCGACGGCCCGGCGCGCACGATCATCTAGACTCGGCCCGTGGCCACAGACTTCCCCGCAGAGATCGAGCGACTCCGACACACGTACGCCTCCATCGCGGCGGTGACCGACCCCGAGGCGCTGCGCGAGCGGATCGCCGAGCTCTCCGACCAGGCCGCCGCGCCCGACCTGTGGGACGACCCCGAGGCCGCCCAGGTCGTCACCTCCGCCCTGTCCCACGCCCAGGCCGACCTCAAACGCGTCGAAGAGCTGGGCCGGCGTATCGAGGATCTCGAGACCATGGTCGAGATGGCCGGCGAGGAGTCGGGCGAGGACGCCACAGACCTGATCGCCGAGGCTGAGACGGACCTCGCCGGCATCTCCAAGGACCTGTCGGACCTGGAGATCCGCACGCTCCTGTCGGGCGAGTACGACCAGCGCGACGCCGTGGTCACCATCCGTTCAGGCGCCGGGGGAGTGGACGCCGCCGACTTCGCCGAGATGCTCCTGCGCATGTACACCCGCTGGGCCGAGCGGCACTCCTACCCGATCAAGGTGCTCAACACCTCCTACGCCGAGGAGGCGGGCCTGAAGTCGGTGACCTTCGAGGTCCACGCCCCCTACGCCTACGGCACCCTGAGCGTCGAGGGCGGCACCCACCGCCTCGTGCGCATCAGCCCCTTCGACAACCAGGGCCGGCGTCAGACCTCTTTCGCCGCCGTCGAGGTCATCCCGCTCATCGAGTCCACCGACCACATCGAGGTGCCCGAGACCGACATCCGCGTCGACGTCTTCCGCTCCTCGGGGCCCGGCGGCCAGTCGGTCAACACCACCGATTCGGCCGTGCGCATCACCCACCTGCCCACCGGCCTGGTGGTCTCCATGCAGGATGAGAAGTCCCAGATCCAGAACCGTGCGGCCGCCATGCGCGTGCTCCAGTCCCGTCTCCTGCTGCTCAAGCAGCAGGAGGAGGACGCCAAGAAGAAGGAGCTCGCCGGCGACGTCAAGGCATCCTGGGGCGACCAGATGCGCTCCTACGTCCTCAACCCCTACCAGATGGTCAAGGACCTGCGGACCGGCTACGAGGTCGGCAATCCCGAGGCGGTCTTCGACGGCGACATCGACGGTCTGGTCGACGCCGGCATCCGCTGGCGCAGGCAGCAGGAGGCTGCTGGGGACTGAGCGCCCCCGGCCCGTGGGCCGAGCCCGTTGCGCCCGGGCAGCGGCCCCTCGGTCGCGGCCGCGCCCAGGGCACAGGCCCCCGGGCGTGCACCGTCTCACCCCGCACGCCGTCGCCAAGCGGGCGGTGCTCGCCTAGGCTGGGGCGCAGTGCGCGCGGGCGTCCCAGGACCTTGGGACCGGAAGATCGGCGCGCAGAACCTCGCTCCCACGTGATGAAAGGCGCAGCGAAGCAGTGGCTGAGTACATCTACCAGATGATCAAGGCGCGCAAGGCGCACGGCGACAAGGTCATCCTCGACGACGTCACCATGGCGTTCTACCCGGGTGCCAAGATCGGGATGGTCGGCCCCAACGGCGCGGGGAAGTCCTCGATCCTCAAGATCATGGCCGGACTGGACCAGCCCTCCAACGGCGAGGCCCGCCTCACCCCCGGCTACACGGTGGGCATCCTCCTGCAGGAGCCACCACTCAACGAGGACAAGACCGTGCTGGGCAACGTTGAGGAGGGCGTGGCCGAGATCAAGGGCAAGCTCGACCGCTTCAACGAGATCTCCGCGGCCATGGCCGACCCGGACGCCGACTTCGACGCCCTCATGGAGGAGATGGGCACCCTCCAGACCGAGATCGACGCCGCCAACGCCTGGGACCTCGACTCCCAGCTGGAGCAGGCGATGGACGCGCTGCGCTGCCCGCCGCCGGACGCCGACGTGCGCCACCTCTCCGGTGGTGAGCGCCGTCGGGTCGCCCTGTGCAAGCTCCTCCTGGAGGCCCCCGACCTGCTCCTGCTCGACGAGCCGACCAACCACCTCGACGCCGAGTCGGTCCTGTGGCTTGAGCAGCACCTCAAGAACTACGCGGGCGCCGTCATCGCCGTCACCCACGACCGCTACTTCCTCGACCACGTCGCCCAGTGGATCGCCGAGGTCGACCGCGGGCACCTCTACCCCTACGAGGGCAACTACTCGACCTACCTGGAGACCAAGGAGAAGCGCCTGGCCGTCCAGGGCAAGAAGGACGCCAAGCTCGCCAAGCGCCTCAAGGAGGAGCTGGAGTGGGTGCGCTCCTCGGCCAAGGGCCGTCAGGCCAAGTCCAAGGCGCGCCTGGCCCGCTACGAGGAGATGGCGGCTGAGGCCGAGCGCACCCGCAAGCTCGACTTCGAGGAGATCCAGATCCCGCCGGGCCC
>NZ_JAUNHI010000030.1 GCF_030524025.1 Actinomyces sp. | reverse complement strand
CAGGTATCGACCCACGGCTCAGGTGCCGACCCCACACTCAGGGGCGGTTCGCGACAGGCAGGCTCATGACAGCTGGCTGAGGTCGATCTTGCCCATCTGCAGGATCTTGTCCCGCGTGGCCTCGTTGGCCATGAGCTCTTCGATGTTGTCGGGAACCACCTGCCAGGACACGCCCCACGGGTCGACGCACCACCCGCAGCGCTCGGCCTCGGGCACGGCGGACAGCACGGCCCAGTAACGGTCGATCTCCTCCTGGTCGCGGCACCGGACGAGCAGCGAGACCCCGGGGGTGAAGGTGAAGTCGTGGTAGGTGCCGGAGTCCATCGCACCGAACCAGCTGCCCCGCAGGGTGAAGTCGGTGAACATGACACTGCCCGGCTCGAAGGATGCGCCCTCCTCATACAGGTGCAGGGCGCCGCGCGCGGAGTCGTCGAAGAGGTTGATCCAGGTCGTCGTCGCCTCCAGGGCATTGCCGTGGTTGGTGCCGCCGAACATGAAGGTGGGCACGACGAAGGGGCGGGGCTCCCCGGCGGGGTCGGTGAGCATGAGCTGCCAGGTGAAGCCGAAGCGGTCGCGGACCCAGGCGTAACGCTTGGCGAAGGGGTACTCGCCAAGCTCCATGAGGACGCCGCCGGTGCTCAGTGCCGCGTAGAGCTCGTCGAGGTAGGCGATGGCGGCCTCCTCGCCCCCGAACAGCAGCGGGTCGAAGTTGAGCAGGCAGCTGATGGACGGGTTCGGGGCGTACATGTCGTTGCCGTTGATGAGCAGGATCGGCAGGCCGTGGACCTCGACGGTCGAGGCGGGTCCCGGCGGCTGCTCGACGACGTGGGCCTGCCGGAAGGTCTCGGCGTAGAAGCGGGCGGCCTCCTCGGCGGTGCCATCGCACCAGATCGCAGGCATGATTCGGTGTGTCATGGTGGGCATGGTAGCCCGCGGGGCGGGAAGCGCCCGGGACCTGCCGGGCCTGTGGCGGGCGCCTACCGGCAGATGACGACCTCGACCCCGGCCTCTCGCAGCCCCTCCCGGGCGTCGGCGTCGATGTCGGCGGTCGTGAGTACGGTGTCGAGGTCCTCGATCCGTCCGAAACGGTAGGTGTTGGTCGTCGAGAGCTTGGAGGGCGTCATCGGCAGGAGCCGGCGCGCCGAGGAGGCGATGATGGACCGCTTGATCATCGCGTCGACCGACTCCATGACCGTCAGCCCCTCACGGACCGAGACGGCGCAGGCCGACAGGACGGCGACGTCGGCACGGAAGGCGCGCACGGCGTCGACCGCCTCGGTGGACATGAGCGACAGCGACTCGGGGTCGACGGGGCCGCCCGCGGTCGTGACGGTTGCGCCGCGCACCGAGGCCAGGGCGCAGGCGGCACCCAGCGACAGGCACAGCGCGCGGATCGAGCGCCCCGCGAGCTGCTCGGCGACCATCTCGCAGGTGGTGCCGTTGTCGACGATGACGCTCTCCCCGTCCTCGATCAGATCGGCGGTGGCTCGCGCCAGAAGCCGTTTGGCCTCGACATCCTCGCGGCGTCTGAGCGCCACCGGGCGTGCGGCTCCGCGCCGCGGTGCGCGCAGGGCGCCGCCGTGGACCCGGGTCACCAGGCCCTCGTGGGCGAGCTCGGTCAGGTCGCGCCGCACGGTCACGACAGACACTCCGGTCAGCCGGCTGAGCGCGTTGACGCTGTGGACCTCGGTGGGGCTGAGGGCGCGCAGAATCGCACGCCGCCGTTCATTCGGCGTCACTTCCGTCTTTCCCTTGATCGGTGGGGAACGGCTGATCGTTTCCCGTAGAAACGAACGATGACAGTGATCATATGCTCATCTACGGTGGAGGTCAACGGTGAGAAGGCGGATCGACCGAGGAAGAACCGAGGACGAACCGTTGACAACACGAAGAAAAGCAGCCGTCGATCGGTGTGATCGAACGATCGCTGGCGGTTGCTGAGCATTGTCGCGAAAGGACCGATGATGACACACCTCGACCACGCAGCGATCTGGGTCGCCGATCTGGACGGCGCCCGTGACTTCTACTCCCACTGGTTCAACGGTCACGCCAACGGCCTGTACGAGAACCCTGTCACCGGTCTGCGCTCCCACATCCTGCACTTCTGCGACGACGGCGTCCCGGATGGTCGCCGCGCCCGGCTGGAGATCATGACCCGCCCCGACGTCCTTGCCTCGGGCGGGCAGGCCGGGCTGGGCTGGGCGCACGTATCCTTCGCCGTCCCCGGACCTGCGGACGTCGACCGTCTCGCCTCCGACATGGCGCAGGCCGGCATCGAGGTCGTTGACGGCCCGCGCCTGACGGGAGATGGCTACTATGAGGCGGTCGTCCTGGACCCCGAGGGCAACCGGGTCGAGATCGTCGCGGGCGACTACTCGCCCGAGGTCGCCCTGCGGCCCGCCCCCTGATCCTCTCCGGCGACCGCCCGGGGGCCGGTCAGCCCAGCGGCCCCAGGAGGTAGTCGGCCAGCGCCTCGGCGGGCTCGGCCTCCCCGGCGTGCTCACCCTCGAAGGCGGCGGTGGCGTCGGTTCCGCACATGCCGGTGATAGCGCCCTGGCCGCCGGGGTGCTGAGAGATCCAGTCGGTCAGGTCGTAGACGTTGCCGTTGACCACCGCCCAGCAGGACTCGGATGAGGCGTGCTGGGCCACCTCCTCCATCGTGTAGGACCCGTCCTCGGATGGTGTGGGCGTGGCGCCAGAGGCCTGCGAGTCATCCGTGGTCGGTGAGGCCGAGAGGGCCGAGGAGGCCGCCGGGGTCGATGCGGAGTCGCCCTGCGAGGAGGCGGAGACGTCGGACCAGGCCAGCTCGGCGCCGGAGTGCCCCGCCAGGACCGTCAGGACGGTGACCACACTGGCCACGGCGACGGTGGCCAGACCCCACTGCCGGCTGGTGGAGCCGGGAGGGTCTTCCTCATGGGCGAGCCTCCACAACCAGGGAGCGCCGACCAGCAGGTAGATGACGCAGGCGCCGAGCAGGGCCAGCCCCCAGCGCTCGTGGCGCTCGGGCTCGAAGCCCATGAGGTCGGCGAGCGCGTTTCCCGACAGGAAGGAGGCGCCGGTGGCCAGCACGGCCACGACGAGCAGTCCGAGAACCGCGTAGACGAGCTGAGGGGAACGACGTCGTTGGAGGGACAGGACGATGACGCCCAGCGTCGTCAGGGGCAGGAGGACGACGGGGGCATGGACGACGAGCGGGTGAAGCGGCAGATCGAGTCCCATATCACACGATAACCCGAGGGTGGGGTCATGTGCGACATGGTAAGCGCGCGTCCCGCCTGTTCGGTGTCGCCCGTCCTGGGCCGTGCGGGCTCAGAAGGTCGAGGTGTCGATGACGTAGCGGTAGCGCACCTGGGAGTCCACGACACGGTCGTAGGCCCGGGTGATCTCCTCACCGCTGATGAGCTCGACCTGGGGGTGCAGGCCGTGCTCGGCGCAGAAGTCGAGCATCTCCTGGGTCTCGGAGATCCCCCCGATCTGCGAGCCGGCCATGGCCTTGTTGCCGTTGCACAGTGCCGCCAGGTGGATCTGCGAGGGGTGCTCGGGCAGACCGACGTCGACGAAGGTGCCGAAGGGCTTGAGGGTGCGAACCAGCGCCGTGTAGTCGAGGTCGTCGGCGCCGACCGTGCACACGATGAGGTCGAAGCTGCCCGCCAGCGCCTCGAGCGTGCCGGCCTCGCTCGTGGCGTGGAACTCAGTGGCGCCGAAACGACGGGCGTCGGCCTCCTTGGAGCGGCCGTGGGAGATGACGGCGGTGGTGGCCCCCATGGCTGCGGAGATCTGAACCGCCATATGCCCCAGGCCGCCCATGCCGACCACGGCGACGCGCTTGCCCGGACCGGCGCCGTAGCGCTTGAGGGGCGAGTAGGTCGTGATGCCGGCGCACAGCAGGGGAGCGGCCGCCTCGAAAGGGATGGAGGCCGGGATGCGGCAGGCGAAGTCCTCCGAGACCGTGAACCCCTGGGCGTATCCTCCGGCGGTCGGGTTGCCCTGGGCGTCGGGGCCGTAGGTCCACAGGGTGCCGGGCAGCCCCCCGGGCGTCCCGGAGCAGAACTGTTCGTAGCCCTCCGTGCAGTACTGGCACTGGCCGCAGGAGTTGACCATGCAGCCCACGCCGACCCGGTCGCCGACCTTGTGCTTGGTGACCTCGGCGCCGACGCGGGAGACGACCCCGGCGATCTCGTGGCCCGGTGTCAGCGGGTAGCTGGCCGGCCCCCACTCCTGGCGGGCGGTGTGGATGTCGGAGTGACAGATGCCCGCGTAAGCGATGTCGATGTAGATGTCGCGGGGGCCGGGCTCGGGAATCTCAATCGTGGTCCGGTGAAACTGGGTGGTCTCGTCCTCACAGGCATAGGCCAGGACCTCAGGCATGGGGTGCTCCTTCGCGCTCGCGATGCAGTAGTGCTGTAGTGCTGTAGTGCTGTAGGGCTGTGGTGGCGTGGTGGTGCGCGCCCATTGTGCACCCGGTGCGCCGTCTCAGCCCCAGGGCAGGCCGACGAGTTTGCCGATGTGCTGGCCGGCGTCCAGGTCCCGGTGTGCTTGGACGATGTGCTCCAGCGGGTAGGTGTGGACGGGCATGAGGTCGAGCCGGCCGAGCAAGGACTGTCCCGGCCGCAGGCCGATCCCCGTGCTCAGGGACCCGTGGGCGGTCTGGAGGGTCTCGGGCGCCGAGCCGATGACCTCCCACGGCAGGTCGGAGCTGAAGGTGATGACCTGGTCGCGGGGGACGACGACGTACTGGGCGTAGCCGCCGTCAAAGGTCCGGCCCATGCCTCCCATCATGGTGACCGCCTGCGTCCCGGGAACCAGGATTCCCTGGGGGTCGAGGTCGACCACGCCGGCCGCCTCGATACCCAGCACCCGGGGGTAACTCATCCCCTCGGCCTGACCGGTCACCGAGTGGTACTCCGAGCGGTTGAGCCCGAATGCCATGACTTTGAGGCGCACCTGTCCGGGTGCGGGCCGGGGCACGGGCAGGTCGGTGACGGTCAGGTGGTCCAGGCCGGGCGCGCTCAGGACGCCGGCGCGCATCGTGCCATGCTCCATCGGGGCCCCTTGGTGGGGTGGTGGGCGGTCAGAGGGCTCAGTCCTCGCCGAGGACCTGGCGGAGCCAGGCGATCTCCTCGCGGCGGGAGGCTCCGGCGATGCGTGCCATCCCCCGGCGGTAGGGGTCGGTCTCGGCCGCGCTGCGCCGGGGGGTGCCGTCGGCCTCGTAGAAGAAGGACGGCGCCGGCGTCCGAAGGATCGCCAGGCGTCGTCGCAGCACCGTCTCGCGCTCGGCCGCCTCGGGCAGGTGGGACAGGAAGGCGAGGACTACCAGGAAGTGGGGGAGGGTGGACAGGTCGGCGTCGTCGGGCTCGCGCAGGAGCGCGTGGAGGTGCTCGCGGCCGGCCGGTGTGATCTCCACCCGCCGCCGGGTGCGCCCGCGCGCCCCCGGCTCCTCGGTGCGCACGAGCAGCCCGGCCCGTTCCAAGCGTGCCAGGGCGGGGTAGAGCGAGCCCTCAGACAGGAGTCTGCCGGTCCCGTCCAGCTCCCCGATGCGCCGGCGCAGCTCGTAGCCGTGCAGCGGCCCATCGTCGAGGAATCCGAGGATCTTGAGGTCGAGCACCACCCCACCATACATCGATTCGACGTAAAAACGAGAGGCTGTTACGGTGGTGCCGCGCCACGTTGACCGTTGGCGCGGAAGAGAGGCTGACCGATGAGCACCCGCTCCAGCACCGCAGACCCGGACCGCAGCGCCTCCACCATCACCTTCGAGGCCGTCACCAAGCACTACCCCGCGCCCCGGGGCGCGGCGGGGCGCGGGCCGGCCGTCGACTCCTTCAGCGCGACCGTGCCCGCAGGCACGACGACGGTACTGCTGGGATCCTCCGGCTGCGGCAAGACGACCCTGCTGCGCATGGTCAACCGCATGGTCGAGCCCTCGACCGGGCGTGTCCTGCTCGACGGCACCGACGTGCGCGACTCCGACCCGGTGTCGCTGCGCCGCTCGATCGGCTACGTCATGCAGAATGCCGGGCTGCTGCCGCACCGCCGAGTCGTCGACAACATCGCGCTCGTCCCGCGCCTGAGCGGCTGGGACCGCGCCTCGGCCACGGACCGGGCCCTGGAGCTGATGGACCTGCTCGGCCTGGAGCGGGCCCTGGCCCGGCGCTACCCCTACCAGCTCTCGGGCGGGCAGGCCCAGCGCGTCGGGGTGGCTCGGGCGCTGGCCGCCGACCCCGGCCTGCTGCTCATGGATGAGCCCTTCGGCGCGGTCGACCCCCTCGTGCGCCGCGAGCTCCAGCGCGAGCTCGTGCGCATTCGTGACGAGTTCGCCACGACGGTCCTCTTCGTCACCCACGATGTCGAGGCGGCACTGACGCTGGGCGATCAGATCATCGTCCTGCGCGAGGGGGCCCGGGTGGCCCAGCGCGGGTCCGCCGCCGAGCTGCTGACCGACCCCGCCGACGACTTCGTCGCGCGCTTCCTCGGCGTGGACGACCCCGACAGGGAGCTGTCACTGACCGAGGGGGCCGGCGGCTCAGTGGTCTCGGACGCCTCCGGCAGGGTCCTGGGACGCCTGGCCGGTGCGCCGGTGGTGCGGACATGACCTGGGTCCTGGCCAACGTCCCGCTGGTGACCACCTACCTGCTGGCCCACCTGGCCCAGGTGGTGCCGGCGGTGTGCGCGGCCCTCGTGCTGTCCCTGCCCGTGGCGCTGGCCGCCCAGCGCGCCGGCGTGCTGCGCGGCCTCATCGTCTCCGGGTCCTCCCTGCTCTACGCCATCCCCTCCCTGGCCCTGTTCGTCGTCCTGCCACTGATCCTGGGCACCGGGATCCGCGACGCCACCAACGTCGTGGTGGCCCTGACCCTCTACGGCATGGCGCTGCTCGTGCCCGCCGCTGTCGACGCCCTCGACGCGGTCGACCACCGCGTCCTGGACGCCGCCGCCGCGATGGGCATGGGCAGGCTGCGCACGATGGTGACCGTCGAGCTGCCGCTGGCCGGGCCGGCCATCCTCGCCGCGCTGCGGGTCGTGACGGTCTCGACCGTCTCCCTGACGACGGTGGGCGCCGTGCTGGGCGTGCGCAGCCTGGGATGGTTGTTCACCGACGGCTTCCAGCGGGGGATCACCGCCGAGGTGCTCACCGGTGTCCTGGCGACCGTGGCACTCGCCCTGGCCCTGGACGCGGTGGTGCTGGCCCTGGGCAGGCTCGCGCTGCCCTGGACGCGCCGGCCCGCGGGCGACCCGGGCGACACGGGTCTCACGGCGGACACAGGTGACGCGGGCGGCGCAGCGCACGGGATGGTTGACAAGGCGGTCGACGGCGCCGCCGGCGGCGGCAGGGGGCACCGATGAGCATCGTGTCCCAGACCTTCGACTACGTGACCGACCCTGACAGGTGGAGCGGGGCGCTGGGGCTGGGGCCGCTCCTCATCCAGCACGTGGGCTACTCGGTCCTCGGTGTGGCCATCGCCGCCGCCATGGGGGTGCCTCTGGGCTGGTGGGCCGGTCACACCGGGCGCGGGCGCGGCCTCGTCGTGGCCCTGTCCGGGGCCGCCCGGGCGCTGCCGACACTGGGTCTGGTCACCCTCCTGGGGCTGTGGCTCGGGATCGGGTTGCAGGCCCCGATGGCCGCCTTCGTCGTGCTGGCCCTGCCCAGCGTCCTGGCCGGGGCCTACACCGGTGTGGAGTCGGCCGACCCGGTGGCCGTCGACGGGGCGCGGGCCAGCGGCATGAGCCCGTGGCAGGTGCTCACGCGGGTGGAGATCCCCCTGGGGGCGCCGCAGCTGGTCGGCGGGCTGCGCTCGGCGGCCCTCCAGGTCGTGTCCACCGCGACCCTGGCCGCCTACACCGGCGCGGGCGGCCTGGGCCGGCTCATGTTCCTGGGGCTCAAGACCCAGGACTACGTCATGATGCTCGCCGCCTGCGTCGTCATCATCGGCCTGGCGCTGGTCAGCGAGCTCGTCTTCGGCCTGCTCCAGCGCGCCGTCACCCCCGTCGGCGCGCGCACACGGAAGGAAATCTGATGCCCTGGACCCGACGCACAGCTCTGACCTCCGCCGGCGCGCTGGCACTGAGCGCGGTGGCGAGTGCCTGCGGCGCCGACTCCGACCCCTTCGCCTCCTCGGAGGAGTCGGGGTCGGCGGGAGGCGCCGTGGTCGTGGGCTCCCAGCAGTACTACTCCAACGAGATCATCGCCGAGCTCTACGCCCAGGCCCTGGAGAACGCGGGCATCGAGGTCGAGCGCCAGTTCCAGATCGGCCAGCGGGAGGTCTACCTGCCCGAGCTCGTCTCGGGCAGCATCGACGTCCTTCCCGAGTACGGAGGCAACCTCCTGCAGTACTACGATCCCGAGACCACGGCCACTGACGCCGAGTCCGTCCACGCCGAGCTGCTCACGGTCCTGCCCGAGGGGCTGACCGTCCTGGACGCCGCCGAGGCCACCGACCAGGACTCCTACACGGTCACCCGCGCCTCGGCCCAGGACAACGGCCTGAGCTCCATCGCCGACCTGGCCGGGCTGGGACGCACCGTCACGGTGGCCGCCAACTCCGAGTTCGCCTCCCGGCCCTACGGCCCCGACGGCCTCAAGCGCGTCTACGGGGTCGATGCCCGCGTCGAGCCCGTTGAGGACTCCGGCGGGCCGATCACGGTCAAGGCACTGACCGACGGCACCGTCGACGTTGCCGACATCTACACCGCCGACCCGGTCATCGAGACCGAGGACCTCGTGGTCCTGGAGGACCCCAAGGCGCTCATCCTGCCCCAGCGGGTCACCCCGCTCGTCGCCTCCTCCCTGACGACGGCGGCCGCCCGCGCCATCGACTCGGTCTCGGCCCTCCTGACCACCGACGAGCTGCGGGCCCTCAACGCCCGGTCCACCGGCGAACAGCTCGACTCGGCCACCATCGCCACCGACTGGCTCACCGACAAGGGGATCCTCACGGGGTGAACGCCGCTGGCTGGGTCCGTCATGGCGCCGACCGGGCTCAGGGGCGCTCCCGGCGCCACAGGTCGACGCGCCAGGCGGCGTCGCCGGACACCGGCCTCCACACGCCCGGGGCGTCCGAGGCCCGCGGGTCCACCCGCCAGCGGCCCGGGTCGATCGGGGGTGCCATGACGAGGTCCTCCGGTTCCACCCCCCGGCGCAGCGCGGCCCCGGCGGCATCGAGGTCGAGGGTGGACACGACCAGGAGGTCGACGACGTCGGCCTCCAGGGCCTGGCGGTAGACGTTGCCCCCGCCGATGACCCAGACCCTGGGCAGGTCCCGGTAGGCATCCTCACGGGGGTCGGGGCCCAGGGCCTCCAGGCGACGACGGGCCAGGTCCAGCCCCTCGTCCAGCTCATGGGCCACGGTGGCGCCCTCGGCCCGCCAGGAGGCGCTGCGGGTGAGCACCACCGAGTCCCTGCCCGGCAGCGCGCCGCCCAAGGAGACCCAGGTGGTGCGCCCCATGACCAGTGAGCCCCCGAGCGTGGCGGCCTTGAAGTGCCGGAAGTCGGCGGGCACCCGCCACTCCATGGCGCCGTCGGCGCCCAGCAGCCCGGCGCGGTCGACCGCCCAGATGGCGCCGACCCGCAGCGCCGCGTTGTCCTCGGCCGGGCCGGTCATACGGCCACCGGCGCCTTGATCGCGGGGTGGTGGAGGTAGCCCTCGGAGGCGTCGATGTCCTCCATCCGGTAGCCGTCGATGGACTCGGCCTGATCCAGGCGCAGCCTTGGGAAGGGGTGGGCGGCCGGCACCCGTGCGAGCTGCTCGCGGACCTGGTCGACGTGGTTGTCATAGACGTGGCAGTCGCCCCCGGTCCACACCAGCTCGCCCGGCTCGAGATCGGCCTGCTGGGCCAGCATGTGGGTGAGCAGGGCGTAGGAGGCGATGTTGAAGGGCACCCCGAGGAACAGGTCGGCGCTGCGCTGGTAGACCTGGAGAGACAGGCGCCCCTGGGCGACGTAGCACTGGAAGAAGGCGTGGCAGGGAGCCAGCGCCATGCGGTCGAGTTCGGCGACGTTCCACGCCGACACAAGCATGCGTCGGGAGTCGGGGTCGGTGCGCAGCGTGGTGACCAGGCCCCGGAGCTGGTCGATGGTGACGCCCTCGCGGGTGGGCCACGAGCGCCACTGGGCGCCGTAGACCGGGCCGAGCTCGCCGTCGGGGCCGGCCCACTCGTCCCAGATGGTGATGCCCCGCTCCTGGAGCCAGCGCACATTCGTGCCGCCCTGGAGGAACCACAGGAGCTCGCCCTTGACCGCCTTCATGGCGACGAACTTCGTCGTGATGCGGGGGAAGCCCTCCGCCAGGTCGTAGCGCAGCTGGCGGGCGAACAGGGAGCGCGTGCCGGTGCCGGTGCGGTCGCCCTTGGGGGCGCCGTGCTCAAGGACCTCGGCCAGGAGCTCCTCGTAGGACACGTCCACCCCGGCAGGCGGCTCGAGCCCGAGGGCCGCCAGGTATGGGTGGCGGCTCACGCCTCGATCACCTCGATCGCGCCGGCCTCGGGTGAGTCGAGGGCCGGCCCCAGGGCCGCGTGGGTCCCCTCAATGACCTGGTTGGCCAGCGCGCGGCCGCCGGACCAGCCGATGGCGGCGCCGATGCCGAAGGGGATGAGGCGCCCCAGCGCCAGGGCTCCGCCCTGGACCGAGGCCCGCTTGGCCAGGCGCTTGGCGAGCTGGGTGTTGATCGACTTGACCGTGGGCAGCGGCATCTTGGCCAGGGACTGCGCCGCCCAGAACAGGGTGGTCAGCCCCAAGGACCCCTGGATGGCCTCCGAGCCCTCCTTGCCCAGGAGGGCCGAGAGCACCAGGGTCCTGCGGCGCTCGGTGTCGACGACCCGCAGGCCCTGGAGCTCGGCGACGGTGAGCACGTAGGTGACCGCAGAGGCCATGAACACGGCCGTCTGCCCGACAGTGAGCGCCGCCGCGGTCCCGGTGCCGACGGCCGGCAGCGCCGCCGAGGCGCCGACCGCGCCCGAGGTCATCCCGGCCTCGGTGCGGAACCGTGAGGCAGCCAGCTCGACGAGCTCGGCGGTGTCGGCGCCAGGCCGTTCGCGGCGCATCCGGGCCACCCGCTCCTCGATCCTGCCGGCCGGGACGGCGATCGCCTTGTCGAGGGCGCGCTCCAAGGCGCTCGTGCGGTGCTGAGACATGGTTCCTCCGAACTGGTGGGGTGCGTGCGCTCCGACGGCGCGGGGGACGGTGCGGTTGCGGTGGGGCCGGTCAGTCGTCCTCCTCGAGCAGGTGCAGGCGGGCGGCCGCCCCCTTGTCGAGGGTGTGGCCCACCGTGCACCCGCGGTCGATGGCGCCGGCCACGCGGTGAGTGAGGGTCGCGAGCTGATCGGGGCTCAGCGCGGAGAAGTCCGCCAGGAACTGGACGTCGAAGTCGGTGTAGCGGTCCTCGGTGGGGTGCTTGTCCGTGGCGCACACGACGACGACCCGGGCCTCCTCGCCCAGCGCCTTGACCAGGCGGTGGTCGGCCGACAGGCTCGAGCAGGTGGCCAGCGCCACCTTGAGCAGGTCGCCCGGGGAGAACTCGCCGGGCCCCATGCCCACCCGCACCTCGGCGCCGCGGGCGTTGTGGGCCAGGTACTGGCGCGTGCCCGTGCGCTCGGCCCACACGGAGTTGGACTCGGTGGGGATGATGAGGTCGTCCAGCGCCTCGGTGCCGTCGTGCTCGCTCATGGGTCGATCGTGTCATGGCGACGGCGCCCAGGACCACACCCCACGCGCGCTCCGGCGCGCGGCGGCGACGTGATCCTGGACGCCGTCGACGGTCCGCCCGGTCAGTGGGTGGACAGCCACTGGGCGGCGCGCGCCTCCTCGTCGGCCACGGCCCGGTCGGTCAGCCCCATCGCGCGCTCCTCGATGCTGCGGCCCACGAGCGGGACCGACACCGACAGGTCCACCTCGAGGTCGACGGTCGTCGAGGCGCCGTCGGCGGCGGGGCGCATCGCGCTGGTTGCCCCGACGCGCACCGGGGCTCCCTTGACCGAGACCTCGACCCCGCCGGTGCGCGAGCCGTCCTCGGCCGGCTCGCCCCAGGACTCGGCCAGGGAGAAGGAGACCGCCGAGCGGATGAACTTCTGGGCCGCCTGGGGCAGGGCCGATGCGGGCACCGAGCCGGCGACGGTCGCCACGAAGCCGCGCCCTCGTGCGGCGACGTCGACCTGGGCGTCGGACAGGCGCAGGCGCTCGGCACGCAGGCGCTGATAGTCGGGATCCGCGAGCATCTCGCTGACGCGGGATGGGTCGGCGGGGTAGGTCAGTGTCATGTTCTTCTTCATGCGGGCGATCCTGCCACGTCTCGCCGGTAGCATCTGCACGTGCGCAACCTCCTGGCCTCCTCCGAGCGCGGACTGGTCGACCTCCAGGCCGCTGACGTCGACTGGCTCCACCAGCTCGTGGCCGACTGGCAGGTCATTGCCGACCTGTCCGTCTCCGACCTCGTCTTGTGGGCGCGCACCGACACCAACCGTTTCGTCGCCACGGCCCACTGCCGCCCCGCGACGGGGGCCACCGTCCACCCCGAGGACGTCATCGGTCGGCGCATGCCCGCGGCGCGCGAGGCGATGGCCCTGGAGGCCCTGGCCAACAAGCAGGTCGTCGTGGCCTCCGACCCCGAGTGGACCGGGACGACGGCCGTGCGCGAGGAGTACGTTCCGGTCATGCGCGGCTCCCGGGTCATCGCGGTCATGACCAGGGAGACCGCCGTCGGGGTCATGCGCGGCGGCAGGCTCGTCGACCGGCCGCAGGAGGACCTGGCCGACGCCATCTGCCACATGATCGCCCAGGGCGCCTTCCCGATCCGGGGAGCCGCCACCGGCCTGCGCCATGGCACGCCGCGCGTGGCCGACGGCGTGCTGCGCCTCGACAACGAGGGGGTGGTCACCTACGCCTCACCCAATGCGAGCTCGTGCTTCCACCGCCTGGGGCTGCCCGGCGACATCGAGGGCGGTCACCTGGCGGAGGCCGTCACGCGGATCATCCCGGAGCGCACCCCGGTCGACGAGACCATGGCGGTGGTGCTCATGGGCCGTCAGGCGTGGCTCACCGAGCTCGAGATCCGCGGGGTCTACCTGTCCGTGCGCTGCATCCCGCTGACCGACGACGGTCAGCGCGCCGGCGCCCTGCTCATGGTCCGCGACGTCTCCGAGCTGCGCCGCCGCGAGCAGGTGCTCATGAACAAGGACGCGACGATCCGCGAGATCCACCACCGCGTCAAGAACAACCTCCAGACCGTCTCGGCCCTGCTGCGCATGCAGGCGCGTCGCGCCACCAACGACGAGACCCGGGAGGCGCTGGCCGAGGCCGAGCGCCGGGTGGCGACCATCGCCACCGTCCACGCCGCCCTGAGCCAGAACGTCGACGAGACCGTCGACTTCGACGAGGTCTTCGTCTCGGTCCTGCGCGGCGCCGCCGCCGTGGCCACCGCCGGGGGCTCGGTCAACACCCGGATCGAGGGGCGCTTCGGGATCGTCGACGCCGACGCGGCCCAGGCGCTGGCCACCGTCCTGGCCGAGCTGGTCACCAACGCCGTCGAGCACGGGCTCGAGGGACGCGACGGCACCGTGACCGTGACCGCCCGCCGCGACGGGGACGACCTGACGGTGCACGTCATCGACGACGGCGTGGGCCTGGAGCCCGGAACGGTGCTGACCGGGCTGGGAACGCGGATCGTGAGCACCCTGGTTCAAGGAGAGCTGCGCGGCTCCATCGACTGGCTGCCGGTGCGCGACATCCACGGGCGCCGGGGCCGGGGCACCGACGTCGTCCTGCGTGCCACGCTCAAGGCGAGCTGCCCGCGCTGACCCTGCACGAACCGAGCGCCTCCCGGGTGCGGCCCGGGTATCCCGGGTATCCCGGGTATGACGACGCCCGCCGAGCGATCGGCGGGCGTGAGCCCGCCTGTGCGAGTATTGGTGGGCGGAACCGTCAGGACGAACGGCGCGCCCGCGCGGCACGGCGCTTGAGCGAACGGCGCTCGTCCTCGCTCATGCCTCCCCACACGCCGGCGTCCTGGCCGTTCTCCAGCGCCCACTTCAGGCAGGTGTCGACGACGTCGCAACGCGCGCACACCTCCTTGGCCTCGGCGATCTGCGCAATGGCGGGGCCGGTGTTGCCGACGGGGAAGAAGAGCTCCGGGTCGACGGTGAGACAAGCAGCCTGACTGCGCCAGTCCATGACGGCTCCCTTCGGTTCGACGTGACCTGTGGGCACGCGCTGCCCGCCCTCGCCCGAAATCGGGATTAGGCAGCAGTGCGGGACCACTTCCGGGCCCAACCTTCACACGCCCCCGGGGGTGGGGCAAGACCCCGAGGATGAGACCTGCGCCGGGCGACGTGTCGTAATACTCACAGCGCGCCGTCCCGGTCTTTGCGCTGGTCGGAGGGGGCGACCGGAGGCAGGAGGCCTCCGGTGGCTCACGTGGCTCCGGCGGGGGCATGGGTCGAGGCCGCGGTGGGATCATGGCCGGCCCCGGGGGCCGGGTCATGGGCCACCTGGACGATGACGGTGCGACCGCGCTCGATGATCACCCCGTGCCCGGGGCGGGTGGGAGCCCTGGGGTCGACGGTGGCGCGCACCGGAAAGCCCGCGACCTGCGCCGCCGGGCCCATGCCCGGCCACAGCAGGAGGATCGCCCCGCGCTCACGCATGCCCGCCAGGGCCCCGCGGAAGGTGCCCGCGACCCGGTCGGTGGTGGCCGAGGCCAGGACGACGCGGTCCCGGGCCAGCTCGGACTCGACCCGGGCCTGCTCCTGGGGCCCGGCGCGGTCCAGGTCATCGACGACCAGCGGGTCGGCGCCGTCCTCGGCCAGGACCCGGCGCAGGGCCCGCAGCGCGGTGCTCCGGCCCGATCCCGGCGGGCCGACGACGAGGACCGGGCCGGCCGGCGGCTCCTGGGGCAGCGCCCCGTCGCCGCCCACCGCCCAGACCCCGGGCAGGGGCGGGACGAGCGGAGGCAGGGGCTCGAGCCGCAGGGGGCACGGACCCGGCGCGCCACGGTCATCGGGGTCGGGCAGGAGGACCTGGCAGGCCGTGGTCTCGGCCCCGTCGAGCAGGACCGCCCTGCCGGGGAGCCGGCCGGTGAGGACCGCGCGCGGAAGCCCCGCCACCGTGGCCTGGGCCGACTGGTAGGCGCCCTGGATGAGGCGAAGCCGCATCGGGGCGCACCACCGTGCGCTCGCAGCCGCCAGGGGAGCAGTGACCAGTAGGCCGGTGCCCGTGGATCTGGCCGTGCGGGTCAGCGCGTCGAGCAGCGCCGTGCCCTCACCGGGTCCCAGGGCCTCGTCCACCGCCGAGGTCATTGCTTCGACGTCGTCGATGACGACCAGCGACCCGGCCAGCGCCCCCGTGGCGGCCAGCGACCACAGCCGCGCCAGGCGCCGAGGATCGTGCGGCCCGACCACCGTCCCGACTCCGTGGCTGCCCGCGGCCAGGGCGCCCTGCGGCTCCCTGAGCAGGCACAGGTGGACCCCGGTGCCGGCGCGCAGCGCACCGTGCGCCGCGCTCAGCGCCGTGGTCGTGCGCCCCGAGGCCGGCGAGCCCAGGACGAGCAGGGGCTCGCGGGAGCTCCAGCGCCAGGTCCCCAGGCGCTGGAGCTCGGGAAGGTCGGTCAGCGCCAGCAGGACCCCCGGGGCGGGGTCGCGGTCGGCGGGCACGAGGGCCTGCCCCTGGGCGCGGGTCGCCGCGGGGGGCAGCTCCGGCGCCCAGGGGCGCCACGGGGAGCGGCCGCCGCGGGCGGCCTGGGTGATCTCCCGGACGAGCCCCGCGAGCTGGGCGCTTGTGCCGCACCACGGCGCCTGGAGCGCGCTGCCGGAGTCGGTGCCCGCGGCCCCCGCCACCAGCACCCGCCCGGGCGCCTTGCCCAGCCGCGCCGCCCCGTCGTGCCCCAACACGTCCCGGGAGTCGGCCGGATCGAGCACCCGCAGACACACCCGGACCGTCGTGTTGGCCCGGATGGCCGGCGACACCGCGCCGCTGGGGCGCTGGGTGGCCAGGACGAGGTGGATCCCCAGGCTCCTGCCCTGGGCTGCCACGCGCACGAGGGCGTCGAGGACATCGGGGTGCTCCGAGGCGAGGGTGGCGAACTCGTCGACGACCACGACGAGCCGGGCCGGGGCGTGCTGAGGCGCGAGCTCGCCGACGTCCTTGGCGCCGTGCTCGGCCAGAAGGCGCTCGCGGCGCCGGGTCTCGGCGCCCAAGGACGACAGGGCCCGCTGGGTGGCGGCCGGCTCGAGGTCGGTGAGCACCCCCGCAGTGTGGGGCAGGTCCGCCAGCGGGCCGAAGGCGGCTCCGCCCTTGTAGTCGACCAGCACGAGGCTGAGGCGCCATGGGGGGAATGCGGCGGCCAGCTGGAGCAGCCAGGAGGTGAGCAGCTCGGACTTGCCCGAGCCCGTCGTGCCGGCCATGAGCGCGTGGGGCCCATCGGCCACGAGGTCGACCGTGCACGCCCCGCCCGGGCCCACGCCGAGCACGGCCGGCAGGCCGTCTCCCGCGGACCGCCACCGCCGACGCACCGTGTCGCGGTCGAGCTCGCCGGTCACCTCCTCCAGGACCACCCGCCGGGGCAGGCCATCAGCCGCGGCGCCGGACACCCCCTCGGGCCCCGCCAGCCCGGCGCAGGCCAGCAGTGCCGACCACCAGCGGGCGCTTGTCGGCGGGGCGCCCGGTCCGGCGGGCAGGACGGTGCGGGCGCTGGCCGGCGCCCGCCCCTCCCGCGCCGCGATGAGCTCGGCTCGCCCGATCCGGGGCTCCTCGCCCCAGGCGATCTCGGTCCCGGTCGCTGACAGGCGGACCCGGGCCGCTCCGCGCGCGATCACCTGGGCGGTCCACCAGCGCACGGCCTCGGGGGCGCCCGGTCCGGTCAGTGCCACGCGGTCGCCCGCCGCCAGGGGCAGGACGCGGCGCCGGCTCCTCCGACCGGTCCACGCCCGCAGTGCCTCGTCGGGGCGGGCGGGTGCCGCGCTGTCGGCGCCCACGGCCACCGCCAGCAGCATGGTGGCCGGATCCGGCGCACGGTGCAGCCGGCCGGCCCATCCGGCACGGCGCCCGCTGCGCCGTCGGCCGCGACCCGACAGGGCGGGCAGGACCCGGCTGAGCGCCATGAGCAGCATCGGTGCGATGAGCAACGCGCTGGCGGCGCCTCGACTGCGGGTCGTCATCGTCACGGCGATGAGCACACCGATGACCACGACCATGAGCACCGGCAGGAGAAGGGCCCGCCGCCCCTGGGCGGGCGAGGGCGGCTCCGGGACCGCCAAGGACGAGGGACGGCTCCTCAGCTCGACCGTGGTCCTGCCGATGCGCAGCCTCGCCCCGGCCTGGAGCTCCATGCCACGACGCAGGCGCAGCCACAGGCCCTGGACACGTACCCGGGTGCCGTTGGTCGAACCGGGGTCGCGCACACGGACGGCGTCGGGCAGACAGTCGACCTCCAGGTGTCGGCGGGAGACATAGGGGTCGGTCAGCACCTCATCGCGTCCGACCGCCCCGTGGACGGGCAGGGGCACGACGAGCCCGGCGTCGGGTCCGTCAAGGATCGCCAGGTGCCAGGGCCGCGCCAAGGCGCCCCTGGCGGCCAGCGCCGCCGGGACGGGCGCCGTTGTGGCCGGGCCGGGGTCGGTCGCGCAGCTCGCTGAGGTCGCGGTGGTCATGTCCCCAGCCTCGTCCCCCGGGGCGGTGCCCCGCCGTGCATCTGTGGACAGCCCGGGGGCACCCCTGCACGAACCGTGCCTGTGGAGCACCTGCCTCGCCGCTCCGGGCACTGTCATAGGACAGGATGTGCGCATGACCGACACCCCGACGGCGGGCAGCCCCGCCGATCCCGGCGCCGTGCCCGCCCCAACTGATGGCGGCGCCGTGCCCGCCCCAGCCGGGCTGAGTGCCGTGCCCGCACCGGCCCGTGCCCGCTGGGCCGAGCTCGTCCGCCTCATCGAGCGTGCCCGGGACGCCTACTACGACGCCCTGGACGCCCAGAGCCCGTACTCCGACGCCGAGTACGACACCCTGTTCCGCGAGCTCGAGGACCTCGAGGCCACACACCCGGCGCTGTCCCTCGACACCTCACCCACACGCAGCGTGGGCGGGCGGGCCACCACCGACTTCGCCCCGGCCGCCCACCACGAGCGCATGTACTCCCTCCAGGACGTCTTCAGCCTTGAGGAGGTCGAGGACTGGGCCCGGCGCATGGTCGCCCGGACCGGCACGGCCGACGAGGACCTGGCCATGACCGCCGAGGTCAAGGTCGACGGCCTGGCGGTCGCGCTGACCTACACCAACGGGGTCCTCACCCGCGCGGCCACCCGGGGCGACGGCACCGTGGGCGAGGACGTGACCGGCAACGTCCGCGCCATCGGCAACGTGCCGCTGGTCCTGGCAGGATACAGCCACCCCGCCCTGCTCGAGGTGCGCGGAGAGGTCTACTTCCCCGTGGCCGACTTCGCCGAGTTCAACGACACCCGGCGCAGCGCCAACCTCGAGCGGGAGCGCGAGGGGCTCCCACCCCTCCAGGTCTTCGCCAACCCGCGCAACGCCGCGGCCGGATCCTTGCGGCAGAAGAACCCGGCCGTCACCGCCGCCCGCCCCCTGGCCCTCGTGGCGCACGGGATCGGGGCCTTCACCCCGGCGGCGGGGGAGACCCTGCCCGAGGCCCAGCACGAGTGGTACGAGCTGCTCAGCGGGTGGGGGCTGCCGGTGTCCCCGTACACCGCGGTCGTGCGGGGCCGCCCCGAGCGCGAGGCCTACATCGCCCGCTACGCCGAGCACCGCCACGACCTCCTCCACGAGATCGACGGGATCGTCTTCAAGATCGACTCCCGCACCCTCCAGGCCGAGATGGGCCACACCTCCCGGGTGCCCCGCTGGGCTGCCGCCTACAAGTACCCGCCCGAAGAGGTCCACACCCGCCTGCTCGACATCGACGTCCAGGTGGGCCGCACCGGTCGGGTCACCCCCTTCGGCATCATGGAGCCGGTCCTCGTGGCGGGCTCTCGCGTGTCCCGGGCCACCCTGCACAACGCCACCGAGGTCGCCCGCAAGGGCGTGCGCATCGGCGACCTCGTCGTCCTGCGCAAGGCGGGCGACGTCATCCCCGAGATCGTCGGGCCGGTGGCCGACGCCCGGGACGGCACCGAGAGGGACTTCGTCATGCCATCCACCTGCCCCTCCTGCGGTCACGACCTGGCACCGGCCAAGGAGGGCGACGTCGACCTGCGCTGCCCCAACACCCGGTCCTGCCCCGCCCAGGTGACCGAGCGCATCGCCCACATCGGCTCGCGCGGGGCCCTCGACATCGAGGGCCTGGGCGATGAGGCGGCGGCGGCCCTCACCCAACCCGACGCCGGTCGGGAGGAGGCGCTCGCGGCCCTGGCCGCGGGCAGGAGCCTGGAGACCGAGCGCGCCCGCCTGAGGATCCCCGAGGCCGAGCTCGGGGCGCTGGCCCCCGCCGACCGCCTCGACGCCGCCCGGCGCCTGGCCGCCGCGTCCGGCGTGGGCGCCCAGGAGCCGGTGCTCACCGGGGAGGCGGCACTGTTCGACCTGCGGGTCGAGGACCTGCGCGACGTCGCCGTCTACCAGCCGGTCAGGCGCCGGGGCGAGCCGACGGGGGACTGGCGGCTCACGCGCTTCTTCTGGTCCAAGCAGACCTACGACGCCCAGGGCTCGGTCAAGAAGGCCACCGCCCCGGGGAAGAACGCCGCGGGCGTGCTCGCCCAGCTCGAGGCGGCCAAGGACCGGCCGCTGTGGCGGATTCTCGTCGCCCTGTCCGTGCGCCACGTCGGGCCGACGGCCGCCCGGGCCCTGGCGGCGCGCTTCGGCTCCCTGGAGGCCCTGCGAGCCGCGAGCCTGGAAGAGCTCAGCGAGGTCGAGGGCGTCGGCCCGACGATCGCCGCCGCCTGGAGGCAGTGGCTCGAGGAGGACTGGCACGTCGAGATCCTCGAGCGCTGGGCCGCCGCGGGGGTGCGCAGCGCCGACGATCAGACCGGGCCCGACCAGCCCGAGCGCACCCTCGAGGGCCTGACCGTTGTCGTGACCGGCACCCTGGAGGGATTCACCCGGGACAGCGCCAAGGAGGCGATCGTCGCGCGCGGCGGGCGGGCGGCGGGATCGGTCTCGGCGCGCACGAGCTACGTCGTCGCCGGCGCCAACGCCGGCTCCAAGGAGACCAAGGCCCGCGAGCTGGGCCTGACGATCCTCGACGAGGCGGGCTTCGAGCGGCTCCTGGCCTCAGGGCCCCAGGGACTGACCGGTCAGTAGTGGCTGACCACCGTCGTGCCGACCTCGGCCCACGAGTAGATCCACTGGGCCTCCTCAACCGGCATGTTGATGCAGCCGTGCGACCCCGAGTACCCGAAGTTCGAGCGCCACGGGGCGCCGTGCAGCGCGTAGCCCTCGTAGAAGTAGGAGATCCACGGGACGTTCTCGGTGCGGTAGCGCGTCCCGTCGGCGTTGTCCCCCTCCATCGTCTGGGTCTCGCGCTGGAGGTAGACCTTGTAGGTCCCCGTGACCGTCGGCGTCTGCGCGTCGCCGTCGACAATGCTGACCGGGCCGCGCACCACCGTCGCCCCCTCGTAGGCGGTGACGGTCTTGGTGGACAGGTTGATGTCGATCCACCTCTCCCGGGGCGCGGCCTGGTAGACCAGGTTCTCCGCGCCGTCGGCGATGACCTTCTCCTCCCACGTCTCCTCGGAGGTGCTGACCTCGAAGACGCCCTCGTAAGAGGTCTCGGAGGAGACCGCCTCGGTGATCGCCTGCACGATGGCGTCGGCATTGGTCACCGACTTCCCCGCCACGGCCTCGACGCTCGTCTCGACGACGGAGCCCTGGGAGTTGACGTTGCGCACTCCGGTGACCGGCTCGACGGTCACCTCCTCGACCTGGGCGGCCACCCACTGGGCGACCTTGTCGGTGTCGAGGGAGACGACCGGCAGGGTGTCGACCTCAGTGGTCACGGTCACCCAGCTGGCTTTGGTGGCCGCGTCGGCCGTGTAGGTGGTCGAGTCCTCCGCGGCCGCGATCGTCACGTCCTGGGCGACCCAGGCGTTGGCGGTGTCCGCCACCGACTGGGCCTGCTCGTCCGAGACGGCCGGGGGGCTGGACTCGAGGGAGACCTCGACCTGTGCGTCGGACAGCGAGGAGGCCGCCTGAGCCGCGGCCGCCTCGAGGGACGAGGAGTCCAGAGAGGTGCCCGAGGAGGCAGGGGTGATCTCGAAGCCCGTGCCCTCTGTGTTGAGCACGACGGTGGCGTTGGTCGCCTTGGCCACGTCGCCCGGGACGAGGGCGGTGGCGTACTCCTGCGCCGTCGAGGAATCGGAGCTGACCGTCACCGGGGTGTCGGTGCGCCCCAGGAGCGCCGTGAAACGGTCGATCACGCTGTGTCCCTCGGCCAGGACGGCGTCGGCGGTCGCCTCGGCGTCGACGCTGACCCCCAGGTCGGGCAGCGAGGCGGCGGTGCTGGCGTCGCCGGAGATCGTCACCGTGGCCTCATCGGCTCGGTCCTGCACGACCGCCACGATCTCCTCCCGGCTCATCCCGGAGACATCGATGCCCGCGACATGCGAGCCGGGGACGGCCACCTCGGCGTAATGCTGGGCGTAGGCGTAGCCGCCCGCCCCGACGACGCCCAGCAGCAGGAGGACGGCAGCCCCGACCATGACGGGCCAGCGCCGACGCCTGCGCGGGGCCTCAGCGCCTGAAGCACCTGCCGCGGCGGTGACCGGGGTGTTGTCCCGGATCCCGGCCGCCCCCGCCCCGAGGGCGGTGGGCACCGACTCCGCGGCCTCCTGCGGGGTGGAGGCCGAGACGGGCTCGCGGACAAGCGGCACGGCGGTGGCCAGCGTCGACCCGTCCGCCGCGCCGTCCGCGGCGGGATCGGGGGCCAGGTCCGTGGCCTGCGCCGTCATCGGGGTGACGGCCTCGTCCACGTGGTCCGTGTCGGTGGGGTCGTCGGCGTCCTTCGGTGAGCGGGCCGCGGCGGCGGCGCCGGCCTCGACCGCCTCGTCGTCGCTCTGCTCCGCAGCGTCCTCAGCGCTTGCCGGGGTCGCGTGCGGCCGCGAGGAGGTGCGCTCGGTCCCGGTGACCTGTCCGTACGGACTGGTCACGATGACCGGCGCGGGCCTGTCCGAGCTGGTCGGCGTCGCGTCGGACGCCGTGTCGTCGACATCCGTGCGTCCCGTTCCAGAGGGATGGTATTCGATACGCATGGGGCCCTTGTCCCGGGAGGGCCGCAAAGCCCTCCCTGCTCGAGGAGTCCACTCCAGCCGTGGAATCCGCTGGTGACCATGACATCCTCAGCCGTGGTCAATGTCAACGGTGTGCGCTTCGGCGTGCCTGTGAGGTCGGGCATGACCCTTGGTATGACGCCGTTGCCTCCGGGGTGCCGAGGCGGTCGAGACCGCTTCGTGACCAGGGGAGCCGGCTTGCGACCGTCTGCGGTCACCCTGGTCACCGGCCGCTGCCGAGGGCCGGGACCGGGTAGCCGTCGTCCAGGAGGCCGGTGGCCGCAGGGGGACCGGGAGGTGCGGGCGGGATCATCTAGACTCCCTCCCATGACTGCCATCTCCTCCGACGAGGTCGCCCGGGTCGCCGCCCTGGCGCGCGTGGCGCTGAGCCCGGAGGAGGTGACGCGCCTGGCGGGTGAGCTGGACGCCGTCGCCTCCGCCTTCGCCCGCGTCACCAGCGTTGTCACCCCCGACCTGCCGGCCACCTCCCACCCGGTTCCCCTGACCAACGTCCTGCGCTCGGACGAGCCCGCCGCGACCCTCGACGTCGACGAGCTGCTCGCCGGGGCCCCGGCGGCGCAGGACTCGATGTTCCTCGTTCCCCAGATCCTCGGGGAGGACGCCGCCTCATGAGCACCGACGCCCTTCTCAGGAGCACCGCGGCCGAGCAGGCCGCGGCCCTGGCCGCGGGGGACGTGTCCTCCCGTGAGCTGACCGCCGCCCACCTCGAGCGCATCAGCGCCGTGGACGGGGCAGTGGGCGCCTTCCTCGACGTCGATGCGGACAAGGCCCTGGCCTCGGCCGATGCGGCCGACGCCGCGCGCGCCGAGGGAACGCTCACCCACGAGCTGGCCGGGGTGCCGGTGGCCGTCAAGGACATCGTCGTCACGCGCGGCCAGGTGACCACCGCCGCCTCGAAGATCCTCGAGGGCTGGGTGCCGCCCTACGACGCGACCCTGGTGACCAACTTGCGCCGTGCCCACCTGCCGATCCTGGGCAAGACGAACCTCGATGAGTTCGCCATGGGCGGCTCGACCGAGCACTCGGCCTTCGGTCGGACCTGCAACCCGTGGGACCTGGGACGCATCCCGGGGGGCTCCTCGGGAGGGTCGGCGGCGGCCGTCGGCGCCTTCGAGGCGCCGCTGGCGGTGGGCACCGACACCGGAGGATCGATCCGGCAGCCGGCAGCGGTCACCGGCACCGTCGGCGTCAAGCCGACCTACGGCACCGTCTCGCGCTTCGGGGTCATCGCCATGGCCTCCTCCCTCGACACCCCCGGACCGATGGCCCGAACGGTGCTCGACACCGCCCTGCTCCACGACGTCATCGCCTCCCACGACCCGCGTGACTCGACCTCGCTGGCCGATGCGCCGCGGGGCATGGCCGAGGTCGTCCGAGCCGCCCAGGCCGGGGGAGACCTGACCGGGCTGCGGGTGGGGGTCATCGCCGAGCTGGACGGCGGTGAGGGCTACCAGCCGGGGGTGGTCTCCTCCTTCCACGCCGCCCTGGCCCTGCTCGAGGCCGCCGGTGCGAGCGTGGAGACGGTCTCCCTGCCGCACCTGGAGTACGCGCTGGACGCCTACTACCTCATCATGCCCGCCGAGGCCTCCTCGAACCTCGCCCGCTACGACGGCATGCGCTACGGCCTGCGGGTCGAGCCCTCCTCCGGCCCCGTCACGGCCGAGACCGTCATGGCGGCGACCCGTGGCGCGGGCTTCGGTGACGAGGTCAAGCGCCGGATCATCCTGGGCACGCACGTCCTGAGCGCCGGTTACTACGACGCCTACTACGGCGCGGCGCAGAAGGTGCGCACGCTTATCCAGCGCGACTTCGCCGCCGCCTGGCAGCGGGTCGATGTGCTCGTCTCGCCCACCGCCCCGGTGACCGCCTACCGCTTCGGGGACAAGGACGACCCGCTGGCGATGTACGCCCTGGACGTCACGACCATCCCGGCCAACTTGGCCGGGGTGCCCGGGATGAGCCTGCCCTCGGGCCTGAGCGAGGACGGCCTGCCCGTCGGCTTCCAGGTCCTGGCGCCGCAGCGTGCCGACGACCGCCTCTACCGCCTCGGCGCGGTCCTGGAGGCGCAACTGGAGGAGCGCTGGGGCGGGCACCTGCTTGCCCGCGCCCCCGAGCTGGAGGTGAACTGAGATGACCGGTACCGCAATGGCCGCCACCGGTGCGGTGGAGCTGATGGACTACGAGGAGGCCGTGCGCCGTTTCGACCCGGTCCTGGGCCTGGAGGTGCACGTCGAGCTGGGCACGGCCACGAAGATGTTCGACGCCGCGCCGAACATCTTCGGCGCAGGCCCCAACGAGATGGTCACGCCCACCAGCGTCGGGCTGCCGGGCGCACTGCCTGTGGTCAACGCCACCGGTGTCGAGTACGCCATCCGGATCGGCCTGGCCCTGGGCTGCGACATCGCCGAGTCCTGCCGCTTCGCGCGCAAGAACTACTTCTACCCCGACCTGTCCAAGAACTTCCAGACCTCCCAGTCCGACGAGCCGATCGCCTTCGATGGGGCGCTGGATGTCGAGCTCGACGACGGCACCATCGTCACCGTGCCCATCGAGCGGGCCCACATGGAGGAGGACGCCGGGAAGAACACCCACATCGGCGGTGCCGACGGCCGCATTGAGGGGGCGCGCTACTCCCTGGTGGACTACAACCGGGCGGGCGTCCCCCTGGTCGAGATCGTCACCCGCCCCATCGAGGGCACGGGCGCCCGGGCGCCGCAGGTCGCCGCCGCCTACGTGCGTGCGCTGCGCGACATCTTCCGGGCCCTGGGGGTCTCCGAGGCGCGCATGGAGCGCGGTCATGTGCGCGCCGATGTCAACGTCTCCCTGCGCCCCGGGCCCGACGCCCCGCTGGGCACGCGCACGGAGACCAAGAACGTCAACACCTTCCGGGGGATCGAGCAGGCCGTGCGCTACGAGATTCAGCGGCAGGCGGCCGTCCTGGCGGCCGGGGGCAGCGTCCTCCAGGAGACCCGGCACGGGCAGGCCGACGGCACGACGAGGCCGGGGCGGGTCAAGTCCGACGCGGACGACTACCGCTACTTCCCCGAGCCGGATCTCGTCCCCCTGGCCCCGAGCCGGGAGTGGGTCGAGCAGATCCGTGCGGCACTGCCCGAGATGCCGGTGGCCAAGCGTCGTCGGCTCAAGGCCGAGTGGGGCCTGGCCGACGATGAGATGCGCGACGTCGTCAACGCCGGGGCGCTCGACCTCATCGAGGCCACGGCGCTGGCCGGCACGAGCGGTCAGGCGGCCCGTAAGTGGTGGATGGGCGAGCTGGCGCGCACCGCCAAGGAGCGCGAGCTCGCGCTCGAGGACCTTCCGGTCACCCCGGCTCAGGTCGCCGAGCTCCAGGGGCTGGTCGACTCCGGGGCGCTGACCGACAAGCTCGCCCGGCAAGTGCTCGAGGGAGTGCTCCAGGGCGAGGGCGACCCGGCCGAAGTCGTCCGGGCCCGGGACCTGGAGGTCGTCTCCGACGACTCGGCGCTGCTGGCCGCCGTCGACGAGGCGCTGGCCGCCAACCCTGACGTCGCGGACAAGATCCGTGGCGGCAAGGTGCAGGCCGCGGGGGCCATTGTCGGGGCGGTGATGAAGGCCACCAAGGGGCAGGCCGACGCCAGGCGGGTGCGCGAGCTCGTCATGGAGCGCGTGGGCGCCTGAGCGCCGACGGCGTCTCAGTGGGCGGGCACCGGGAGGATGCCGACCCGGTGGGGATAGGCTCGGACCACCACCGAATCCCTGGGCCGGCGTGACCCGGCCCGCCCGCTCACGGAGGAAACGCGCCCATGGTCCAGCCCAGCCCCAGTTACACCGTCGCACTGCGCCTGGAGGTCCCGGCCTCCCAGAAGTCCGTGGCACGCCTCGTTGACACGGCGACCGTGGTGGGGGCCATTGTCAACGGTGTTGACGTGGCGGACGCCGACGGCGACCGCCTCATCGTCGACCTGACCGCCGACACCCGCGACTCTGCCCACCGCGCCGCGCTGGTCAAGGCGCTGGAGGAGATCGAGGGCATCAAGGTGCGTCACGTCGGGGACTCCACCTTCCTGGCCCATGTCGGCGGAAAGCTGGAGATCGCCCCGCGCACCCCGATCCACAACCGTCGAGACCTGGCGCGGGTCTACACCCCGGGCGTGGCCCGGGTCTGCAAGGCCATCCACGACCACCCCGAGCGCGCACGGCAGCTGACCATCAAGAAGAACACGGTCGCGGTGGTCACCGACGGCACGGCCGTGCTCGGGCTGGGGGACATCGGCCCCGCGGCGGCCATGCCCGTCATGGAGGGCAAGGCGGTGCTGTTCAAGCAGTTCGGCGGCGTCGATGCCTGGCCGGTGGCCCTGGACACCACCGACCCCGAGGAGATCATCGCGATCGTCAAGGCCATCGCCCCTGCCTACGGCGGGATCAACCTGGAGGACATCGCCGCGCCCAAGTGCTTCGACATCGAGGCCAGCCTGCGCGAGGAGCTCGACATCCCGGTGTTCCACGACGACCAGCACGGCACGGCGATCGTCACCCTCGCGGCGCTCATCAACGCCCTCAAGGTGGTGGGCAAGCGCATCGAGGACGTGCGCATCGTTCTGTCGGGGGTCGGTGCCGCGGGCAGCGCGATCGCCAAGCTCCTCATGGCCCACGGCGCCACCGACATCGTCGGCTACGGCCGCGACGGGGCTCTCAGCGCCGAGCACACCGATGGGATGAACGCCCACCGCAAGTGGCTGGCGGAGAACACCAACCCCCGTCGTGTCACCGGCTCTCTCAAGGACGGGCTCGACGGTGCCGACGTGTTCATCGGCGTGTCCAGTGGCAACCTCCTCGAGCCGGCGGACCTGGCGGCCATGGCCCCCGACGCGATCGTCTTCGCGATGGCCAACCCGACCCCGGAGGTCGACCCCATCGGTGCGGCGGACTACGCGGCGGTCGTAGCCACCGGACGCAGCGACTTCCCCAACCAGATCAACAACGTTCTGGCCTTCCCGGGGCTGTTCCGCGGGCTGCTCGACACCGGGATCACGGATATCTCCGTCGAGCTCCTCCGTGCCGCGGCCACCGGCATCGCCGGCGTCATCGACTCCGGTGAGCTGAGCCCCGTCCACATCATCCCCAACGCCTTCGACACGAGGGTGGCCGACGCCGTGGCCGCGGCCGTGCGGCGACTGGCCGAGAGCGCCTGAGCCGGGCGTCGCCGCGCACTGGGCTCAGGCGCGGCGCCCGGTCCTGCGCCCCAGGCATGACACGAGGCCCGGCCCGGGAAGAAGACTTCCGGGCCGGGCCTCACTCTGTCGAGGGCAGGCTCAACGGAGCCAGGAGTCCCCGACCTTGGTCGACCACCAGCGGCCCAGGCCCCAGGTGTCGCCGCCGCGGGTCAGAGCGACGAGGATCATGACCAGAGCCATGATCCAGTGGTCGTCGATCAGTGGGTTGGTCGCCTCGCCGGCGCCGTCGGGCGGGAAGGCGGCCAGCCACATCATCGCCATGAGCAGCGTGCCGCTGAGGGCGGCCACCTTGATCCCGATCCCCAGGACGAGGGCTGTGCCGATGCCCAGCAGCCCGATCATGAACAGGGCATCGCCGAGCGGGTTGGCGAAGACCTGGAAGAGCCCCGCGGCCGGGCTGCTCGAGGCGACGTACTCGATGAAGCCCTGGGCGGGAGTCCCGCCGCGGATCCACGCGGCATCCGGCTGCGTGGTGAAGCGTAGCCCGAAGGTCTTGTCAACGAAGGCCCACAAGAAATACAGGCCGACGACGATGCGCAGGGCGGCGAGAACTCGTCGGGCGCCTGCGCTCGTGATGATCTGGTCGCCGGTGGCGACCTGTGTGGAGCGGGTCATGCTTCCTCCTCCAGGGACGGGCGCCTCACAACCGAGACGCCAGTAATTGATGGTTGAACCAACAGAGCGTGGTCGACGGTAGCGCATCTCGTCGTTGCCGTCGAACCTAGGTGCGCCCTGTGCTCGGTGCGCACCGTGATGTGCCGGGCCGGCGTGTCGATCTGGTCGGCGTACCGTGGGTCTGCGGCCCCGCCGGTGGCTCGCTCGACAACGGGTCGGTGGCCCGGCCTGCCGGAGTGACCGAACTGTGATCGAGGCCATCCGATGCGACCTTGACGGGTTCGGCGGATCCGCCTATGCTTTTCTTTGCTGCTCGCGAGAGGGCGCCCAATCGATCCGGTTGGGAGGCTTGCTCGCTGGGTGTGTTGTTTGAGAACTCGATAGTGTGTCATGTTTTTTATGCCATGTTGG
>NZ_JAUNHI010000029.1:12356-28522 GCF_030524025.1 Actinomyces sp. | reverse complement strand
AGCAGGCCGAGCAGGCCGAGCACACTGAGCCCGCCGAGCAGGCCGAGTCGGCTGAGCCCTCCTCGACCCCGGTGCCCGCGGTCCCCGCCCCGGCCGAGCCGGTCGTCGACCCCCAGGAGGCGATGGACGCCGCCAAGTGGGGACGTGTGGACGGCCAAGGGCGTGTCTATGTCCAGGACCGTGGCGTCGAGCGCGAGGTCGGTCAGTTCCCCGACGCGCCGGTGGCCGAGGCGGTCGCCTTCTACGTGCGCCGCTACCTCGACCTCAAGGCCTCGGTGGATCTGTTCGCCACCCGCCTTCCCCAGCTGAGCGTGCGCGAGATCGACTCGACCCTGTCCTCGATCGAACAGTCCCTGGCCGAGCCCGCGGCGGTGGGTGACCTCGAGGGGCTGCGTGCCCGTTTCACCGCCCTCAAGGCGGTGGCCGCTGAGCGCCGTGCCGCGGTGGCCGCCGAGCGCGCCGCCGCCAAGGAGCAGGCGCTCAAGGACCGCACCGCGATCGTCGAGAGGGCCGAGGCGATCAGCGCCCAGGACCCGGCACGCACGCAGTGGAAGAGCTCGGGCGCCGAGCTGCGCGACCTGCTTGAGCAGTGGAAGGAGGCCCAGCGCCGCGGTCCACGCCTGGACCGTGTCACGGAGGACGCCCTGTGGAAGCGCTTCAGCCACGCCAGGACCACCTTCGACCGCCACCGCCGCCAGTTCTTCAGTGAGCTCGACGCCAAGCAGGCCCAGGTCAAGGCCGCCAAGGAGGCGCTGATCAAGCGCGCCGAAGAGCTGTCGACCTCCACCGACTGGGCCGGCACCTCGGCGAAGTACCGCGCGCTCATGGAGGAGTGGAAGCGGGCGGGCCGTGCCTCGCGCAAGGTCGACGACGCCCTGTGGGCGCGCTTCCGCGCCGCCCAGCAGGTCTTCTTCGACGCCCGGAAGGCCAAGGACGAGGCGACCGACGCCGAGTTCGCCGAGCACCTCAAGGCCAAGGAGGCGCTGCTCGCCCGGGCCGAGGCGCTGCTGCCGATCAAGGACGTCAAGGCCGCCAAGAAGGCCCTGCGCCCGATCCAGGACGCCTGGGAGGAGGCGGGGCGGGTCCCGCGTACCGCGGTGCGCCGCATCGAGGGCAGGATGCGCGCCGTCGAGGATGCGATCCGCGAGGCGGAGAACGCCGAGTGGCGCCGCACCGACCCCGAGACCAAGGCACGGGCCGAGGGGCTGGCCGGACAGCTCGAGGAGTCGATCGCCGGCCTGGAGAAGGACCTCGCCACCGCCCGGGCTGCGGGCGACTCGACGAAGGTCGCCGAGGCGGAGGCGGCGCTGACGGCGCGCCGCGCCTGGCTCGACCAGGTCCGCCGCTCCGCCCGGGCCTGATCCCCGGACCTGATCCCCGGACCTGACAGCTCCCGGTGGCCCCGCCCCCGTGCGGGGCCACCGGCCTGTCGGGCCCCGCGCGGTGACGGCGCCCGGTTATCCACAACCGGAACCGGTGGCCTGGTGCGCCGCCGCCGGTGGGCCCATGCTCAGACGGTGACCGCATCACCGCATCCCGGCCCGCCCCGCCCGCAGCCCACCCCGTTACGGCGGGCTCGCGCACGCACCCGCCGCCAGCACGCCCCGGTCCATGCCCGCGCCGCCCTGGCGCATCTCCTGCCCCGCCCCCTCGAACCCATTCTGGCCGCGCTGCCCGACGAGGAGCTGGCCGTCCTGCGCACCCACCTCGACGACGCGCTCTTCGTCACCGTCCTCGGGCACCAGGTGCCCGCCGACCTCCTGGGCTCAGCCGCCGCACGCGCCGCCTTCGTCTCGCCCTTGGTTCCACCCGGAGGCGTCGTCGTCGGTGCGGCGGCACTGTGGGTACACACCGGCCGCATGCCCCCCGAGCTGTTGACGGTCTCGTGTCCCGACGGACGTCGTTCCACCGACTCGGTCTCGGTGTCCCGCAGCCGGCTGCCCGCGCGCGACCTCCTCACCCTGGCCGGCGTGCGCTGCTCGAGCCTGGCGCGCGCCGCCGTCGACGTGGCGCGCACTGCTCCGCCGGCCCTCGCCGTCCAGGCCGTCCTGCTCGCCCGCGACGCGGGGCTGGGTCGTCAGGACCTGGGTATGGCCCTCTACGGCTGCGGGGGCCAGGACCGTCGGGGACGCCACCGCGCCGAGGGGATCCTCGACGCGCTCCTGGCACCGGGTGCGACGCCTCGTGCGGCGGCTCGTGACGGCTCAGGAGGGCTGGCGCCGGGGGGCGGAGGTCGACCGCCGCGCCTCGAAGACGCCGTCGATGCGCCGCAGGGAGGTCAGGGTGTGGTCGAGGTGGCTGGCCGCGGCCAGCTCGACGACGAACCTGCCGGTGACCACCCTGTCGCGTGAGGTCCCGATCGTCGCACTGATGAGATTGACGTGGTTGTCGGCCAGCACCCGGGTGATGTCGGCCAGTAGCCCGCCGCGGTCGAGCGCCTCGACGTCGATCTGGACGAGGTAGGCGCTCTGGGCGTGGGAGGCCCAGTGGACCGGGACCATCCGCTCGGGCTCGCGCTCGAGCTGCTCGAGGTTGTGGCAGTCGCTGCGGTGCACCGAGATGCCCGAACCGCGGGTGATGAAGCCGACGATCTCGTCGCCCGGCATCGGGGTGCAGCAGCGGGCCAGCTTGACGTAGACATCGCCCTCGCCCATGCCCTCGACGACGACGTCCGCGTCGCCCGAGCGCTGACGGTGGTGGACCGAGGCCGCCTTGGTGGGCAGGACCCCTTCGGCCAGGGTCTCCTCCGCACCGGCCTCCCCACCCACCGAGGCCACCAGCGTGGCCACGACGTGCTGGGCGGAGACGTGCCCCTCCCCGACCGCGGCGTACAGGCCGTCGATGTCGCCCTTGTCGAGCGTCTTGGCCACGTCCATGAGGGAGTCATGGTTCATGAGCCGCTGGATGGGCAGGTCCTTCTTGCGCATCGCCCGGGCGATCGCAGACTTGCCCTCCTCGATGGCCTCTTCCCGCCGCTCCTTGGAGAACCAGGCGCGGATCTTGTTGCGCGCGCGGGTCGAGCCGACGAAGCCCAGCCAGTCACGGCTGGGCCCGGCGCCCTGGGCCTTGGAGGTGAAGACCTCAACGGTGTCGCCGTTCTCCAGCGTCGTGTCCAGGGGGACCAGTCGGCCGTTGACACGCGCCCCGACCGTGCGGTGGCCGACCTCAGTGTGGACGGCGTAGGCGAAGTCGACGGTCGTTGAGCCACCCGGCAGGGCGACGACGTCCCCCCGCGGGGTGAAGATGTAGACCTGGGTGCCGGCCATCTCGAAGCGCAGCGCCTCGAGGAACTCCGCGGGGTCCTGGGTCTCGCGTTGCCAGTCGACCAGCTGGCGCAGCCAGCCCATCTCGGCGGCCTCGGCCGAACGGGCCGACCCGCCTCGCGGGCTCGGTCCCGTGGCGTTGGGATCCTCCTTGTACTTCCAGTGCGCGGCGACGCCGTACTCCGCCATGCGGTGCATCTCGGCGGTGCGGATCTGGATCTCGACCGGGTTGCCGCCCGGTCCCACGACCGTCGTGTGCAGGGACTGGTAGAGGTTGAACTTCGGGACGGCGATGTAGTCCTTGAACCGGCCGGACATCGGTGTCCACCGGGAGTGCAGAGCGCCGAGCACCGAGTAGCAGTCCTGGACGGTGTCCACGATGACGCGCACGGCCACGAGGTCGTAGATGTCGTCGAACTCCTTGCCCCGTACGATCATCTTCTGGTAGATCGAGTAGTAGTGCTTGGGTCGACCGGTCACCGTGCCCTTGATCTTGTTGACCCGCAGGTCCTCCTCGATCTGCAGGCGGACCTGGCGCAGGTACTCCTCGCGCGCCGGTGCCCGCTCGGCGACCATGTGCTCGATCTCGTCGTAGACACCCGGGTACAGGGCGCGGAAGGAGCGGTCCTCCAGCTCCCACTTGATCGTGTTCATCCCCAGCCGGTGCGCCAGCGGGGCGTAGATCTCGAGGGTCTCCTTGGCCTTGCGCGCGGCGGTCTGGGCCGAGACATACCTCCATGTGCGGGCGTTGTGGAGCCGGTCGCCAAGCTTGATGACCAGGACGCGGATGTCCTTGGACATCGAGACAATCATCTTGCGCACGGTCTCGGCGGCCGCGGCCTCACCGTACTGGAGCTTGTCGAGCTTGGTGACGCCGTCGACGAGCAGGGCGATCTCGTCGCCGAAGTCGGCGCGCAGCCGGTCCAGGGTGTAGTCGGTGTCCTCGACGGTGTCGTGGAGCAGGGCGGCGGCCAGGGTCTGAGGGGTCATGCCCAGCTCGGCGAGAATGGTCGCCACCGCCACCGGATGGGTGATGTAGGGCTCTCCGGACTTGCGTCGCTGACCGGAGTGGGCCTTCTCGGCAACCTCGTAGGCGCGCACGATGAGGCTCGTGTCGGCCTTGGGGTGGTTGGCGCGCAGCGCCCGCATGAGCGGCTCGATGGCGGCGGGCGTCGAGTGGCCCCGCGACCCGAACCAGGCCAGGCGGCTGCGCACCCGCGAGCCGGGAACGACAGTCCCCTCCCCGAGGTCGCTGCTGCTCTTGGTCTCCGTCATGACCGGATCATAGCCGTGTCAGGCCGGTCATCAGACATCCAGAGGAACCATCACCGACCCGCGAGGTGACGGCCGGCGGGGCCGGGCTCAGGCGGTGGCGAAGGTGGCCACCGAGTCGATCCTGCGGCCGGGCAGCCGGTCACGGCCGCCCAGGCCGGCCAGCTCGAGCAGCATGCACACCCCCACGACCCGTGCCCCCGCGCGCTCCAGCAGGGAGATCGAGGCGGCGGCGGTCCCGCCGGTGGCCAGAACGTCGTCGATGACGAGCACCCGCTGGCCGGGCACCACCGTGTCGGGGCGGATCTCCATGCGGGCGGTGCCGTACTCCAAGGTGTAGTCCTCACTGAGAACGGGACCGGGCAGCTTGCCCCCCTTGCGCACAGTCAGCATGCCCAGCCCCAGGTGCACGGCCAGGGGGGCGGCCAGGACGAAGCCGCGCGACTCCAGGCCGGCGACGGCATCGATGTGCCCGCGGTAGTGGGCCGCCAGACCGTCAATGAGGTTGGCGAAGGCCTTGCCGTTGGCCAGCAACGGTGTGATGTCACGGAACAGGACACCCGGCTCGGGGAAGTCGGGGATCTCGCGCAGGTTGTCCAGGACCAGCTCGGTGAGCACGCCGGACAGCTCGGGCGCCTGGTCGAAAGGACCGTCCCAGGACCGGGTCGCGCCGCGCCCGGCCTCAGTTCCCTGGGACGGGGCGGGCGAGATGGACGGCCCCGAGGGGGCGGGTACGGGTGGGGACGCCGTCATGAGCGCTTCTTCCTCCTCTTGGGCTGGGCGTGCACGCCCAGGTGGTGGCCGGGGATCAGTGGTGCGGCGACCGGGGCCGAGGCCAGGGCCGCGGCCTCCTCCTCGGTGGCGCCTGCCAGGCGGCGCGCACGGGCGTCGGCGACCCGCTCCGCCTGCTCGCGGACCCCCGTCTCGCGTGAGCGCAGGTCCACCAGCAGCGGCGTGGCCAGGAAGATCGAGGACAGCGTGCCCGCGATCATGCCGATCAACAGCGTCAGGGCGATGTCGCGCAGCGTCCCGGCCCCCAGGATGAAGGCGCCGACGACGAGCAGTGAGGCGACCGGCAGCACGCCAACCACCGAGGTGTTGATCGAGCGGATGAAGGTCTGGTTGACCGCCAGGTTGGCCAGCTCGGCGTAGGTCGAGCGGGTCTGGGCCTCATAGGCCTGGGTGTTCTCCCGGATCTTGTCGAAGACGACGACGGTGTCGTAAAGGGAGTAGCCCAGGATCGTCAAGACACCGATGATCGTGGCGGGAGTGACCTCGAAGCCCGACAGGGCGTAGACACCCACCGTCACGACGATGTCATGGGCCAGGGCCAGTAGGGCGGCCACCGCCATTTTCCAGGTGCGGAAGTAGGCCCAGATGAGAGCGCCGACGAGGACGAAGAAGACGACGAGACCGCGTATCGCCTTCTTGGTCACGTCCGAGGACCAGGTCGGTCCGATGGTGGTCGCCGAGACCTCGGAGGGCTCGGCGTCGTAGGCATCGGCCAGGGCGGCGGACAGGGCGTCGAGCTCATCGGCGGACAACTCGTTGGTCTGGACGCGCACCGCCGAGGATCCCATCGTCGTCACCGAGGAGCTCTGTGACAGCCCCTCGGAGCGCAGAACGTCGTTGGCCGGACCGACCCGGGGCGAGGACAGGCCGCCCACGGTGATCTCCGAGCCGCCCTTGAAGTCGATGCCGGGGGTCAGACCGATCGTGCCCACGAGCACCGCAGACAGCGCGATGATGAGCACGGCGATCGTGTACCACACGCCGCGCCGGGGGACGAAGGGGATCGAGGTCTTACCGGAGTACAGGTCGTTGCCCAGCTGCGCCAGGGAGATCACCGGTCCTCACCGTCCTTTCGGCTCGGGTCCGAGGAGTCCGTGTCGAGCACGTCCCCGTCACGCTCGGAGTCCTCACCCGTGTGCTCGTCTGTGGACTCGTCGTCGGCCTCACTGCCTGCCTCCTGGCGTGCCTCGGCCTTGCGCCTGGCCAGCGATCCGGCCACCGAGTCGATGAGGGCCTCGCGGCCCTTGCCGTAGGTCGAGGCCGAGCGGGCACCGAGGTGCTCGGGGTCGAGTCCCGAGAGCCGGTGGCCCTGGCCGAAGAAGCGCAGTCGCAGGATCCACACCATGAGCGGGTGGGTGAACAGGACGATGACCGCCAGGTCGACGACGGTGGTCACCCCCAGGGTGAAGGCGAATCCCTGAACACCCCCCACCGCCAGGTAGTACAGGACGACGGCGGCCACGAGGTTGACGGCGTCGGAGACGATGATCGTCCGCCGGGCGTGCCGCCACCCCTCGTCGACTGCGACGACAAGGGTGCGGCCCAGCCGGACCTCGTCGCGCACGCGCTCGAAGTAGATGATGAAGGAGTCCACCGTGATGCCGATGGCGATGATGAGTCCGGCCACCCCGGCCAGCGACAGCCGGTAGCCCATCGTCCAGCTGAGCAGGGCGATTGCCAGGTAGGTCATGGCCGCGGCGACGACCAGCGAGGCCACCGCGACAACGCTGAGCCCCCGGTACTGCCAGCCGAGGTAGACGATGATGAGTGCGAAGCCGACCAGGCCGGCCAACAGACCGTTGTGCAGCTGCTCGGTGCCCAGCGTCGCGGAGATCTGCTGCTCGGACTGGACAGTGAAGGTCAGCGGCAGGGAGCCGAAGGACAGCTGGTTGGCCAGCGTGTTGGCGCTGGCCTGGTTGAAGCCCCCGCTGATCTGGACACGACCATCGGTGATCGGCGCCGTGACACTGGAGTTGAAGCCCGAGGCCATGATCGTCAGGCCGTCCAGAACGATGGCGAACTGAGCCTTCTGGGCGTCGGTCGAGGTGGCGCCGGTGGCCGCCGTGCTCGAGACGGCCGCCGCGTCGCGGTAGACCAGGAGGCGCTCGGAGAGCGTGGCGAACTCGGCCGTCCCCTCGTCGTTGAACTCCAGGGAGACGACCCAGTTGTTCGTCGTCTGCCCCTGGCTCGTCGTCTCCAGGCCCGAGTTCGCCGTCTGGATGTCGGTGCCCGCGATCTCGGCCGGTCCCAGGATGTAGATCGTGCCGGAGCCGTCCTTGGCGCAGGAAATGACCGCCTTGGCGGGGTCCTGGCTCTGCCCGGCCAGGGCCTCCTGGGTCGTGCAGTCGGTCATGTGGGCGTCGTAGATGAGCTGCTCGGAGATCCAGGAGTCCGAGGAGTTGCCCTCATCTCCCGCCGTGCCCGCCGGGAACGGCTCGGGGCTGATCGTGCCGTCGCCGTTGACATCGGCCGAGATCGTCGCGACCTGCTCGGGGGTGACGGTGCTCAGCTCCGTGGCGGCTGCCGCCGGGTCGGTCGCCGCCGCAGTGGTCTGGGCGCTCGGCTCGGTGGTGGGTTGTACGGAGGCCTGCGCTGCGGCGACGTACTCGTTCTGCGCCGCGGCGACCTGGGTGGCATTGCCCTGGATGATGCGCAGGACCGGACGGAAGTAGAGCACCGCCGAGGTGCGCACGAGCTCGAGGGTCTCCTCGCTCGGCGTCCCCGGCAAGGACACGACGATGTTCTGTCCTCCCTGGCGGGAGATCTGCGCCTCGGCCACGCCGGTGGCGTCAACACGCTGCCTGATGATCTCGATGGCCTGGTCGACGTCCTCGTTAGTGATCTCGGAGCCGTCCGAGGTCGTGGGGGTCAGGATGATCTGGGTGCCGCCCTCCAGGTCGAGGGCGAGGCCCGGGGTCATCGAGGTGCGGCCCGAGTGGGCGCCGTAGGCCAGCGCCCCGAAGCCGATCGCGATGAGGAGCAGGAGCAGGAGCAGACGACGGCCTGGATGCGTAGTCGTGGTGGTGGACACGCGGTCCCTTCCTGGGAAGCGGGGCGGCTGCGTCGGGGCAGGCCGCAGGGTGTATGGGGCGGGGAGGGTCAGGCCTTGTCGTCGGCGGGCTCGCTGCCCCGCTCGCCGTCGGCGGGATCCCCGGCCTCGGCGTCCTGACGGTCCTCGAGGAGCTCGGAGGGCTCGCCGTCCTCCTCGTCCTGGACCGAGGCGAAGGGCGGCTCCTCGGCGCCGAGGATCGCGTTCTTGGCCCACAGGGACTCATCGCCCAGCGGCGTGGCCAGGGTGACGACGTCGCCATCGACCTCGACGACCGTGCCGTAGAAGCCCGCGCGGGTGCGCACCCACGTGCCCGGCACGAGGGCCTCCTCGGTGCGCCGCTCCTGCTCGGCAAGCATCCTGGTCTGCTGCTTGCGCGCAAAGCGCGACATGAGCCAGAACGCGACGAGCATAACGATGATCATGAGGATCATAGGATCCATGAGGATGACTCCGATCGTCTGGGACTCCCCTGGCACCAGGGGGGCAACCCGGCCGAGTCTAGGGCACCGGAGGACTCGTGAGCCGCGAGGCGCGTCACGTGTTGGCGACATGAGATCCGCTGCGGTCGGGTTCGCGGCTCGAGGGCGCCGATACGTGACCGTGTCGGTACCGCCGGGACGCGGGGTCGACAGCGGCGGAGCAGGAGCGGGCCTGAGTGCCATATGTCCCGATCTCGCGGGGGGATGGCGCTGGTCGTGGCGGATCAGCCGAACAGCGCGCCGTCGTCAGGGACCGCCAGGCCCAGGTGGGCGTAGGCGGCCGCGGTGGCCTGACGGCCGCGGGGGGTGCGGAGAATGAGACCCTCGCGGAAGAGGAAGGGCTCGGCCACGGTCTCGATGGTCTCGGGCTCCTCCCCCACGCTGACCGCCAGGGTGGTCAGGCCCACCGGTGCGCCGGCGAAGCGGGTGCACAGGGCGTCGAGCACCGACCGGTCCAGCCTGTCCAGGCCGAGCTCGTCGACCTCGAAGACCTCCAGGGCGCCGCGGGCCGCCTCGATGTCGAGCCGGCCGGGGGTGCCGTGGACCTCGGCCCAGTCCTGGACGCGGCGCAGCAGACGGTTGGCGATCCTCGGGGTGCCGCGGGAGCGCCGTGCGAGCTCGGCCGCGGCGGCGGCGTCGACGGACACGCCCAGGAGCTTGGCCGAGCGGGTGATGATGCGGCTCAGCTCACCGGGGCCGTAGTACTCGAGGTGGCCGGTGAAGCCGAAGCGGTCGCGCAGCGGCGCGGGCAGCAGGCCCGCCCGCGTCGTGGCGCCCACGACCGTGAAGGGTGGCAGTGCCAGGGGGATCGAGGTGGCACCGGGGCCCTTGCCGACGATGACGTCCACCCGGAAGTCCTCCATGGCCAGGTAGAGCATCTCCTCGGCGGTGCGCGCCAGGCGGTGGATCTCGTCGATGAAGAGCACGTCGCCCTCCTCCAGGGAGGACAGGATGGCCGCCAGGTCCCCGGCGTGCTGAATGGCGGGCCCCGAGGTCAGGCGCAGCGCCCCATCGACCTCGGCGGCGATGATCATCGCCAGGGTCGTCTTGCCCAGCCCCGGCGGGCCGGACAGCAGGACGTGGTCGGGGGTGGTGCCCCGCGACAGGGCGGCACGCAGCACCACCGAGAGCTGGCCGCGCACGACCTGCTGGCCGACGAAGTCCTCCAGGCGCTTGGGGCGCAGGGCCGCCTCGGCGGCCCGCTCGGTCTCATCGGCGCCCCCTGCCACGACGCGCCCATCCCAGTCCTCAGCCACGCCTGCCTCCCCCCAGGCGCCGCAGCGCGGCACGCAGGAGCTCGGGCACGCTGAGGCCCGGCTCACCCGGGGCGTGCTCTGCCTCGACCTCGGCCACCGCCTGGGCGGCGGCCGCCTCGTGCCAGCCCAGCTGGACGAGGGCGGCGACGACGTCGGGGTGGGGGCCCGGCGCGCCCGGCGGGGTGGCGGAGGCACCGGGGGCCGGGGAGCCCGTGCCGCTGACCGGCCCCAGCCGGTCGCCGACGTCGAGGATGACCCGCTGCGCGCCCTTGGGTCCCAGCCCCGGCACGCGCGTGAGCGCGGCGACGTCCTGGGTGGCGATGGCGCGGCGCAGGGCATCGGGGGTGTGGACGGCCAGCACCGCCAGGGCGAGCTTGGCCCCCACCCCCTTGGCACCCAGGAGCACCCGGAAGCAGTGGCGCTCGTCGGCATCGGCGAAGCCGAGCAGCGTCAGGGAGTCCTCCCGCACGACGAGCTCGGTGCTCACCGAGCCCTCCTGACCGACCCGCAGGCCGGCCAGGGTGGCCGGGGTGGCCAGGAAGGTCATGCCGACGCCGCCGACCTCGATGGTCGCGCTGCTCAGTCCGACGTCGAGCACGGGTCCGCGCAGTGAGCTGATCATGCGGTGGGGCTCCTCAAGGGGAAGGACGGACGGCCGCCCGTCGTGGGCTTCGAACACCTGTCCAGACAATAGCAGGCCCGGTAGTCAGCGGCGCCGGCGCGGGTCGACCGCACCATGACGGCGGGCGGCCGCCTGCGCGGCGGCCCACTGCTGCTGGGCGGGGGTCCGGGCGCTGACCCTGACCGACCCGCCCGCCGAGACCATGTCGGTGGCGCCGTCCACACCGGTGCCTCCGCCGCGCCAGCCGTGGCAGATGGCCTGGGCCAGGGCATCGGCGGCGTCGGCGGGCCGGGGCAGGGCCTCCAGGCCCAGGATGCGGCGGACCATCGCCTGGACCTGGGCCTTGTCGGCGGTGCCCGACCCGGTGACGGCGGCCTTGGCCTCAGAGGGCGTGTGCTGGGCGACCTCGATGCCGGCCCGAGCACCGGCCACCATGACCACGCCCATGACCTGGGCGACGCCGATGACCGAGCGCAGGTTGTCCTGGGCGAAGACCCGCTCGACCGACAGACTCGTGGGACCCAGGCGGGCGATCCAGTCCTCGAGGGCCTGGGCGATGGCGAGCAGGCGCAGCTCGGGGCTCTGGCCCGGCGGGGTGCGCACGACGCCGACCTCGACGAGCCGGGCGCGGCGGCGCGGGTCGATGTCGACGCAGCCCAGGCCGCAGCGGGTCAGCCCCGGATCGACCCCGAGGACCCGCTGCTGGGCGACCACGGCGCTGCGGGAGCGCGCCGGGGCAGCGCCTGCGGCCATGGCGGCCTCCGGCGGGCCCGGGCCCTCAGTCCTCCTCCAGGGCGGCGGCCACCTCCGGGGAGACATCGACGGAGGTGTAGACGTTCTGGACATCGTCGAGGTCCTCGAGGGCGTCGATGAGACGCATGACCCGGCGGGCGCCCTCGACGTCGACCTCGACCTTGGTGGCGGCCACGAACTGGGACTCGGCGGACTCGTAGTCCATACCCGCGTCGGTCAGGGCCGTGCGCACGGCCACGAGGTCGGTGGGCTCGCAGATGATCTCGAAGGACTCCGGGCCCTCGACGACCTCCTCGGCCCCGGCGTCCAGGACGGCCAGGAGGATGGAGTCCTCGTCGACCCCCGGGGCGGCGGCGACCTCGATGACGCCCTTGCGGGAGAAGTTGTAGGCCACTGATCCGGGGTCGGCCAGCGAGCCGCCGGTCCGGCTGAAGGCCACCCGCACGTCCGAGGCGGCCCGGTTGCGGTTGTCTGTCAGGCACTCGACGAGGAAGGCCACTCCGGCGGGGCCGTATCCCTCGTACATGATGGTCTGCCAGTCGGCGCCGCCGGCCTCCTCACCGCTGCCGCGCTTGACCGCGCGCGTGATGTTGTCCGCCGGCACGGAGTTCTTCTTGGCCTTCTGGATGGCGTCGTAGAGGGTGGGGTTGCCCGCGGGGTCGCCCCCGCCGGTGCGCGCAGCGACCTCGATGTTCTTGATGAGGCGGGCGAAGAGCTTGCCGCGCTTGGCGTCGATAACCGCCTTCTTGTGCTTGGTGGTGGCCCACTTGGAGTGACCCGACATGTGTGCTCCTTGGGAGTCGGCGAATGGCTACGGGGACCGGGCAGGGCCGCGGGCGCCCGTCGGCGTCCCGCCCTGTCAGCTCGGGCGGGCCGCCATGGCGACGAAGAGGTCGTGGACCCGGCGGTCACCGCCGACCTCCGGGTGGAAGGAGGTGGCGAGGATGGATCCTTGACGAACGGCCACGATCCTACCGCGCGTGTCCTCGCCCTCCTGACCGGCCCGTCCGGCGGATGTCGTGGCGAGGATCTCGACGCCCGGGCCCGCCTGCTCGACCCAGGGGGCGCGGATGAACACGGCGCGCATGGGGTTGTCCGGGCCCGCCCCCAGGAGGGGGGCGACGAGGTCCTCCTCGTAGGAGTCGACCTGGCGGCCGAAGGCGTTGCGGCGCACGGTCACGTCCAGGCCGCCGACCTGCTCCTGACCGGGGCCGGCGTTATCGACCCGCTCGGCGAGCAGGACCATCCCGGCGCAAGAGCCCAGGACCGGCAGCCCGCCGGCGACCAGATCGCGCAGCGCGCCGAGCATCCCGAAGGCGCGCAGCAGCCTGCTCATCGTCGTCGACTCCCCGCCGGGCAGGACCAGGGCATCCAGGCCGGTGGGGGCCTCGGTGCGGGCGACCAGCGCGCCGGCGTCCCGCACCGCCACCGGTCGGGCGCCGCAGTCCTGGAGCGCCACGGCGTGCTCACGCACGTCGCCCTGGAGGGCCAGGACCCCGATCGTGGGGCGCTCGTCGGGGGCGCCCGCGGCGGGGAACAGCGCGCGGGGGTGGAGCACGCCGATGCGCGGGGAGGGGATGCGGTCCATGGGGGCTCCTGTCGGGTCAGGTGCGCGGGGAGGCCGGAACTCCCGCGCCGATCCGGGCGATGAAGGCGGCGTCCTCGGGCTCGGTCAGGTCAATGGGCCTGCCGTCCCAGCCCCGGCTCAGGGTGCGTACGAGGCCGGGCATGGCGCCGGGGTAGACGGTGGTCCCGGCGCCTACCGCCGCATCGAGCTGGCCGGGGGTCCACCAGTCGACGGCGTCGACGACCTCCCGCTCCAGGTCGGTCCAGCCGTCGCGCACCGGCAGGACGCGTTCGTCGAGGAGCAGGAGGAAGAAGTCCTCCTGCTGACGGCACAGCACCGCCGAGAAGCGGAAGACGGCGTCACGCCACGCGATGGGGCCGACAAGCCCGGCGGGGTCGACGACGATGCCCGTCTCCTCGGCGAGCTCACGGGCGGCCGCCGCCCGCGAGTCCTCACCGGAGCGGATGCCGCCACCGGGGGTGAAGACCCACGAGTGAGACGGGTCGTCGGCGTCGTGCCCGGTCAGGAGCAGGGCGTCGCCCCCGACGGTGATGACCAGGACACGGCCGGCGCGGCGGGAGGGCAGGCCCTCGGGTCCCAGCGCCCACTCCCCCGGGTCGATGCGCTGCGCCCAGTCGGCGGGCACGAGCTCGGGGTGGCGCCCGTCGGCGGTCAGGGGCGCTGAGAGCCGGCCGGTGGCGGAACTCACCAGCCGCGCTCGGCCAGCCGGTGCGGGGAGGGCACGTCCTCGACGTTGATGCCCACCATCGCCTCACCCAGACCCCGGGAGACCTCGGCGATGACGGCGGGGTCGTCGAACTGGGCGGTAGCCCGCACAATGGCCGCGGCGCGGGCGGCCGGGTCCCCGGACTTGAAGATGCCCGAGCCGACGAACACCCCCTCGGCGCCCAGCTGCATCATCATGGCCGCGTCGGCCGGGGTGGCGATACCGCCGGCGGTGAACAGGACGACGGGCAGCGCGCCGGTGGTGGCCACCTCGACGACGAGGTCGTAGGGGGCGCCGATCTCCTTGGCCGCCAGGTAGAGCTCGTCGGGGGGCAGGCTGACCAGCCGGCGGATCTCGTCGCGGATGGTGCGCATGTGGGTCACGGCGTTGGACACGTCACCGGTCCCCGCCTCGCCCTTGGAGCGGATCATGGCCGCCCCCTCGGTGATGCGCCGCAGGGCCTCGCCCAGGTTGGTCGCGCCGCAGACGAAGGGCACGGTGAAGGCGTGCTTGTCGATGTGGTGGGCGTAGTCGGCCGGGGTGAGGACCTCGGACTCGTCGATGTAGTCCACCCCAATGCTCTGGAGCACCTGCGCCTCGACGATATGGCCGATCCGTGCCTTGGCCATGACCGGGATCGAGACTGCCTCGATGATCCCCTCGATGAGGTCGGGGTCGGACATGCGGGCCACGCCCCCCTGGGCGCGGATGTCGGCCGGGACGCGCTCGAGGGCCATGACGGCCACGGCACCGGCCTCCTCGGCGATCCTCGCCTGGTCGGGGGTGACGACGTCCATGATGACGCCCCCCTTGAGCATGTCGGCCATGCCGCGCTTGACGGTGGTCGTGCCGGTGGAGACGGGGGTGGGGTCGGCCTGGGGGCTCACGGTGGTCCTCCGGTTGTCCTCGGTGGCGGGTCCCGCTGGCTCAGGCCGCGGGACGACGGGTCGGCGATGGTGCCGCGGTCATGCTACTGCCCCTCGGGACGGTCGCCCGCCTCGGGCGGTGCGGGCCCCGGCCGGGGCCACTTCGCAACTGCCCGGCTACAGCACGGCGACTGCGCCGCGAAGGCGCGGCGCGACTCGACGACCGTGCGCAGGAGGGCCTGCTCCCGGGTGGCGAAATCCGCCTCGGCGTGCCCATCGATTGCCTGCTGGCGCAGCTGCGCCAGGGCCGAGGAGGCGGCCAGGAAGTCCCGCATCGCACGTCGCGAGGGCTCCCCGCGGCTCTTGGCCCAGCGTCGTGCCGCGGCACGCCCCGACCCGGTGGTGATCATGGTCACCTCAGCCGGGGCGAACCACCCGGCGCGCTGGTAGTCGCCCAGCCGGCTGCGCATGGTCATCCGCTCGCTCCAGCGCAGCCACACGACCAAGCCGACCGAGGCGATGAAGAACGGTACGGCGATGAGGAAGTACAGGGTCGGGGCGGCGGTCAGCACCCCGTTCCAGAAGGCGTGGAGGACGATGGCCCCCGCCAGACCGATCGGAGTGACCCACGCCCAGGCCAGCCGCGAGCGCATCCTCGCGCTGGAACCGATGGCGATGCCGGTGCAGGCAGTGAAGATGACGTGGGCGAAGGGCGAGGCGATGCCGCGCATGATGAAGGTCTGCAGCAGCACATCGGAGTACTGCACGAAGTACAGGATGTTCTCGGCGAAGGCGAAGCCCGCGGCGATGACCGCGGCGTAGACGAGGCCGTCGACGGCACCGTTGAAGGAGCGGCGCCGCAGGAGGAAGAGGATGAGCACCCCCAGCCCCTTGGTCAGCTCCTCGACGATGGGGGCGGTCACCACCGCCGAGACCATCGAGCCGCCGTCCAGGGAGCCGGTGGCCTGGGCCACCAGCACGGTGGTGGAGGTGTTGACCACAAGCGACACGACGGTCGACACGCCGGCGCCCCAGAGGAAGGCGGCGGCCAGGGCGCCCAGCGGCTCGGGCTCCCACCTGTCGATCCAGCCCACGGCGGCCAGGACGATGTGCAGCGGGACGAGGGCGAGCACGACCGGCAGGAGCAGGCGGGAGAGCTCCTGGCCGGCGGTGGCGTAGATGACGCCCAGGACGATGAGGAAGCCGATGACGCCCAGGACCCCCAGGACCCACAGGGCGACGGTGCCCCGGCGCAGCAAGCGGTCGGCCTGGGGCGTCCAGTCCAGGGCCGGCGGGCGCTCGGCGGGGCTGTGCGCCGGGCTGTAGGAGTGACGCCGGTAGCCGGCGCGCGGGGCCCACGCGGAGTTGGACGGGGGGACGTGGCCGCTCATCACTGGGCCTCCTCGTGGCCGTCGGCGGGGGGCGCGGGGCGCGCGTGGGGCTCGGTCGGCGCGCCGTGGGCGGGGAGCGCGGGGGGCGGCTCGGGCTCGGTCACGTCGTGGCCGGAGCGGGAGAGC
>NZ_JAUNHI010000029.1:0-12346 GCF_030524025.1 Actinomyces sp. | reverse complement strand
GCGGGCGGGGGGCGCGCGCCCCGGCGGGGCGCCGGCGGGGCCCCGGGGGCCCCCGCGGGGGGCATGGTCTCGTCGTCGATGTCGAAGGTCTGGGGCATGGGGGCGTGCCCGGCCAGGTGGGCCAGTCTCACGGCGAGGCCCTCACGCAGGCGCCTGGCCTCGGCGACATGGGTGTTGTGGAAGCGTCGGGCCAGCACGAGGCGGTAGCAGCCGCGGTCGAGCCTGGCCAGGGCCTCGCCTCCGGCGGGGTCGGCGTGGAGCGCCTGGCGGACGGTACGGTCGACGATGGTGCGGATGACCCGTGAGAGCTCGGACTCGATGAGGTCCCTGCCGGAGGCGTCCTGCGCACCGGCGCCACTGCGCTCGGGGTCGAGCCCGTCGTCGACCACCGGCCCCTCGGCGTCCAGCGCCCGTCGCGCGGCGCGCAGGAGGATGAGGCAGGATGCGGGATCCATCAGGCCGGTGTGGGCCAGGTCGGCCGCGGCCTGGGCGCGGTGCACGAGCTGGGCCTCCAGCGTGGCGCGCGAGCCCAGGACCTGGCGGTGGAGCCGGTCGACACGCAGCGCCTTGGCGTACAGCGACCATCCCAGGGCCACGAGGACAAGGAGCACGACGAGCAGAACCGACACGGGTGCCAGCCAGGTCACGTGCGGAGCCGGTGGCGGGGCTGCCGCCCGCAGCCCGTCGGCAACCACCCAGGGGAACGGTCCGAGCATGTCGCTCATCACGCTGTTGATCACGATCACTCCTCCAGGGCGTCGCGCAGCCGGCCGACCATGGTGCGTGAGCCGGGGGTGATGCTCACACGGGTGTGGGCGGTCGACAGGGCCATGTCGTAGACGTCGAGCACGGAGTCGGTGACCGTGGCCCAGTCGTACCGGCCCACGATGTCCCGGGCCGCCTGCCGCCGCGCGTCGGCGGCGGCGGTGTCGGTCAGGGTCTCGATGATCGTACGCGCCAGGTCGGCACTGTCCTCGTTGCGGAACAGCGCGCCGTAGCGGCCCGCGCCCAGGACGTCGGAGAAGGAGGTCAGGTCCGAGGCGATGACGGCGGTGCCGGCGGCCATCGCCTCGACGAGCACGATCCCGAAGGACTCCCCGCCGGTCTGCGGGGCGACGTAGCACGAGGCCGAGGCCAGCAGGGCCGCCTTGTCCTGGTCGGAGACCCCACCGAGGAAGACGACCGACTCCCCGAAGCGGGCCAGCTCGGCGCGGTGCTCCTCGGCCTGGCCGCGCCCGGCGATGAGGAAGCGGGCCCCGGGGAGGGCTTGAAGGACGGCGGGCACGGCGGCGGCCAGGACCTGCAGGCCCTTGCGCGGCTCGTCGAGGCGGCCCAGGAAGGCGATCGTCGGTGCCTCGGGGGTGCCTACGAACCGGGGGTCGTCGTGGGGGGCCTGGGCGAAGGGTGCGACGTTGACCCCGTTGGGGATGACGACGGCGTCGCCCCCGTGGTACTGCACGAGGGTGCGACGGGCCTCCTCTGAGACCGCGATCCGTGCCGTGAGCTTCTCCACGAGGGGCTCGACGGCCGGTGAGAGGATCTCACGGGCCACCGAGCGGTCCATGGCGGCGTGGAAGGTTCCCACGACCGGGCAGGTCGCGGCCTGGAGGGCCAGGATGCCCACCGAGGGGGTGATCGGCTCGTGGATGTGCAGCAGGTCGAAGTCACCGGCCTCGAGCCACTTGCGGGCGCGGCGGGCCACGACCGCGCCGAAGTTGAGGCGGGCGACCGAGCCGTTGTACGGGATGGCGATCGCCTCCCCCGCGCTCGTCACCCCCGCGGGGAGCTCGGCGTCATCGGAGGCCGGTGCCAGAACCTCCACGGTGTGGCCGCGGCGCCGCAGCTCGGCGGCCAGGTCCATGACGTGGACCTGGACCCCGCCGTGGGCGTCGAGGGAATAGGGACACACGATGCCGATCTTCATGCCTGCTCCACACTGGTGCGCGGTGAGTCCCCGTCCCCGCGGGCGGGGTTGCCGGTCGGTTCACTGTTCTGATCGCCGGTCTGTTTTCCGGTCTGTTGACTGTCCTGCTCGGCGGCGTGCCGTCGTGCCAGCCGCTCGGGGTCGAGATCGTCCTCGAAGACCGCCTGGAGCATGTGCCAGTCGACGGCGTACTCGGCGAGCATCGTCCCCATGGCCCGGGCCCAGTCGTGGGTCGCGGCCACGACGCGCTCGCGGGCGGTTGCCCCCTGGGGCGGCCTGAGGGCACGGATCGTCACGACGACTCCCCAGGGCGAGCCTGCGCGCCGACGGCGCTCGCCCGTCAGGCGCTCGTAGTGCATGACGCCGACGTACAGGGGCCGCCCCAGGGCCTGGGCCAGGGCGGCCGGGCCCGCGGCGACCCGGGCGCGGTGCCCCGCCAGGTCGACCGCCACACCGGCCGAGGACAGGTCGCGGTCGGCCAGCAGCGGGATGAGGTAGGTGCCCCCGTCGCTCGCCGCCGCCACGAGGGCGTCGAAGACCTTCTCGCCGTGGCCCTGGCCGATGATCCGCATGCCCAGGCCTTGGCGGAAGTCGATGAACTGCTCGTAGAGGTCGGCCGGCTCCAGCCGCTCGGCGACGGTCAGAACGGTCGCCAGCTCGCGGCAGGCCCAGGCGGCGGCGAGATCCCAGTTACCCGTGTGAGCCAAGGCCACGACCACCGAGCCGTGGCGCAGGTCGTCGTGGACGGCCGGGTCGATCTCGCCGCGCACGCGGGCGAGGATCTGCTCATCGCTCATCCCGGTCAGGGCGAAGGCCTCGTAGAAGTAGCGCATGTAGGAGCGCATGCCCAGTCTGGTCGTGCGGTGCAGGCCGGCCCGGGTGGTGCTCGGTGGCAGGAGGCGGGCGAGGTTGCGCTCGAGCTGGCCGACGCCGCCGCGGCCGCCACGCAGCCGGCCGACCGCCCAGGCGGCGTCGGCCCCCAGGGCGGACAGGGCGTAGCCCACACCGGCCGGCAGGCGGTGGGCGTGCCTCCAGGCCAGGCGGTAGAGGTCCTGGACACCGGGGCGCCTCATGCCTGCGCCTCCGCGCCGACGGCGGGCAGCGTCTGGCGCCGTACCGCCATGACCCGCTGGATCACGGTGGCCAGGGAGCCCAGGGCCACGATCGTCAGTGCCGCGGTCAGGACCCAGAGGGGGGCGCCCAGGCCCACGGCCAGGACGCCGACGGCCGCGACGACGATCCGATCGGTGCGCTCGAGCAGGCCGGCGGCGGCATTAGCGCCGATCGCCTCGGCCCGTGCCCGGGCGTAGGGCACGGTCGCCGCCAGGACGACGGCGGCGACGGCGACGCTCACCGTGGCCGTGCGCAGCGTGCCGGGCTCCAGGTGGAGGGCGGCCCACACCGCCAGGGACCCGAGCATGGCCCCGTCGCCCAGGCGGTCCATCGTCGAGTCGAGGAAGGCGCCGAAGGACGAGCCCGTTCCCGTGGCGCGTGCGAGGATCCCGTCAAAGGAGTCGGCGATGACGACGAGCGCGAGCAGCGCGGGCCCCAGGACGAAGTGTCCCTGGGCCAGGGTGAGGACGCTGATGACGACCGTCGCCACCGTGCCCGTCACCGTGATCATGTTGGCGGTCACCCCGGCCCTGGCCAGGACGAGGGCGGGGCGGGTGAACAGGGAGGTGGTCAGGCCGCGGCCGTGCTGTCCGAGCATGGTGTCCTTCGAGTCGATTGCCGGTGGTGTCGTGGAAGCCGTCTGGGGCTCCGGGAGGGGCTGCGGGGGTTGCCGTGGAGGCGTCGGGCGCCCGTGGCCGGCCGGACGGGTCAGCCCCGGTCCGGGCCGGGGGCTCCCGCCAGGCGCTGCCAGGCAGCCGCCAGCATGTCGCGCTGGTCTCCCAGCAGCTGGGGCACGGGCTTGGTCTTGCCGATGATCGGCATGAAGTTGGAGTCGCCAGTCCAGCGCGGCACGATGTGCTGGTGCAGGTGGGCGGCGATACCCGCGCCCCCGACCTCCCCCTGGTTGATGCCGAGGTTGAAGCCGTGGGGGCGGGCGACCTCCCGCACGACCTCCATCGCCTGGGCCGTCAGCTCGGCGATCTCGGCGCGCTCGCTGGCCTCCGCCTCGGTCCAGTCCGACACGTGCCGGTAGGGGCACACGAGCAGGTGCCCGGTGTTGTAGGGGAAGAGGTTCATGAGCACGTAGGCGCCCACGCCCCGGTGGACGATGAGGGAACGCCGGTCGTCCTCCTGGGGCGCACGGCAGAAGGGGCACTGGGAGGCCGAGGCGTCGGGCGGCTTGCCCTGGCCCCTGACGTAGACCAGCCGGTGGGGGGTCCACAGGCGGCCGAAGGGGTCGGGTACGTCGGGGTGCTGGAAGGGGGCCTCGATGGGCACGCCGTCGGCGACGGCGCCCAGCGGGTCCTGCGCCCCGCCCTCGGGTCCCCGGCGGGGCTCGGCGGCGGGGGCGTCGGAGAGGGCCCGGTGGTCAGACACGGGTGAGCTTCTCTCCCGCTGGCTCGTTGACCCGCTCCTCGATGACCCGCACGATGTGCTCGACCGCCTGGGCCACGGGGACCCCGTTGGACTGCTCGCCGTCACGGAAGCGGAAGGACACGGCCCCGGCCTCGGCGTCCTCGCCCCCGGCGATGAGGGTGAAGGGGATCTTGTCCTTCGAGGCGTTGCGGATCTTCTTGCCGAAGCGGTCGTCGGACAGGTCGGTCTCCACCCGCACGCCACGGTCGGCCAGGGACTGGGCGACCTGGCGGACGTAGTCGTCGAAGGCCTCGGCCACCGGCACGAGGCGGACCTGGACGGGCGCCAGCCAGGCGGGGAAGGCTCCGGCGTAGTGCTCGGTGAGCACACCTATGAAACGCTCGATGGCTCCGAACTTCGCCGAGTGGATCATGACCGGCTCGCGGTGGGTGCCGTCGGGCGCCGTGTAGGCCAGGCCGAAGCGGTGGGGCTGGTTGAAGTCGTACTGGATGGTCGACATCTGCCAGGTCCGTCCGATGGCGTCCTTGGCCTGAACCGAGATCTTCGGGCCGTAGAAGGCGGCGCCGCCGGGGTCGTCGACCACCCGCAGCCCGTGCTCCTGGGCGCACTCGGCGGCGATGGAGCTGAGGATCTCGCTGGCCTGCGCCCACTGCTCGTCGGTGCCGATGAACTTGTCCTTCTTCGCCCCGTCCTCGTCCCGGGTGGAGACCTCGAGGAAGAAGTCGTCCAGGCCGAAGTCCTTGAGGACGGTGAGCACGAAGGTGAGCAGGTGGCGCACCTCGTCGGGGGCCTGCTCGGGGGTGCAGTAGGAGTGGGAGTCGTCCTGGGTGATCGAGCGCACCCGGGTCAGGCCCTGCAGGACACCGGACTTCTCGTTGCGGTAGACGGTGCCGAACTCGAACAGCCGCAGCGGCAGCTCGCGGTAGGACCGGCCCCGGGAGCGGAAGATGAGGTTGTGCATGGGGCAGTTCATGGCCTTGAGGTAGTAGGCCTGACCGTCGTCGTCCATCGGGGGGAACATGCCGTCGGCGTAGTAGGGCAGGTGTCCCGAGGTGTGGAAGAGCTCCTCGCGGGAGATGTGGGGGGTGCCCACGTACTGGAAGCCGTGGCGGATATGGGCCTGGCGGACGTAGTCCTCCATGACCCGTTTGAGCACGCCGCCCTTGGGGTGGAAGACGGGCAGTCCCGCGCCGAGCTCCTCGGGGAAGGAGAACAGGTCGAGCTCGGCGCCCAGGCGGCGGTGGTCCCGCCGCTCGGCCTCCTTGAGGCGCTCCTGGTAGGCGCGCAGCTCGTCCTTGGAGGGCCAGGCGGTGCCGTAGACGCGCTGGAGGGAGTCCCCGGACTGGTCGCCGCGCCAGTAGGCCGAGGAGGACTTGGTCAGCGCGAAACCTGTCCCGATATGCCGGGTTGACGGCAGGTGCGGGCCCCGGCACAGGTCGGTCCAGGCCACGGTGCCGTCGCGGCGCACGTTGTCGTACATCGTCAGGCCACCGGCGCCGACCTCGACGGAGGCCGACTCGGCGCCCTTGCCCTTGGTGGTGATCAGCTCGAGCTTGTAGGGCTGGTCGGCCAGCTCGGCACGACCCTCCTCCTCGCTGATCTCCCGGCGCCGGAAGGTCTGGCCCTCCTTGACGATCCGCCGCATCCGCTTCTCGACGTCCTTGAGCAGCTCGGGGGTGACGGCATCGATGTTGCCGAAGTCGTAGTAGAAGCCGTCGGTGATGAACGGTCCGATCCCCAGGTTGACCTCGGGGAAGATCTCCTGGACCGCCTGGGCCATGACGTGGGTGGTCGAGTGCCGCAGGATGTCCAGGCCCGCGGGGCTGTCCAGGGTGATGGGCTCGACGCTGGCGCCCTGCGGCAGCTCGCGGTCCAGGTCCCAGGCCTGTCCGTCGACCGTCATGGCCACCACGCCCTGTTCGCCGGAGAACAGGGCGGTGCCCGTCGTACCCACCTCGATGCTGCGCGCTGCGCCGTCGACGACGATCTCGATGGTGGGCTGGGATGGCATGGGTCTTCTCCTGGTGTCTCGTGACGCGGGGGCTGTACCGGTGCGCCCGCCTGACCCCGGAGTGTACCCGGCGCCCGCGGCGGTCAGGACGGGCCGGATTGATTCCAAGGAGTGGGGTGGGGGACACAATCTGGGCGTATGACACCGCGAGATCGGGACATATGACACCTCGAGATCGGTAGATATGACACGGCCGGGCACCGACCCGACGGTCAGGTCGCTGGTCCTGGTGCGAGCCGCAACCGTCACTGTGGACCACTATCAGCGGTCGGCACTGACAGGCACGGGCACCGGCTCGGAGGGCATGCCCGTCGGGACCGGCCCGGGCCCGACGACCGACAGTGGCGCGGGAGGTCTGCTCGCGCTCGACGTCGACGAGCTGGGCGTACGCTTCGAAGCCACCCAGCCCACGCTGCTCCGAGCCTTTACCCGCGACACAGCACACACCTCAGGACGCCACTGCGCCCGGCTGTGCCAGATGTACCGATCTCGAGGTGCCATTTCTACCGATCTCGAGGTGCCATTAGTCCCGATCTCGGCGAGGGGGAAGGTCCCGGACTTGAGACATGGACCCCGGACTCATGCACGGAGCCCCGGACTCGTGCCGCCCAGCCCGTCTCTCCCACCCCTGGGACACGTTCTTCTAGGCGCCCAGGCGCCGGCGCAGGGAGCCGCGCAGGCGGCGGGCGCGCACCATGGCTGCGTAGAGCAGACGGTGGACCGGCACGTCCCAGGCGCCGTCGACCTCCGTGGGGTGGCGGGCGTAACGCTTCTTGTACTGGCCGACGCCGTAGAGCTCGGGCACCCGGGCGGAGTCGGCGCCCATGAGGTCCAGGCCCTCGCAGCCCTCGGCGGCCAGGGTCCTGGCGACGAACCAGTCGAGGGCCTCGGCTCCCCGGAAGGTACGTGACTCGTCGGAGGAGGCCCCGTAGTAGGCCGTGGCGTGGCGACCCACGACGGTGACGAGGTCCCAGGCGTGGGCGACGCCGTCACGGCGCAGGACGAACAGGCGCGCGTGGGACGGGCCGAGGGACTGGAGCATGTCCCAGTACACCCGGCTGGGGTGGGGCCGGAAGCCGTCGCGCACGGCGGTGGCCACCATGACCTCGTAGACCTCCTCGAATGCCTGGCGGTCCAGGCCCGTCTCCTCGGCGATGACGCAGCCGGCCGCCTCAGCCACCCGCTGCGCCCGTTTGACGGCCCGCCGCCCGTCCTTGGGCATGATCTCGGCGATCTTGTCGGGGTCCCGCGGGCGCAGGTCGATGACGTAGGTGCGGTCGTAGGCGATCGTCGAGAGCAGCTCGCGGGTGTCGAGGGCCCGGTAACGGGCGTGCATGCGGATGAACACGACGCGCGGCTCGCGACGGTGCACCTCCTGGCGCAGCAGGACGCGCAGGTGCGCCTCGCGGGCCGGGGACTGCTCCTTGAGCCACACCGGCCCGTGCTTGGCCCACACGAAGGGCCGCCCCGCCACCTCGTAGCGGTACAGGGCGAGGGCCGCCACCGGCTTGCCCTCGCACTCGTAGAGGTAGCGGCCGAACAGGGACCGGCTCTGGGTGGCCTCGAAGGCCTGCCAGGCCTCGGTCTGCTCGACGGGGGTCGGCGTGCAGCCGATGGCGATGCGCATCTCCTTGGCGGTGACCCGGCGCAGTACCTCGGGACGTTCATCGGCTCGTACGGTGCTCATCGGGTCCTCGTTCGTCGTGTCGGTCGGATCCGCCGAGGATGGTGGCGGTGGAACTTCAGGTCGTGGTTGAGCTTCTGCGCGGCCACGACGAGGCGCCGCCGCACGGAGGTCTCGGCCGGGTCCAGGAGGGGGTCGACCGCCCGGGGCATGAGCCGGAGCACTGTGCGGCGCAGGACGGGGTCGGTCAGCTGGTGGAGGAGCAGGTGGTGCGGGATGAGGCTGTAGAGGACCTCGTGGCGGGCCTCGCGACGGGGCCCCGCACGACCGTCGAGGAGGTCGGCGAGCATGACCTCCATGGGATTGACCCCGGCGGCGCTCACATAGAAGGAGTTGCGCCCGATCCTGGGGTTGACCTCGAAGAACACCGGCGCACCGCCGCGAGGGTCGATCTTGACGTCGAGGTTGGCGAAGCCCCGGTAGCCCACGGCGGCGAGCACGCGCGCCGAGGCCTCCCACAACTCGGGCAGGGGCTCGGTGATCATCGCCACCGGGTTGCCGATCATCGTCGGGCTGTGGTCCTCCAGGAGGACCCGGGCCGAGGCCACGAGGGTGACCTCGCCGCTCCTGGCCACGTAGAGGGTGACCGAGCGCATCGCGTCGTCGGGTCCGGGGATCCGCTCCTGGACGACGAAGGACGAGCGGTATCGGGCCTCGCGCAGCTGGCGCCACAGCTCGGTCAGCTGGGCGGGGGTGTCGATGAAGTAGATCTTGCGCTTGCCGGGGAAGCCGACAGCGTCCCAGTCGGCGCCGACGGCGGGCTTGGCCACCAGTGGGAGGGGAAGGTCGAGCAGGGGGTCGGCCTCGGCCAGCGTCGAGCAGTCGACAACCGTCTGCCGCGGGGTGCGCACGCCCTGGGAGCGGCACACCTGGGCGAAGACGGTCTTGTCGCACAGGGCGTCGATGACCTCGGGGTCGGGGAAGGGAACGGCGTAGACCGGCTCGAGCTCGCCACGGTGACGGGCCAGGAGGCCGGCCAGGGCGTCGGTGTTGGCCAGGACGACCGCGCTGCGCTCGGCACGGCCCCGCCCCAGCCGACGAAGTGCGGCCAGGACCTCGTCCTGGGCGGCACCGACCCGCTCGACGTCGATGTAGGCGCTGCGCGTGATGGCCTCGATCGGGGCGGGGGCGAGCAGTCTGACGCGTTGACCGGTGGCCTCGTGCAGCTGGCGCGCCAGGGCGTAGGCACCGATGTCGCCGCCGACGACGACTGGAAGGAGCCCCGGACGCTGGCCCCGAGGCGAGGACGACCTCATGCGTGGAACTCCTGGTGCTTGATGTGTTCGACAACGGCTGGGGTGGCGCCGTGCGGACCTCTTCGGTCGCCGTGCCCCACTGATCTGCGCCCCAGTCACCGGACCCAACGGGATCCGAGTTCTCGGGGTGCGGACTCTTCAGCAACACGCATCGAGCCCAGAGACCAATCTAACCCGCTTGCCAGGGTTCACAGGTCATCCTCAGGAAGGAACTTTGCCGCGGCGGGGTCGTCCCCGAGGCCGAGCGTCGACGGTGGCACATGACGATGATCACCAGCATTCGCCCCTCCCAACCCGCGCGCCACCCGCCACGCGACAACGACAGGAGGCGGGTTGGGGCCCAGGGGCACCAGCAAGAGCGCCCCAGATCGATGGGGCGCCGGTGGTGGGCGATACTGGGATCGAACCAGTGACCTCTTCCGTGTCAGGGAAGCGCGCTACCGCTGCGCCAATCGCCCGAGCGGATGACGGGACTCGAACCCGCGACCCTCACCTTGGCAAGGTGATGCTCTACCAACTGAGCCACATCCGCGTTGCGCCCCGGGGGCGCGGAAGAAAAGTAGCAGAGGCCCGGCGTGGCGGCCAAATCCGCACCGGACGCGGGGCGATGACCTCGCTCACGGACGACCCGGCCATGGCAGAGTGTTCCTATGCAGACCTCGTCCTCCTCGTCGACCGCCCCTGAACTCCGGCTCGGGGGGACGTCCGCCGGCGCGGCCCCCCCCCAGGCCCCCGAGCCGGAGGACGCCCCCGCCTGGCCGGCGCCGCGCACGACCTCGGCGCAGCGCGTCTGGCCGGGCAAGCCCTACCCCCTGGGCGCCACCTACGACGGCTCTGGCACCAACTTCGCGATCTTCTCCTCGGTGGCCCAGGGCGTCGAGCTGTGCCTGTTCGACGAGGAGGGCCACGAGGAGACGGTCATGCTCACCGAGGTCGACGCCGACGTGTGGCACGGCTACCTGCCCATGGTGCGGCCCGGGCAGCAGTACGGCTACCGCGTCCACGGCCCCTACGACCCCGCCTCGGGGCACCGCTGCGACCCCTCCAAGCTGCTGCTCGACCCCTACGCCAAGGCGATCACCGGGCAGGTCAGCTCCTCCCAGGCGCTGTACTCCTACGACTTCGCCGCACCCGAGCGCCGCAACCAGGAGGACTCCGCCCCCTACGCCATGCGCTCGGTGGTCATCTCCCCCTTCTTCGACTGGGGCTATGACCGCCCGCCCAAGCACGACTACCACAACACGATCATCTATGAGGCGCATGTCAAGGGCATGACCCGTCTTCACCCCCTCATCCCCGAACAGCTGCGGGGGACCTACGCGGGCCTGGCCCAGCCGGCCGTCATCGACCACCTGACCGCCCTGGGCGTGACGACGATCGAGCTGATGCCCGTCCACCAGTTCGTCAATGACACCCACCTGCAGGACCGAGGGCTGTCGAACTACTGGGGCTACAACACCATCGGCTTGTTCGCACCGCACAACGCCTACGCCGCCCACGGCTCGGAGGGCCAGCAGGTCGAAGAGTTCAAGGCGATGGTCAAGGCCTTCCACGAGGCCAATATCGAGGTGATCCTCGACGTCGTGTACAACCACACCGCCGAGGGCAACCACCTGGGCCCGACGCTGTCCTTCCGCGGGATCGACAACGCCGCCTACTACCGGCTGGTCGACGACGACCAGGCCTACTACTTCGACACCACGGGCACGGGCAACTCACTGCTCATGCGTTCCCCCGCGGTGCTCCAGCTCATCATGGACTCCCTGCGCTACTGGGTCACCGAGATGCATGTCGACGGCTTCCGCTTCGACCTGGCCTCCACCCTGGCCCGGCAGTTCCACGAGGTCGACAAGCTGAGCGCCTTCTTCGACATCATCCACCAGGACCCCATCCTGTCCCAGGTCAAGCTGATCGCCGAGCCCTGGGACGTGGGCGAGGGGGGCTACAACGTCGGCGGGTTCCCCCCGCTGTGGAGCGAGTGGAACGGCAAGTACCGCGACACGGTGCGCGACTTCTGGCGCGGGGAGCCCTCGACCCTGGGCGAGTTCGCCTCGCGCATCACCGGGTCCTCCGACCTCTACCAGCACTCGGGCCGCACACCCGTGGCGAGCATCAACTTCGTGACCGCCCACGACGGCTTCACCCTGGCCGACCTCGTGTCCTACAACGACAAGCACAACGAGGCCAACGGCGAGGGCAATGCCGACGGCGACTCCAACAACCGCTCGTGGAACTGCGGCGCCGAGGGTCCCACCGATGACCCCGTCGTCCTGGGGCTGCGCCACCGGCAGGTGCGCAACTTCCTGGCCACGATCCTGTTCAGCCAGGGCATGCCGATGATCAGCCACGGGGACGAGATGGGCCGCACCCAGGGCGGCAACAACAACGTCTACTGCCAGGACAACGAGATCTCCTGGGTCGACTGGAACCTGGGACCCGAGCAGGAGGAGCTGCTGGACTTCACCTCGCGCCTCATCTCCCTGCGCCGGGACCACCCGGTGCTGCGACGCCGGCGTTTCTTCTCCGGGGACGCCGGCCACGGCGGGGAGTCCGACCTCGACGAGATCGAGTGGCTGGGTCCCTCCGGGGTACGCATGACCGACGAGGACTGGGGCACCTGGTACGCCCGCGCCATGGCGGTCTTCCTCAACGGCGACGCGATCGCCGAGCCCGACGAGCGCGGGGAGCGCATCACCGATGACTCGGTGCTCGTGCTCATCAACGCCAGCGACGACGACCTCGAGTTCACCCTGCCCGACGCCGACTACTCTCCCGCCTGGACAGTGGCACTCGACACCGCCCCGGCTGGCTCCGACCCGGAGCTGCTCGAGGCGGGGGCCACAACCACCGTCGAGGCCCACTCGATGGCCTTCCTCCTGTCGGTCCCGGCCCCGAGCGCGCACGACCACGGGCAGGACGACGCCGAGCCCCAGCCGGCCGCGCCGCCCGCGCCGCCCGCCCCGGCGGCCCCGGCGGCCCCG
>NZ_JAUNHI010000028.1 GCF_030524025.1 Actinomyces sp. | reverse complement strand
TCGGCGTGCCAGATGTCCCGATCTCGGGGTGTCATATGTCCCGATCTCGCGAGAGAGGAGGGAGGCTTGGGGCAGGGGCCTTGTCGGCACCGTGTTCCTGGCCGACGCCGTCTGCTACCGCCTTACCGACCAGTGACTCACAGCCTCATCACAGGCGGGGGACGTGGTGGGCACAGAAACACGGTGGAGTCTTGTCTCAGTTGCCAGGGCATGGTCCCGGCGGGCTGGGAAACCCCCGTCGTCGGATCGTCGCCCTGGCTTCTTGTTGTTCCCGGGCCCCTGACCCCGGGCGTGATGCTCGCCACCCTGAGCCCGCGGGAATACCTCTGCCACCCCCGAGGTTGAGTGCATCAGACTCAAGGTTGTGGTGCGCGAAGTTGACAAGGCTCCGCTCAACCACAATCCTGAGTGACAACCACTCAACGTCAGAACGAGGCTCCTCCGGGGCCAGCAAGGAGCACAGCACATGGCACGCGCCGTCGGTATCGACCTCGGTACCACCAACTCCGCCATCTCCGTCCTTGAGGGCGGGGAGCCCACGATCATCCCCAACGCCGAGGGCGGCCGCACGACCCCGTCGGTCGTCGCCTTCTCCAAGTCCGGCGATGTCCTGGTCGGTGAGGTCGCCAAGCGCCAGGCGGTCACGAACGTCGATCGCACGATCTCCTCGGTCAAGCGCCACATGGGTACCGACTGGACCGTCGAGATCGACGGCAAGACCTACACCCCCCAGGAGATCAGCGCCCGGATCCTGGCCAAGCTGAAGACCGACGCCGAGGCTTACCTCGGTGAGCCGGTCACCAACGCCGTCATCACCGTCCCGGCCTACTTCAACGACGCCGAGCGCCAGGCCACCAAGGAGGCCGGCACGATCGCAGGCCTGACGGTCGACCGCATCGTCAACGAGCCCACCGCGGCCGCCCTGGCCTACGGCCTGGACAAGGGCAAGGAGGACGAGCTCATCCTCGTGTTCGACCTGGGCGGCGGCACCTTCGACGTCTCCCTGCTCGAGGTCGGCAAGGACGAGGACGGCTTCTCCACCATCCAGGTCCGCGCCACCAACGGCGACAACCGCCTGGGCGGCGACGACTGGGACGCGCGGATCGTCGACTGGCTCGTCAAGCAGGTCAAGGACAAGAACGGCGTCGACCTGTCCAAGGACAAGATCGCCATGCAGCGTCTGCGCGACGCCGCCGAGCAGGCCAAGAAGGAGTTGTCCAGCGCCACGAGCACGGACATCAACCTCCAGTACCTGTCGATGAGCGAGGCCGGCCCCATCCACCTCGACGAGCGCCTCACCCGCGCCCAGTTCGAGGAGATGACCGCCGACCTGCTCGAGCGCACGAAGCTGCCCTTCCGCAACGTCATCAAGGACGCCGGCGTCCAGGTCTCCGACATCGACCACGTCGTCCTCGTCGGCGGCTCGACCCGCATGCCCGCGGTGTCGGCGGTCGTGCGCGAGCTGACCGGCAAGGAGCCCAACAAGGGCGTCAACCCCGACGAGGTCGTCGCCATCGGTGCGGCCCTCCAGGCCGGCGTCATCCAGGGCGACCGCACCGACGTCCTGCTCATCGACGTCACCCCCCTGTCCCTGGGCATCGAGACCAAGGGCGGGGTGATGACCAAGCTCATCGAGCGCAACACGGCCATTCCGACCAAGCGCTCCGAGGTCTTCTCCACCGCCGAGGACAACCAGCCCTCCGTGCTCATCCAGGTCTACCAGGGCGAGCGCGAGTTCGCCCGCGACAACAAGCCGCTGGGCACCTTCGAGCTGACCGGCATCGCCCCGGCCCCCCGCGGCGTGCCCCAGATCGAGGTCTCCTTCGACATCGACGCCAACGGCATCGTGCACGTCTCGGCCAAGGACCGCGGGACCGGCAAGGAGCAGTCGATGACCATCTCCGGCGGCTCCGCGCTGCCCAAGGAGGACATCGACCGCATGGTCAAGGAGGCCGAGGCCCACGCGGCCGAGGACAAGAAGCGTCGCGAGGAGGCCGAGACCCGCAACATGGCCGAGCAGCAGGCCTACTCGGTGTCCAAGCTCCTCAAGGACAACAAGGACAAGCTGCCCGAGTCGGTGAGCACGGAGGTCGGCGCCGCCGTCGACGAGCTGAAGAAGGCGCTGGAGGGCACCGACATCGAGGCCGTCAAGTCCGCCCAGGACAAGCTCAACGACGTCGCCTCCAAGATCGGTGAGGCGCTGTACTCCCAGGAGCAGCAGACCGCCGGCGCTCAGGCCGAGGCGGAGGGCTCGTCTGACTCGGCCTCGCAGGACGAGGACATCGTCGACGCCGAGATCGTCGACGACGAGGACTCCAAGTGAGTGCCGACAAGGGCGCTGCCTCCCCGGAGGAGCCGGTCGACCCCGAGCTGGCCGAGGCGGTCGACTCCGCTTTCGACGGCGTCGTGCTCGACGAGTCCGGTGAGGTCCTCGACGGAGGGGACGGCCTGGCCCCGGCCACGGAGATCGACCGGTTCCGCGCCGAGACCGACCGGCTCCAGGACGAGGCGGCCCGGACCGCCGAGGACCTCGCCCGGGCCCGTGCCGACCTGTACAACCTCCAGCAGGAGTACCAGGGCTTCGTGCGGCGCTCGCGCGACGCGGCCGCTGGCCACCGGGAGGCAGGCCAGGCGGCCGTCGTCGAGGCCCTCATCCCGGTCCTCGACGAGATCGCCCTGGCCGACGAGCACGGCGACCTGACCGGTCCCTTCGCCACGACGGCGGGCAAGCTCGAGCAGGTCCTGGCCGACAGGTTCGGCCTCGAGCGCTTCGGTGCGGTGGGCGAGGCCTTCGACCCCACCGTCCACGAGGCGCTTATGGCCACCGAGTCGGACGAGGTGAGCGAGCCCAGCATCATGCTCGTGCTCCAGCCCGGCTACCGGCTGGGCGAGCGGGTCCTGCGCGCCGCCCGCGTCCAGGTGGCCAACCCGGCCTGACGCGCCGGCCCGGGGCCCTGCGCCGGCAGGGCCCCGGGAGCCCTGCCGAGCCCCTGGACCCCAGGCCCGGAAGCACCGGGCCCACCCGGGACCCCGGGCCCACCCGAACCGACCGGCTCCGGCCGGTGGGGGCGCGTCGAGGACGCGCCCCCACCGGCCGAGGACAAGGAGACATCATCACGACCACCATCACGAGGAGGAGGTGACCATGGCCAGCCAGGACTGGATGACCAAGGACTTCTACGCCGTCCTCGGCGTCGCCAAGGACGCCGACCCCGCTGCCATCAAGAAGGCGTACCGCACGCTCGCCAAGAAGTACCACCCGGACCGCAACCCCGACGACGCCGCGGCCGCCGAGAAGTTCAAGGAGATCGGCGAGGCCTACGCGGTGCTCTCCGACGAGGAGGAGCGCAAGCAGTACGACGCCATCCGCTCGATGGCCGGCGGAGGCGCGCGCTTCACCTCCGGCGGCGCGGGCGGCGGAGCCGGCTTCGAGGACATCTTCTCGACGATGTTCGGCGGCCAGACGGGCTCGTCCCGTCCCGATCTCGACATCGACGAGCTGCTGCGCCAGTTCGGCGCCACCGGCCAGACGGGCTACTCCACTGGGCGGCGGGGCCGCAGCCCCTTCGGCTTCGGTTTCGGCTCCCAGCCCGAGCCGGTCAAGGGCCCCGACGTCCTGACCAGTGCCACCCTGTCGCTGCGCGACGCCGTGGCCGGCACGACCGTCGAGCTGATCGCCGACGGGCGGACGATGAAGGTGCGCATCCCCGCGGGCGTGCACACCGGTCAGAAGATCCGCCTGCGCGGCAAGGGCCGCCCGGGCACCGCGGGCGGGGACAACGGCGACATGGTCGTGACCATCACCGTCGCCAAGCACCCGGTGTACTCCATCGACGGCGTCAACCTGCGCATGGACCTGCCGGTCACCCTGGCCGAGGCCGCCCTCGGCGCCACCGTCGAGGTGCCGCTACTCGACGGGACCTCGACGAAGGTGCGCATCAAGGCCGGTACCCAGTCCGGCACCGTCCTGCGCGTGCGCGGCAAGGGCGTGGTCACCTCCAAGAAGACCGGCGACCTCCTCGTCACCGTTCAGGTGGCCGTGCCCAGGAAGCTGTCGAAGGAGGCCAAGGAGGCGCTGAGCGCCTTCGACGCGGCGATGAACGGCAACGACCCGCGGGCCGGGCTCGCCGACGAGGCGGCGCAGTGAGAGCCCGACGGCGGACCGGCCAGGGCGTGGACTTCCTCGCCCAGGACGCCCACGACCGGCCGGTCTACGTCATCTCGGTGGCGGCCGAGCTCGCCGGCATGCACCCCCAGACGCTGCGCCAGTACGACCGGCTCGGGCTGGTCGTCCCGGCGCGCACCGCCGGGAGGGGCCGGCGGTACTCCCACCGGGACGTCGAGCGGCTGCGCCGGATCCAGGACCTCAGCCACGAGGGCATCAACCTCGAGGGCATCCACCGGATCCTCAGCCTGGAGCGGCGCCTTGAGGAGCTCGAGGGGGAGAACCGTGCCCTGCGCGCCCGACAGGCGGCGGTCGCGCGCGTCTTCGCCGCCGCCGCCGACGGCGAGGTCCAGGTGGTCTCGGGCCGCGGCCCCCGGCCGGCCCGCCGGGAGCGCGCCGAGACCGCCCCGCAGGGGCGCCCGGGCACCGGCCTCATCCTGCGCCGGGGCTGGTGAGCCGGTCCCGTCTGGAACGCGTGGGCGTCCGGCGGTGAGGACCTGTAGTCTTCGACCGTCCCAACCATGAAGGAACCTCTGAGATGACGCAGCCACAGAACCCCGGACAGCCCTACATCCCGCCGGCCTCGGCGGCCTCGGCCCCGGGCGCCTACTCCCAGCCCTACATCCAGCAGGTGCCCTACACGGGAGCCCAGCAGCCGGGCTTCCAGCAGCCGGCCTACGACCCCAACGCGGCCCCGCAGGCGGTGCCCCAGCAGTACGCCCAGTCGCAGGACTCCTTTTTCTCCAGCCTCTTCTCGGCCACCCGCTCCTTCGCGGCGAGGTACGGCCAGATCATCATGATCGTCGGCGCGGTGGCCTACGTCTTCAGCTGGCTCTACAGCGCCTATCAGGCGGGCGACACCTACGGCCTGGACGACTACAACTTCGGCCAGTTCCTGTCCAACCTGTTCCTCGAGGCGCCGATGGTCTGCGTCAACGTCTTCATCCTGCGCCTGGTCGTCGAGATCGCCAGCAGGATCGGCGCCCCGAAGACCGACGCGACGCTCTGAGCCGAGGCACGATGGCGGGCTACGAGGACCAGGACGGCGGCCCCCGCTACGGCCAGCGCCTCAGCCCCGAGGAGCTCGCCGCCTACCTGCGTGAGCAGGACCGCGAGCAGGCGGAGGCCGCAGGCGCCCGCGGCGCCCACCGTGCGGGCCGCGTCGAGGGCGGCACGCACGGCGGTGACGGCGGCACGCAGCGCGGCGGCGGTGAGGTCGGCGCGCAGGACGGGGCTCGTTCTCCGGCAGCGGAGCGGGGCGCGCCGGACGGCGACCCCTACGCCCGCCGCCCCGTGCCGGCCGCCGCGCCCGTCCCCGGCACGGACCGCGCCGCACGGCCCGCCCGCCGGGGCAGGCGCCGGTGGGCGACGCTCGTCGTCGGGCTCGTCCTCCTGCTCGTCGTCCCGGGGATCATGACGATCTCAGCGGTCGTCATGGTCCTGGACGGGTCCTTGTCGGCGGGTGCGGTCCTGGCCGAGGACGGCACCGTCTACCTGGAGAAGGGGACGACCTCCGCCCTCTACAGCGCCGGCGTCGGCTCCTCGACGCAGTCCTGCACGGTCACAGGCCCCGACGGCACCGAGCTGGCCATGGACAAGGCGGTCGAGGGTGCCTCGTACGTGTCCTTCACCGCCTCCCAGACCGGGAACCACACGGTGTCCTGCCCGCAGGGCACGGCCGATGTCGTCGTCGGCCCGCCGATGAACCTGTCCCGGCTGCCCCTGGCCAGCATCCTCGTCGTCACGGCGGCCTTCATCGGCCTGGTCGGGCTCGTCGTCACGGTCATCGGGATCATCCGGATGCGCCGCTGACGCCCCCCGGCCCGCCGGGCAGAGCTGGCGACGACGCCGACCCGCCCCGATCCCGCACGGTCCTGACCCCAGGCGGCCGCCGGGCCCTCGGGCGACGACGACGGACCGGCCTCAGGGCCGCAGCGTGCGCCAGGCGAACTCGTGCCTCAGCGCACTCATCCAGGCGCGCTGGGCGTTCGTCGAGGCCGCGCCGTGCCCTCCCTCGGAGTTCTCGAAGTAGGTGACCGGCTGGCCCAGCGCCTCCAACCGGTGTGCCATCGTGCGGGCGTGCGCGGGGTGGACCCTGTCATCGCGGGTGGAGGTCACCAGGAGCGTCGGCGGGTAGCGCTGGCCGCGCTCCAGGAGGTGGAACGGTGAGAAGGTGCGGATGAGCGCCCACTGCTCCGGGTCGTCCGGGTCCCCGTACTCGGCCTCCCAGGAGGCCCCGGCGAGCAGGTGGGTGTAGCGGCTCATGTCGAGCAGCGGCACCTCGCACAGGACCGCCCCGACGAGCTCGGGGTAGGTGGTCAGCATGTTCCCCACGAGCAGGCCGCCGTTGGAGCCGCCGTGGACGGCGAGCCCCGAGCGGGTCGTCACCCCGCGGTCGACCAGCGCCCGGGCCACCGCGGCGAAGTCCTCGTAGACCCGGTGCCTGCCCTCCTTGAGGCCGGCGCGGTGCCAGGCGGGGCCGTACTCCCCGCCGCCGCGCGTGTTGGCGATGACGTAGGTGCCGCCGCGCTCCAGCCACGCCTTGCCGGTCACCGGCAGGTAGCCCACACCCAAGGGCACCTCGAAACCGCCGTACCCGTAGAGGATCGTCGGGGCGGGAACCGTCCGCCCCTGGGCGTCTCGGGACGGGCGGCCGACCTGGAAGTAGGGCACCCGGGTGCCGTCCGCGGAGACGGCGACGTGCTGGGTGGCCTCGATGCCGCGGGCGTCGAAGCGCTCGGGCGTGCGGCGGAGCACCTCGACCCCGCCCAGGGCGCCCTCGGCGTCGAGGACGCCCACGGCCAGTGTCGTGGGGCGGGTGAAAGACGAGCAGGTCAGCCACATGCGGTCATCGACGCGGGCGTCGACCGCCGAGGCCGACACCTCCAGCAAAGGGCGTCCCGGACGCAGGAGCGTCGGGTCGAACAGGCCGGCGGCGGTGTCGGCGTCGGTCGTGGCGCCCTCGGTCTCCTGCCCGCCCGCGTCGTCGTCCCACTTCTGGGTCAGCGGGCGCAGGTCGAGCGGGCGGCGGGACCAGCCCGGCGACGAGGCGGCGGGCGTGAGGACCTCGAGGACCGTCACGCAGTCGTCGAGGATCGTGAGCACGAGGTGGTGCGCGGTGGTCGCCCAGCCGATGAGGCTCGCGCTCGGGGTCGGGAGGAAGAGCACCTCCATCGCACGCGATCCGGCCAGGAACGCCTCGAGGTCGATGGCCAGCAGCGAGCCGGCGGGGTAGGTGGTGCCCGCGCCGTCGCCTTCGGGAGCCCAGTCCTCGCGCAGGCTGATGAGCAGCTGGTCCCAGGCGCCGAAGGCCTGTGCCGAGGCGGGCACGTCGATGTGCACCGCGCCGGGTGCGGCCACCGTCACCGGAGAGGCCAGGCAGTCCGCGCAGCGGGAGACGGGCAGCGTCGGGGCGCCGTCGGGCAGGAGCCACAGCTCCTCGGTGTGGAAGTCGGGGTGTGTCAGCAGCCATGTGCGCCCCCAGCGGTCTCGGTGCGCCCAGGCGACGTCGTCCCCCGGCGCGGCGGTCAGGAGGATCTCGGCCTCCTCGGGTGCGGCGCCCCGGCGCAGGCGGCGCACCTGCCGGGGGTAGCCGGCCGGGGACAGCGACCCGGGGCCCACCTCGGCGACCGACAGGACCATGTCTCCCTCGTCGTCGGCCCAGGACAGCGAGCCCTTGGACGCCTCACGGATGAAGCCGCCCTCGGCGGCCGGGACGAACCGGCGCTCCTCGAGGTCGAACTCGCGGGTGATGTCGGTGTCCGAACCGCCTTCGGACAGCTCGACCAGCGCGCGGCGGCCCGCCAGCGCCCCGGTGCGCAGCACCTGCGCCCCGTGCCACACCCAGGCGACGCCCTCGGCGGCACCCAGCGCGTCGAGGTCGAGCAGCTCCTCCCACTGGGTGGAGCCGCCGGCATCCGGGGAGCCGGCGCGATAGGACTCCCAGGCCGTGCGCCGCCACAGGCCCCGCGGGTGCTCGGCGTCGGTCCACAGGTTGTACAGCAGCCCGGCGGTCTGCCCGACGGCAGGGATCCGGTCGGGGGAGTCCATGATCTCCTCGAGGGCCGCCCGGGTGGACTCGAAGGACTCCTGCCCCTCGTAGGCGGCGCGCGTGCGGGCGTTGTGCTCCTCGACCCAGGCCAGGGCGCGCTCGCCGGTGATCTCGTCGAGCCAGGCGGGAACGGCGGGCAGGCCGGGGTCGTCAGTGGGTCGAGGTGCCGCGTCTGCGGGCGCGGTCGGCGGGTCGGCCTGCGGATCGAGCGCTGGGTCTGCCGGCGGGTCGGTGCGGGGGTCCGAGGTGGTCATGGTCGGCATTGTGCCCGTGTGGGCCGGCCTGGCCTCGAGGCGGGCGGGACGTCGCGTTCGTAGCTTGTGTGTCCGGGTCGCACGATCAAGGTCCGGTCTGGAGGCAGAAGGTACGAACTCGGCGGGGTGGCGCGGGCGACGAAGGGCCCCCGCACCACCGGTGGTGCGGGGGCCCCGACCTGCGATCGCAAGACCGCGGAGGCCCTTCAGCTCTCAGGCGTTGCCGAGCTTGTCGTCAGCGGCGTCCCGAGCGGCGTCGACCTGGGAGTCGAACTTGCCTCCGGTCACCTTCTTGGCAGCGTCGGCAGCCTTGTCCAGGACCGTGTCCGAGACGGACTCGACCTTCTCAGAGCTAAGGGCCTGCTCGGCCTTGTTCTTCAGGTCATCAAGTCCCATGATGGCCTCCTTTCCTCGGGGTGCTCGGTACCGGGCGGCACCGGCCTGCTCCGATCATCACATCCACAACGGCGCCCTGTCGCGCCCGCCCGCCTCCGATCAGGTGTTTTCGGGCCGACGGCGAACAGCCCCGGGCCTTGTCGTGGGCCGGTGCCCGCTGAGGCCAGGGTCGGCTGAGGACCTCAGCCCGACCGGCGAGCACCGTGCGCCGGCGCCCGCTCAGGCCAGGGACTCGATGATGGCGTCGGTCAGGGCGGCGCTGTCCTCCTGCGACTCGGTGAGCGCGGAGATCTGGGCGTAGCGGGAGTCAGGGGCAGGGGCCGCCATGACGGTTCCGTACCCGGTTGTTCCTGAGCCCTGGGCGGTGTAGGACACGACCGTCGCCTGGCCCTGAGCAGTGTCGACCACCTCGGTGCCGGTCACCGTCCCGCCGAGGTCGGTGACCGTGGCCGTGAGCGAGTGCTCGTCGGGCGTTCCGGCGTTGACGGGGGCGACGTGGAGCGTGCCGACCGAGCCCTGGGAGGGGGCCGGGTCTCGGGAAGGTTACAGGGTGGACGGGCGTATGGCTCACGGGAAGATCTCCCCGCATGACCCTCGCTAGATGATTGATCCCCAGGGGCTGGCGGTTGTGGGCGGTTGGTAGCCGCCTGGTGAGGGGCTTCGACGGGGCCGATCCGTGAGATCGGGACATATGTCCCGATCTCGGCGAGGGGGCGGGCAGTGAGGGTCTGGGCGGGGGTGGCCGGGTCGATGGCCGGAGCCGGGACGGGGTGCCGGGCCCTTCGGGCGCGAAGGTCGACGCGCAGGGCGACGTGTCATGCGACACACTCAAGCGCGCCGAAAGTTGAGCGGAATAGACTCAATGTTCAGGGGGTTGGACAGGGTGGACAGTCCGGGCTGGCGCTGGCCGCACCGAGCCCTTCGGGCTTTTCAAGACTTTTCGAGCCTTTCGAGACACCCATGAGCAAGGAGGTCCTTGATGGACACCAACTACACGACCCGCTCCCAGGAGGCGATCAGCGGCGCCATCCAGGCGGCCGCGGCTGCCGGCAACCCCCAGGTCGACACTGCCCACCTCCTGTCCGAGCTCCTCGGCCAGACCGACGGGGTGGCCCTCGGGCTGCTCTCCGCCGTGGCCTCTGAGCCCGCGGTGACGACCGCCATCGGCGCGGCCACCCGTCGCGTCCTCACCCAGCTGCCGACCAGCTCGGGCTCCTCGGTCAGCCAGCCCCAGCCCTCGCGCACCCTCCTGGCCGCGCTCGAGGCGGCCGACAAGGAGGCCAAGGGGATGGGCGATGAGTACATCTCCACGGAGCACCTGCTCATCGGCCTGGCCTCGGGGGACCCGTCCGTGGACCCGGTCTCCCGGATCCTGGCGGAGCACGGCGCCACCGCGGCGGCCCTGCGGGAGGCCCTGCCCTCCGTGCGCGGCTCGGGACGCGTCACCTCGCCCAACCCGGAGGGCACCTACCAGGCGCTGTCCAAGTACGGCACCGACCTGACCGAGGCGGCGCGCGAGGGCAAGCTCGACCCGGTGATCGGCCGCGACTCCGAGATCCGTCGAGTCGTCCAGGTCCTCAGCCGCCGGACGAAGAACAACCCGGTCCTCATCGGCGAGCCCGGCGTGGGCAAGACCGCGGTCGTTGAGGGCCTGGCCCAGCGCATCGTGGCCGGCGACGTCCCGGAGTCGCTGCGCGGCAAGCGGCTCATCGCCCTCGACCTGGCCGGCATGGTGGCGGGCGCGAAGTACCGCGGCGAGTTCGAGGAGCGCCTCAAGGCAGTGCTCAAGGAGATCAAGGACTCCGACGGCGAGGTCGTCACCTTCATCGACGAGCTCCACACCGTTGTCGGCGCGGGGGCCGGATCCGAGGGCGCGATGGACGCGGGCAACATGCTCAAGCCCATGCTCGCCCGCGGTGAGCTGCGGCTGGTGGGGGCCACGACCCTGGACGAGTACCGCGAGCGCATCGAGAAGGACCCCGCCCTGGAGCGCCGGTTCCAGCAGGTGTTCGTCGGCGAGCCCTCCGTGGCCGACACGGTGGCCATCTTGCGCGGCATCGCCCCGAAGTACGAGGCGCACCACCAGGTGACCATCTCCGACGGCGCCCTCGTGGCCGCCGCAGCCCTGTCCGACCGGTACATCACCGGCCGCCAGCTGCCCGACAAGGCCATCGACCTCGTCGACGAGGCGGCCTCGCGCCTGCGCATGGAGCTGGACTCCAGCCCCGTCGAGATCGATGAGCTGCGCCGCCGCGTGGACCGCATGCGCATGGAGGAGGCCTACCTGGCCGACTCCCTGGGGGACGAGGCCGCCGACCCGGCGGCCGCCGAGCGCCTCGAGCGCCTGCGTGCCGAGCTGGCCGACGCCTCGGAGCGCCTGACCGCGCTCAACGCCCGGTGGGAGGCCGAGAAGGCCGGGCACAACAAGGTCGGTGAGCTGCGCGCCGCTCTCGACGAGCTGCGCACCAAGGCCGACCTGGCCGAGCGTGAGGGCCGCTTCGAGGAGGCCGGGCGCCTGCGCTACGGCGAGATGCCCGCCCTCGAGGCGCAGATCCGTGACGCCGAGCTCGCCCAGGCCGAGGCCGACGCCGCGGTCGTGGGTCCTGACGGCCAGCAGCGTCCCGGCGCCTCCGAGCCGATGATCGCCGAGAAGGTCGGCCCGACCGAGATCGCCGAGGTCATCTCCTCGTGGACGGGCATCCCCGTCGGCAAGCTCCTGGCCGGCGAGCAGCGCAAGCTCCTGGAGATGGAGGGCGAGCTGGCCACCCGGCTCATCGGGCAGAAGGCGGCAGTGGCTGCCGTGGCTGACGCGGTGCGCCGCTCGCGGGCCGGGGTCTCCGACCCCGACCGCCCCACGGGCTCCTTCCTCTTCCTGGGCCCCACCGGGGTGGGCAAGACCGAGCTGGCCAAGGCCCTGGCCGACTTCCTCTTCGACGACGAGCGCGCCATCGTGCGCATCGACATGAGTGAGTACTCCGAGAAGCACTCGGTGGCCCGGCTCGTGGGCGCTCCTCCCGGCTACGTGGGCTACGAGGAGGGCGGGCAACTGACCGAGGCCGTGCGTCGCCGCCCCTATTCGGTCGTGCTGCTCGACGAGGTGGAGAAGGCCCACCCCGAGGTCTTCGACATCCTCCTGCAGGTCCTCGACGACGGCCGCCTCACCGACGGTCAGGGCCGGACGGTCGACTTCCGCAACGTCATCCTCGTGCTCACCTCGAACCTGGGCAGCCAGTACCTCATCGACCCGGTGCTGAGCCCCGATGAGAAGCGCGAGGCCGTCATGACGGCGGTGCGCCAGTCCTTCAAGCCCGAGTTCCTCAACCGCCTCGACGACACCCTCGTCTTCGACCCCCTGACCAGGGACGAGCTGGGCAGGATCGTCGACATCCAGCTCGCCAAGATGGCCGAGCGCCTGGCCGACCGGCGCCTGAGCCTGACGGTCACCGACGAGGCCCGCTCCTGGTTGGCCGACGAGGGCTACGACCCCGCCTACGGCGCCCGGCCGCTGCGGCGCCTGGTCCAGCGGGAGATCGGGGACCGGCTGGCGCGCATGCTCCTGGCGGGGGAGGTTCTCGACGGCCAGGAGGTCGTGGTTGACGTCAGCCCCGAGGGCGTCCTCGCCGGTCTCGCGCTCGCGGCACGGGGCGATGCCTGGGCCCCCTCGGCCTCCTCGCCCGGGCTCTGAGGGGCGCGGGCCTGCCGATGGGCGCTGCCACCACCACCACCACCACCACGCCCTCGGTCACCGGGGCACAGGCGCTGAGGGTTGTCGTCGCGACCTTCCAGCGGCCTGCCGGGGCATGACCACAGTGCCACCCATATGAGAAACATCACTTTCAGGGTGGTCGAGGTGTGGTCCGAGGCTCGCCGGGGTGCGCGAGTGGTGAGGTCCCCATGCCCAGGGCGCACGGACGGCGCCGGAAGGTGAGGACGACCGCCGTGGCGCCGCAGCGGTGGCCTGGTGGCCGGTGGGGCGCCGCGCCGGGGATGCACGAAGCCCCGCACCGTGAACGGTGCGGGGCTTCGCATCGGACTCGGGGGCGCGGTCCCTGAATCGCGGCATCCCCGAACGCCTTCGCAGTCATCAGGGTCCCTGATCCCCTCGTGCGTCGTGCGTTCCGACGGGAGACATCATAAGCACCCCCGGCGCAAGAATTCCATCCCGGGATCCGCGGAATTACGCGGATCCCGTGTTACGGCTCGGTTGCGATTGCGACGGAGTGCCGCTATAAGGCCCCGATTCTCACAGGGGGCTCACAGGTGGGCCACCTCGGACCGCGAGGGAGCCCTGGGGGTGGGTCGGGCTCCGCCCAGCCCGCCCGGACGGGGACGTGGGAGGATCGGCCCATGGACCGCACAGAAGGTGTAAGCGCGGAGGCGAGGGCCGAGGAGACGGTTCGCACGACGAGGAGGACGCAGTCTCCTGCCCTGGCGGCCGGTCCTTCCCCGGGTGCCGCGGGCGAGGCGCACGACCCCGCCATCGCGTTCCACTCCGCCTACGACCAGGGTTTTGCGCGTGTCGCCGCCGTCACCCTGCCCGTCGTGCCGGGTGACCCCGCGGCCAATGCCGCGGCCGTCATCGCCCAGGCGCGGGCCCTGTCCAGTGACGGAGTGTGCCTGGCGGCCTTCCCCGAGCTGTGCCTGACCGGTTACGCCATCGACGACCTCCTGCTCAACGATGTCCTGCTCACCGAGGTCCTGGCGGCCATCGAGCAGGTCCGCGCCGCCTCGGCCGGGGTCCTGCCGCTGCTCGTCCTCGGGGCGCCGCTGCGGCTGGGCAACCGCCTGTACAACAGCGCCGTGGTCATCCAGGGCGGGCGGGTGCGCGGCGTCGTGCCCAAGTCCTACCCGCCGACCTACCGGGAGTTCTACGAGGCGCGCCACTTCGCCGCGGGCCCCGGGGCCCCCTCGGCGGGCATCCGCCTGCGCGGCGTGGGCGGGTCGGATGACGGCGACGACGGGGCGTCCGATGGCGTGGAGGTCCCCTTCGGCGCCGACCTGCTGTTCGAGGTCGAGGACGTGGCGGGACTGACCGTCAGCGTCGAGGTCTGCGAGGACATGTGGGTGCCCGTGCCCCCCTCGAGCCTGGCGGCCCTCAACGGAGCCACCGTCCAGGTCAACATCTCCGGCTCACCGATCACGGTGGGGCGGGCCGATGACCGCATGCTTCTGGCCCGCGCCTCCTCGGCGCGCAACCTCTCGGCCTATCTCTACGCGGCCGCCGGGCAGGGCGAGTCGACCACCGACCTGTCCTGGGACGGGCAGACCTTCGTCTACGAGAACGGCGAGCTGCTGGGCAGCACCGAGAGGTTCCCCGACGGGCCGCGGGCCACCGTCGTCGACGTCGATGTCGAGGGGCTCCTGGCCGAGCGGCTGCGCCAGGGCACCTTCGAGGACAACCGCCGGTTGCTGGCGGGCGGCTCCGAGGCGCACCCGGCGCACTGGAGCGTGAGCATCGGGCGCGGGGAGCTGACCGTCCCGCGCACGGACATCGGCCTGCGGCGCACGGTCGACCGCTTCCCCTTCGTCCCCGACGACCCCGCACGCCTGGCCCAGGACTGCTACGAGGCCTACAACATCCAGGTCGCCGGGCTCGTCCAGCGGATGCGGGCCATCGGCAACCCCGTGGTCGTCATCGGCGTGTCCGGCGGGCTGGACTCGACGCACGCCCTCATCGTTGCGGCCCGCGCCATGGACCGCCTCGGGCGGCCCCGCACCGACATCCACGCCATCACCATGCCCGGCTTCGCGACGAGCGAGACGACCAAGCACAACGCGCTGGCCCTGGCCACCGCCCTGGGCTGCCGGGTCGAGGAGCTCGACATCCGCCCGACGGCCACGACGATGCTCACCGAGATGGGCCACCCCTACGGGCGCGGCGAGCGCGGTCGGGACGTCTATGACGTCACCTTCGAGAACGTCCAGGCCGGCCTACGGACCGACTTCCTGTTCCGCATCGCCAACGCGCGCGGCGGGATCGTCCTGGGCACCGGCGACCTGTCCGAGCTGGCCCTGGGCTGGTGCACCTTCGGGGTGGGCGACCAGATGTCGCACTACAACGTCAACGGCGGCCTGCCCAAGACCCTCATCCAGCACCTCATCCGCTGGGTGGCGGCCGAGGGCCTGTTCCCCCCGGAGGCCTCCCGGGTCCTGGAGGCGGTGCTCGACACCGAGATCAGCCCCGAGCTCGTCCCGGCCTCCGACGCCGAGCCCATCCAGTCCACCCAGGCGCGGATCGGTCCCTACGCCCTCCAGGACTTCACGCTGTGGCACATGCTGCGTCGCGGCTCGCGGCCCAGCCGCATCGCCTTCCTGGCGCACAAGGCCTGGTCGGACGCCTCGGTGGGGCAGTGGCCCGAGGGCCTGCCGGAATCCGAGCGGGTGGCCTACACCCTGGCTGAGATCCGCGCCTGGGAGCTGGTGTTCCTCCGCCGCTTCTTCGCCAACCAGTTCAAGCGCTCGACCCTGCCCAACGGCCCCAAGGTGGTCGCCGGCGGCTCGCTGTCCCCCCGGGGCGACTGGCGCATGCCCTCGGACGCCGGCGCGGCCGCCTGGGTCGCAGAGCTCGAGCGCAACGTCCCGCCGGCCTGAGCCGCACCGCCCCGCACGAGTACTGCGCCGCGGCGGCCTGCCTCCGCTGACCTCGCGTGCACCACGGCGTTGGTCGGACCGGGCGGCGGTTCTGGCCGACGGGCGCCGTGGCGCGCCGGCGCGCCACGGCGCCCGCGGACATGGGTGATACGCCTGCCAGGCCCTGAGCGGCACGCCTCAGTCAATGCCGTGCGGATGACATCATGGAAGCGCATCGTGACATGGGACACATGTGGTCAATCGATTAACTATGAATCGCCGGCGGTGCTAGCATGCGACATGCGTCCAACGCCGTCAACCTGCGGCGCCTGAATACGAAGGAGTGTGTATGGTCGCTGTGATCGTTGCTGCTCACGGTCATCTTGCGGAGGGACTGCTATCTTCCGCGGAGATGATCGCGGGCCCCCAGGAAGATGTCATAGGAATTACATTCGACCCCTCCGAGGGTCCGGACGATCTTCTCGCCAAGTACGCCGCCGCCATGGAGGCCTCGCCAAGCAGCCACTACCTGTTCCTCGTGGACCTGCTGGGCGGCAGCCCATACAACGCCGCGGCACGGGCCGTGGCAGAGCGCGAGGACGCGGATGTGGTGACAGGAGTCAACCTGCCCATGCTCGTCGAGGTTCTCGGTCGACGAATCGTCGGCGCGGACCTGGCCGAGCTTGTCGAGGTGGCGCGTACGGCAGGTTCCGCCGGCGTGCAGGTCCTGTCCGAGCTCTTCGCCCCCGCATCCACCTCTAATGACTCCGATGATGAAGGAGATGAGCTCTGATGAAAATCGCGCTACTGCGTGTCGACTCCCGCCTGGTCCACGGCCAGGTCGCCAACAACTGGGCGGGAACCCTGGGCGCCGAGGCTATTCTGGCCGTGTCCGACGGTGCCGCCAATGACGAGCTGCGCAAGACGCTCATGCTCCAGACCGGCGGCGGCAAGGTCAAGGTCCACGTCTTGGGCGTGGAGAAGGCTGCCCGGGTCTACAAGAACCCCAAGTACGAGAACCTCAATGCGGTCATCGTGGTCGAGACGCCGGCTGACGTCCTGCGGCTGCTCGACCTGGGCGTCGAGGCCACCGAGGTCAACGTTGGCGGTATGACCTTCAAGCGGGACGCCAAAGCGTTGTCTCAGGCGGTCTATGTGTCGGACCAGGACGTTAAAGACTTCGAGGAGATCAATCGTCGCGGCATCACCCAATACATCCAGCAAGTGCCCTCCACGGGTCGCAGTGACCTCATGGGGGCGCTGAAGTCCAAGGGCTTCATCTCCTAACGGCCTTGTGCTGAGCCCTGTCCCCTTCCCAACCTGAAAGAAGCATTAACTATGCAAGACATCAGCGCGGTCCAGATCATCTTGGTGACTCTGGTTGCCTTCATCGCCGGTTGTGACTCGGTCCTTGATGAACGCATGTTCTACCGCCCCATCGTCGCCTGCACCCTGACGGGGATCGCCCTGGGCGACCCCACGACGGGCATCATTATCGGTGGGAGCCTGGAGCTCTTGGCTCTGGGCTGGATGAACGTCGGCGCTGCTATGGCGCCTGACGCGGCTCTGGCGTCGACGGTCTCGACAGTGATCGTCATTGCCGGAGGCCAGACCCAGGCCGAGGCGATCGCCATTGCCGTCCCACTGGCCGTCGCCGGTCAGGCGTTGACCATCTTCGTGCGCACGATCAACGTGTTCTTCGCCCACCAGGCGGACCGGTTCGCCGAGCAGGCGAATTTCCGGGGGATCGAGATCATGCACTTCGTCGCGCTGAGCCTCCAGGGCCTGCGTGTGGCCGTTCCTACGGCACTCGTGGCCGCCGTGGCCTCCGGTGACGGCGTCAAGCAGGCGCTCGAGTCGATCCCCGACGTCATCACCCTCGGTCTGCAGATCGCCGGTGGTTTCATCGTTGTCGTCGGTTACGCGATGGTCATCAACATGATGAGGGCGCGCAAGCTCATGCCCTTCTTCTTCATCGGCTTTGTCGTCGCCCAGTTCATGACGACCCTCGACACAGGCATCACGCTTGTCGCCCTGGGCATCCTGGGCGTGTGCCTCGCCTTTATCTACGTCCAGCTCAACCCCGAGTTCCACGAGTCGCTCCGGCTGCCCAGGGCAGCGGTTCCCGCGGGAGGCGGGCGCCTTGACGACGACCTCGACGACGAGCTGGACTGAGCGGAACAGGGAGGACTGACAATGTCGACCGCAACAGAGACAATGACCAACCAGCCCGCGCGTGCGCTGAGCACCCGGGACCTGCGTCAGATGTACTGGCGCTCCACCTTCCTTCTGGGATCCTTCAACTTCGAGCGCATGCAGGCGATGGGCTTCTGCCTGACCCTCATGCCTGCGATCCGGAAGTTCTATCCCAATGACAAGGCTCAGCAGGCGGCGGCCCTCAAGCGCCACCTGGAGTTCTACAACACCCACCCGTGGATCTCGTCGGTGGTCTTCGGCGTGACCGCAGCCATGGAGGAGCAGCGCTCCAAGGGTGAGGACATCGGTGATGACACGATCACCAACGTCAAGGTCGGCCTGATGGGGCCGCTGGCGGGCGTGGGCGACCCCATCTTCTGGGGCACGGCGCGCCCGGTCCTGGGGGCGCTGGGCGCCTCCCTGGCGGCCACCGGGTCCTGGCTGGGACCGATCGTCTACTTCCTGGGCATCAACGCCATCCGGATTCTCACCCGTTGGTACGGTCTGCGGTGGGGCTACGAGCGTGGAACCGCAATGGTCACGGAGGTCGGAGGGGGCCAGCTCAAGCGCATCACCCAGATCGCCGCGATCACCGGTCTGTTCGTCATGGGGGCACTCGTCGCCAAGTGGACGACGATCCACTTCCCGGGCATCGTCTCGTCGGTCAAGGCGGAAGACGGTACAGTGACCGAGACCTCGGTGCAGAACATCTTGGACAGCCTGCTCCCGGGCGTGGCCGCCCTGGGCCTCACCTTCGTGTGCATGTGGCTGCTCAACAAGAAGGTGAGCCCGCTGCTCATCATCCTGGGCATGTTCGTCATCGGAATCCTGGGCGCCTGGACCGGCTGGCTCGGCATGCCGTCCTGAGTGACTGCGGCACCGACCTTGCCGGGTTGACGGCCCGGTCGTCGACAACACGCAGCGTCTCCGGGGCCGCTGGGCGGCAGACACCGCCCAGCGGCCCCGGAGGCTGCAGGTCCCAAGCAGCCCGACCACGAGGAGAACCTACGTGCCCAGCCTCATCGCCACCGACCTGGACGGGACGGTCCTGTTTGACCGTCGAGTCTCACCGGAGGACCGGGCCGCCATGGCGCGCTGGCGCGCAGCGGGCAACCTGCTGGTGGTCGACACCGGCAAGTCGGTCTTCGCCACGCGCGACGTCCTGGAGCCGGCCGGCGTCGACTTCGACTACGCAGTGACCTTCACAGGAGCGGTGCTCATCGACTCGAGCTACTCGATCCTGTCGGCCCGCTACCTGCCCGAGGGGCTGGCCCAGGCGATCGTCTCCTGGCTGGAGGGCGTGGATGGGCTGACCGTGTTCGCCACCACCATCACATGCGACTACATCATTTCCGACACCTACCGGGAAATCTCCCCCATCCTTCAGGTGTTCGAGCCGATGACGGCCGAGCAGATGGCCGGGCACCGTTTCATCGGCGTGCCCATGCGGGTGCGTGACGACGACGTGCGCGACCGCATCACGGCTGAGCTCGTCGCCTCCTGGGAGACACAGATCGAGGTGGTGCGCAACCAGGAGTTCCTCGACGTCATCCCAGCGGGCTGCACCAAGGGGCACGGGCTGCGCGAGCTCGTGGCAGACCTGACGGCCCCGGACGGGCCGGTGGCGGGCAGCAGGCTCGAGACCTGGAGCATCGGCGACTCCTGGAACGACATCACGATGCATGAGACCGCCGACCACGCCGTGGCCCTGCCCTGGTCGCCTCCGGCGGTCAAGGCCGTGTGCGAGCGGACGGTATCGTCCATCGCCGAACTCATCGACTCACTCCTTCTCATGGACAGGTGACCTGTGGCAGCTTTCAACACACTCCGTGACTGGTTCAATGGTGGCGACCCGGATGGGCGCCGGAAGGTGGCCGCGTGGGCGCGGGGCTTCGATGCTGGGCGCTCGGAGGGCTATACCTTCGGCATGATGGGGCCGGCTCTGTGCCTGTCACTGGTAGCCGTCGTGCTCTACCCGCTGACCCGGGGCTACGGCTCGATCGTCGCTCTGGCTCTGGCCGTCTTCCTGCTTCTGGGACGTCAGATGATCGAGCGGCAGGTCGTCAGTGACGTCTCGGACCTCCATGAGGCCACGAGGCAGTATGAGCGTACCCGCAACCCCGAGTACCTCGACTTCACCGAGCTGCGGGCCGCGGGCATGCTCGAGGACAACAAGATGCTCACCGGCGCGACGCGCGAGCTCCTTCACGGGAAGGTGGAGTGGGCGCGCCAGGAGAAGGCGCGCAACGAGGGCCGGGCCGCCCAGGCGCGGCGACGCGCTGAGCGACGGGGCCGGGACCCCCAGCAGCCCGCGGGCGAGGAGGGCGGTTCCGGTCCCCTCACGCCCGGTGCCCCTGAGGTGGACCCTGTGCAGGCTCGTGCGGCTCAGGCCCAGCCCGCGGAGGAGCCGTGAGCAGCAGCCCTCCCCGCTATGTCCGTGCCGTCCTGTGGGACATGGACGGCACCCTCATCGATTCCCAGCCCTTCTGGGACGAGTCTTTCGAGCGCCGTTGCCGGCAGCGGGGCGGTACGGTGACGCCCGAGCAGGTCGGGGAGCTCAAGGGCGCCTCGATCCGACGCACCCACGAACTGATCGCCGCCACCGGGGCGACGAGCGAGGCGGACGACCCCGGTACGGGCGAGATCTTCACGGGCATGGCGGCTGATGTCCGGGAGGCGGTGACCCGGCGCCCGCCGATCATTCCCGGCGCTCGAGAGATCACCTCAGCACTGCTGCAGGCGGGACTGGCGCAGGTCATCGTCACCCAGTCGCCCAGGCCGATCGTCGAGGCTGTCGCCCACGCCCTGGGCAACGTGTTTGCCGGCCTGGTCACCGGGGACGACGGTCTGCCCGGCAAGCCGACGCCCGCTCCGTACGCTGCTGCGCTGGAGATGCTCGAGCTCGGGCCCGAGGAGTGCGTCGCCGTGGAGGACTCGGCCACCGGCGCGGCCTCGGCGCGCTCCAACGACCTGCGGGTCGTGCAGGTCGGCGGCGACAAGCACTTCCCCGCCGACCCGGGTCTCATCGTCGTGCCCGATCTGGCGTCGATCACGCCGCACCTGCTCCTGTGGGCTGAGTCCTGACCGGACCGGGAGCGGCCGCCGCGGCCGGGACGCAGGCTGGGGCGCGCGCCCAGGGGTGATGCCCGGTTGCCGGCCCGGTGCCCCGGGTGCGGGCAGAGGCTCCGACCTACGGCGGACTACTGCCCGGCGAAGCGGTAGACATTGGTCTCCCGCTGCTCGAAGCCTGCCCGCTGGTACAGCCGATTGGCGGCCTCCCGGCTGGGCCGGGAGGTGAGGTCGACGGTCCGGGCTCCCAGGGTCGCGGCGTGCGCCACGGCCGCCTCGACCAGCGCCCGTCCGGCGCCGTGCCCGCGGGCGGCGGAGTCGACAACGACGTCCTCGACCCAGGCGCGCAGGCCCGTGGGGATCGTGAAGGTCGCCAGGGTGAGCATCCCCAGGATCGGGGTGAGGCCCTGGGCATCGGGCTCGTCGGGGCGGAAGACGAAGAGGGAGACCCCCTCCTGGGCGACGAGCGCCTCGCACTGCTCGGCGGTCAGCGCCGGTGCCGAGCGGGATAGCTGGGGGATGAGCCGTTCCATTGCCTCGACGAGCTCGGGGTCCGATGCGGTGACGATCTCAACGGTCATGGGGTCTCCTCGGTTCGGAGGCGGTGGGTGCGATGATGTGGAGAGCCTAGACGATTGATTCCCGCGGGGTGCGCGGCGCGGGCTGGGCGGCGCGGGCCCGGGGTCGGCGTCACGGGCCCGGGACCCGCCCCTTCGCCGAGATCGGGACTTATGGCACCTCGAGATCGGTAGATATGGCACGGCGGGGCGCGGAGGCGTCCTGGGGCAGGGGCTCCGCCGCCGATCGGGTCGGGGCAGCGTGGGGCTGGTTGGACTTGACGCGCTCGCACGGCCTTCGAGATCAAGCGTGTGCAGGCGGCCCTCGTCGCCGTCGGCCAGCGGGCCCGTGCCGGCACGACGCGCATCTCCCAGGCCGGTGGTCGTACCCAGGCGCGGCCGAGGCACGCACAGTTCCCACCGCTTGTCCGACGACGACCCCCGGCATCACGCGGTTTCTTGCCCGTCGAGATCGTCCGACGACCACCAATGGTGGTCCACAGTGACGGCTGCGGCCCGCACCGGGACCAGGGACTTGACTGGCGGGCCAGCGTCCCTGCGTGTCATATGTACCGATCTCGGGGTGTCATTAGTCCCGATCTCGGCGAAGGGGGCGGCCTCGGCCGGTCCTGTGCTTATGAGGCCGTGGGGTCCATGATGGCTGCCTCGAGGAGGGTCGCCCCGCAGGCGAGGTCCTGGAGCCGCAGGACGTAGGGGCGGTCGACGATGAAGGGCACCGTCTCGGAGGGCGGCGCCCCGCTGGTCGTCTCCATCGCCTCGGTCAGGGCCGCGGCGACCGTCCCCTCCTCGTCGATGAGGAGACGCACCTGCTGGAGCACGTCGGTGAGCACGACACTGGGAGCGATCCCCTCGAACCCGACGGGGTCGAGCCCCTGGGCGGCGAGCGCGTCGATGAGGCTCGTGGCGGGGCTCGCCAGGTCGAGATTGGGCAGGGCGAGCTCGACCTCCACACTGTTGCCGGCCCGGGACGCCTCGTCGAGCGCGGCGGAGGCGGCAGCCCGCGTCGCGGGGTCGAGCTGCGCAGGAGAGGTGCCCGCCTCGGGCAGGACGACGTCGAGGGCCCGCCCTTCACCGGTGTCGGCCTGACCGCCCGCGTAGTCGAGGCGGACTGCCGACCAGCCCTGCCCCTCGACATGCACGAGTTGCAGGGTGGCGTGCATGAGCTCGGCCTGGACCGTCGACCCGTCGGCGCGGGTGAAGCTCCGGGCGGAGGTGTCCTCGGCGGCGAAGGGCGCCGACCACCTGGCGGCGAAGAGTAGGGCGTTTTGCAGCACGAGGACGGTGTCCTGCGTGGGGTTGATCCCGCTTGAGGGGATGAGGCCGCCCGTGTTGTGCTCCGCCCAGGCGTCGAGGTTGTCCTTCATCCCCCGCGCCGAGACCTGTTCGATCTGCGCGTCCAGCCACCGCAGCACAGTGTCGAGGTAGTCCTGGGAGACCTCGACCCCCTCGCGGATGACGACGTGGTTGGCCAGGTGGACGAGCGGCTCCTCGGGGATCTCCTCGGGGTCGAATCCCTCGAGGTCGCCGTCGTTGCGGTTGACGGAGGTCTGGATGGCCGACCACGTCCGGTTCCGGTCCTCGCCGCCGGCGCCCAGCAGCGTGTCGAAGCCCTGCCGGGTGGGGTCGGTGGCCCCGGGGGCCAGGAGCGCGAGGATGAGCGACAGGCTGAGCGGGGAGACGAGCGCATTGCCCTCCGGCCGTTCCTCGAGGTATCCGGCGAGGATCGCCGCGAGCCCGGCCCGTGGGTCAAGTCCCGTGTCACGGGCAGCACTCCCCGAGATCGGGACATATGACCCCTCGAGATCGGCTGCTGTCCGGACGGACGTGCACCCGCTCTCGCGAGCCCGGGGCGGGCCCCGCGCGTCGGTGCGCCTGAGCCGGTAGCCTTCGGTGCGGGCCCGCCGCCTCATCCGTCCACCGGCCCGCGGGGCCCGCGGGCGATACGCCGTCGCAAGGGAGCCTCCATGACCAACACCGACCTCCCGCACGGGAACCCGCCGACCAGCGGGGCGGCAGCGCCCCCGTCCGTGCGGGGGACCGAGGTCGAGCACACCTACGCCCCGGAGGAGTTGTTCTTCTCCACCACCGACTCCCACGGCAGGATCCGCCGGGCGAACTCGATCTTCATGCGCCTGTCGGGCTATCCCCGCGGCGCCCTCGTGGGGCGGGCCCACAACGTCGTGCGCCACCCCGACATGCCCGCCGGCCTCTTCCGCAGCATGTGGGAGGACATCGAGGCCGGCGGTGCCGCGAGCGCCTACATCTCCAACCGCTCCTCGGACGGCGGCACCTACCGGGTCTTCGCTACGATCGTGCCCTCCGGGGACGGCTACCTGTCGGTGCGCACCCTGCCGATGCTCACCGACCTGCGCGAGGACGTCGAGGGCGCCTACGCCCGCGTCCGCCAGGTGGAGGCCGCCTCCCTGGCGGCGGGCTCGACCCGGCGCGAGGCGGCCGCTGCCGGCCAGGCGGCGCTGCTCGAGGAGCTGCGGGCGCTGGGATACAAGGGAACGGTGGACTTCTCCCGCCAGACCCTGGCCGCCGAGGTCGCTGCCTTGGTCGGTTCGGGAGTCAACATCCCCGAGCGGCGCGGTGACGACCCGGTGGCCCGGATCCTGGCGGAGATGAACGGCATTGAGGACTCGACCGCGGGCCTGGTCGACCTGCTCGACGAGTGCGCGCGGCTTGTGACCCTCCTGGGCCGGCGGGCTGAGGACATCGACGCCCTGTCGGCGCGGCTGGGCAGCCTGCGCGAGAACCTGCGCCAGGTCCTGCGTGATGTCACGACCAGGGGGCAGGGGCCGGAGGTCGACGAGGTGGCGGAGAACTACGCCCGGGTCGATGCCCTGGTCCTCGAGTGCGTCGAGCAGCTCCACCCGCTGGCCGGGCAGGTCGAGGAGCTGCGCGGCGACGTCGACGCGGTCCGCTTCGCGATCGCCCTGCTGCGCCTGCACAATCTGGCCGCGGGCTTCTTCGCCCTCCAGCTGCTCGAGGGCGACGACGAGCTGGGGGAGAACGACGCGGTCGGCAGCCTGGAGGAGCTCGTGGGTGTCCTGCACGAAGGCGCCGCCTCCCTGGCCGATGCGCTGGCGCTGCTGGAGGCCCGCTCCGAGCTGGTCGGCGGCGAGCTCGACGTCGTCGCCGGGTCACTGACCGCCACGCACCGCCCGCTGCTCGAGCTGATCGGCGCCGCCGCCGATGCCGGGGCGGCACAGGAGGTCTCGGTGCGCACTGCCAGTGCGCTCGTGCGCGACGGCTTCCCCGAGGCGCGTGGCCTGGCCGACCTCGCCGGGGCGGTGCGTGACCTCGAGCTGCCCTACGACCCGGCCGACATCGACACCCGGCTGGCCGCGGTCCGTGCCGTTCTGGCAGGTCTGGCGGGCCGGGCGGGCACTGCGGGCACTGCGGGCTCTGCGGGCTCCTCAGCGCCCTCGCAGGGGCGCTGACCGCGCGGGGGTGGGGAGGCCGGCGGCCTCGACGCAGGCCCCTCAGCGGGTTCCGCGTGAGGCGGGGTCGGTGCCGCGCACGAGCTCGACGAGGACCTCGGCGTGGTCGGTGTGGGGGAACATGTCGAACAGCCTGGCCCGGCGGACACGCAGGGAGGGCATCGCGGCGAGGTCGCGCCGCAGGGTCGCCGGGTTGCACGAGGAGTACAGGACTCTGCCCAGGCCGCAGCGCTCGATGCGTCCGGCCAGGTCGGTCCCGATCCCGGAGCGGGGAGGGTTGACCACGAGCAGGTCGGGCAGCGCCCCCGGAGCACCGGGATCCAGCACCCGGGCGTCGCCGGTCTCGAAACGGACGACCTCCGCCCCCAGGCCCATCCGGGCGGCGCTGTGCCGGGCGCCGTCGACCGCTTCGGCGGAGACCTCCACGCCCCGGACACGGCGGCCCGGAGCTGCCAGGGCCAGGGCGAACCCGCCGACGCCGCAGAACAGGTCCCACACCTCCTCAGGAGCGCCCCGCGGCGCGCGGGCTCCGTCCCGGCGCGCCTCAGGGGGCGTGGTCGCCCCGGCCGGGAAGGGGCCCGGCGGCAGGTCGTCGGCCCACCGCCTCGCGGTGGCGTAGAGCGCGGCGGCGACGGCGGTGTTGGTCTGGAAGAAGGAGCGCACGGGCAGCGACAGCAGCAGCTCGCGGCTTGCGGGTTCGCCCGGGGCGGGCTCGCCTGGGGCGGGCGGTCCGAGGGCCTGTGGTCCGAGGGCGAGCGGCTCGAGGTCGCCTGGCAGGCGCAGGCGCATGAGGAGGCTGTGGCCGTCGGGGCCGTCGGTCAGGACGATCTCCTCAGCACCCTCGATGACCGCTTGGTGGACGGGCTGGATGTTGACCGACAGGACCGCGAGGGTCTCCAGGCGTCGGCGCAGGGCGGGCAGGGCCCGGCGGAGAGTCTCCAGGTGCCGGCGGCTGCGTAGCACGAAGCGGACCATGAGGTCCCCGTCGGGGGAGACGGTGACCAGGACGTGCTTGAGCTCGCCGCGACGGGCCGGCACGTCGTAGGGCTCCAGGCCCAGGTCGCCGATCAGCTCGGCGATGACCGGCAGGGCCTGCTCGATGAGGGGCTCGTGGAGGGGGCAGGCGCGCAGGTCGACTCCCCGCATCTCCGCGTCGAGGATGCCGAGCACCGGCCGGTGCGCCGTGCCGGAGACCACCATCTTGGCCTTGTTGCGGAATCGCGTCGGTGCGCTCGCGGCCGGCTCGAGCCAGGTCCGCCCGGGCACGGGGTTGGGCCCCGAGGCCAGCAGGGCGGCGACCCGCTCCTGCTTGGCCGCCAGCTGGAGGGGCAGCGGGGTCGCCAGGTGCGGGCAGGAGTGGCAGGCGCCGGACTCGTGCCGGGGGCACCGGACCGGTGGGGGCGCGGGAGGCATGAGGTCATTGTCGGGGATCGCGGCGCCCGGGGGAGCGGCCTGCAACCCCCGGGCGTGGTGCGCGCCCGGCCGCTGCGCCAAGCCCGTGTGCGGACCGTGGGGCACACTGAGCCCATGACCTCGACCCCCGACCTGCCCGGTGCCGCCCCGCTCCTGCCGCGCACCGGGATCGGCAGCGACGTCCATGCCTTCGCCGAGCCCGGCTCGGGGACACCCCTGCGCCTGGCCTGCCTGGAGTGGCCCGGTGAGACCGGACTGGCCGGGCACTCCGATGGCGACGTCGTCGCCCACGCCTGCTGCGACGCCCTGTTCTCCGCCGCGGGCCTGGGCGACCTCGGCTCGAACTTCGGCACCGCCGAGCCCCAGTGGAAGGGTGCCTCCGGCGCCGTCCTCCTGGCCGAGGCCGCCAGGCGGGTGCGCGGGGCCGGCTTTGAGATCGGTAACATCGCCGTCCAGCTCATCGGGGCCCGCCCCCGGGTGGCCGCGCGCGCCGGCGAGGCCGGGGCCGCGCTGTCCGCTGCGGCGGGGGCCGAGGTCAGCTTCTCGGCCACGACCACCGACGGCCTGGGCTTCCTGGGACGCCGGGAGGGGCTGCTCGCTCTGGCCACCGCCCTGGTCTACCCGGTCGGGCCCCGCTGAGACGTGCCGGCCCTGTGCGCCGACCCGGCCACTGGGCGGGCAGCAGCAGCCCGGCAGCGCGACCGCGGCCGGCAGCGCGGGTGGGCCCACCGGCACCCCGCCCTGCCGCGCCATCCGGACACGCCTGCACGCCCCGCCCCGTCCTCGTCCCACCCGATAGGGTTGCGGCGTGAGTACCGCATCCCACCGCGCACCCCAGCGCGCGCTCAACCTGCGCCTCTACGACTCGGCGGCCCGCGCGGTCGTACCCCTGGCGCCCACCGTCACCGAGGGAACGGTGGCCATCTACCTGTGCGGCGCCACGGTCCAGGGCTCGCCCCACATCGGGCACATGCGCTCGGCCATCGCCTTCGACGTCCTGCGCCGCTGGCTGGAGCGCTGCGGCCAGCGAGTCACCCTCATCCGCAACGTCACGGACATCGACGACAAGATCCTGGCCAAGTCCGCCGCCGCCGACCCGCCCGTGCCGTGGTGGGCCTGGGCCCAGCGTTACGAGCGCGAGTTCGACGCCGCCTACCGGGCGCTGGGCGTGGCCCCGCCCACCTACGAGCCGCGGGCCACGGGGCAGGTCCCGGAGATGATCGACCTTGTCGGCCGCCTGCTTGAGGCCGGGCACGCCTATGTCGGGGAGGCCGGCAACGTCTACTTCGATGTGCGATCCCTGCCCGGCTACGGCTCGCTGACCAACCAGCGGGTCGAGGACCTGGCCACCACCGAGGACGAGTCGCAGATCGACGACGACGTCGAGGCCGACAAGCACGACCCCCGCGACTTCGCCCTGTGGAAGGCCGCCAAGCCCTCCGAGCCGGCCGACGCGGCCTGGGACGCCCCCTGGGGCAGGGGCCGGCCCGGGTGGCACCTGGAGTGCTCGGCGATGAGCCGGCGCTACCTGGGCGAGACCTTCGACATCCACGGCGGCGGGATCGACCTGCGCTTCCCCCACCACGAGAACGAGCAGGCCCAGTCCCACGGCGCCGGCTGGGGCTTCGCCCGGCACTGGGTCCACAACGCCTGGGTGACGGTCAAGGGCGAGAAGATGAGCAAGTCCCTGGGCAACTCGCTGGTGGTCGGCGAGCTGCTCACCACCCACGACCCGGCCGTGCTGCGCCTGGCGCTGGGCACCGTCCACCACCGCTCGACCGTCGAGTTCTCCGAGGAGACCCTGGCCGAGGCCGCCGCCCTGTGGGAGCGCCTGACCGGGGCCGTGCTGCGTGCCGTCGGGCTGAGCCCGCAGGCCGACACCCCCACGGAGTCCCTGGCCGGGCGCGAGCTCCCGGTCGAGTACGTCGAGGCCATGGACGACGACCTCAACCTCGCCGGTGCGATGGCGGTGGTCCACGCCACCCTCAAGCGCCTCAACACCGCTCTGGCGGCCGCAGCCCCGGACCCGCAGACGGTGGCCGGGCTGGCCCTGGACCTGCGCGCCCAGCTGAGCGTCCTGGGCCTCGACCCCTTGGCCGCGCCCTGGCGCGCCGGTGTCGGTGGGGGGACGCGGACGGGCGAGGACTCCGCGGCCATGGAGGCCCTCGACCACCTCGTCACCGACCTGCTCGCCCAGCGCGCCAAGGCGCGGGCCGACAAGGACTGGGCGCGGGCGGACGCCCTGCGCGACGACCTGGCCGCCGCCGGCGTCGTCGTCGAGGACTCCGCTGCGGGCGCCCGCTGGCACCTGGCCTGAGCCGGTCGCCTCAGACGGCGTCGGCCGTCCCGGCCGTCTCGGCCGTCAGTGACAGCCCAGGCAGCCCCACCAGCGACAACCCCGTCTACCCCGACCACCCCGATCACAGCGACAACAGTGAGGATCGCAGCCCATGCCCGGAAACGAGCAGTACCCCGGCGCCAAGCGCCGGCCGGGGTCCAAGAAGGGACCCACGAAGGGCTCGGGCGGCAACCGCCGTCGGGGCCTGGAGGGCAAGGGTCCCACGCCCAAGGCGGAGGACCGCGTCGGCCACCCCCGGGCCCGGGCCACGGCCCGGGCCGAGGCCCGCGCCGCGGCGCCGACCCGGGCCAAGCAGCTGGAGAAGATCAGGCGGCGCTTCGGCGTGCCCGAGGGCCACGAGGTCGTGTGCGGCCGCAACGCGGTGGCCGAGGCGGCCCGCGCGGGGGTGCCGATCGAACGGGTCTTCATGGCCGTGTCGGCGGCCTCCGACGACCGCCTCGGCGCGGTCATCCGGCGTGCCGCCCTGCTGGGCGCCCCCGTGCTGGAGACCACCCGCCTCGACCTCGACGCCCTGACCGACGACGCCGCCCACCAGGGCGTGGCCATCGAGGTGCCCGCCTACGACTACGTCCTGGCCCGCGACCTGCTCGACCGGGCCCGCGCCGCCGGGAGGGTGCCGCTGCTCATCGCCCTCGACCAGGTCACCGACCCCCATAACCTTGGGGCGGTCCTGCGCTCGGCAGGCGCTTTCGGGGCCGACGGCGTCATCATCCCCGGCAGGCGCAGCGTCGGCGTGTCCGCCACCGTCTGGAAGGTGTCGGCCGGTGCCGCGGCCCGCGTGCCGGTGGCGCGCGAGACCAACCTCGTGCGCGCCCTTGCGGCCCTCAAGGCTGAGGGCTGCTTCGTCGTCGGCCTTGACGGGCGGGGGGAGACCTCCCTCGAGCAGATCCCCGTGGCCGACTCACCACTGGTCCTGGTCACCGGCGCGGAGGGCGCGGGCCTGTCCCGGCTCGTGCGCGAGACCTGCGACCTCGTGGCCTCCATCCCGATCTCGAGCACGGTCGAGTCCCTCAACGCCGCCGTGGCAACTGGCATCAGCCTCTACGAGGTCGACCGGATCCGGCGGGCCGCCCGCGCCGCGGACTGACCGGGCACCCGGCAGGACCAGGCGGCCGGCCTGACTGGAGCCGCCGGACCTGCCGGACCGACCAGCCTGACCCGACCGGCGCCCGTCCCCCCCCGTTACCTTGTTGGTGGTCCCGGGTGGTCCGGGGCTGGGCCAGCTGCTGCGGG
>NZ_JAUNHI010000006.1:69729-104020 GCF_030524025.1 Actinomyces sp. | reverse complement strand
TCGCGCCGTCCATCTGGGCGGCACCGGTGATCATGTTCTTGATGTAGTCGGCGTGACCGGGGGCGTCGACGTGGGCGTAGTGGCGCTTGTCGGTCTGGTACTCGACGTGCGCGATGTTGATCGTGATGCCGCGCTGGCGCTCCTCGGGAGCCTTGTCGATCTCGTCGAAGGGGGTGAAGGGGTTGAGGTCCGGGTACTCGTCGTGCAGGACCTTGGAGATCGCGGCGGTCAGCGTCGTCTTGCCGTGGTCGACGTGACCGATCGTTCCGATGTTGACGTGCGGCTTGGTCCGCTCGAACTTGGCCTTGGCCACTTGTGCCCTCCTGGGACTCGGGTAGTGCTCTTCGTCGTGAATCGACTAGCACATGCTAGCCGTCCCGGCGCAGAGAGTCTCTACTGATGGGTTGTTGGAAATCTAACTGGAACGGGGCCCGGGGACCAGTGGCCCCCGGGCGTCCCGGGGAGCGGAACAGATCGTTCCACTCCCCGGGCACCGGCGGGTTCGCCCGACGGGGTCACTCGCCCTTGGCCTTGGCGATGATCTCGTCGGCCACGTTCTTGGGCACCTCGGCGTAAGAGTCGAAGGTCATCGAGTACACCGCGCGGCCCTGGGTCTTGGAGCGCAGGTCGCCGACATAGCCGAACATCTCGGACAGCGGGACGGCGGCCTTGATGACCTTGACGCCCACGGCGTCCTCCATCGACTGGATCATCCCCCGGCGGGAGTTGATGTCGCCGATGACGTCGCCCATGTACTCCTCGGGGGTGCGCACCTCGACGGCCATGACCGGCTCGAGGAGAACCGGGGAGGCCTTCTTGGCACCCTCCTTGAAGGCCATCGAGCCGGCGATCTTGAAGGCCATCTCGGAGGAGTCGACCTCGTGGTAGCCGCCGTCGATGAGTGTGGCCTTGACATCGACCACCGGGTAGCCGGCCAGAACACCGGTGAGCATGGCGTCCTGGACACCGGCGTCCACGCTGGGGATGTACTCGCGCGGCACGCGGCCACCGGTCACGGAGTTGACGAACTCGTAGTGCGACTTCGCCTCGCCCTCGGCTGCCTCGGTCTCGTCGAGGGGCTCGAAGGACATGAGGACCTTGGCGAACTGGCCCGATCCACCGGTCTGCTTCTTGTGGGTGTACTCGACCTTGTCGACCTTCTTGCGGATGGTCTCCCGGTAGGCAACCATCGGGTTGCCGACATTGGCCTCAACCTTGAACTCCCGGCGCATGCGGTCGACGAAGACGTCGAGGTGCAGCTCGCCCATCCCGCCGATGACCGTCTGGCCGGTCTCCTCGTCCAGGCGCACCGTGAAGGTCGGATCCTCCTCGGAGAGCTTCTGGATCGCGGTGCCCAGCTTCTCCTGGTCGCCCTTCGTCTTGGGCTCGATGGCCACGTGGATGACCGGGTCGGGGAAGGTCATCGACTCCAGGATGATCGGGGCGCCCTGGGCGCACAGGGTGTCACCGGTGGTGACGTCCTTGAGGCCGATGAAGGCGTAGATGTGGCCGGCGTGGGCCACGTCCACCGGGTTCTCCTTGTTGGAGTGCATCTGGAAGAGCTTGCCGATGCGCTCCTTCTTGCCCTTCGTCGCATTGGCGACGACCTCGCCCTGAGCGACCTTGCCGGAGTAGACCCGCACGTAGACGAGCTTGCCGTAGAAGGGGTGGGTGGCGACCTTGAAGGCCAGGGCCGAGAAGGGCTCGTTCTCGTCGGCCTTGCGGGTGAGGACCTCGTCCTCGTTGCCCGGGACGTGTCCCTCGACGTCGGTGACGTCCAGGGGCGAGGGCAGGTAGTCGAGCACGGCGTCCAGGACGGGCTGGATGCCCTTGTTCTTGAAGGCCGATCCCGCCAGGACCGGGAAGGCCTCGCCGGCCACGGTCAGCTTGCGGATGCCGGCCTTGATCTCGGCAACGCTCAGCTCCTCGCCCTCGAGGTACTTCTCCATGAGGGCGTCGTCGGTCTCGGCGACGGCCTCGACGAGCTCGGCGCGCAGCTCCTCGGCACGGGCCACGAGCTCGGCGGGGATCTCCTCGTACTCCACGATCGAGCCACGGGTGTCGTTGCCGTCGGCGTCCTTCTCGGGGAAGCGGATGGCGCGCATCTCGATGACGTCGACCAGGCCCGAGAACTCGTTCTCGGCGCCGATCGGGAAGTTGATGACCAGGGGCGTGGCGTGAAGGCGGTCGCGGATCGTCTGGACCGAGAAGTCGAAGTTGGCTCCGAGCTTGTCCATCTTGTTGATGTAGCACACGCGCGGAACGTTGTACTTGTCGGCCTGGCGCCACACCGTCTCGGACTGGGGCTCGACGCCCTCCTTGCCGTCGAAGACGGCGACCGCGCCGTCGAGGACGCGCAGGGAGCGCTCGACCTCGACGGTGAAGTCGACGTGGCCGGGGGTGTCGATGATGTTGATCTGGTTGTTCTTCCAGAAGCACGTCGTCGCGGCGGAGGTGATGGTGATCCCGCGCTCCTGCTCCTGGACCATCCAGTCCATCGTCGAGGCGCCGTCGTGGGTCTCGCCGAGCTTGTAGTTGATGCCCGTGTAGAACAGGATGCGCTCGGTCACGGTGGTCTTGCCGGCGTCGATGTGGGCCATGATGCCGATGTTGCGGACCTTGGTCAGGTCGGTCAGCACGTCGAGTGCCACTAGTGAAGTCCTTCGTGTCGTGTGGTGGGGGAGGTCAGGCGGGCGCGGGGACGTCGGCCGGGGCCGCCGGGGCGGTCCCGGCCGACGTGCCGCCGATCACCAGCGGTAGTGGGCGAAGGCCTTGTTCGACTCGGCCATCCGGTGCATGTCCTCGCGACGCTTGACGGCGGCGCCCAGACCGTTGGAGGCGTCGAGGATCTCGTTCATGAGGCGCTCGGTCATCGTGTTCTCCCGGCGCTGGCGGGAGAAGTCGACGAGCCAGCGCAGGGCCAGCGTCGTGGCGCGGTTGGGGCGGACCTCGACGGGAACCTGGTAGGTGGCACCACCGACACGGCGGGAGCGGACCTCCAGGGCCGGGCGGATGTTGTCCAGGGCACGCTTGAGGACGGCCACCGGGTCCTGGTCGGTCTTGGCCCGCACGCCCTCGAGGGCGCCGTAGACGATGCGCTCGGCAGTCGACTTCTTGCCGTCGAGCAGGACGCGGTTGACGAGCTGGGTGACCACCGGGGACCCGTAGACGGGGTCGACGACGAGGGGGCGCTTGGGAGCGGGACCCTTACGGGGCATTACTTCTTCTCCTTCTTGGCGCCGTACTTCGAACGCGCCTGCTGGCGGCCCTTGACACCCTGGGTGTCGAGGGCGCCGCGGACGATGTGGTAGCGGACACCGGGAAGGTCCCGCACGCGGCCGCCGCGAACGAGCACGATGGAGTGCTCCTGGAGGTTGTGGCCCTCACCGGGGATGTAGGCCGTGACCTCGATGCCGGTGGACAGGCGCACACGGGCGACCTTGCGCAGGGCGGAGTTCGGCTTCTTGGGGGTCGTGGTGTACACGCGGGTGCACACACCACGACGCTGTGGGCTGGTCCGAAGCGCCGGCGTCTTGGACGACGTGCGCTTCGAGGAGCGGCCCTTGCGGACGAGCTGCTGAATCGTGGGCACTACTGGTTCTCCATTGTGACGTGCGTCTAGTGGTTCGCTGCCCGCGGGCCGGTGCCGTCCCTCCGTCGCGACGGCGCGCTCCGCCACGGATGAGGGCCGGCCCGCCCGCCGCCGGCCGAGCCGGGGCGCTGCGCCCGGAGCCCCGTGGAGGGGCCCGTCGGTTCCCGCCGCGGCAGACCCGCGTCACGCCCGGACCTGCGTCCGGCTCGCTGGGAACGGAGATGGAGAACGGCGACCCGTCTACGGGCACCGCAGACCAGACTACATCCGGGCACGCGGCACCGCCAGGGACGGAGCCCACCCCTGGGGGTGGCACTCACCACGCCGAGTGCGCCACCGAGTGTGCCGCCGAATGTGCCGCGGCCCTCCACCGTGTCGGAGGGAGACCGCCCCGCCGTGCCATATATACCGAATCTACCGATCTCGAGGTGTCATAAGTCCCGATCTCGGCGAGAAGGTGGGCCCGGGCCCTACTGGCCCGAGCTGACGGTGCCGAGGATTTCGAGGAGCTCGTCGCGCCAGGGCACCTGGACGCCGGTGGCCTCGACCTGGTCGAGGACGTCCTCGACCTGCTGGACCTGGGCGGCGTCGATCTGGCCGGTGTACTGGTCGGCCTCGGCCAGGGTCCGGTCCTTGAGGATGGTTCCACCGTAGTAGCCCGCGCCCAGGACGGCCGCCGTCGGCAGGATGATGGTGCCCAGGAGCAGCAGGCCGGCGGCGAACCTGGGCCGGGAGCGCACGACGGCGGCGATGGCGGCGATGAAGGCCAGGAAGGCGAGCACCGCTCCGGCGGCCATCGCCCCGGCCGCCACGAGGTCGACCGTTTGCGCCCCGTTGAGCACGATGTCGAGGACGTCGATGGACACGAGCAGGGTGTACACCCCCCAGGCGAGCAGGACGACGGCGGCGATGAGCAGCAGTGTGCCGATCGGCAGGGCCGCCGAGCGCCGCTTGGGTGCCCGTGGGCGGCGCGGGCGGGGGGCGGGCTCGGGACGCGCCTGCGGCGCCGGGGACACCGGAGGCACCGGGACATCGCGACCGGGGACCGCCGGACCGGGACCGCTCGTGGCCCAGTCCCCCGCCCCGCCGGCGGGCAGGACTGAGGTCTGCGGCCCGGCGGCGTGGGGCGTGCGGGTGGTGGGCAGCACGGAGGTTCGCGGCACGGCGGCGGGAGGCGGCACGGAGGTTGGCAGAACGTCGGTGGCCGGCTGGCTCCACTGCTCGGCCTGCGGGTCCTCGGCCCAGCCCTGAGGCAGGGCCTGGGTGGCCCACTGCTCGGCCTGCGGGCCCTCCGCCCACCCCTGAGGCAGGGCCTGAGTGGACGCCTCCTGGGGCGTCGATGCCTGCCTCGCCCCGCCCATGATGGACACGCGCTGCGTGGGCGGCTCGGGTGGGGCGCTGGAGAAGCCCCGGTGTTCGTAGTCTGCGGGTGAGGACACTGCTCGGCTCTCCTTGAACGGTGACGCGGTGCGCACGGCCGGAGCGGCCGGCCCGGCGCAGCTCGATCGTACTCAACGGGCCTGGGCAGTCACCGGTGGTGACTGCCCAGGCCCATCGCGCGCTGTCCGCCCCGGGGCGCACCCCGGGCTCAGAACCGGCTCACAACCGGCGCACAAACCGCTCAGAACAGGAAGTCCACGGATCCGGAGAAGTCCGTGCGGAAGTCGTCGGAGAAGTCCGCGCGGAAGTCCGCCCCGAAGGAGTAGTCGTCCAGGGGCACCGAGTCGCCCACGGCGAACACGTCGCCGGTGTATCCCGTGCGGGAGAAGACCTCGGCCTTGACCTCCTCGGTCGGCTCGACCTCGACGTCGGAGTACCGGGCCAGGCCGGTGCCGGCGGGGATGAGCTTGCCCAGGATGACGTTCTCCTTGAGGCCCAGCAGCGGGTCGGACTTGCCGTTCATGGCGGCCTCAGTGAGCACGCGGGTGGTCTCCTGGAAGGAGGCCGCGCTCAGCCAGGAGTCGGTGGCCAGCGAGGCCTTGGTGATCCCCATCAGCTCGGTGCGCCCGGAGGCCGTCTTGCCGCCCTCGGCCATGACCCGGCGGTTCTCCTCGCGGTAGAGGGTCACGTCGACCAGGTCGCCCTGGAGGAGGGTCGTGTCGCCGGGGTCCAGCACGGTCACGCGGCGCAGCATCTGGCGCACGATGACCTCGATGTGCTTGGCGTGGATGTCCACGCCCTGGGAGCGATAGACCTCCTGGACCTCGTCGACGAGGTGGCGCTGGGTGGCGTTGACGCTGCGCAGGCGCAGGACCTTCTTGGGGTCGACGGGGCCCTCGGTCAGGGCGTCGCCGGGCTCGACGTGGTCGCCGTCGAGCACGAGCAGGCGCTGGCGGCGCGAGACCGGGACGATGAGGTCCTCCTCGCCGTCGTCGCGGGTGATGACCAGGCGCTTGCCGTCGGCGTCGTCCTCGATCCGCAGGGTGCCTGCGCCCTCGGCCACGGCGGCCTCGCCCTTGGGGGTGCGGGCCTCGAAGAGCTCCTGGACGCGGGGAAGACCCTGGGTGATGTCGGCGGCGCCGGCCGCACCACCGGTGTGGAAGGTGCGCATCGTCAGCTGGGTGCCGGGCTCGCCGATGGACTGGGCCGCGATGATGCCCACGGCCTCGCCGATGTCGACGCGCTTGCCGGTGGCCAGGGAGCGGCCGTAGCAGGCGGCGCAGGTGCCCACGGCCGAGTCGCAGGTCAGCACCGAGCGGCACACGACCTCCTCGACGCCGGCCTCGATGGCCCGGGCGATGACGGTGTCGCCGAGGTCGGTGCCCGCGGCGATGACGACCTCGCCGTCGGGCCCCCGGACGTCACGGGCGGCGGTCGTGCCGAAGACGGTGGTCTCGAGGATGTCGGAGACCTCCTTAATCCGCTCGCCGTCGACCTCGCGCCAGGTGAACAGGCGCTTGGTCAGGCCCTTGCGGGTGCCGCAGTCGTCCTCGCGGACGATGACGTCCTGGGAGACGTCGACCAGCCGGCGGGTGAGGTATCCCGAGTCGGCGGTGCGCAGCGCCGTGTCCGCCAGGCCCTTGCGGGCACCATGCGTGGCGATGAAGTACTCCAGGACGCTCAGGCCCTCGCGGTAGTTCGACTTGATGGGCCGCTCGATGAGCCGCTGCTTGGGGTCGGCCACGAGCCCGCGCATGCCGGCTAGCTGACGGATCTGGTCCCAGTTGCCACGTCCACCGGAGGCCACCATCTGGTAGACGGTGTTGCGCTCGGGGAAGTTGGCGCGCATCGCCTCAGAGACCTCGGCGGTGGCCTTGGTCCAGATGTCGATGAGCGACTGGTAGCGGTCCTCCTCGGTCAGCGCACCGACCTCGAACTGCTCCTCGATCTCGGCGGCCTCACCCTCGTAGCGGGCCAGGATCTCGGCCTTGGCCTCCGGGGAGACGACGTCGGCGAAGGCGACCGTGATGCCCGACCAGGTCGACCAGTGGAAGCCGTTGGCCTTGAGGGCGTCGAGGGAGGCCGCGACCTCGACACGGGGGAAGGACTCGGCCAGGGTGTTGATGATGTTGCCCAGCGCCTTCTTGTCCACCGTGTAATTGATGTACGGGAAGGCCTCGGGCAGGGCCGTGTTGAACAGCGCCCGGCCCAGCGAGGTCCGCAGGGTGATCGGGTCGCCCTCGGACCAGCCCTCGGGTGCCCGCCAGTCGGTCGGGGCGGTGATGCCCTCCTCGAAGCGGATGTCGGCGGTGGCGTTGACATCGAGCTTGCCGAAGTCGTAGGCCATGACCGCCTCGGCGAAGGAGGAGAAGGAGGGCACGACCGGCTCGCCGGCGGAGTCGAGCTCGACGGCCACGTCCGGGTCCGGCCCCTGGGTGAGGTAGTAGGTCCCGATGATCATGTCCTGGCTGGGCATGGTGACCGGGCGGCCGTCGGAGGGCTTGAGGATGTTGTTGCTCGAGAGCATGAGGATGCGGGCCTCGGCCTGCGCCTCGGCGCCCAGCGGCAGGTGGACGGCCATCTGGTCGCCGTCGAAGTCGGCGTTGAAGGCGCCGCACACCAGCGGGTGGAGCTGGATCGCCTTGCCCTCGATGAGCTGGGGCTCGAAGGCCTGGATGCCCAGGCGGTGGAGGGTCGGGGCGCGGTTGAGCAGGACCGGGTGCTCGCGGATCACCTCGGCGAGCACGTCCCAGACCTTGGGGTTGGCCCGCTCGACCATGCGCTTGGCGGCCTTGACGTTCTGGGCCTCCTTGAGCTCGACGAGGCGCTTCATGACGAAGGGCTTGAACAGCTCGAGGGCCATCTGGCTGGGCAGGCCGCACTGGTGGAGGGCGAGCTGGGGCCCCACGACGATGACCGACCGGCCCGAGTAGTCCACGCGCTTGCCCAGGAGGTTCTGGCGGAAGCGGCCCTGCTTGCCCTTGAGCATGTCGGACAGGGACTTGAGCGGGCGGTTGCCCACGCCGGTGACCGGGCGGCCACGGCGGCCGTTGTCGAACAGGGCGTCGACGGCGTCCTGGAGCATCCGCTTCTCGTTGTTGACGATGATCGTCGGGGCGCCCAGGTCCATGAGCCGCTTGAGGCGGTTGTTGCGGTTGATGACCCGGCGGTACAGGTCGTTGAGGTCGGAGGTCGCGAAGCGGCCGCCGTCGAGCTGGACCATGGGACGCAGGTCCGGCGGGATGACCGGGATGGAGTCGAGCACCATCGACTCCGGGGCGGTGCCGGTGACCCGGAAGGCGTTGATGACCTTGAGACGCTTGATGGCGCGGGTCTTGCGCTGGCCGGTGCCGTTGGCCACGACCTCGGCCAGGGCAGCCGCCTCGGCCTCGAGGTCGAAGTTGCGCAGGCGCGCCTGGATGGCCTCGGCGCCCATGGCGCCCTTGAAGTAGATGCCGTAGTCGGCCACCATGTCGCGGTAGAGGACCTCGTCACCCTCGAGGTCGCCGACCTTGAGGGACACGAAGCGGTCCCAGACCTTGTCCATGTGCTCCAGGGTGCGGGCGGTCTTGCGGCGCAGAGCGGTCATCTCCCGCTCGGCGACCTTGCGCAGCTTCTCGCGCTGGGAGGCCTCGGCCCCCTCGGCGTCGAGCTGAGCCAGGTCGGCCTCGAGGCGCTGCTGGCGGGCCTCGACATCGGCCAGCCCGGCCTCCTCGACGTGCTTCTTCTTGACCTCGAGCTCGTTGCGCAGGCTGGGCAGGTCGTCGTGACGGCCCTCCTCATCGACCTCGGTGACCATGTAGGCGGCGAAGTAGATGACCTTCTCGAGGTCCTTGGGGGCCAGGTTGAGCAGGTAGCCCAGGCGCGAGGGCACGCCCTTGAAGTACCAGATGTGGGTGACGGGGGCGGCCAGCTTGATGTGCGCCATGCGCTCACGGCGCACCTTGGAGCGCGTGACCTCCACGCCGCAGCGCTCGCAGACGATGCCCTTGTACCGCACCCGCTTGTACTTGCCGCAGGCGCACTCCCAGTCACGGGTGGGGCCGAAGATCTTCTCGCAGAACAGGCCGTCCTTCTCCGGCTTGAGGGTGCGGTAGTTGATGGTCTCGGGCTTCTTGACCTCGCCGTGAGACCAGGACTTGATGTCCTCGGCGGTGGCAAGGCCGAGCTGGATCCTGTCGAAGACGTTGGCGTCGAGCACAGTTCCTACTTCCGATGGTCACTGTCATCAGGTGTGTTGCGGGGGGCGTCCGTGCCGTGGTTCCACGACGGCACGGGGCCCGGTGGGCGTCCCGGGAGGGGCGGCGGGGCCGCCCCTCGACCGGGGCCCGTGTGGCGTCAGATCTCGTCGACGGCGGAGACGGTGGCCCCGCCGGGGCGCCGGCCCAGGTCGAAACCGAGCTCGTCGGCCGCGCGACGCGTGTCGTCGTCGGTGTCGTCCAGGCCGATGACATTGCCCTCGGCGTCAAGGGCCTCGACGTTCAGGCACAGGGACTGCATCTCCTTCATGAGCACCTTGAAGGACTCGGGGATGCCCGGCTCGGGGATGTCCTCGCCCTTGACGATCGCCTCGTAGACCTTGACCCGGCCGTTGACATCGTCGGACTTGACGGTCAGCAGCTCCTGGAGGGCGTGGGCGGCGCCGTACGCCTCCATCGCCCAGACCTCCATCTCGCCGAAGCGCTGGCCGCCGAACTGGGCCTTACCGCCCAGCGGCTGCTGGGTGATCATCGAGTACGGCCCCGTCGAGCGGGCGTGGATCTTGTCGTCCACAAGGTGGTGGAGCTTGAGGATGTACATGTAGCCCACCGAGATCGGGTACGGGAAGGGCTCGCCGGAGCGCCCGTCGAAGAGCCGGGCCTTGCCGTTGGGCTCCACGAGCAGGGCGCCGTCGGGGTCGGGCAGGGTCGAGTCGAGCAGACCCATCAGCTCGTCGTCGCGCACGCCGTCGAAGACCGGGGTGGCCACGGGCGTGCGCGGCTCGGCGCGCACACCGTTGTCGGGCAGGCGCAGGGCCCACTCCTGGCCGGCCTCGCGGGCAGCGGTGGCGTCCCAGCCCCGGGAGGCGACCCAGCCCAGGTGGAGCTCGAGGACCTGTCCGACGTTCATCCGGCTGGGCACGCCCAGCGGGTTGAGGATGACGTCGACCGGGGTGCCGTCGGCCAGGAAGGGCATGTCCTCGACCGGGTTGATCTTGGAGATGACGCCCTTGTTGCCGTGGCGGCCGGAGAGCTTGTCGCCGACGGTGATCTTGCGGCGCTGAGCGATGTAGACCCGCACCATCCGGTTGACGCCCGCGGGCAGCTCGGCGTCCTCGGTGGAGGCGTCGAACTCGCGCACGCCGGTGACGATGCCGTACTCGCCGTGGGGCACGCGCAGGGAGGTGTCGCGGACCTCGCGGGCCTTCTCCCCGAAGATGGCGCGCAGGAGCCGCTCCTCGCTGGTCAGCTCGGTCTCCCCCTTGGGGGTCACCTTGCCCACGAGGATGTCACCGCTGCGGACCTCGGCTCCGATGCGGATGATGCCGCGCTCATCGAGGTTGGCCAGCGTCTCCTCGCTCACGTTGGGGATGTCGCGGGTGATCTCCTCAGCGCCGAGCTTGGTGTCCCGGGCGTCGACCTCGTGCTCCTCGATGTGGATCGAGGTAAGCATGTCCTCGGCCACGACCCGCTGGGACACGATGATCGCGTCCTCGTAGTTGAGGCCCTCCCAGGTCATGAAGGCCACGAGCAGGTTCTGGCCCAGGGCGAGGTCGCCCTCGCTCGTGGCCGGCCCGTCGGCCAGGACCGAGCCGATCTCGACCCGGTCTCCCTCGGAGGCCACCACCCGCTGGTTGTAGCAGTTGCCCTGGTTGGAGCGGCGGAACTTCGCGGCCTTGTAGACCGTCTCGGTGCCGTCGTCATTGGCCACGCGCACGAAGTCGGCGCAGACCTCGGTGACGACACCGCCCTTGGCCGCGATGAGGACGTCGCCGGCGTCGACGGCGGTGCGTCGCTCCATGCCCGTGCCCACAAGAGGGGCGTCGGGACGGATGAGCGGGACGGCCTGGCGCTGCATGTTGGCGCCCATGAGGGCGCGGTTGGCGTCGTCGTGCTCGAGGAAGGGGATGAGCGAGGTGCCCACCGACACCATCTGGCGCGGGGAGACGTCCATGAGGTCGACCTGGGAGGCCGGCACGAGGGCCGGCTCGCCCCCGGTGACCCGGCACAGGACGTGGTCCTCGGCGAAGCGGCCGTCCTCGGTCAGCTCGACGTTGGCCTGGGCGATGACGTGACGGTCCTCGTCGTCGGCTGTCAGGTAGTGGGTCTCGTCGGTGACCCGGCCGTCGACGACCACCCGGTAGGGGGTCTCGATGAAGCCGAAGGGGTTGATGCGCCCAAAGGTCGCCAGCGAGCCGATGAGGCCGATGTTGGGGCCCTCGGGGGACTCAATGGGACACATCCGCCCGTAGTGCGAGGTGTGGACGTCGCGAACCTCCATGGAGGCGCGCTCGCGCGACAGGCCGCCGGGGCCCAGGGCGGACAGGCGCCGCTTGTGGGTCAGACCCGCCAGGGGGTTGTTCTGGTCCATGAACTGACTGAGCTGGGAGGTTCCGAAGAACTCCTTGATCGCCGCGGTCACGGGCCGGATGTTGATGAGGGTGTTGGGCGTGATCGCCTCGACGTCCTGGGTCGTCATGCGCTCGCGCACCTGGCGCTCCATACGGCTCATGCCGGTGCGCACCTGGGACTGGATGAGCTCGCCCACGGCGCGGATGCGCCGGTTGCCCAGGTGGTCGATGTCGTCGAACTCGATGGCGATGTCGACGATCTCGCCGTCGCGCACACCCTCGACCGTCTTGGCGCCCGCGTGCAGGGCCAGGAGGTACTTGATGGCGGCGACGATGTCCTCGATGCGCAGGACCGACTCGGTGAGGTCGGCGGCCAGGCCGAGCTTCTTGTTGATCTTGTAGCGGCCGACCTTGGCCAGGTCGTAGCGCTTGGGGTTGAAGTAGAAGTTCTCGAGCAGGGTGCGGCCGGCCTCGACGCTCGGGGGCTCGCCCGGGCGGATCTTCTTGTAGATGTCGAGCAGGGCCTCGTCCTGAGTGGTGACCTTGCGGTCCTCGTCGAGCACCGAGGTCAGGGCCGGGTAGTCCTGGAACTCCTCGCGGATGTCGGACTCCTCCATGCCCAGGGCCAGGAGGAAGACGGTGATGTCCTGCTTGCGCTTGCGGTCGACGCGCACGGCCACGTGGTCGTTCTTGTCGATCTCGAACTCGAGCCACGCCCCGCGCGAGGGGATGAACTTGACGTTGTAGACGTACTTGTCGGTGGCCTTCTCGGTGGCGCGCTCGAAGTAGACCCCCGGGGAACGCACGAGCTGGGAGACGACGACGCGCTCGGAGCCGTTGACGATGAAGGTGCCCTTGTCCGTCATGAGCGGGAAGTCGCCCATGAAGACGGTCTGGGACTTGATCTCCCCGGTGGAGAAGTTCTCGAAGTCGGCCACGACGTACAGCGGCGCCGAGTAGGTCAGGTCCTTCTCCTGGCACTCCTCGGCCGTGTACTTCGGCTCCTCGAAGCGGTGGTCGTGGAAGGACAGGGCCATCGTCTCGCCGAAGTCCTCGATCGGGGAGATCTCGTCGAAGATCTCCTCCAGGCCCGAGGTCTCGGGCAGTGCGCCCGGCCGCTCGGCGTTGGCGGCCGCCACGCGGGCGCGCCACCTCTCGTTGCCGACGAGCCAGTCGAAGCTCTCGGTCTGCAGGGCGAGAAGGCTGGGAGCCTGCATGGGCTCGGCGATCTTCGCAAAGTTGATGCGACGCGACGCGGTACGCGCGGCGATGTCAGCGGCGGTGGGTGCAGAGGTGCGCGAGGCAGCCAAAGGGGGATCCTTCCCTCATCTCGGGGACCACTCTGCGTTCACGGTGCGTGCGGATCCTTGGTTACCATTCCAACGATCGCCCGGCCTACTCGACCGGGCGCCGCGGGCCAGCTGCGGATGCCAGTGCGCACAATGGACGCAAAGCGCTAGCGTACACGCACCCCCCTGGACCATCTACGGGGAGCGGGTCGCAGTCCTTGCGATTCTCGCCACAGTCACGCATACTGCCCCGCGGGGCGACCGGGGCCTCCTGCCGGAGAGGCGGAGGGGCGGTCCTCGATCTGGCCTGGGTGAGTAGGCCCACGGGGCGGGGTCGGCGGTCGCGGGCGGCCAGGGAGCGGCTCGCGCCGGCGCACCGGTCGGACCGCCCCGGCTCGAGGCCGGCAGGTGGGAGGGCCGGTGTACCACGCAACACCCGACGCTCGTCCTCGGTGCGTCAGCCCGGGACTCACGTCATCTGCCCCGGACTCGCCTCGCCGCCCGGGCCCAGACGCAGCGGGACCCCGCCCACCTTGAAGGTGAACGGGGTCCCGCCGGCGACATCCGGCCGGCTCAGGGCGCGTGGGCCCGCCGCCGGGCGTGCCTCACTTGAGGGTGACGGTGGCGCCGGCGCCCTCGAGCTGGGCCTTGGCCTTCTCGGCGGTCTCCTTGTTGACGCCCTCGAGCACGGCCTTGGGGGCGGAGTCGACGACCTCCTTGGCCTCCTTGAGGCCGAGGGAGGTCAGGGCGCGCACCTCCTTGATGACCTGGATCTTCTTGTCGCCGGCGGCCTCGAGGACGACGTCGAACTCGTCCTTCTCCTCGGCGGCGTCAGCGGCCTCGGCGCCGGCGCCGGGGGCGGCGGCGACGGCCACGGCGGCCGGGGCGGCGGCGGTGACGTCGAAGGTCTCCTCGAAGGCCTTGACGAACTCGGACAGCTCGATGAGGGTGAGCTCCTTGAAGGCCTCAATGAGCTCGTCGGTGGTCAGCTTCGCCATGATGGGCGTTCCTTCCTGGGAAAACGGGTCCTGCACTGCTCAGCTTCTCAGCACAGGGTCTGTGGTGGATGTGAGTGACGCGCGCGGCTCTCAGGCCGCGGTCTCCTGCTTGTCACGCAGGGCGTCGACAGTGCGGACCGCCTTGGAGGCGGGCGCGGCGAAGAGGTACGCCGCCTTGGACAGGGACGCCTTCATGGCGCCCGCAGCCTTGGCCAGCAGCACCTCGCGGGACTCGAGCGAGGCGAGCGTGTCGACCTCGGTGGCGTCCATGACGTTGCCGTCCATGACACCGCCCTTGAGGACGAGCTGCTTGTTGCCCTTGGCGAAGTCACGCAGCGTTTTGGCGGCCTCGACCGGCTCCCCCGAGACGAAGGCCAGGGCCGAGGGGCCCTTCAGCTCGTCGGCGAAGGCCTCCAGGCCCGCCTGCCGGGCGGCGATGGCCGCCAGCGTGTTCTTCACCACGGTGTACTCGGCGTGACCGCCGAGCGCCCGCCGCAGCTCCTGGAGCTGGGCGACGCTCATCCCGCGGTACTCGGTGAGCAGGACGGCCTCGGACTGACGGAGCTTGTCCGCCAGCTCGGCAACCGCTGCCTCCTTGTCAGGCCGTGCCATGGGCCCTCCTTCCGTGGTCTGCCACAGGGCCCGGCATCACAAGAGCCCCGCGCCGGTGGGCACGGGGCTCGCGCTCCGGGCAGCCCGGAGGGGTCTCGTCTCTCACCTGCGCGGGCCTCCGAGAGGACTCGGACTTCGTCCCGCTCGCGCGGGAGACCTGCGGTCTTTGGCAGGCGCCACCATACACGGGGGTCCCCGCGTCACGGCAAGCGGCTCGGGCCCGCCGGAGTCGTGCGATCGGTCACGCGAGCAGCGGTTCCACCGCCCTGCGGTTCGCCGACCCACCTACCGCGGTATCCATCCGCCATGGGTCACACGGCAGCGATGGACGCCTCGATCACCCCGCGAGCAGCGACGAAGGTCTCATCGGGTCCCGACCAGTAGAGGTACATCACCCCGTCGATCGTCTCTTCGCCGCGAGCCACCCACAGTGAGCCTGCGTGTGAGGCACCGTTGCCCCAGGTGAAATCGACCCGTTGCCCCTCCTCGATGTTCTCGGTCGCGAATGCCGTCGTGACGGTGTCCCGCAAGGCGGTGACACCAGGCGCCACGAGGACCGCGGAGGCCGCCTCCGTCACCGAGGCGCCGGCGAGGTTAGCGCCGACCATGACTGCACCGACCGGCAGACCTGCCTCGTCGACCCGGCGGGTCCACCCCCGCTGCCAGACACCGACGTCGCCGCCCATCTCGGGCTGCCCGACATCGTTCCATGACGCACCGACCGCAACAGACACGCCGTTCGCCTGTCGGCGCTGCCAGCCAGCAGCCAGTGCCGGCATCTCCGCCTCCTCGTCCAGGGCTAGCCCGGCACCGACCGAGGCGATCAGCGCATCATCCACCTCGGGGCCGAAGAGCACCGCGATCGCTCGGCTCATCCCGTTCGTCAGGTCCCACACCGCCCCCTTGGCTGACGATCCGCTCAACTCCTGCCACAGAGATCCGTCGCCGAGTTCATTGACCTTGCCCGTCGCAGGGCTGACGCCGGTGATCTTGGCCAACGACTGTACGGCCTGGGCGGCACTGACATCTTGGGCGGCCCCAGGTCCCCACAGGCGCGCCAGCAGAACCGTCGACGTGCCAAGCTCCTCCGGGGCCGTCGACCACGCGCGGTCCCAGTAGAACGAAGCGGACCCGCTGGCTTGAGACCAGGGGGTGAGATCGGCAGGGACCCTGATCGTCAGGGGCTCCATGACGTCGGTTGCCCAGTCCGAGGGCACGGTCGGGGATCCTGTGGCCGGGTCGCCGGCGCCATCCGCGCTGCATCCCGGCAGGAGAAACGCGGACATCACAGCACTCCCGGCGATAACGAGCCTGCGGCTGAGTTTCATAGAGGACCTCCGGAGTGTCAGACGAGATGCCAGCACTCTAACGCTTCGACGAACACCCTGTCAGCAGCAGGAGCGCCACGGTCCACATCGGCCCGAGCCACACGGGCACGCAGCCCATCGTGGCTCCTGTGTCAGCACGCCAGTGACACCTCGCAGGCAAGGACGTCTCCTTGAGAGAACTCGAATAACAGGCGTGCCTGTTGTCGATCGATGTGAGAGGCTATGCTCCATGGCCGCCACCCTGCTCCTCATCGCGATCGCCGCCGCCTCCATGTTGCTCGTGGTTGGGCCGTTGAGCACAGTCGCCAGGCGTTATGTCAATGAGTTGCGGCTCGAGGCCGGGATCGACCACGCGCCGAGTGCTGGGATGTTGCCGGACATGACAGACGGGGACGAAACCTCGATCCGCTTCCCCGCGCTCCTCGAGCGGTTGCCTCAAGCATGCCTGGCACTCGTTGTTATCGGTCTGACCACAACATGGGGCGTCATCAACCAGGCAACCGCCGCCACTGTGGTCGCCGTCCCTCTCATGGCCGTGCTGTGCGTCGCCTGCACCGTTGACGCCGTGTGCCACCGCCTGCCGAACATCCTTCTGCTCTGCGCGGGTGCCTGGATCGTCGGCGCGACTCTGATGCTGCTCATTGTTGACCTGGCTACTGGGGCGTCACTGGAGGCCGCCGTATGGCCCGGCTTACGCGCCATCCTGTGCACGATCAGCATGGTGGCCGCGCTGACTGTCACGGCGATGCTGCCATCAGGTTTAGGCATCGGTGACGTCAAGTTGTGGGCAGTGCTCGGACTATGGCTGGGGCGTTTTGCGCTGTGGGTTCCGGTTGCCGGTCTTCTCCTGGGCTTCTTCGCCGGTGGGCTTGCGGCAATTGTTTTCATCGCATTGCGTCGTGTTGGGCGAAAGGACCGCATGGCTTTCGGCCCGTATCTGGTCGCCGGTGCATGGCTCTCCTGGGCCCTTGCCATCGTATGACGCGAAGGTCGCAACTATCTGCGAAGACGCGTGTCGATGCTGGCCATGTCTTCCATACCCGATGGGAGTCGGAAGGGCGTTGGACCGGGGGCCGGATCTGTGAGGTCTGTGTCGGATGGCCCGGAGTCGGATGGCCCGGACGAGGGGGGCGACAAACGACATGCGCCGTTGATGCGCAGGCCGATGCGGCCTGTCCTGAGACAGAGACCCTCTTCAAAAACCAACTCGGCCGTGGCAGAAGCTGTCATGTACTCATCGGTGCCGGTGACGGGCGAATTAGATCGTACGGAGACCGTCACTGTGCCGGCGGTTGCATTGACCCTGTAGGACGTGACAGTCGCTTCGTTGAGCGCAGCATACTTGACTGCCTCCTGGCGCGCGATATGGCCGGCAAAGGGTCCGATGGGTGAGCCGAATCCATCCCACAACTCAGCGGCGGATCCAGCACCCGTGGCACTGTCGTAAACACTCTCCAGCGACTCCGCCCACGCCTCCGCAGCGGCCAATGCGGCTGCGTCGGCTGCCGTGCTAGCGTTCCGACGCTCCAAGATGACGCTGCCCAAACCAGTCATGAGGCCGACGGCCACGAGCACGATGACGAATGCTGCTGCCACCGTGTACGGCAGGATGCTGCCCTGTTCGTCCGCGGCCTCGTTCAGCGCCCGTCGTGCGCCCAATCGCCTGCGCATGAGCCGCCGACACCACGCGACAGCGTTTCCGTGTCGCCGCACGCATCCCCTCCTTGTCAGCATGAGACCAATCTCCTTAGGCCTCGGTGACGGGGATGTCGGTCAGGCGCCAGGGGCGGTTGGTGGCGCCGGGCTCGTCGCTGGTGCCGAAGTCGAGGGTGACGGTGTCCTGGTCGGTGTCGGGCCACACGGCGCACAGGGTCGTGGTCATCCCCTCGGCGAGCTCCTCGTTGTTGTCGAGCTCGGTGAGGCTGAGGTGGACGTCCTTGGCGGCCGACATGTAGTCGGCCACGTACAGGCGCTGTCCGTCGGCGGCCAGGGTCAGCCCGTCCGTGACCCGCAGGGACTCGGTCCAGGTGTCATCCTCCTGGCGGGGGTTGCCGGCAGCACCGTCGGGCGGGGAGAACCACACCCCCAGGAGCTGGACGCTGCCGCCGGTCCCGCCGGTGACCTCGACCTCGCCGAACAGGTACCCGCCGCGGCGCACCACCTGTGGCAGGCGAATGATGACCTGGCCGCCATCACCGTCTGGCCAGTCCACGGTGACCCCCTGGGCCCCGGTGGCCACCGGGCCCTGGGGCTCGGGCAGCTCGCCCGAGCCGCTGGACGAGCCCTGGGCGCCCGCCCCGCCGGTGGGGGTGACCACCACCTCGACCCGCCGGTTGGCGGCCCGCGCCTCCTCACTGGTGTCGGCCACCCGCGGCTGGGTCTCGCCCTTGCCCGACACGCTGACCTGCCAGGCCGACAGGTCCGTCAAGGACCCCAGCCTGTCGGCCACCGCCTGGGCCCGCTGCTCGGACAGGGTCTGGTTGTAGGCATCCTCGGCCACATCATCGGTGTGACCGGTGATCGTCAGGCTGCCCCCGTCGGGAAAGGACTCGACCTGGACGGCCACCGACTCCAGGACCGCGTCGGCCTGCGCGCTCAGGGCCGCCGAGTCGGAGTCGAAGGTCACGTCCCCGGCGACATTGACCGTCACCGACTCCTCGGTCCGCAAGGTGTCGGAGGACTGGTCCAAAGCCGTGGTGAAACGCTCCAGCGCCACCGGCTCGGCCAGCTCGGGGTCATGACCCACCGCCTCGAGCAGGGCGTCAAGGTCCACACCCTCGCCCAGGGAGCCCTCCGCCTCCTGGCGCGCCTGGACCTGGACCTCAACGAAACCCGCCTGCGGCAGCATGACCGTGACCGCCTCGACCCCCACCGCACCGAAGGGCACACCACCAAGCTCCGAGGCCCCCGGCGCCAGCTCCCAGTCCACCAAGGACTGCGCCGTCGAGACCCACACCTGCCCGCCCACGGGATCCACCAGACGCACACCCCCAGGAGACGGCTGCATACTCACACCATTCCACACAGAGAAAAGACTGAACTCCCCGGCGACCGGGTCATCGGCCGCGCGCGTGATCCGCACCGGCAGCAAGCTGGTCGACTCATCCATCACCACCACGGGCCCGACATCAACCGTCAACGAGTGCCCCAGCACCATGACCTGCCGCGACTGCCAGCCCTGACCACCACCAGCAGCCGACCCCGAGACCCCCGCAGAAGCCCCGGCCGACCCATCCGCCGACCCCGTCGAGCCCGCCTCCCCCGACCCGCTATCACCGGAACAAGCCACCACCACCGGCACACCCAGCACACCAGCACACGACAGAGCAAGCAACGAACGACGACGCATCACAACTCCTCAGGGTCAGGATGAATATGGGATTAGTGTATAACAGACAGAGCAACTGGGTGCGCCCGCACCAACATGGAGCGGGCGCACCCAGCACGCGGCTCAGTCGCGGGTAGGGCAAGTGTTAACTAATCCTAGCCGACACCGTCGATGGCCTCCTTGACCTTATCCGCGATCGTACTGGCGATGTCCTTGCCCTGCGAAGACATCGCCCCGATCACGACGCCGACGAGGGCGAGAACGATAAAGGCGATGCCAACATACTCGACCATTGCCTGACCGCGCTCGTTCTCGCGGAACGAGTACCATGCCTGCTGCATGCGAACCTGGACACGAAGCAGAGAGTTGCTCATGAGATCCTCCTCCAAAGAAAAGTGCCATATGGCGGCAACCCGAGGATCGTCGTTCGACCTCCTCGCTGAAGCCGATACTACGGGGCTGAGCGCCCCTCGCGAAGGGGCCAACGCCCCCTCTACCGCCCCCCTGACGCCCTGAGCCAGGCTGCCACCGCCTCGGCGCGCGTGTGGACGTCGATCTTGGGGTATGCGGCGTTGAGGTTGTTCTTGACGGTCCGTTCGGACAGGAAGAGCTTCCTGGCGATCTCCGCATTGCTCAGACCCTGCGCGGCAAGCTCGACGACCTCCGCCTCCCTCTCGGAGAGCAGTTGTCTGAGCGGGTTGCTTCGGGTCTCCGACCCACCGGACAGCATGACCTCGGCGGCCTCCCTGCCGAGAACCAACCCGCCATTGACGCAGGTCTCAATCGCACCGGAAACCTCATGGATGCCCAGTTGCCCGTGGATGAGGTAGCCGCGCGCCCCGCAGTCCAGAGCCCGCCGGATCGTCACCGGGTCCTGGTTGGAGGTCAGCATAATGACCGCTGCCCGCTCAACGATCTCGGGGAGAATGTCGACGCCGGAGCGCCCAGGCGGCATCGCGACATCGAGCAAAACGATGTCCGGGCAATCTGCCGCGACACGCTCAAGCGCCTCGAAGGCATTCGACGCCTCGATCACACTCGTCACACTGCCGACCCTCCCGAGAACCGCCCTCAAACCGGCCAAGACGATCGCATTGTCATCGACAATCAACACCTTCATAACTACGCCCTCCGCTCAGTCAGAATCCTGGCCGGCACCAAAAGACGTGCCCGCACGCCCACGTCCGGTTCCGGGCGCGAGTCCAGAGAGAACTCCGCCCCGAGCTCTCTGACCCGTTCTCGGATGCCTGACAACCCATAGTGCCCGGAACCCACCAGATCCCTGTCGGAAGCGTTCAGGCCGACACCATCATCGGTGATCTCGATACTGACACCGTCAGCCATCTGCGCCTTGAAGCGAACGGTCTCCGCTTGCGCGTGCTTCTCAACGTTCGACAGGATCTCGCCGATGATCCGCTGCAACTGCCACAACGTGTCACTGTCGCACTGCCATGCGCGAGCATGCCCGCCAACCGGCTCGACGACGACTCCGACCCCTGTACGCGCGCCCCAGCGACGGACCTCCTCCACGAGCACCGACACGAGATCCCCCTGACAGGGGATGCGGAGTCCGTCGAGCACAAGCCGCGCCTCGCGACTGGCCTCATCTGCCGAATCGAATAGCGCTCGACTGAGCGCAGTATCCGGGTGAGCACTGGACTCCAGAGAGGCGTGAAGCGTCTCAGCGAGCATCCGAATTCCGTGAACGCTCTTTGCCAGGGAATCATGAAGATCACGCGCTATCATCAACCGTTCAGATACCCCCCGTTCGCTGGCACGCGCCTGCGCCAGCTCCGCGGATATCCGGGCCACATGTCGCATCCGATCACGAAGTCGGTGGCCGAAGTACACGGCGACCACGGTGACTCCCACGACCGCCAGTCCGAAGAACTCCGGCGCCATCCGCCTCTCAAAGAAAGCCCCGAGGACCAGAGCCCAGATGACGCAGGTGGTCCACACCGCCGACTTCAACCCTGCGAGCAGCAGCCCGACGAGCAAGCCCGACGCGATGACATAACCAGGTACAAGGTAGAATGCGCCAGCAAACACCGGAATGGCGACCACGGTCACGACACAGCACAAGACAGCATCGGCAGCCACGAAGCTCCACCCGAGGAGGCGATCGGCTGGCGTGCTTTTGAATAGTTTGAGCGGGATCCAACTCATGCCCATCGCAATGACGATGACGACGATGGACGCCAATGAGGCATCTGTGAGCAACAGGCCCCACTCGATGAGCACAAGCAGCCCAAGGCGGATATCGCAGATGAAGGCGGCCGCACCCGCGACCGCATCGCGCTCCACCCGCCACTCGACCGCCACAACGTCCCTCACACCCATCATCAGCCCCCGAACATTCCAGCCAATACCTCGCGGTTGGAGAAAATGATTCCACCCGCCATAAGGATCATGGCGCCGGGCAACATCGTCACGGTCGCCACAAGGGTGACTTTCGGTTGCGCCCTAGCGGCAGCCCTCCTGACCTCCTGCGCACGCTCCTTTCGAATCTCGGACGTGATCGAGACGAGAGCATCTGCGATGGGCGTCCCCAACTCCTCGGATTGCAGGAGCGCACCCACAAAAGTGGAGATGTTCTGGGAGCCACAGCGCTCACGGAGGGCGACAAAAGCGTCTCTCCGCGAAGCGCCCAACCGCATCTCATGGAGCGCGCGCATCATTTCCTCAGCGATCGCACCCTCGAAGTTGACGCTTACGCGCTCCAGAGCAGAACGGAAAGGAAGGCCCGACCTCACGGTCACTGCCAGTACGTCGAGAAAGTCCGGCAGGTCCCGATCGATCTCCGCCCGACGTTTACGTGCTGCCGCGATGAGCCACAAGTGCATCCAGCCGCCGAACACAACGGCGAGGAGCAACCCGAGGAGCCAACGACCGGTGAGCGCGAAAAAGAAGCCGATACAACCAGCCAAGACGACAAAGCCCGCCTCCCGCTGCATAAACAGGTCAAGAAAGAGCCCCTCAGGATTGCCTGCGTTCTTGAGCCGCGCATCAAGGGCCTTGATCCGCATGGGGCCGTAGATCCGCCTGAGCGTGCGCTGAAAACGCATTCCCAGAAAATCAATGAGCCGTACGAATGGACCCGGAACCCGATCCTCAGTCGCATGACCCTCCTCGACCGGAAGCAGATCCGTAGCGACATCCGCCCTGATCAACCGAATGCCGTACGCGGCAACCAAGACCATCACCATTGCCAGGGCCGCAAATATGACAGCCATCGATCACACCTCGACCCTGGAGACAGCGCGCATCAACAGCGCGCCGAGCCCAAACAGCAGAACGGAGGGAAAAATTATCATCTGACCGATGAACGACCTCATCATCTCGTCGAGAATACCGGGCTCCATCAGGTTCAAGAACAGCACTGATCCGATTCCCAACACCGGAACAATGTAGCCACTGATCGCTGAGCCAAGAATCACAGTCCGCACCTCACGCCTCAGCTCCTTGCGCTCATCGAGTGACAGAGCAATATCCTGCAACGCCCCCACAAGACCTCCGCCCGTCCGTGACTGGATGAGCAAGGTCCTGACCAGCACGTTAAGCTCTCGGGACGGCATCCGCTCGCTTAAGTCGTTCAGGGCGGCATCGAAGGTCCAGCCGACACCAATCTGCGCAGTAACGCGGGCGAGCTCACTGGCGGCGGGCTCGGGCATCTCTCTGGCTGCGAGCAGAAGCGCGCGCTCCAGAGACAGCCCGGCGCTCGTCGCGTTTGCCAGCAGCCTTGCCAGCTCGGGAAGCTGGGCGATGAACCTCTCTGTTCGCTGCACCACTTTCGTGTGAACCCACCGGAAAAAGATGACAGGAAACGAGGCGGCTATTACCAGCGCTCCGATATTGCCGACGAGAGTGCGGATGACGACGAACAGAACGACATCGATAGCGACGACGATCACTATCACCTTGACCGGTGACCAACTTAGGCCCGCCCCCGACAACCGCTTCGCCACGGCGCGAGTAACACCCAGCGTGCCGAGCACACGATCGAGTCTCGCAAGGACTCTTCCTGCCCCGCCTCCGCTTGTCGCTCCCACGCTGTCCGCGATCGCGGTGCTGCGCCACGACGCAGCACCGAGTGTCACGATTGCTAGGCTGGCCACAATCGTCGTTGCAGCGGCAACGAGAAGAACCGCGCCGGACGTGATCACGGCACCTCCTCGAACAGGGTTCCTATCTCGTAGCCCCGCGCAGCGATACGCTCGGCAAGCTGCGAGGGGATCGGATGGATGTCGAACCGCCCTTCTTCGTCGGCCGGACTTCGGGTGTAGCGCATAATCGGAAGAGTCTGGTAGGTCTCTCGTCGTTGAGAGACCACGGCGTCGATCGCGCTCGCCCGACGCACGCCATGAGAGTCACGCTCCAATTGAACAATGACGTCGATCGCGCCATTGATCTGGTCCCGGAGGGTCTCGACTGGAAGACTGATGTCGGACATCGACGCAAGAGTCTCGAGCCGGGCAAGTGCGTCAATAGGCGAATTGGCATGGACGGTCGTCAGTGATCCCTCGTGACCGGTGTTCATCGCTTGGAGCATGTCCAGCGTCTCCCCGCCGCGGACCTCGCCGACGACAATGCGGTCCGGGCGCATACGCAAGGAGTTACGAACCAGATCACGGATCGTCACCTCACCCTCGCCCTCCGTGTTCGCCGGACGCGCCTCCATGCGAACGACATGGGGCTGCTGCAAGGACAACTCGGCAGCGTCCTCAATGGTGATGATGCGCTCCCGATCAGGGATGAGGCCGGACAGCGCGTTGAGAAAGGTCGTTTTCCCGCTCCCGGTTCCACCAGACACAAGCACATTCATCCGCGCGCGCACGAGCAGGGCGAGCAGATTTGCAGCCGATCGCGGAAGGCTGCGCCGTGCGACCAGGTCATCGAGCCGGAAAGGCTGTGGAAATCTCCTAATCGTGACGGTGGGACCATCGAGCGCCAACGGAGGAATGATCACGTTGACTCGCTCGCCCCCAGGAAGCCGGGCGTCCGCCATCGGACTTGACTCGTCGACGCGTCGGTTCACAGTCGACACGATCCTGTCGATCATCTGGTACAGATCGGCCTCTGATGCGAAGCGAGTCGGAACTCGCTCAAGACGTCCCGCTCTTTCAACGAAAATGTCATTCGGTCCATTGACCATGATCTCCGTCACCGATGGGTCGGCGACCAATGGCTCCAGCACACCCAGGCCAACAGCGTCGTCGACCACTCGACGGATGAGCCACGAACGCTCACGCGATGACATCACCGGCCCCTCAACGGAGAGCAGGCGAGACAGCATGCGCTCCAACCGGGCCCTGCGCTGCGGTAGGTCAAGGGACGCTACCTCGTCGAGATCGACCTCCTCAAGCAGACGTGCACGGTACACCCGCACAAGGTCATCCCGATCATCCGACCGCTGACGCTCAACGCCGCCACCGCCGCCGAGCCTGTCTCGTAACGCCATTGTCAGCCCTCCGGAAAATAGGCGGTACGACTGACGGTGACTGACTCATTGGTCAGCAAAGGCATACCGATTGGGATCCTGGCGGTCACTCGGACGCATGTGGAGGACGCACACGGCCGAGTCACCGACTGGACAACTACCCAGTCGGGCAATGCCGCGGCGACCGCAGCGTTCACCGACTGGCCGTTCATACCGGCCCGCGCTCCGTCCCGGGCGGCTGCCTCGACAGACGTCACAGTTGCCACCGCCATAAATGCCTGCACCATGAGTATGGTGATCATGACGAGAAGCGGGACGAACACGGCGAGCTCGATGGTCTGCACTGCTCCTCGTTCCTCAGAGCCGCGGTGTAGCGCGCTTATCAGCCTCTGTCGCATCATTCCTCCCACACGATCCCGGTGGTCGCAGTCGCATGGAGATCTACCACCGATGGTACCTCGACAGTCACCGAGACCTGCGACGCCCCGGATTGACTCACGCTGACGCCTTGCGCCCAGATGGCTGGAAGGCGGTCTTCAACCTCCTCGTGCACCTGGCTGGTCGACATTCCCACTGCATAGGCGCGTGCCGCCTCCTCGGCCGCATGCGTCGCATAGATCCACGACACCCCGTAGCTAAGAATCTGCACACATGCGAGCAGCACCAGTGTAGCCAAGGCGAATACGGCGGGAAACTCAACAAGGAGCTGCCCCTCATCCGCACCTGCTCGCTTGCGTCGGGCTCGCCGTGTGCTGCGTTTGGCACGGGTGCCCTGCATCGGCGGCAACGAAGCCGAAGCAACGGCGCCCGTCAGGGAGAGCGCCCGAGCGAGAACTCTGTCCACAGCCTTGAGCATGACTGGCGTCTGGAGCGACAAGATGCTCGAGGTGTTCACAATGAGTTCTATATGGTTGGTCGTGTCAGGAATGGAGCCGAGTAGTTGCACGGAGACGATCTTTTCTGCGGCTGCGGGCTGGATCTCCCGATTCCTGTTGATCTTGTTCATGACCAGGCCGATCGACGCCCCACGCGCTATGCTCAGCCGCTCCATCGCTGCCGTCAACTGCCGTGTGCGCCGGAGAGACTGGACGTCCTGTGAGGCGACGACGAGGACTCGGTCCGCGCAGTCCAGTCCCATGGCAAGCACGGCATCAAGACGGCTGCCGCAGTCAAGTACCACGTGATCGAACTGATAACGCAAGGCAGTGATGATCTGCCTAGTTGCGGCCTCTGTCATTTCCTCACCACGTTCACCCTGCACCGGGGCGGGAAGCAGTGACAGGCCGCCTGGCAGCGGGTAAATGACCTCGGCGATCTCCCGTGCACTGATCTCCGCCGCGATGTCGACAAGATCGATGATCGAGCGTCGTACCCCGATTCCGGTCATCGCAGCCAGGTCACCACCGCGCAGATCGAGGTCGACGACGCAGGTCCGGCCCTGCCGGGCCAGCCGTGACGCGAGCAGGAGCGTGAGTGTGGAGGATCCGACTCCGCCCTTGGCGCCCACGACTGCTGTCACCGTTCCCATGCGCCGGGACATGTCGACCGCTTCAACGGCGTCCAACCCGCTGCGTGCCGCATGCGACCAGGCGATGACCGGAGCCAGCCGGCTCGTCAGGTCCTCCAGAGACACCGGTACCGCGAGCACCGCTCGCGCGCCCGCGCTAACCGCAAGGTCAACGACATCGATGGTTCGCTGCGGGGCCAGCAGGACGGCGGGGACCAATGGGTGCGACAGTCCCACCTCCTGAATGAGGGAGATGGCGACGTTATCGGCAAGGTTGTGGTCCACGAGCATACATGAGACTGTCGACCCCTCTTGGGCCAAGAAGCTCCTGGCCTGAGCAGCAGTCGTCGCAGTCACCAGCTCACCAAGGCCGTCGACCTCTGCGACAACCGCACCGACCTGAATTCGAATCGATTCGTCGTCACTCACTAACAGCAGCATCGGGCATCTCCTGTGCGCCTGGAATAGGGTATTCTTGCGTCACGGATGCGGCATCATCGCCTTCACCGCGTAGTGCCAGGCGCACCTTGACAGCAAAACTCTCGGCGTAAGTGAGCTTGAGTGCGTCTTCAGCCGAAAGAGCAAATGTCACCGGCACGGTCTCACCCTCCTGGAAATTGCCAGAGGAGTCCTCGTCCTTTGTAGTAGTCACGACCCCGACCTCGATGACCAAGGCGTTCTGAATGACAACCTGCGAGGTCTGCTCACCTGTCTGCTCGTTTTGAATAGTTGCCAAGATGTCGACATGGTCACCTGAACGGACCTTGCCCGCGACGCCCGTTTCAGCGTCAACGACGATTGCCACCTCACGGTAGCCTTGCGCCAGCCCGGGAGGGCTCTCCAACATGCCCGTCTGAACGATCGAGCCGGCGGTGTAGGTGCCCGAGGCGACCATGCCTTCGAGTTCCTCCGTTGAACGCACCGCGGTTTCCGGCGCCCAGCGCTCGGGGATCTCGACCTCGGCGACATGCTCGCTCGTGATCGTCTGAAGTTCGGCCACGTCCGTCGTCAACTGAAGGACGGTCGTCATAGGCCCGACTTGGGATGACACAGTGTTGACATAGGAGAATACCGCTGCGAAAGTCGCCAATGCTCCCACGATGGTCACGAGAATGAGCAGAACTCCTCGACGCTGCCTAGGGTTCATGAACGCATCTTCCTAACTTGCCTCGGCTCCGACAACCGGGGCAAAGAGACTTCGGGCGCCGGTGCCTCAGACGCCGATGTACCGCAAAACAGACAACCTCGCCCTCCGGCTCTGCGACCGCAGTGCGGACAACACGAAGAGCCAATGACCCTGGACAAGCGGTTGACCAGAACGTCGGGATCGTCGGCCAGAGTGCTCATCTCGGCCCATGCGCGTGCACCCCACGGCCTCGCACTCTCAGGAGCAGTCACCTGCGGCAGACCACTACTGTGTAGTCCTTCGGCGAGTTTGTCGGCCTTGCCTCCGGTGCACCACGCGCCAACGGTCGTCGCGTCAACTGATCGCCATTCGGGCGAGGACACTGATGAGACACTACCCGCTTGGACATCGATGGCGAAAATACTTCCCGGAATGAGACTGCGCAGGTGCTGCGACAATGACGGCGCGGGAGACGACAGCCGGGTCACAGATGTCACAAGAGCTTGAGTGGCGACCTGCCCTTCCAGTGCGCGGAGCAGGATGCCGGCCAGCCCGAGGTTGGAACCAATCAGCTGCGCGAGACACAGAGAGATGAGCAGCTGCCGCGTCGGCGAGCTGGTTGTATGCGTCACTACCGCAATATCGTTTGGACCGAACGCCTGCCTCAGCATTCCAGCCGCATGCGCATCCCGACCTGATTTCGACACCAGCAGAACAGAGTCTGAGCCGCCAACGGCGAGCCGGCGAGCAGCCTCGTCGATATCGAGTTCCGGAGGCAGGCCAGGACCGAGAATATCTCGGCCTCGAAGGAGGAGCATCTGGGCAGCAGCCTTCCCATCGCAAGGGGACGAGCAAGATTGTTGTGACTAACAGACGCAACGATCTTGGTCGACTGGAACGTCCCCCATCATAGGTAGCCGATTGGCTACCGACCATCGGTGCAACCGCCTTGAGACGAAGGTAACACCGTTACTACGGCGAGTCATGCCCCGCGGCGATCGCCCCTGATGCCCGTATGAATGGAACGCGACCTCCGTGCGGGTCAGGCACGTTTTCAGGCGACTCCACACGCCACCGGCGCAGGTCTGCCGTGGCGACGAGACCTACCCCCTGCCCCCGGCCGCGGCTCGGCCGACCCAGACGAAGGCACCACCTGCCCACAGTCGTTGTGGTTCGGCTCACCTGATACTAAGCGACTCGAGCGCTGCGAGAGGTGCGCTCCCCTCGAGCTCGCCCTGTGGCGCAAAGGCGGCTAGGTAGAGGTCCTGTCCGGCAGTCGTTCTCATGAGAAGAGCAGCGCCGTCGACCGCCACCACTCCGGCAGCGCCGCCTTCGGGATCGAAGACCGACGCATCAGCGGACTGCGTCCAGGTCCATGTCCATGCGTATTCGGCGCCCGGCCATGTCGTTTCCATAAGCGCCGAGAGCTCGGTGACCTGTTCACGAGACGCCTCCCACTCACCACGGGCGGCCATGCCTGGCGCGTCGACCTTGAATGACGCCGTATCGACGGCGATCAGACCGAAATCATCGGTGGCGGCATAGTAGCGGGCCCGACGCTTCGCCGAACTACTGTCAGAGAATGATCCGAGTGTCGACGGAAGGGTGACGCTCACCCCCGTCACCACCTCAATGCTCGTACCGTCGGTGGACTGCTGCGTCACCTCGACAATCAGCGGAGGGCCGCTTTCAACCGTTCCGGCGGGCGTGCTTGCCACCGATGTCGGTGTTCCGGCGCTATCCCCACCATCGTCGTTCCCTGCGCATGCCGCGAGCCCACTGAGCCCCAGCGCCGCAGTCAAACCAACGATCGAACGCCTACTCATCGTGTGCATGTCTTACTCCCGGGGTGTGCACAACTGGTCGACATCATGGTACATTCACTCCAGGGGTGTCTACGTACTGTCGGCGGCCGTCCGCCCCGGGCTCGGCCAGGTACTGCTGTGAGACAAGGGTCCTGTTCTGGTACTCGGAAGAGGTCGTGTACGATAGGAACCACGCATCGAGGGTGTTCTCCTCCGACGCGGTGCGCGTCGAGTAAACGGACCTGGTCACAGTCGCATTCTCGTGGATGACCGTCCCCAGCGCATCATCCGGGGCCGCGGGGCTGGACGGATTGTACGCCGCGGCGGGAAGTATCGGACTGTAGCCCTGGAACGATCCCACATACTGCTCAACCGTCGCCCTCTCGGCGTCAGTAAGAGATGCCATGTCGATGGCCACCGTTGTCTCCACGGCCTGTCCGCCCTGCACATCGAGATGACCACCGGCCGGCGAGGTGTCTGCACCCGTCTTGTCTTCTCCCTCGGCACCGACGTCAGCCTGAGCCCCACCTTGCACGTTGCTCGTTGTCGTGAACGTCACTTTGGAGAGATTTCCATTTTCATCCCACTCGTACTTAGTTTCGACGCCGACATCACCGCTCACTTTTACGCCAGCGGATCCCGCTATCTCGATACCGGAGCTGTTGAACTCCTCCTCCATGAGCTTGACGCTGGCATTGGCACCCCCTCCGAGGGAGTAGAAGTATGTCTGCGAGTACCCCTTTTTCTGTCCTTTTTCACCATTCTCGTCAACTCCGTAGGTACTATCCCAACGAGTGCCTCCCTCGATCTTCCCAGAGGCCGAGAGGTTCACCTCCCCCGCCTTGGTCTCCTCGACCTCGACGCCCGCCTCTCCCGTAATCGCTATCCTACCCTGCCAAGATTCGCGAATTTCGTCGGGGTTTTCGTCGATCGTGTCGTCCTCGTTGAGCATGTCCGCGACACCCTGGTCCGCCTTTGCCGCCAGCTGCCTAGACCATTGCTGCCGAAACTCTTCGCAGTCCCGCTCCCCTTCAGCCGCCCCGTAGCGGCAGTTGTAGACCTGGTCAGTATTGTACTGGACCTCACCCTCGAGCTTAGCCTGCAGAGCAACCTCGGCGGACCCACTATCAATATCTTTTCCAACGCTTCCGTGCGCGCTCCCCGCCCAGGACTCTCCGATGGTGATCGAGCCGGAACCATCAGCGTTCCTTTGGTAGGACTGCGTCCCACCATCAGTGACGGAAAGACCTGCCTCGACAACACCAATGTTCCCCGCACCGGTCCCTTTCGCCGAGTGACGCTCATCGTCCCTGCTGACGACGACATCTCCGGGCTGTGGCACGACCGAATGCTCCTCCTCGGCCGTGCAACTTGCCGCCCCAAGCACCTCCCCAACTTTGCAGGCGATCGCTGAGGCGATTCCGGAGCCGGACATGGTCATCGCTCCGATGACCAGAATGAGCGCAAGAACGACGAATGCGATTCCGACGTACTCCACAGTCGCTGCACCCTGCTCACGACTGTCGATACGTCGCTGTATCATGGTTTCCTCCTCCGCAAAATACTTACTTGTTCTCAAAATATCTGCTACCGGCGTCCTTCGACAGGGGCCATCGCCCCTCAGGCCGCCCCTGCCCGAGAGGCGCACTCGCCCCTATCGACCGTGGTCTCCTCCTCGGTGGTCAGCCCGGCGCTCGATCCGTCGATGGCCTCGGCGTAGCGCTCCAGGCCTGCGGGTGCAGTGGGGTCGTCCAGGGGCATGGCCTGGGTCAGGACGGCATCGACGTCCATGGCGGGGGCGCCGTCGGCATCGGCGTCGAGCACGGCAACGGTGACGAAGCCGCAACGCGACACGAAGACGGTCACCTGCTCGACGTCGACCGGCGCGGACGGTGGGCGTGGCGGTCGTGCGCACCACTGGCTTCTCCTCATCCGAGCAGGCCGCCAGAGCCCCCGCCACGCCGAGCACCGGCAGGCCCAGAACGACACGCCGGGACACCCCGCTGCACGGGGAGCCGGTCCGCGATGCGCAGGACGGGCGCATGGTGCCTCCCAGGGGTTAGGTGCGAGGGTCAGAGGGTAGCCGATCGGTCCGGGTGCCGGTGGCTCGCGGAGCACCTCAAGAGGCGCTCCGCGGCCGGCGGGGCCGATCGGCGTCTCGGTCCAGAACGACCGTATCGGTTAGCAGCCCGCGGCTCCATGGGCAGGCCTGCCCGCTCAGCGCGGGACGATCGCGTAGATGACAAGGTCACCCGAGCTGCCGCCCTCCTGGACGAGCAGGCGCGGGCTGCCCTTGGCCGTGCCCGCCACCTGCTCCGAGGCCGGCAGCGCCGACACGAAGGTGCCGCGCACCTGCCACTGCACCGAGCCATCCCCCAGGTCGTAGGCGACCACCCGGTCTCCGGTGGCCTGGGAGTCCACTGAGTACTCACCGGTCCCCAGCAGCACGGCCCGGTCCCCGCCGATCAGACCGACCGGGGTGATGACACAGGTCTCCTCCGATGTGGGGGCGGGCACCTCGAAGGAGACATCCTCCCCTTGGAGGGAGGCGGTGCAGGCGGAGGTGTCGATCTCGACGACCGCGTGCTTGCGCGCACCGATGACGTTGACCGCCGCCGGGTCGGCGCCGGACTGCGACAAGGCGTTGTAGAAGTCCTCGGCCGAACGCTCGGTCGACAGCACCCAGCCGGCCTCGGCCTGAGTCCCCAAGCCCTCGACGGCTCCCACCTGCGTCCCCGAGGGGTCGAAGACCTTAAGGTCGGTCCCCTCGGTGTAGAAGCCCTCGAGGTAGCGCCCCACCCCCACCCCGGCCGGCGCGGCGGTGTCGAAGTCGGGCAGCTCGGAGGCCGCCTGGCTGAGCACGATGTCACCGGTGGCCGCATCCAGTACCTGGACGCGTTTGGACCCCGACTCGTAGGTGACGACGAGATCATCGCTCACTCGTGCCGCGGAGTAGCCCCCGTCGACCCGCCACAGCTCGGCGCCGTCGGCCCCGACCGCCACGATCGAGCCGTTGTAGCAGCCGTCGATAAGGATCGCGGCGGTGCCGGTGGTGCCCAGGAGCTCCCGCTCAGCAGGGCCGGGGATGTCCGAGGTGGTCGCGCCGTCGCCGCTCACGAGGAGGGCACTGTCGAGGTGCTCACACAGCACCTGCTCGTTGGTCCAGAACTCGGCGTAGATGCACTCCCCCTGCCACACCGGTTCGGTGGCACCCGAGTCCAGGTCGTACAGGCCCCAGCCGTCGGCGCCGTTGGCCAGCAGCATCGCCCCGTCGGGTGCCACGCGGTAGTCGTAGGTCCCCGCCAGGCGCATGACCTCGGTGGCGGTGGCCGCGGCGGGCAGGGCGGCGACGCTGCCGGCCAGAGCATCCTGGCCGATGCGCGAGCGCCACAGGAACACGCCGACGGCGCTGACCACCAGGACGACGACGAGCACGGCGGCGCCGATGAGCAGGCCGCGGCGGCGCCTGCGGGCCCGAGGTCCGGGCGCCACCGGGCCGACCGCCGGCGAGGCCCCCGGCACGGCCGGGGTGGGGGCGGCCGGGGAGGCCGGGCCCACGGGGGACCCTTGCGTCCCCGTGGGGACCATGAGCATCGGGGTGATGCCGTAGTTCTCGGTGGGGTCGGCGCCCTCGGCCGCGGTCAGCGGCGTCGTGCCGGTGTCGGTCCACTCGTAGGGGACCGCCGAGGGGAGGGAGGCGGGCGGGTCGGCCAGGCGGGGGGCGGCGGGCAGGCCGACGAACCACGGCGAGAGCTCATGGAGCCGGGCCGCCACCTCCTGGGCGCTGGGACGCTCGGCGGGCTGCTTGGACAGCATCCGGACGATCAGCTCCCACAGGGCGTCGGGCAGCCCTTCGGGACGACCGGGGTCGCGGCGCGCGTGCTGGGCCAGGACCTGGGCGGGCGCGCCCTGGAAGGGGGGCGTCCCGCAGGCCGCCTCGTAGAGGACGACCCCCAGGGAGTAGACGTCGACGGCCGGACCGGGCGCAGCCGGGTCGAGGACCTCGGGGGCCATGTACAGCGGGGTGCCGATGGCGCCGGTGGCACGCGAGGAGGAGACGGTGTCGCAGATGCGCGCCACCCCGAAGTCGGCCAACCGCGGCGACCAGGCGGTCAGGGTCATCGTCGAGGAGGCCATTGCCTGCACAGCCTGTGCCGCCTGGTCGGGCCCCGCGGCATGCCGCCCGCCGGTCCCCCGGTCGATGAGCACGTTGGCCGGCTTGACGTCCCGGTGCACGATGCCGGCGGCGTGGACCGCCGCCAGCCCCTGGGCCAGAGCCGCACCCACCCGCGCGATCTCGGCCGGTGTCAGGGGCCCGGAGACCTCCAGGAGACGGCGCAGGTCCCCGCCCCCGACATGCTCCATGACGATGGCGAAGCTGGAGCCCTCGACGACCATGTCCGTCACGCCCACGACGTGGGGGGAGGACACGCGCATGAGGGTGGAGCGCTCGCGGATGAAGCGCTCGACGACGCCGGGGTCCTCGATGAGCTCGGCGCGCAGGACCTTGACCGCCAGGGCCCTCTCCGGGGCCGCCACGGCGTGGGCGAGCCAGACCTCGCCCTGGGCGCCCACGCCGATCCGCTCATCCAGGACGTAGGAGCTGCCCATCCGTCGAGGAGGATCGGCCGGAGGGTGCGTCGTCGTCATCGTGTCGTGCTCCGCTGAATCATGGCCGCCAATCTACCGGTGAGCCCTCGGCCGCGCAGACTTCTTCGCCGGCCTGCGCACCGGGGCGGCGAAGCACTCAGGCCGACTCGACCGGAACGTCGGTCAGGCGCCAGGACGGGTACCGGAAGATCGAGTCCTCCGGGATCATGCGGTCCACGACGACGGCGTCCTGCCCGGTGTCGGGCCACACGAGGCACACCCGCGTGCCCTGCCCCGCCGAGATCGGGACATACGACACCTCGAGATCGGGACTGGGAGGAGGCGCCACAAGGTGGCGACCCGCTCGCCCCGCCCAGTCGCCGCCCGCGGAGACTTCACGTGTCCGCGTCGGACACCAACCGAGGCAGGCGGCCTCAGGCCACCGAAGGAAACCGCATCGTTCTGCGGCAGGCGGGCCAACGCCCGTGAGTGACGTCCCTCGCGTGGTTCCCATCGCGGGTGCGGTTGGTCGGCGAGGTCGCACGCCCCCCGCTGATCCCGGCCGCATGAGTCCGGGGCCGGCGACATGAGTCCGGGGCTGAGTCGGTCAAAGCGTGGATCTGCGGTGATTCCGGGGCCGACACCCCCGGGATCACCGCAACGCCCCGGACTCAAATACCGGGCCCCCGACACACCCACCCAGCCCCCGAAAAAATCAAAGCGCGGGGTCCTAGCGGCGCTGGGCCAGC
>NZ_JAUNHI010000006.1:64592-69719 GCF_030524025.1 Actinomyces sp. | reverse complement strand
GCGTGGATCGGCGGGTATGCCGGGGCCGCCCCCCCCGGGAACACCGCAACGCCCCGGACTCACCCCCCGAGCCCCGGACTCACTGACGGAACCCCGGAATCAGCGAGCCTTTCTCACTACGGGGTGGGGGTCGGGATTGTTGGGGTGGTGCGGGAAAGTGGGTGTGTTGTAAGCGGGGCTGTCGGTCCCCATGGGTTGGGCGTTGGGAAAAGTCCGCGCGGGAATCATGCCGCGCCACTCTTGACGTGCCGGCCGCTGCCGCCGGCACCGTCTGGCGGGCCGCCGCCTACCGCTACCACCCGCAAGGCCTTGGACACCGTCGACAGGCGGTCCTCGGAGGCCCGGAGGCCATGTCGACAGGTGGTGGCTGTCACATGTGGCGCGGTGTGTCACTCGTGTCGTGGCCGCGGCGGGTGGGTCGACCGGCCAGACGGATGCCGGGGCGTGTGGGCTGGTCGTGGTGGTGGAGGAAACGTGCGCAGGGAGATCGCCGAAAAACGCCGGCCACCCCGGGCAGGGGTGGCCGGCGTCTGGCGTAGGGGCGGTGGGCCGTCTCAGGCCTTCGCGACGTCCATGGGGATGCCCGGACCCATGGTGGTGGCCATGGTCGCCTTGAGGATGTACCGGCCCTTGGAGGTGGCCGGCTTGAGGCGCAGGACCTCCTCCAGGGCGGCACGGAAGTTCTCGACAAGCTGGTCCTCGGTGAAGGACACCTTGCCGATGACGAAGTTGAGGTTGGCGGCGCGGTCGACGCGGAACTCGATGCGCCCGCCCTTGATGTCGGTGACGGCCTTGGCCACGTCCATCGTCACGGTGCCCGTCTTGGGGTTGGGCATGAGCCCGCGCGGGCCCAGGACGCGGCCGAGGCGGCCGACCTTGCCCATGAGGTCGGGGGTGGCCACCGCGGCGTCGAAGTCGGTGTAGCCACCGGCGACCTTGGCGATGAGCTCGTCGCCGCCGACCTCGTCGGCGCCCGCGGCGATGGCCTGCTCGGCCTTCTCACCCTGAGCGAAGACGACGACGCGGGCGGTCTTACCGGTACCGTGCGGCAGGGACACGGTACCTCGCACCATCTGGTCGGCCTTGCGGGGGTCCACGCCCAGACGCAGGACGACGTCGACAGTGGAGTCGAAACTCGTCACGGACGTGGCCTTGGCCAGCTTGGCGGCCTCGGCCGGGGTGTAGAGGATCCCGGACTGGATCTTCTCAGCGGCGGCACGGTAGGCCTTGCTGCGCTTGGTCATCTGCTTCTCCTTGGCAGTCGTGGTGAACGGGCCGCGCAAGGCCCTTCCACGGGGGGGGTGTCAGTGGTCGGAGCCGGGGCCTCAGGCCTCGACGGTGATGCCCATCGAGCGGGCGGTGCCCACGATAGTCTTGGCGGCGGAGTCGACGTCATTGGCGTTGAGGTCCGCCATCTTGGTCTGGGCGATCTCCCTGACCTGGTCCATGGTCAGGGTCCCGACCTTGGAGGAGTGGGGGGTGGCCGAGCCCTTGGAGACGCCGGCGGCCTTCTTGATCATCTCGGCGGCCGGGGGCGTCTTGGTGACGAAGGTGAAGGAGCGGTCCTCGTAGACGGTGATCTCCACGGGGATGACGTTGCCGCGCTGCGACTCGGTCGCGGCGTTGTACGCCTTGCAGAACTCCATGATGTTGACGCCGTGCTGACCGAGCGCGGGGCCGATCGGCGGGGCGGGGTTGGCTGCGCCGGCCTGGATCTGGAGCTTGATCAGCCCGGCGACCTTCTTCTTGGGAGCCATGTCGATGGATCTCTTTCTTGTCCGGAAAAGCGCTGCACGCCTGCCGTGCAGCGGGGCGCGCGAATCGAGCGCGCACGACCGCTCATCCTAGCCCGAGGCGCACCCCGCCGGGGCCGGCGGTGCCTGGAATCACAGGCCCACGGCTGTGAGACGGCACCCATGAGAGCTCATGGGCGCGGGGCCGAAGACCTCCCCGCCGCCGGGGCGGGGAGTCCGGCACCCGGACCGGGGCGCGGGGCTCAGATCTTGGCGACCTGGCTGAAGGACAGCTCGGCGGGGGTGTCGCGGCCGAACAGCGAGATGAGCACCTGGAGCTTCTGGGTCTCGGGGTGGATCTCCGAGATCGTCGCGGGCAGGGACTCGAAGGGGCCCTCGGTGACGATGACCGACTCGCCGACGGTGAAGCTCACCTCGTAGACCTGGCCGCCGGCAACAACCTGCGTGCCCGAGCCGTCGGCCTCGGCCGCGCTGGCCGCAGCCTGCTTGGCCGCGATCTCCTCGGCGGTGGGGCCGAGCTGGGCGACGGCCTCCTCGAAGGGCAGGGGCACCGGGTTGTAGCGGTCCCCGACGAAACCGGTGACGGCCGGGGTGTCCTTGATCGTGCGCCACACCTGGTCGGTGGTCTCCGGGTCGTCCAGGTCCATGCGGACGAAGACGTAGCCGGGCAGGCGCACGCGGGAGACCTCCTTCTTCTTGGAGGCGTTCTTGATCTCGATGACCGTCTCCATGGGCACGACGGCGTCGAAGACGTAGCCCTCGAGCTCGAAGTTCTCAGCACGGGCCATGATGTCGGCCGCTACGCGCCGCTCATAGCCCGAGTAGGTGTGCAGGACATACCACTGGCCAGGCAGCGAGGACATCTCGGCGCGGAACTCCTCGAGCGGGTCCACCGCCTCGCGCTCGGCGGGCTCCTGCCCGGCCTCCTGGGACTCGGCGGAAGCCTGGTCGAGCGCCTCGGTCTGGCCGTCGGTCTCGACGTCGTCGCCGACGGGCGACAGCTCCTCAGGGACGGTCTGCTCGGACACGGTCTGCACCTGCTTTCCTGACACGCAGCGGCTGGTAGATGGGGTGGCGGTTGACGGCGGCCCGGCCGCCGGGGGTCAACCCGGGGCTCAGGCGAAGGCCCACATGATGAGCCAGTCGAAGGCGGCGTCCAGCAGCCCGGTGAAGGCCATGATCGCCAGGATGAAGACAACCACGACGGCGAAGTAGGTCGACAGCTCCTTGCGGGTGGGCCACACCACCTTGCGCAGCTCTTCGACGACCTGCCGGAAGAACAGGAGGACGCGGACGGGCAAGGCTCTCTTCCTGTCCTGCTTGTCGACGGCGCTTGCGCTCATGCTTTCGAGGTCCTCGGGATCGGTGGTTCGGTCGTGCCCAGGGGGGGCGAGAGGACGGAACCGACGGGATCTCCCGACAGATCCGCCGTTCTCAGCAGGGCAGGCGGGACTCGAACCCACAACCGCCGGTTTTGGAGACCGGTGCGCTACCAATTGCGCCACTGCCCTTCAGCGGTGCCCCATCCTGCCACACCGTCCCGGGCATCGCGACCTCCACCCTCGTGGGCTGCGACACGTCCCACGATCGGCCGGTGGACCTCGGTGACGGCGAGCCCGACGCCCCGCTGGAGGTCGAGGGCGCCTCCTGCCCACCCCCGGCCACAGGAGCCTCAGGGCACTGCACGGCGCTGAGCGCCGAGCCGCCCGCGTCGCCCGGCCGATCCCCCGACCTGCCCGGGTAGGACTCCAGCACCGTGATCGTGCAGTCCGAGACGGCCTTCGCCGAGCCCACCTCGACACTGACCTCCACCGCGCTCGCACCGTCCCGGACGAAACTCACCCACACGTCTCCGGCCGGAGAACGCCTCCCCGATGCGGCCCGGCTCGTCAGAGCCAACACCGAGGAAGCCGCCTCGTCAATGCCCCTATGCGCCCGGTCACCGGACCTGTGGGACCATGACCCTGTGAGCACTGCACCCCGGAGCCGAGTCTCCTCCCGCCTAGCCGCCATCGCCCCGTCAGCCACCCTCGCCGTCGACGCCAAGGCCAAGGCCCTCAAGGCCGCGGGCCGCCCGGTCATCGGGTTCGGCGCCGGCGAGCCGGACTTCCCGACGCCGGACTACGTCGTCCAGGCCGCTGTGGCGGCCGCCCAGGACCCCGCCAACCACAAGTACTCCCCCGCCAAGGGGCTGCCCGTCCTGCGGGAGGCGATCGCCGCCGCGACCCTGCGCGACTCCGGCCACGAGGTCTCCCCCGACGCCGTCCTGGTGACCAACGGCGGCAAGCAGGCGGTCTTCCAGGCCTTCGCCGCCGTGGTCGACCCCGGCGACGAGGTGATTCTGCCGGCCCCGTACTGGACGACCTACCCCGAGGTCATCGCCCTGGCCGGCGGCACCCCGGTCGAGGTCTTCGCAGGCGCAGACCAGGAGTACAAGGTGACGGTCGACCAGCTCGAGGCCGCCCGCACCGACCGCACCAAGGCTGTCCTCGTGTGTTCCCCGTCTAATCCGACCGGTGCGGTGTACACCCCCGAGGAGCTCGGGGCCATCGGGCGCTGGGCCCTGGAGCACGGCGTGTGGGTCATCACCGATGAGATCTACGAGCACCTGCTCTACGACGGCGCCGAGCCCGCCCACATCCTGTCCCTCGTGCCCGAGCTGGCCGAGCAGACCATTGTGCTCAACGGGGTGGCCAAGACCTATGCGATGACCGGCTGGCGGGTGGGCTGGATGATCGGTCCGGCCGATGTCATCGCGGCGGCCACGAACTTCCAGTCACACCTGACATCCAACGTCGCCAACGTCTCCCAGCACGCCGCCCTGGCGGCCGTCTCCGGCGACCTGTCGACCGTGGCCGAGATGCGCGAGGCCTTCGACCGCCGCCGCCGGCTCATGGTCTCCCTGCTGTCGGAGATCGAGGGCCTCGAGGTACCGGTCCCCCGGGGCGCCTTCTACGCCTACCCGAGCGTCGAGGCGCTGATCGGCCGCAGCCTGCGGGGCACGCTCATCGACTCCTCCGCGACCCTGGCCGGCCTCGTCCTCGAGCACGCCGAGGTCGCGGTGGTCCCCGGCGAGGCCTTCGGGCCATCGGGCTTCGTGCGCCTGTCCTACGCCACCGGCGACGAGGCCATCACCGAGGGCGTGGGGCGCCTGCGCGAGCTGCTGTCCGAGGTCGAGTAGCCCCGGCCCGGGCGGCCGCGGATCGCACGGCCGCCTCCCCGGTGGAGACATGCGGGAGCCGGCCGCCACGGGGCGGCCGGCTCCTTGCGTTCCCTGGGCCTCGGCGGTCCCCCGGCCTCGGCGTTACCGGGGGGGCGGGGTCTGTCGGACGGCGGCAACCCCGGTGCGGGCCCCCCCGCAGCTGCCGCCGGT
>NZ_JAUNHI010000006.1:0-64582 GCF_030524025.1 Actinomyces sp. | reverse complement strand
TCGCGGCGGGCACTCGCGGCGGGCACTCAGTACGACGCCGGGGCGGTGTCGACGGCGTCCTGCCCGGGCACGGAGGAGAACTCATCGCCTCGACGGCGCAGGTAGGGGTCCTGCTCGAGGTAGGCCTTGGTCTCCCGGGCGATGAGCCCGGACAGGATGAGCAGGCCCAGCAGGTTGGGGATGATCATGAGGCCGTTGGCAATGTCGGAGAAGGTCCACACGTCGGTCAGCTCGGTGACCGTGCCGACGAAGACGACCCCGGTGTAGATGACCCGGTAGACCACGACGCCGCGCACGCCGACGAGCCGCTCGACGCAGCGCTCCCCGTAGTAGGCCCATCCCAGGATCGTCGAGGCGGCCAGGAACACGATGGCAATCGACACGATGTAGTGGCCCCAGTTGCCGGGCAGGCCGTGGGTGAAGGCGTCACCGGTCATCGTGCCGGGGTCGGAGGAGGTCTTCCAGGTGCCGGTGGCCAGGATGACCAGGCCGGTGCAGGAGACCACGATGATCGTGTCGATGAAGGTCTGGGTCATCGAGACCAGGCCCTGGCGGGCGGGGTGGTGGGTCTTGGCCGCGGCCGCCGCGATGGCCGCCGAGCCCATGCCCGACTCGTTGGAGAACAGCCCGCGGGCCGCGCCGTACTGCAGGGCCATCATGAAGGTTGATCCGATGAAGCCGCCCACCGCACCACTGCCGGTGAAGGCTCCGGTGATGACCTCCTGGAGGGCGGGCAGGATGCCATGGGCGTTGACGATCAGGATGTAGAGGCAGCCGGTGACGTAGAAGACGATCATCATCGGCACGAAGCCGGCCGTCACCCGGCCGATGGCCTTGATCCCGCCCAGGAGGACGGCGCCGACCGCCAGCGCCAGGACCAGCCCGACGATCCAGGTCTCGAGGTGGAAGGAGCGTTGGAGCTGGACGGCCACGGCATTGGACTGGGTCATGCAGCCGATGCCGAAGGAGGCCAGCACCGCGGCGCAGGCGAAGAAGAACGACAGGAACCTCCCGGGCCACCCCGGGATCGCGTGACGCAGGTAGTACTGCGGGCCGCCGGACTGCTGTCCCCGGGCGTCGGTAGTGCGGAAGCGCACCGCGAGGAAGGCCTCGGAGTACTTCGACGCCATGCCGAACAGGGCCGAGACCCACATCCAGAACAACGCGCCGGGGCCTCCGAGGTGGATCGCGGTGGCCACACCGACAATGTTGCCGACCCCGACGGTGGCGGCCAGGGCAGTGGTCAGGGCCTGGTAGTGCGAGATGTCCCCCGCCGCGGAATCGGCCTCGCCGCCGCCGTCGCGCTGGAACAGGGCGAAGCGCAGCGCCGGCCCGAGCTTGCACAGCTGGATACCGCGCAGCCTGATGGTCAGGACAATGCCGGTGCCCAGGAGCAGCACGATGAGCAGCCAGCGGCCCCACAGGAAGTCGTTGATCGAGTTGAGCACCTCGCTCAGGCCGGTGGGTTGGGCGGTGACGGCGAGCAGGCTCGTGGGAGGGAGGGTCATGACCGTCCTTTCGGTCCGCAGGGAATTCGATGCTGGCGAACACTACAGAGAGCGGTGTGTCACGCTCATGTCAGGCGCGTCACAGGCAGTCGTCGTGGCGGCGGGGAAGTGCCCCGCGACAAGCGAGGGGCACACGTGATCGGACACGCCGGGTCCGGTCAGTGCGCGCCCCGCCGGGCCTGGATCTCCCGGGCCTGGGCCAGCCAGGTCTCCGCCCGGGCCAGGCGCCCCTCGGCGTCGGGCCGCCAGGGGCCGCCGTCCTCGCGCCGCGCCCCCGCCACGAGGGACAGGACGACGCCGGCGCACCGCGCCCGCAGGGCCACCGGGTCGACCTGCTGAGAGGCCATGCGGGTCCAGGTCTCCAGGATCGGACGCAGGTGCGGGTAGGAGGCCGGGGCCAGGTGGTCCAGGACGCTGACGTGCCCCAGGAGGCAGGCCAGGTCGTCGACCCGGTGGCCCGGGCCCAGGGAGTCGACGTCGAGCAGGCTGGCCACGCCCTCCCCCTCCATGAGGACATTGGCCTCGTAGAAGTCGCCGTGGACGGGAACGACCGGGCCGGGGTCGGTGGCGGCCATCAACTGCTCGACGCCCTCGGACACGGCGCGGGCGCGGGCGGAGTGCTCGGGCAGGACGGTCGAGGCGGCGTGGGCGTAGTGCCGCGAGCGCTCCGACCAGGCGGGGTGGGCGGACAGCTGGAGGGCAGAGGCGGGCAGTGAGTCGAGCAGGCCGGTTAGCGAGCGGAAGACGCGTGCCGCCTGGGACTCCTCCATGCCGTGGGACAGCAGGGAGGACAGGGCCACCCCGTGGCCGGTGGACAGCAGGACGAGTCCGTCGGGGTCATCGCGCAGCACCTCGGGCGCGGGGACGCCGGCGGCGCGCAGCATGCGGTGGCGCTCGGCGAAGGCGGCGTACTGGCTGGGCCGCAGCACCTTGGCGTAGGAGGTCGAGGAGTCGGGGTAGGTCACGCGCACGACCGCGCGGCGGGTGGGCCGGTAGGCGACCATTGTCGCCTTGACCGCCACCCCCAGGCGCCGGGACAGCAGCGAGGGCGTGCAGGCCACGGCGAGGGCGGGCAGCTCGGGGTCGGCCGGATGGCGCCAGACGTGGACCGCCGGGCCCACACCCCCGGTCGGGGCGACCCGGGTCAGCCCGGCCGCCTGGGGGTTGGACAGGCGGGCCGTGGTCGCGCACAGGTACTCGGTGGTGTGCCGCCCTCCGGCGGAGGCGACGACCGCCGTGTAGCCCACCGAGACCCCCGCCCCGGGGCGGTGGTGGACCGAGTGGACCTCCCAGCTCATGAGCTGCTGGCCCGCAGGCGCGAGCGCGGCCGCCAGCACGGAGGCGGCGCGTGGGCCGGTCAGGAGCGAGACCTCTTCGGACTCGCGTCCTGCCATCGGGTTGCTCATGGGACCAGTGTGCCCTACCGCGGGCCGGTCCAGCACCAGGCTCGGCGTCCGCCCCACGGGGAGGCGACGTGACACAATCCGGCCATGCGCGACCTGTCGACCCTGCCCAAGGCGCATCTGCACCTGCACTTCACCGGGTCGATGCGTCTGGAGACCCTGGTCGACCTCGCCCAGTCCGAGCGCTCGCGCCTGCCCTCGTCCTTCATCGACGGCGACCCGCTGCACGTCCCGGCCGACCACCGGGGATGGTTCCGTTTCCAGCGGGCCTACGACACCGCCCGCCACCTGGTGCGCGATGAGGAGACAATGCGCCGGATCGTTCTGGAGGCGGCTCTCGACGACGCCGCCGAGGGCTCCCGCCGCCTGGAGATCCAGGTCGACCCGACCTCCTACGCCCCGTTCGTCGGGGGGATCACCCCAGCCCTGGAGATCATCCTCGACGCCGCGGCGCAGGCCACGGTCCTGTCGGGCACCGAGGTGTCGGTCATCGTCGCCGCCTCGCGGATACGCCACCCCCTGGAGGCCAGGACCCTGGCGCGCCTGGCGGCGCGCTACGCCGGCCAGGGACCCGGTACGGTCGTCGGCTTCGGGCTGAGCAACGACGAGCGTGCCGGTGAGACGGCGTCGTGGGGGCCGGCCTTCCGGATCGCCCGGCGGGCCGGCCTGGCATCGCTGCCCCACGCCGGCGAGCTGCTCGGGCCCCGGCACGTGCGTGATGTGCTCGGCTCGCTCGGGCCGACCCGGCTGGGCCACGGGGTGCGCGTGAGCGAGGACCCCTCGCTGCTGGACGCGGTGGTGGCCGCGGGGATCAGCCTCGAGGTGTGCCCGGCGTCGAACGTGTGCCTGGGGGTCTACCGCGAGACCAGTGAGGTTCCTCTGCGCACCCTGCTCGACCACGGCGCCCAGGTGGCGCTGGGGGCCGACGATCCCCTCCTGTTCCGCACCCGTCTGGTCGACCAGTACGCGATCGCCCGGTCGCTGGGCCTGGACGACGAGGACCTGGCCGAGCTGGCGCGCGGCTCGATCCGGGCCTCCCTGGCCGCGCCGGAGTCCAAGGAACGTTGGCTGGGACAGGTCGACGCCTGGCTGGCCGCGCCCTGCCCCTGAGCCGGGCCGCGATGCTGCGCGCCGCGCCGGAGCCGGCGGGCCACTCGGTGCGCTGCCGGAGCCGCGGCGGGTGCCGGGCTCAGTGCCGGACTCAGTGCCGGACTCATTGCCGTGATGGGTGCTGGGAGCCCTCGAGCGCGCCGAACTCGTCGGCGACGTCGGTGAACACCCCGGTGCAGCCCCACTCGAAGAGCTCGGCGGCGCGCGCCGCGGAGTTGACGGTCCACACGTTGACGCCGTAGCCGGCGCGGCGGGCCAGGGCGACCATCGACTCGCTCAGCCCCTCGTCCTGGGGGTGGATGCAGCCGGCCCCGCACAGCTCGGCCACCGAGAGCCAGTCGGGCCGGATGGCCCCGGCCTCGTAGAGCACGGCGGTGGCGTAGCGCGGATGACGCTGGTGGAAGGCCATGAGCAGGGGCTGGCTGAAGGAGGACACGAGGACCTGGCAGGCCGGGTCGAGGCGCTCGAGGGCGCGGGCAACGGTGTCGACCAGGAGCAGGCTGCGCACGGCGCCCTGCTCATTGGGCTTGAGCTCGATGTTGGCGTGGAGCCCGTGCTCGGACAACAGGTCGATGAAGGCGTCGAGCACGGGCAGCCGCTCGCCGGCGAAGCGCGGGTCGAACCACGACCCTGCGTCGATGGAGGCCAGGTCGGCCGCCTGCAGGGTGTAGATGGAGCCCGAGCGGTCGGTCGTGCGGTCCAGGGCCGTGTCGTGGATGAGCACCGCGGTGCCGTCGGCCAGGAGGTCGACGTCGGTCTCGATCCATGTCGCGCCGGCCCGGGCGGCCGCCAGGAAGGAGGCCATCGTGTTCTCCGGCGCACGGGAGGGCAGCCCGCGGTGGGCGATGACAGTGCGCTCCAGCCGCGGGGCGTGGACAAGCTCGCGGGCACCGCCGCCCGCGGGCCGCGGTGCGGGCAGATAGCCCCGGCCCTGTGCGCGGGGGGCGTCCTGGCTCATCGGTGGTCCTCCTGGTCGACGGCTCCGGATCACCAGCCCACGTGGACGGGCTCGGGCACGAGGGTGATGCCGAAGCGCTCACGCACCCCGGCCACGACGGCGTCGCGCAGCGCCTCGATCTCCCCTGCGCTGGCGCCGCCGCGGTTGGTCAGCGCCAGGACGTGCTTGGTCGACAGGCTCGCCCGGGCCCCCTCCAGGGAGTAGCCCTTGGAGAAGCCGGCGTGGTCGATGAGCCAGGCGGCCGAGGTCTTGACCTGCGGGCCGGGCTCCTGGCCCTGCCCCGTGGCGCCGCGGGGCTCGACGGGGTAGCGGGGGGCGTCGGCGGGCAGCGCGGCGGCCAGGGGTGCGGGCAGGATGGGGTTGGTGAAGAAGGAGCCGGCCGACCACGTGTCGTGGTCGGCTGAGTCCAGGACCATGCCCTTGGAGCGGCGCAGGTCGAGGACCGCCTCGCGCATGGCGCGGGCGTCCACCCTGGCGCCGGTCTCGACGCCCAGGGTCCGGGCGAGCTGGCTGTAGGCGATCGGGGCCGACAGGGATGCGGGACGCACAAGGAAGGTGACCGACAGGACGACCCACCGGCCGGTCGGCCCCCAGGTCCGTCCGGCACCGACCCGGGCGTCGCTCAGTGAGCGCTTGAGGTCAGAGTCCCGGTAGGCCAGCCCCAGCTCGGTCAGCGCGAGGTGGACGGTGCGCCCGGCGGCGCGGTCCCAGGCGCGCACGGAAGCCAGCAGCTGGCAGACCTCCGCGCCGTAGGCGCCGATGTTCTGCACCGGCGCCGCCCCCACCGTGCCGGGGATGCCCGACAGGGGGGCGAAGCCGCCCCAGTGGGAGGCGATGGCCTCGCGCACGAGGTCGTCCCAGGTGGTGCCCGCCGTGACGGTGAACTCCACGCCTCCGCAGCTGTTGTCGGCCACGAGCACGACCTCCTGGCGGGCGTCGCGCAGGACCCTGCCGGGGAAGCCGGTGTCGGCGGCCACGATGTTGGAGCCGCCGCCCACGACGAGCAGGGGCGTGCCGGAGTCGTCGGCCTGGCGGACGGCGTCGATCAGCTCGGCCTCGCTCCTGGCCTCGACGTACTCCCCCACCGGTCCCCCCACCCGCAGCGTCGTCAGCTCGGCCAGGGTCGTGGGCGCCGCATGGGCCGGCAGTCGCGAGCCGGGCCGGTGCGCCAGCGCCTCGACCGGCGCCGGCCAGGGGTCGGCCGGTCCGGGCGTGCCGGGACAGACGGTGGCGTCGAGGTGCGGGGACGGGCCGCTGGTGTCGGTCATGGCAGGAACTCCTGGGTCGGGGGCTCTTCCCCGGGCGGGACCTGGCGAGAAGAGGACCCCGCACACCGGGTGCGGGGTCGGGCGATCACGCCGGGGCGATCCTCACTTCTTGTTGCGCCTCTGGTGGCGGGTCTTGCGCAGCAGCTTGCGGTGCTTCTTCTTGGCCATGCGCTTGCGGCGCTTCTTGATGACAGATCCCATCGGGGCTCCTCCGTGGTCGTGCGTACCGGGTGCTCGTTGGCGCCCCCGGTCCGGCCGGCGGCCCCGGCACGCGGCCGGACGAGCGTGGTGGTCGGGCAGTGACGCATCACGCCGACCACACAGGTGACCGGGTGATTGTAGCCGCCTTCAGGAGCCAGTCGACTCCGAGGACTCGTGTCCCCAGTCACCCAGGCCCGCGGCGAGGTACTGCTCGACGGCGCGCTCAGGGACGCGGAAGGAGCGGCCCACCTGCATGGCGGGCAGGTCGCCGGAGTGGACCATGCGGTAGACGGTCATCTTCGAGACGCGCAGCATGGCGGCCACCTCGGCGACCGTGAGGAAGGACGGTGCGCCGGAGGCGCCTGAGGAGGTGGGGCCCGATGCCATGGGTGCTGAGGTCCTGTCGTCAGGGTGGAGGCGGTTACATATGGCCGGCGCGGGGCGCGGTTGCGCTCCGCACGGGCTCCCGCGACGTGCGGGCGAAGCCAATATAACCCCCGCCCCAGCAGGCGCACAGGTTTTTTCACCCTCTCCCGTCACACGCGTCGCATGTCACATGCCAGGGATGGCCGGCACGGGGCTCGGCGCGACCCGCGTCCGTGGGAGCACAATGGCGGCGTGTCCACCAAGCGACCGTCCCCGCAGGCCCGCCCCCTCGCGCGCCCGAGCGACCCCGCCGCCGGCTGGCGCGAGCTCCTGGCCCGCTGGACGGTGGCCTACCGGCTCAAGCGCGCGGCGAGGTTCACCCCGGCGCGCCTGGCGGTCGTCGTCTTCGCCGGCATCATCGTCGTCGTCTCGGGGCTCCTGTCCCTGCCGGTGTCCACGGCCCACGGGCGGGGCCCGGCGCTTGTCGACGCGGTGTTCACCGCCACGTCGGCGGTGTGCGTCACCGGCCTGACCACCGTCGACACGGCCACGTACTGGTCGCCCTTCGGCCAGCTGGTCATCATCCTGGGCGCCGCGGTCGGCGGCCTGGGCATCATGACGCTGGCCTCGCTGCTGTCCTTCGCCGTCTCCCGGCACCTGGGGCTGACCCAGCGGATGCTGGCCGCCACGGAGAACCAGTCCCGCCTGGGCGACGTCGCCTCCCTGCTGCGGGCGGTCGTCATCACGGCAGTGGGTGCCGAGGCGATCCTCATGGCGGCTTTGCTGCCCCGTTTCCTGGCCCTGGGCCTAGAGGTGGGCGAAGCGAGCTGGTACGCCTTCTTCATGGCGCTGTCGATCTTTAACAACGCCGGTTTCGTCATCATGCCCGAGGGCCTGGCGCCCTACGCCTCGGACTGGTGGATCGGCCTGCCGATCGTGCTGGGCACCTTCGTGGGAGCCGTCGGGTTCCCCGTCATCCACGACGTCATGCGGCACGGGCGCAAGGCGCGCCTGTGGTCCCTGCACACCAAGCTGACGCTGACGACCTACACGGCGATGACCGTCGCCTCCTCCCTGGCCATCGCCGCCTTCGAGTGGACCAACCCGAGCACCTACGGCCCGCTGCCGCTGGGGGGCAAGCTGCTGACGGCCCTCATCAACGGCGTCAACGCCCGCTCCTCGGGCCTGTCGACGATCACCCCCGAGCACATGCACGAGGCGACCTGGTTCCTCCAGGACGCGCTCATGTTCATCGGCGGAGGCTCGGCCTCGACCGCGGGAGGCATCAAGGTGAGCACCTTCGCCGTCCTCGTCCTGGCGATCGCGGCCGAGGCCCGGGGCGACCAGGACATTGAGGCCTTCGGGCGGCGCATCACCCTGTCGACGGTGCGCCTGAGCGTGGCGGTGGCCTTCATCGGCGCCACCATCGTCGGGGTCTCGACCCTCCTGCTCCTCCAGATCACACACCTGAGCCTGGACCGGGTGCTGTTCGAGGTGGTCAGCGCCTTCGCCACCGTGGGCCTGTCGACCGGCATCACCCCACTGCTGCCCGACAGCGCCAAGTACCTCATCGTCGTGCTCATGTTCGTCGGGCGCGTGGGCACCATGACGGCAGCCACCGCCCTGGCGATGCGGGAGCGGCGCCGGGTCATCCGCATGCCCGCCGAGCGTCCGCTCATCGGCTGACCCGGACCCTCCGGGCCGGGCCATCATTCCGACGGGCCCGCCGGGCGCGACGCTGCGTGCTAGGCGCGCGCACGACTACCCTCGACCTCGAGAGCACTGCCGGCCGGCGCGTCCATGCGCATGAGTGCCAGTGCCCGGAGAGCCCGAGGAGACCCCATGCCATCGCCCGCCGACCGCACCGACTCGACGCTCGTCATCGGGCTGGGCCGCTTCGGCTCGGCCGTCGCCGCCACCCTGGACCGTCTGGGCCGGGAGGTCCTGGCCGTTGAGTCCAGCCCGGCCCTCGTGCGCCAGTGGACCGGCCGGATCCCGCTGGTCGAGGCCGACGCCACCGACCCCGAGGCCCTCGAGCAGCTAGGGGCCACCGAGTTCGGCACCGCCGTCGTGGGGGTGGCCACCTCCCTCGAGGCCAGCGTGCTCATCACCGGCAACCTCGTCGACCTCGAGACGCCGCAGATCTGGGCCAAGGCCGTCTCTCGCGCCCACGGCAGGATCCTCCAGCGCATCGGCGCCCACCACGTCGTCTACCCCGAGTTCGACGCCGGCCAGCGGGCCGCCCACCTCGTGTCGGGGCGGATGCTCGACTACATCGAGATGGAGAAGGGCGGGTTCACGATCGTCAAGATGCGCTCCCCCGCCGAGCTGCACGGGTTCACCATCGGGGAGTCCAAGGTCCGCTCGCGCTACGGCGTGACCATCTTCGGCCTCATGAGTCCCGGGGAGCCCTTCGAGTACGCCACCTCCGAGACGCTCGTGTCGGCCAGCGACGTGCTCGTCGTCGGCGGGGACGCCGCCCTCCTCGAGCGCTTCGCCCTGCGCGGTTGACGCCGGGCCGACGTCACGGGTCCGGGCCCCGCGGCACACGCACCGCAGGGCCCGGACCCCGGAGGCGAGGACTCAGATGAGGCCGCGCATGGTGTAACGGAACTCCAGCCTGCCGGAGGGCAGCCGGTGCTCGGGGTGGGTACGTGCCCCCCACGAGTCATCCCCGCCCACGCCCCGGCGCATGAGTGCCGGACGCAGCACGGTCCGCCCCGAGGGCGGCAGCTCGAAGGCGTGACGCGCCTCCTCGACCTCGAAGGGCGACCAGGGCAGGGCCGACAGCTCCATGGGCCGGCCCGCCTCGCACTCCAGGCGCAGCCCCCGGCCGCGGGCGTCGGTGACCTGCGCCCACCGCACCCCCGTGCGCGAGCCCGATTCCTGGGGGGTGAGGTAACCCGGGAGCTGGTCGGCCACCCGCCCGTCGTACACGTCCAGCCTGGCCCCGGCGCGACGGTCGACGTAGCACTCCTCGGGCCCCTCGCCGTACCAGGTCAGCCGGTCGAGCTCGGCGGGGACCTCGAGGATCGAGCCGAACTCCGGCAGGTCCGGGGCGTCCTCGGGCCGGTCGAGCACCTGGGTGACCTCGATGGCGCCGTCGGCCGTCACCCGGTAGGACATCCGTGCCCGGGCCCCGGGCACGCCGGCCAGCTCGTAGTCGAAGGCGACCGTGACCGACTCGGCGTCCTGGGACACCCGCGGGTACTCCTGGCCGATGACCGCACGCTGGTAGCGGCTGGCCAGGGACCAGGCGCCCTCCTCGAATGGGCCGCCGTAGCCGCGCTCGTTGGCGGTGGGCGCGTGCCAGAAGCACGGCCGGACCGGCGCGCGGAGCAGCTCGCCCCCGCCGTCGGCCGTGCGGCCGTACCGGTAGGAGGACAGGGCTCCGGTGACGCGGGAGAAGAGCACCTCGAAGTGCCGGCCGCGCACCCCCACATTGTGCAGACCCATGACGAGCTCGGGCCGCGGCTCACCGGTCGGGGCCGCGAAGGCCGGGGCCGTGACCGGCGGGGCCTGAACGAGGACCACCCCCTGGTCACCGGCGACCTCGTGGCCGGCCGGCGCCCAGGACTCGTCCCGGCGCAGGCGGAAGGACACGGTCAGGGTGTACTCCCCCGGCGTGGTCGGCACGGACAGCGGCACCGGGTAGGTGGCCGTGGCCCCGGGGGCGACGTCGGTCTCGAGGCGGGCGGTGGCCAGCACCCGGCCCTCCCGGGCCAGGGTGAGGACGCAGTCGAGCTCGGCCGAGGAGGTGAACAGGAAGCGGTTGGTCACCTCCAGCTCCTTGGCCCCCACCCGGGTGAGCAGGGGACGGAAGAGGTGGCGGACCTCCTGGATCTTGGGCGAGGGGGTGTGGTCGGCGTAGAAGATGCCGTTGCCGCAGAAGTCGCCGTCGTGGGGCGACTCGCCGCAGTCACCGCCGTAGCCCCAGTACGGGGTGCCGTCAGGGGCCCGCAGCGCGATCGCCTGGTCGGCGAAGTCCCAGATGAAGCCGCCCTGGAACAGCGGCTCGCGCTCGGCCAGGTCCATGTAGCGGTCCACCGCCCCGAAGGAGTTGCCCATGGCGTGGGCGAACTCGCACAGGATGAAGGGCATCGTGCGGTCGGTGCGCAGGCGATCCTCGACCGCCGCCGCCGGGGTGTACATGCGGCTGACCACGTCCGAGCTCTCCGGGTGGCGGGGGTCCTCGCTGATGCCCTCGTAGTGGACCGGACGGGAGTCCAGGGAGCGGAACAGCTCGGCCATCGCCGCGATGTTGGCGCCGCCGAAGGACTCGTTGCCGCAGGACCACATGACGACGCAGGGGTGGTTCTTGTCCCGCTCATACAAGGAGCGGGCCCGGTCGAGCACCGCCTCGCGCCACTGGGGCCGGTCGCCGGGCAGTGCCCGGCTCAGGTCGCGGTCGGTGCGCACGATGTGGTCCCACACCCCGTGGGTCTCCAGGTTCGCCTCGTCGATGACGTACAAGCCGTAGGCGTCACACAACTCGTAGAAGAAGGAGTTGTTCGGGTAGTGGCTCGTGCGCACGGCGTTGATGTTGGCGCGCTTGAGGGCCACGAGGTCGGCCTCGGTGCGCTCGCGGGTCATCACCCGGCCGTCGGGCCCGAACTCGTGGCGGTTGACCCCCTTGAACACGAGGCGCTCGCCGTTGATCCGCAGCACGCCGTCCTCAATACCGAAACGGCGCAGGCCCACGCGCTGGGGGACCAGCTCGGTGCGCTCGCCTGCGGCGTCGAGGACCTCCAGGCTCAGGTTGTACAGGTGGGGGTCCTCCGCGCTCCACAGGTGGGGGTGGGCGACCGTGATGCTCAGGACGCCCTCGCCGTCCTCGACAAGGTCCCCCACGCCCTCCAGGCGGGCGCGCACGGTGCCCTGACCGGTCAGCCGGGTGCGCACCCTCACCGTCGCGCGGTCCAGGTCGGGGGCCACCTCGACGCCCACGCGCAGGTCCTCGAGGTGAACCGCCGGCACCCGGCGCAGGTAGACCGAGCGGAACAGGCCGGAGAAGCGGTAGAAGTCCTGGTCCTCCAGCCACGAGCCCGAGGACCACTTGTAGACCTGGAGCGCCAGGCGGTTGGGGCCCGCGCGCAGGTGCTCGGTCAGGTCGAACTCGCTGGGGGTGAAGGAGTCCAGGCAGTAGCCGACGTAGGCCCCGTTGACCCACACGACGACGGCGGACTCGGCACCCTCGAGCCGCAGCAGGACACGCTCGCCGTCGGCGGGATCCTGCTCCAGGTCGATGTCGCGCACGTAGGAGGCCACCGGGTTGTAGGCGGTGGGCACCTGACCGGGCTCGACCTGCTCCCGGCCGTCCCAGGGGTACTGGACGTTGGCGTATTGGGGCAGGTCGTAGCCCTGGAGCTGGATGTGGGCGGGCACGCGGATGTCGTCCCACTGGGAGACGTCGTGGCCGGGCTCCCAGAAGCCCTGCGGCGCCTGGGCCGGGTTCTTGGCGTAGAAGAACTTCCACACCCCGTCCAGGCTGACCTGGAAGGAGGACTCCCCCGCCTCTGCCTCCGCCTCGTCGGCGTACCACAGGTGGTCGGAGTGGGCCGGCAGGCGGTTGTCGGCGAAGAAGGTCGGGTCCGCCAGGCGGGACAGGTCGATCGTCATTTGATGGCCCCCATGATTCCGTTGGCGAAGGAGCGCTGGAGCGCGAGGAAGACGGCCATCGCCGGCAGCGAGGCCAGGAGCACCGCCAGCATGAGAACACCGTAGTTCGTCACATAACCACCGGCGAGGTTCGAGATGAGCATCGGCATCGTCTGGAACTTGAGGTCGACCAGGACGATCTTGGGCCACATGAAGTTGTTCCAGGCGGCCATGAAGGTGACGACCGCGGCCGCCGAGTAGGTCGACTTCATCGTCGGCATGTAGATGCGGAAGAAGATGGCGACCTCACTGAGCCCGTCAAGGCGGGCGGCCTCGAGGATCTCGTGGGGGAAGGAGCGCGAGGCCTGACGGAACAGCAGGATGAGGAAGGGGGTCGAGACCGTGGGCAGGATGACCGCCCAGATCGAGTTGACCAGGCCGAGCGTGCCGAACATGCGGAACAGCGGGATCATCGTGGCCGCGAAGGGGATCATCATGGCCAGCAGGAGGACCGCCATGACGAGGTCCTTGCCCTTGGAGTGGTAGATCTCGAAGCCGTAGCCGGCGATCGAGCACACGAGCAGGGCCAGCACCGTGGTCAGCAGGGCGATCGCCGCCGAGTAGCCCATGGCCGGCACGACGTCGGAGGCGGCCTCGAGGTCGCGCAGGTTCTGCAGGAGGTTCCCCCCGGGCAGGAGGCGTGAGGCCAGGACGTCCTTCGAGGTGTTCGTCGCCGAGACCACCATGAAGTACAGGGGGAAGAGCGACAGGGCCGAGGAGATCGACAGGAAGATGTAGCCGGGCAGCCGGCGCAGTGTGCGCTTACGCATCGCGCTTGTCACCAACCTTCATCTGAATGAGTGCCAGGACCGCGACCAGCATGAGGATCACGTAGGAGATGGCCGAGGCGTAGCCGAAGTTCGGGCTCTTGAGGAAGGAGAGCTCGTAGAGGTAGTGGGACATCGTCATCGAGGTGTAGGACGGTCCGCCCCGCGTCAGGTTCCAGGACTCGTCGAAGAGCTGAAGGGTGCCGTTGGTCGACATGATCGCGGTGAGCAGGATCATCGGCTTGAGCTGGGGGACGATGACGTACCAGAAGGTCTGCCAGGAACTGGCCCCGTCGATACGGGCCGCCTCGATGGTCGCGTGGTCGAGGTTCTGCAGTCCGGCCAGGTAGAACACCATGTTGTACCCGGTCCAGCGCCACAGCAGGCCCAGGATGATGACGAAGCGGGCGGTCCCCGTCTCGCTCAGCCAGTTGATCGGCGTATCGATGAGGTGGAGCCACATGAGCGCGTCGTTGACGAAGCCGTCGTTGGCGAACAGCGTGCGGAAGACCAGGGAGTAGGAGACCAGGGACACCGCGCAGGGCAGGAAGATCGAGGTGCGCCAGAACCCCTTGAACCGGAGCTTGGGATCGTTGAGCAGGACGGACAGGATGAGCGCCAGGACGAGCATGATCGGCACCTGGACGATGAGGTAGATGAACGTGTTCTTCATCGTGAGGATGAAGATCTCGTCATCGATGAGGCGCTGGTAGTTCATCCACAGCGGGTCGGCAAGCCTCAGTCGCGTCCCCCGTCCGGTTTTGAGGGACAGGAGGAAGGCCTGGAACATCGGGATGAAGCTCATCACCAGGATGAGTCCGGCGGCCGGCAGGAGGAAGGTCCAGCCGGTCAGGTTGCGCCGCCGCTCCGAGCGGGTCATCGGTTGCTTGGGGCGTTTGCCGGCCTTCGCCGTCCGAGTCGCCCCCGCGGTCACGCTGGCAGTCGTCATGGACGTGTCTTTCTGTCGTCGGGTCGTGCACCGCGCCCCGGACGCCGTCGTCGACGGATCGGGCACGGGGTCCCGGCGCGCCTGTGGGCGGCACGCCGGGACCCCAGGGCCTTGTCAGGGGCCGGACGGTGCGGCGGTCAGCTGGCCGCGAACTCGGTGGTCTTCTGGGCGTCAGCGAGGGCGGTGGCCGGGTCGGCACCGTCGATGATCTGGGTGAGCGCGGCAGCCACGGCGTCACGGCCCTCGTAGTAGTAGACGCCGGTGTTGACCGAGGGCACCTCCTCGGAGTAGCCCACGACGTCGGCGTAGACCGCCTGGCCGCCGTAGAACTCGACCGGCTCCTGGTAGACCTTGGACTCTCCGGCCGGGGTCCAGTTGGCGATGGCCCCCGAGGAGGGCAGGATCGTGTCGTAGAACTCCGTGGAGCCCGCGTAGGTGGACTTGAGGAAGTCGGTGGCCAGGTCGTAATTGGCCTCGGCGGTGACCACCCAGGAGGAGCCGCCGTTGGCGGTGTAGTTCGTGGCGCCCTCGATGCCGTCGAGGGAGGGCACGTTGGTGATGGCCCACTTGCCCGACTGCTCGGTGGCGGTCTGGATCGACCCGGAGATCCAGATGCCGTTGACGGTGGCGTTGACCTGGTCGTTGACCAGGGTGCCCACGTACTCGTCCCAGGAGTTGACCTCGATAAGGATCTTAGAGGTGACCATCTCCTTGTAGATCTCCGCGGCGCGAGTCAGGGCGGGGTTGTCGGCGATCGTCACATTGCCCTTGGCGTCGAAGAGGCTGGCGCCGGCGGACTGGATCATCATCATGATGAGGTCGGAGGCCCCGGCCTGTCCCGAGAGCATCGGGCGCCCGGTCTTGGCCAGGATGTCCTTGCCCAGCTCGATGAACCGGGTCCACGTGATGTCGGTGAAGTCAGCGACCGTGTAACCGGCCTGCTCGAGGATGTCGGTGCGCAGGGCCGTGACCGCGGTCCCGGAGTCGAAGGGGACCGCCCAGTTCGCTCCGTCGGCCGTCGAGTACTCGACCACCGAGTCCGGGAACTCGCTGAAGTCGATGCCCGAGTCGGTCAGGTCGGCGAAGACGTCGGGGTAGTTGATGATGTTCTTCTGGGCCGCCATGTTCTGGCACAGGAAGATGTCGGGCAGCTGGTCGAGGTCGCCCGACTGGGCCAGGGTGGTCACCTTCTGCTGGATGTCGTCCCAGACGATCTCGACGATGTCGAGCTTGAAGTCGGGGTGGTCCTTCTGGTAAATCTTCTCGGCCTCCTGCATCGCGTAGATGTTGAAGGCGGGGTCCCAGCACCACACCGTCAGGGTGTTGGAGTCGCCCGAGCCCGAGCCGGAGCCGGAGTCCGAGCCGCCGCACGCGGCCAGGGTGGCCGCGCCTGCCGCCACGAGGCTGCCGACGAGGACGGAACGACGGGTGAGAAGTCGCGACATGAGAATCTCCTCCTTGAGAAATTGCGTCAGCGGTGGGAAGCGGCCGTCGCGACGCTGCGGCGGCATGGGAACCGGGTGGGGCGCCCGTCAAGGCTCTCCTCCGATCGGACACGCAATCTACCACAAACGAGCACCCCGGATGTGCGACTTTGATCGTTACAGGTAGGTTTCGCTCGGTTCCCCCCAGTCGGGCCGGGCTCTGGGCGGGCTGTCCGGCGGGTGCGGCGGCCGACTCGGAGAGGGGTTGGCGGCGGGGTTTTTGTCAGGACATTAGATGGCCTTGCCGCCCGCGCTCCCCCGGCATCGCCCGCACCAGGGCGCCTTTTCGCCGACTCCGGCGCCCGCGAGCGCGAGGAGGCGGCCGTCCCGCCGGCGGGCGACGCCGACTCCCCCGCCCCCTCCTGGCCGAACGGCGCCGGCACGCTGCTGTGCCCCGAACTCGGGCCGGTGAGATCTTCCCCACTCGCATGTCACTTGCCAGGGGCCGGCACGCCGGGCCGGAGCCGGCGCGCGTCGTCGCGGTGCACAGAGAGATCGGGAGATATGGCACCTCGAGAGACGCAAGGTACGAACCCGGCCGGGAGCGCCTGGTGAGAAAGGCTCATTGATTCCAAGGGCAGGAGGCGTGAGTCCGGGGCCGGACTCGTGACGTCGGCACCGGAGCCACGCGCCCAGCCCGTGCCTCCCAGCCCACCCCCGGGAATCAATCATCGAGGCATGAACGCGGCGCGACGATCCGACAGCCGGCGCCGACAGGTCGCCGATCGGGTGGCGGCGGGTCCGGCCTCACCGGGCGCTGGAGCCCCGCACCCGCAGGCTCGGGGCGATGGAGTGGGCGGCCCCGCTCTCGCCGTCGATCGCACGCAGGAGCACCTCGAGGCACAAGAACCCCAACTCGTCGAAGGGCTGGCGCACCGTCGACAGGGACGGGCAGAAGTACTCGGCCCCGGCGATGTCGTCGTACCCGACGACCGCGACCTCCCCGGGCACCGCCACGCCCCGTTCCCGCAGGCCGGCCAGGGCTCCCAGGGCGATGAGATCGTTGGCGCAGAACAGGGCCCCGGGCAGGCGCCCCTCGGCCAGAACCGCCACCGCCTCGTAGCCGTGGCGGGGGTCCCACGGTCCGACGAGGCAGGCTCCGGTCTGCGCGCCCGCGTCCTCCAGGGCCCCGGCCCAGCCGGTCCGGCGGGCCACGGCGTCGTACCAGTCCTCCGGCCCCGCCACATGCGCGATCTCCTGGCGGCCGGTGGCCAGCAGGTGCCCCACCGCCATGCGTGCGCCGAGCTCCTGGTCCACCGAGACGACATGGATGCGGGGGCCGGGCTCCAGGCCGTCGGCGACGACGACCAGCGGCACCCGGCGCGCGGCCCGCTGGGCGGGGGTGGCGACCCAGGCCTGGGGGGCGACGGCGACGATCCCCTCGACGCCGCGGTCGACGAGGAAGTCGAGGGCCTCCTCGACGGCCCCGCGCTCCTCGGCGACCACCGGCGTGACGAGGCAGGCGTACCCCTCGGCTCGGGCGGCATCCTCGATGGCCGCCGTCGTCGAGGCCGGGCCGTGGAAATGGGAGCCCGTCGTCACCACCCCGATCGTGCGGGTCGAGTCGGTGACGAGGGCCCGTGCGGCCATGTTGGGCCGGTAACCCAAGTCTTCGATGGCGGCGCGCACGCGCTCCCGGGTCTGGGGCCGCACGGAGTCCGGGGCGTTGAGCACCCGGGAGACCGTCTGGTGGGACACGCCGGCCGCCCGGGCCACGTCCATCATGCCCGGACGCCGCGCGGGTGTCCGCTCCCGGCTCACCATGCCGCCCCCTCAGCCCTCCTCGCGCAGCGTGCAACGCAGGGTGTGGGAGGCTCCCTGCTCCAGCTCGACGAGGCCCTCCCCGGAGTTGAAGGCGTTGGGCGGGCAGGTCATGGGCTCGATGGCGACCCCGGCGCGCCCCAGGTGCTCCCCGCTGTAGGCCTGGACCCAGGGGGCGCTCGAGGTCATGACCACGCTGCGACCCGTGGGGCCGCCGGTCAGGCGCGCCTGCCAGGCTCCGGCGGGCAGGCCGGTGTAGGCGTTGTCCGTGCTCGTGGCACCCACGCGCCGCCCGGAGCGCCAGTCCCACTCGGTGCCCTCGACCGGCCGCAGGCCCGCGGGGGCCATGCGCTCATCGGTGTCGAGGACGCGCGAGGCGGGCAGTTCGAGCACGCACTCGTCCAGGGGCACCGACCTGGTCAGGTAGGGGTGGATGGACACGCCGTAGGGGGCGGGCGCGGCCGCGCCGTCGACCTGGGCGGCGCCGACGGCGTTGGCCCGGGCCGCCCGGGCCGCCCCCAGGTTGGTGGAGGTCACCTCGATGCTTAGGCCCTCCTCGGCGTCCAGGCAGAACCGCACCCGCACCGCCAGGCTCCACGGGTAGGCGTAGGAGCCGGGCAGGGTCAGCTCGAGGACGGCCTCGTCCCCAGGCTCCGCCCCAGGGCCGTCTCGGTCGACCGGGGCGGGCCTGAAGTCGGCCCAGCCCACCAGGCCGTGGAGCGCCGAGCCGGTCTCGGGCTCATTGCAGGGCACGAGGTAGTCGACCCCCCGGTGGGTGTAGCGGGCCCCGGCGATGCGGTTGGGCCAGGGCACGAGGGTCTTGCCCTGCCAGCCCAGGGGCAGCTCGCGGGCCGCGTCGAAGGGGACGACGAGGTCGCGTCCCTCGTGCCGCAGGTGGACCAGGGTGGCCCCCGAGGTCGCCACACGCGCCTCGTAGTTCCCGGCCCGCAGGTCGATGAGCTCTCCGTTGATCATCCGGTCGGTCCTTCACGCCATCCACATCATGGGTGCGGGCTCCTGGCCCGTCTCTCGGTGTTTCGATGTTAACGGTACGGCACCGCGCCGCGGGGTCGCGACCACGGGGCCGGAGGCGGTGGGCCCGAGGCGCTCGCGCGGGGGCCCACCGCCGGCGGCACGGGGCTACTGGCCGCCCAGTCCGGTGGTGGCCACGGCCTTGATGATCTGGCGCTGGAAGAGCATGAACAGGATCGTCAGCGGCAGCGCGGCGATCATGGCCGATGCCATGGTCTGGGCGTAGATGATGCCGTAGGCGTTCTTCACCGTCGACAGACCCACGGGTAGGGTCATGAGGTCGGGGTTGTTGGTGACGATGAAGGGCCACATGAAGTTGTTCCAGGCGCCGATGAACACGAAGATGGCCACCGCCGTGACGATCGGTCGGGATACCGGCAGCACGACGTTCCAGAAGAGCCTCCAGTTGGAGGCCCCGTCGACACGGGCGGCGTCCTCGATCTCCTGGGGGATCTGGTCGAAGTACTGCTTGAAGATGTAGACCATCATCGGGGCCACGGTCTGGGGCAGGATGATGCCGGCGAAGGTGTCGATGGCGTTGAAGACCACCATCTCCTTGAACAGGGGCACGATGAGGATCTGGCCGGGGACCATGATGAGGGCCAGGGTGACGAGGAACAGCACCCGGCGCCCGGCGAAGATCGTCCGGGAGAAGGCGTAGCCGGCCATGGCGCAGATGGCCACCGTCAGGACGGTGACGGCGGTGGCTACGAGCAGGGTGTTCCACATCCAGGTGAAGACCTCGCCGCGGGCGAAGACCGTGCGGTAGTTCTCCAGGGTGAAGCCGCCGTCGGGGAACCACTGCAGGGGCAGCGACTGGGCCTGGACCTCGGTCTTGAGCGAGGTGTCGATCGCCCAGGCCAGGGGCAGCAGCCAGGACAGGGCGAACAGGGCCAGGATGATGAAGGCGGCGACGCGCGCCAACCGTGACCCGCCCAGGAGCAGCCCGCGGGTCCGACGGGCCTCGGCGGCCCGCTCGGCGCGGGACCGGGCGCGGCTGCGACGGATGGAGGCGAGGGGCTCAGCGCTCATGGGTGGTCTCCTTCCTCGTGCGCGTCATGAGCTGGAGGACGACGGTGATGACGATGATGACGGCGAAGAAGATGTAGGACATCGCCGAGGCGTAGCCCATCCGGTAGTTGGTGAAGCCCGTGTCGTAGATGTACTGGAGGATGGGGCGGGTCGAGCCCTCGGGGCCCGAGCCGCCGTTGAAGGCGATGAACATCTGGTCGAAGACCTTGAGCGAGGCGATGACCTGCAGGGTGACGACGAGGACCGTCGTGCCGCGCAGCTGGGGCAGGGTGATCGAGAACAGCTTGCGCCAGAAGCCCGCACCGTCGACCTCGGCGGCCTCGTAGAGCAGGTCGGGGATCGCCTGGAGGCTGGAGAGGTAGAGCAGGAAGTTGAAGCCGACCGTCCACCACACGGTGAGAATGACGATGGACCACATGGCCACGCCGGTGTCGGTGAGCCAGCCGACCTTGTCCAGGCCGAGCCGGCCCAGCCAGTAGTTGACGAAGCCGACGTCGGAGTTGAACAGCCAGGTCCACACCTGGACGACCACGGCCACCGGCAGCAGGTAGGGGGCGAAGAAGGCCAGGCGCCAGAACCACTGGCCGGGGATGCCGATGTAGACGAGCAGGGCCATGACCAGGGCCAGGAGCACGAGCGGCACCGTGGACATGACGGTGAACAGGACGGTGTGCCACAGGGTGGCCCACATGGTGTCGTCACCGAGGGCCTCGACGTAGTTGTCCAGGCCGACCCAGCCGCCGTTGCCCATGAGGGACTGCTCGGTCAGCGACAGCCACAGGCCGTAGACGATGGGCAGGACGAGGAAGAGGGTGGCGACGACGATGAAGGGGATGAGGAAGGGCATGCCCGATCCCAGACGGCGCACGGAGCGCGAGGAGGTGTGCCGTGGAGCAGCGAGGGTGCGTGCCATGGTCGTGGTTCCTTTCTGCTCAGGACGGCGGGGTCTGGGCGAGCATGGTGTCGAGCCGGTCGATGAGACCGTCGACGGCCTGCTCGGGGGTGAGGGATCCCGACAGCCAGCAGGACTGCATGACCTCGGCGACGCGGGACTGGAAGTCCGAGCCCGAGCCGGTGAACCACGCCGCGGGCTCGAAGACCGCCTCGTCCATGACGGCGGCGTAGTGGGACTGGGGCTCCAGGGCACGGTAGGCGGAGGACTCGGTGATGGCCAGGTTGGCGGGGGTGTGCCCGCCATCGGCCCACTGCAGGGAGTTCTTGAGCATCCCGGCCACCACCTGGTAGGCGGCGTCGCGCCGGGCCTCGTCCACCTCGGACTGGCGCGGCAGGACGAAGACGTGGCAGTCCCCGAAGGTGGCGGGGGTGCCGAAGACGGTGGGCATGGGCATGGCGTCGAAGGGGATGCCCGCCTTGAGGAAGGACTGGAGCTCCCAGTTGCCCATGAAGGTCATGGCGGTGCGCCCGGTGGAGAAGGAGGCGATGGCCCCGCCGTAGTCCATGTCCGGCTCGGCCACGGTGCCGTCGAGCATCTCCTGGATGAAGGCGGTCACCCGCACGGCCTGCTCGCGGTCGATGACCGCCTTGCGTCCGGGGGTCAGCGTGCAGGTGGCCCCGGTCTGGGCGTACAGGCCCCAGAACATCCGGCACACCTGGGCTCCGTCGCCGGTGTACCCGTAGGAGATCCCCTGCCCGCCGGTGACCTCGGCCAGGGAGCGTCCCGCGGCCAGGAAACCCTCGGGCGAGTCCAGGCCGGTCAGGCGGCCTTCGGCGTCGAGCAGCCCGGCCTGCGCGCACAGCTCGGTGTTGTAGAACAGCAGGAAGGCGTGGAAGTCCAGCGGCACGGCGTAGAGCCGGCCGTCGACGAAGCCCTTGTCCCACAGCAGGGGGGAGAACATGTCGGGCGTCACCCCGTGCTCGGCCAGGCGGTCCAGGTCCCAGGTGTCGAGCAGGCCCCCGGGTGCGTAGCCGATGACCCGGGTGGCGTGCATGACGGCCAGGTCGGGCGATCGCCCGCCGACCGAGGACATGGCGAGCTTGGTGTAGTACGGGCCGCCCCAGGTCAGGACGACCGGGTCGATGGCGACATCGGGGTTCTGGCTGTCGACGTCGTCCATCATCGCCTGGAAGACGCCGCCGTCTCCCCCGGTGAACAGGTGCCACAGCTGCACCCGGGTCTGGTCGTCGGCCGACGCCGAGGACGCACAGCCTCCCAGGAGGCCCGCCCCGGCGAGCGAGGCGCCTCCCAACAGGGCTCCGGCCAGGAGGCTGCGGCGGCTGGGCAGCCCTCCTGCCGCGGGTGGGACGGGGTTCATCATTGACCTCCTTGTCGAAGCTCCACGGGTGTGGGGGTCCAGGCCCCCGCCCGGCGGCGGGGGCCTGCGGCGACGCCGTGGCACGTCGTCATGTGGTGGGGCCGTGCCCCGTGGTGGCGTCGGAGCCTGGGGCTCTGGCGCCAGGGCGGCCGCCCGGGCGGCGGTGCCCGGGCGGCCCGGTGTGTTAAGCGAGCTCGACAGCGAGCCAGGAGGCGGGCGGCAGGGTCGTCGTGACGACGCCGTCGACGAGCTCGACGGGGTGGGCGGCGGGGACGACGGCCTGGGGGTCCTCGGCGGTGTTGATGGCGTCGAGGTCCTTCGGGGCGATGATCCGGGCGGCGGTAACCCGGGTGGCCCCCAGGCCGCCGAGGGCGGCGGACAGCTCGAGGGGCTCGGTCAGGGAGCGGTTGAGGGCGAGCAGCGACCCGGTGGCCGACTCCTCGTCCCAGGTGACGACGGCGTCCAGGGCGTCGACCTCGCCGAAGCGCTCGGTGGGCGTGCGCGGGCTGGCCACAACGGCCTCGTAGGCCCGGCCGCGGGCGATGCGTGAGGTGATGGCGAAGGGGTGGAAGATCGTCTGGCGCCAGGCCCTGCCTCCCGGCTCGGTCATGATGGGGCCGATGACGTTGACCAGCTGGGCCTGGGCGGCCGCCTTGACGCGGTCGGCGTGGCGCAGGAGGCTGATGAGCAGGCCGCCCACGACGAGGGCGTCGGCGCCGGTGTAGCGGTCCTCGATGCGGGGGGCGGCCTCGGGCCAGTCATCGGGGGCGAATCCGCCCTCCTGGGCGGTCCATTCCGACAGGCGCCACACGTTCCACTCGTCGACGCTGAGCATGATGCGCTTGTCGCTGCGGCGCTTGGCGCCCACGGCGTCGGCGGTGGCGATGACCCCCTCGATGAAGCGGTCGAGGTCGACGCCCGCGGCCAGGAAGCTGGCCCGGTCCTGGGTGCCGGGGTCGACGTAACGGTGGAGGCTGATGTAGTCGACCTCCTCATAGGCCAGCTCCAGGACGGTGCGCTCCCAGTCCCCGAAGGTGGGCATCTCCCAGGCCGCCGAGCCGCAGGCCACCAGCTCCAGTCCGGAGTCGACCATGCGCATGGCGCGCGCGGTCGACAGGGCGAGGTAGGCGTAGTCCTGGGCGTTCTTGTGGCCGACCTGCCAGGGGCCGTCCATCTCGTTGCCCAGGCACCACATGCGCACGCCGTAGGGCTCGGGGTGGCCGTTGGCCCGGCGCCGGTCGGAGATCTCCGTGGAGGCTGTGCCGTTGACGTAGTCGAGCAGCTCGACCGCCTCAGTCTCGCCGCGGGTCCCCAGGTTGATGGCCATCATCGGCTCGACCTGGGCCTGGCGGCACCACTCCATGAACTCGTCGGTGCCGAAGGTGTTGGGCTCGGTGGTGTGCCAGGCCAGCTCGAGGCGGCGAGGGCGCTGGGCGACCGGCCCCACCCCGTCCTCCCAGCGGTAGTTGGACACGAAGTTGCCGCCGGGGTAGCGCACGGTGGTCACGCCGAGCTCGCGCACGAGCGCCAGGACGTCCTGGCGCAGGCCGTGCTCGTCGGCGGCGGGGTGGCCGGGTTCGAAGATGCCGGTGTACACGCACCGTCCCATGTGCTCGACGAAGGAGCCGTACATGCGGCGGTGGATCTGGCCGATCGGACGGTCGGGGTCGACGGAGATGCGGGCCTGCGCCATTGGAGTGCCTCTCGCTGCGAAACGGGTGGGGGGCGGGCACCTGCGACCGCCCGGAGCCATCGTCCACCGTTTACTTCATCGTTGTCAATAGACCGGACACAACCGGCTCGCCAGCTGCCCGGAGGCTGCGGGCGGGCACCGGCCGACACGTTCCGACCCCCACCACCAACCACCGTGCCCCGGAGTGCCGATCTCTCGATGAGCAAGGGGTGGGCTGGGTGATACGGGCTGGGCGGGCGGAGTTCGGGGCTCCGGTCGCCCGGCCCGTGTCCCCCACCCCGTGGACCAACTCATCTACACTCCGGCCATGGCACCCACGATGCTCGACGTCGCCGCCCTGGCGGGGGTATCGGCCAAGACGGTGTCCCGGGTGGTCAACGACGAGCCCGGCGTCGCACCCGCCACCCGCGAGCGCGTCCTGGCGGCCATCGCCCGCACCCGGTTCTCACCGGACCCCGCCGCCCGGTCCCTGCGGACCGGGCGTTCTGGCGTCATTGGCCTGGCCGTGCCCGAGCTGAGCCAGCCCTTCTTCGCCGAGATCGCCGACCGGATCGCCACCCGGGCCGGCGAGCACGGCCTGAGCGTCGTGCTCGGGGTGACCGGGGAGCTCGGCGAGGGCGAGGAGGCCTTCGTGGCCGGGCACCCCGAGCTCGACGGGACGATCGTGTACTGGCAGGGCATGAGCCGGCACACGCTGGCCGAGCTCGCCCGCCGCCGCCCCCTGGTCGTGCTCGGGGAGAAGGAGCACGACGAGGTCGACCGGGTCACAATGGACAACGCCGGGGGGATCGACCTCGTCGTCGCCCACCTCGAGGCCTTGGGGCGAGAGCACATCGCCGTGCTGGGGGCGCCGGACCCCGAGGTGTGGACCCACGGGGCGGGCCGGACGCGGATGGCGGCCTTCCGAGAGGCGATGGTCCGCCACGGCCTGGAGATCGACGAGCGGCTCCTCATCGTGTCCACCGAGTGGCGCCGCCGCGACGGGGCGCTGGCGGCCAGGCGGTTGCTCGAGGTCGGCGCCCCCTTCGACGCCGTCGTATCCTTCAATGACGCCCTGGCCCTCGGGGCGCTTCACGAGCTCGCGGCGGCCGGGGTTCGGGTGCCCGAGGATGCCGCGGTCACCGGCTTCGACAACCTGGAGAGCTCGCGCTATGCCAACCCGTCCCTGACAACCGTCTCCCCACGCCTGAGCGCCTACGCCACGGACGCGGTGCGGCTGCTGCGCGAGCGCATCGAGAGCCCCGACGGTCCGCCGCGCACGGTGGTCGAGGACGTCATGCTTCTTCCCCGGGACTCCAGCGTCGGGGGCGGTGCACCGTGAGCGGACGGGTGACGATGAACCATGTCGCGGCGCGCGCCGGGGTGTCGGCCAAAACGGTGTCCAACGTCCTGCGCGGGGCCGAGGGCGCCTCGCAGGACACCCGGGACCGCGTGCTCAACGCCGTCGATGCCCTGGGCTACCGGGTCCACTCCTCGGCCTCGGCGCTGCGATCGGGGCGGCGGGACGCAATCACCCTGGCGGCTCCGACCCTCCTGCAGCCCCTCGTCGCCGACCTGGCCGAGGCGCTCATGCGGGCGGCGGGGCCGGTGCCGGTCATCCTCGAGCTGACCCGCGGTCGGCCCGAGCAGGAGTCGGCCGTCCTCAACGGGGAGTGGCTGCGTCGCGCAGGGGCGGCGGTCCTCGTCCCCCGCGGCCTCGACCCCGCGGAGATGGATGTTGACCCCGGGCTGCCGCTTGTTCTGCTTGCCGACGACGGGCCGGCCGGGGTCTCGCGCGTGACCTGCCCCCCGGAGGCTCAGGCCGCGCTCGTGGCCGAGCACCTGCGCGAGCAGGGCTGCACACGCCCCGCGGTCATCGGGACCCGAGAGCCCGCCGACCGGTGGACCGGCCAGTGCGCCCGCGGGCTGGGGGTCGGCGAGGAGCTCGTTGTGCGGGTCGACCAGCCCGACGGCGAGCGCGGGGGCGTCGAGGCGGTCAGCAGGCTGCTGCGCAGCGGACAGCACTTCGACGCCGTCGTGTGCCACAACGACGCCCTGGCCACCGGGGCCATGGGCACCCTGCTGCGCCGGGGGGTGGATGTGCCTCGGGACGTCGTCGTCGTGGGCCGGGGCGACACCGAGACCGCGAGCTTCGCAGTGCCGACACTGACCAGCGTGTCCACGGGGTCCCAGGACAGTGCCGCGGCGATCATGGAGCTCCTGGCGCGCCCCCTGGCCGGGGGGGCTGGCGGGCCCATGCGCACGGTGACCGTGGCACCGGCGCTGGTGGCGCGCGAGTCCTCGGCACGCCGGGCCTGAGAGCCTGTGCCGGCCCGGAGTCGCCGAGCCTGGTGCCTGGGAGAGCTCGTCAATACCCTTTTGACCGCCGGCGGTCAGTCGGCGAGCATTGCCCGGGCGGTGAGGACTTCAGTGAGCAGGATGTCGACTCAGCCGCCCAGAAGCGCGGCCCTGACGGCAGCGGCGGCCGCCAGGGCCGCCCCGTGGAACCACTCATCGAGCAGACAGCCGCCGACCGGGATCCGGCTGCGGCAGCGCACGGGTCCCGCCCGGGGCAACAGCGGCTCCCCGTCAGGCCCCCTGGGTGAGCCGGTGGTAGACCTGGCTGAGGCGCAGGTCCCGGGCGAAGCCATGGGTCGTCGTGCCCTGGTCGATGACGGCGAGCTCGATTCCGGCGATCTCGGCCAGGTCCTGCCAGCACTCCAGGGTGGTGGCCGTCGACATGACGGTGTGGTGGGCGGCGCCGGCCAGCATCCAGCACTCGGCCGAGGTGGCGAAGTCCGGCTCGGGCTCCCACACGGCGCGGGCGACGGGCAGCTGGGGCAGCGGCGCGTCAGGACCGACGACCCGCACAACGTTGGCGGTCAGGCGGAAACGCTCGCGCATGTCTGACATCGCCACCACGATCCCCGGCCCGGTGTCGGCGTCGAAGACGAGGCGGACCGGGTCCTCGCGGTTGCCGATGCCCAGCGGGTGGATCTCCAGACGCGGGCGGGCGGTGGTCAGGGACGGGCAGATCTCGAGCATGTGGGCGCCCAGGATCTTCTCCTTGCCCGGCGTCATCTCGTAGCAGTAGTCCTCCATGAGGGAGGCCCCGCCCGCCAGGCCGTGCCCCATCACCTTGGCGGCACGCACGAGGGCGGCGGTCTTCCAGTCGCCCTCGGCGCCGAAACCGTAACCTGCGGCCATCAGGCGCTGGACGGCCAGTCCGGGCAGCTGGCGCAGGCCCCCGAGGTCCTCGAAGTTGGTCGTGAAGGCCGTGGCGGCGTGCTCGGTCAGGAAACGGCGCATGCCCGCCTCGATGCGGGCCCCATAGCGCAGGGACTCGTGGCGGCCGCCCCCCGGGCGCAGCTCGGGGACGACGTCGTAGGCGGCAAGGTAGTCCTCGATGAGGGCGTCGACCTCCTCATTGGTGACGGTCTCGACGACCTCGACGAGGTCATTGACGCCCCAGGTGTTGACCGACACGCCCAGGCGCAGCTCGGCCTCGGTCTTGTCCCCCTCGGTGACGGCGACGCCCCGCATGTTGTCCCCGAAGCGCACGAGGCGGGTGTGGTGCAGCGCGTCCCAGCCGGCGGCCGCCCGCACCCAGGTGGCGACCCGCTCCTGGGTCCGGGGGTGGGAGGCGTGTCCGACGACGACCTTGCGCGGCTGGCCCAGGCGGCTCAGGAGGTAGCCGAACTCGCGGTCGCCGTGGGCGGCCTGGTTGAGGTTCATGTAGTCCATGTCGAGCGTGGCCCAGGGCAGCTCGGCGGCGTACTGGGTGTGGAGCTGGAGCAGCGGCTTGTCCAGGGCGTCAATGCCGGCGATCCACATCTTGGCCGGGGAGAAGGTGTGCATCCAGGCCACGACCCCGATGCAGGCGTCGTCGGCGTTGGCGGCGAGCATTGTGGCGCGGATGGAGTCGCGGTCCTTGAGCACCGGCTTCCACACGATCCGCACCGGGATGACCGGGGCCTGGTCGAGCCAGGCGGCGACCTGGCGCGACTGGTCGGCGACCTGGGCGAGGGTCTCCTCGCCGTAGAGGTCCTGGCTGCCGGTGAGGAACCAGATCTCCTTGCCGGTGAAGGGGCTCGACAGGGCGGGAGTCGGGGCGGTCGGGTCGGTGGCGGACGGTGACGACATGGGTGCTCCTGGGGTTGGGCGTGTCCGGCCCGGCATGGGCGCGGGCGTGGTTGGCTGGGCTCGGGGCCGGCCTCAGAACCGGTCGGAGGGCTGGCCGTAGACGTTCTGGTAGCGGTCGTGGAGGCGGGCGACGACGTCGCCTGGCAGGGGGACGATCTCGCCGAGCTGGCGGGCGACGTGCATGGTGCGGGCGACCTCCTCGCACATGGCGGCCGCCTTGACCGCGGCGCGGGCGTCGGCACCGATGGTGAAGGGACCGTGGTTGGCCATGAGGACGGCCGGTGACGGCGAGCCGGACAGGGTCTCGACGATTCCCCGGCCGATCGAGTCATCACCGATGAGCGCCAGGGGGCCGACCGGGATCTCTCCGCCGAACTCGTCGGCCATCATCGTCAGGGCGCAGGGGATCGGCTCGCGGCGGGCGGCCCAGGCGGTGGCGTAGGTCGAGTGGGTGTGGACCACTCCGCCGACCCGGTCCATGTGCCGGTAGACGTAGGCGTGAGCGGCGGTGTCGGAGGACGGGGCGAGGGCGGCCGGGGTGCCGTCGTCGATCTTGTCCCCCTCGAGGGTGCACACGACCATCGTCTGGGCGCTCAGCTCGTCGTATGTCACCCCCGAGGGCTTGATGACGAACAGGTCGGTCGCCTCCCGCCCCGCGCCGCGGTCGACGACGACCCGTTCCGAGACGTTCCCCGCCGTCCACACCACCAGGCCCCAGCGGGGCAGCTCGGCGTGCAGGGCGGCGACCCGCTCCCGGGTGCGGGCCACCGCCTCGCGGAGGTTGGCGTCGAGCTCGGACAGGACGATCGGGGTACGGGGAGCGGACATGCGGTCTCCTTGCTCATCTCGGAGTCTTTCGAGATTCATCGGGGGCACCGGCGCGGTCGGGTGCGCGGGCACGACTCACAGGAGGCCGATGGCGGCCCGCTCCAGCTCGAGGCCGCGCACGAAGCCCTCCAGGTAACGGTCGTACTCGGCGACCTCGGCCTGCGTGGGGACGACAGTGACTACCTCGAGGTCGGCGAAGACGCCGTCGAGGTAGTCCTCCAAGGACCGTCCCGCGCCCCAGGCCGTCAAGGAGGCCAGCAGCGCCATCCCCCAGGCCCCGCCCTCGGAGGCCGCAGCACCGACCGACACGGGCGTGTCGAACGCGGCCGCCAGGACCCGCTGGGGAGGGCCGGGGGTGCGGAAGATGCCGCCGTGGGCGACCATCGAGTCGATCGGCACCGACTCGGTGCGGCGCAGCACGTGGAGGCCGTGGCTCATCGCGGCGAAGGCGGCGAACAGGTGGGCGCGGAAAAGGCCACCGAGAGTCAGGTCGGCCTCGGGCCGCCGGACAACCAGGGGACGCCCCTCGGCCAGCTCGAGGAGGTGCTCACCGGACAGGAAGTTGTAGGCGAGCAGGCCCTCGGTGTAGGCGTGCTCGCCCGCCGCGCCGAGCAGGACGGCGAACAGCTCGTCCCTGGGTACCGGGTGCCCGATCGCCTCGGCGAACTGCGCGAACAGGCCGACCCAGGCGTTGAGGTCCGAGGTGCAGTTGTTGGAGTGGACCATGACCACCGGGGCGCCGGCGGGCGTGGCCACCAGGTCGACCTCCTCGTGCAGGCTGCGCAGCGGCTCGTCGAGGACCACCATGGCGAAGGCGCTCGTTCCCGCGCTGACGTTGCCCGTGCGCGGGGCGACCGCACCGGTGGCCACCATCCCGGTGCCGGCGTCGCCCTCTGGCGGGCACAGCGGGATGCCCGGACGCAGCGTGCCGGTGGGGTCGAGCAGGAGGGCGCCCTCCTCGCTCAGCGTGCCGGCGACCTGTCCGGCGATGGCGACCTCCGGGAGGATGTCGGCCAGAGACCAGGGCGCCTGGACCGCGGCGTCGAAGGCCTGGAGCATCTGGGGGTCGAAGCCATCGCCGCCCGGTCCGATGGGGAACATGCCAGAGGCCTCCCCGACGCCCACGACGTGCCGTCCGGTCAGCCGGAGGTGGACGTAGCCCGCCAGGGTGGTGAGTCGCTCGATGCGATCGACGTGCTCCTCACCGTGGGTCAGGGCGTGGTGGAGGTGGGCCACCGACCAGCGCTGGGAGATGTTGAGCCCCAGCAGGCGGGTCAGCGCCGCCGCGGACTCCTGGGTGAAGGTGTTGCGCCAGGTGCGGAAGGGGGTGAGGAGCTCACCGTCGGCGCCCAGCGGAAGGTAGCCGTGCATCATGCCCGAGATGCCCAGCGCCCCCACGGTGCTCAGGGTCGCACCGGTGCGACGCTCCAGGTCGGCGGCGAGGGCGGCGTAGGCCTGGCGCAGGCCGTCCTCGACGGACTCCATGGAGTAGGTCCATACGCCGTCGACGAGCTCATTGGCCCACTCATGGCCTCCCGAGGCGATGACCGTGTGGGAGTCGTCGACCAGGACGGCCTTGATGCGCGTGGAGCCGAGCTCGATGCCCAGGGCGGTGCGGGTCGGGTCGAAGGCTGCAGGGGTCATGGTGATCTGCTCCATTGCTGATCTGCGACGATGCCGCGCTCCTGCCTGCCCCGTGCGCGGGGCGCGACGAAGGTGGCGCACCCTGATTGTGAACGTTCACATGACGGGAGTCAAGTGTCCGCGCCATGGCGACGCGCAGCTCAGGCACGGGGTGCCGGCCGGGGCGGGAGGCCGCGGGCCGCAGCTGTCAGCCCGCCTGCGCCCCGGCCACCAGCGCGGCGGCGGCGTCGTAGGCGGCGCGCACCTGCGGCTGGGGCTCGGCGCGCAGACGCTCGACGCCGGCCGGCTCCCAGGCCGGGGGCTCCTCCCCTCCGGCCAGGACCCAGGCGGCCTGCCTCGCGGCGCCGTCGGCGACGTACTCCCCCGGGGCGGGCGCGTCGACGGGCACGCCGAGCACGGCCGGCGCGAGGGCCCGCACGGCCGCCGAGCGGGCCCCGCCCCCCGCGAGGGAGACCTCGGCGATCTCGACGTCCTGCGCGCGCACGGCGTCGAGACAGGCACCCATGAGGCACAGCAGCCCCTCGACCGCCGCGCGCGCATAGTTGGCCGGGGTCAGCGAGCCCAGGGTCATCCCGGTGAGCACCCCGGTGGCCCCGGGCAGGTTCGGGGTGCGCTCGCCCTCGAGGTAGGGCACGTGGACCAGGCCGCCGGCGCCGGGCTCGGCGGACAGCGCCAGGGCGTCGAGCCCGGCATGGTCGACCCCCAGGACCCGTGCGGCCGCGTCGAGCACCCGCGCCCCGTTGAGGGTGCAGGCCAGCGGCAGGTAGGCGCCGGTGGCGTCGGCGAAGCCGGCCACAAGACCCGAGGCGTCGTGGCTGGGGGCCGCCGAGACCGCGGCCACGACACCACTGGTGCCCAGCGACACGCTCGTCCGCCCGGGACGCAGCCCCAGCCCGAGCGCGGCTCCGGCGTTGTCGCCGCAGCCCGGGCCCAGCACGAGGTGGCACAGGTCCCTGCCGTCGACCCGCGCTCCCCCGCGGGCGGCGACCTCACCGGGCCCGGCCACCCGGGGCAGGACGATCCCCTCGACCTCGTCCACCTCACGGCGCAGGGCCAGGGCCAGCAGGTCACGGCGGTAGTCGCCCGTCACGGCGTCGAAGTACCCGGTGCCCGAGGCGTCGGAGCGGTCGGTGACCAGCGTGTCCAGGCCGCGGGCGCCCGACAGCCGCCACGTCAGCCAGTCGTGGGGCAGGCAGATCGCGGCGATGCGGCTGGCGGCCTCGGGCTCGTGGTCGGCCAGCCAGCGCAGCTTGGTGATGGTCAGGGAGGCCACGGGCACGCTGCCCACGGCCCGCGCCCAGGCCCGGCGGCCCGCGGCCTCGTCGCCCCCGCCCAGCTCGACGATGAGCCGGCGGGCGGCTGCGGCGCTGCGGGTGTCGTTCCACAGCAGGGCGGGGCGGATGACCTCCCCCTGGGCGTCGAGCACCACCATGCCGTGCTGCTGCCCGGCCACGCTCAGGGCGGCGACGTCGTCGAGCCCGCCGACGGCGTCGATCGCCTCCCTGAGGGCCGTCCACCAGTGCCCGGGGTCGACCTCGGTGCCCTCGGGGTGCGCGGCGCGGGCCTGTCGGACCAGGGCGCCGGTGAGGGCGTCACGGATGACGATCTTGCAGGACTGCGTCGAGGAGTCGACGCCGGCGACGAGGGGCACGGGGATTCCTTCCGTGAGGTGTCCGGGACTCGGCCGGGCAGCAGGTGGTCGCGGGCCTCCGCCGGGGCCGGCGGCCCGCCCGCCGTCAGCCGATGAGGTGCTGGACGGCCTTGTGGTGCAGGTCGACGTAGTGGTAGTCGCGCTCGGCCGCCGCCTGGGCGTCGAAGTCCTCGTAGGCCGAGCGGTCGGCCAGGAGATCGGCCAGGGTCTCGCCGGGAGCCAGGGTGGGCTCGGCCAGCTCGTAAACGCCCGAGCGGCGCATGGCCTCCTGGACGGCCGGGTCGGCGCGGAAGGCGCGGGCTTTGTCGGCCAGGCGGAGGAACATGTACATGTTGGCGGCCGCCGACTCCCACACCCCGTCGATGCCGTCGGTGCGCGAAGGCTTGTAGTCGAAGTGGACGGCACCGTCGTAGCGCGGGCCGCCTCCGGGGAAGCCGTTGACAAGCAGGTCGACGGTGAAGAAAGCCGACAACAGGTCGCCGTGGCCGAAGACGAGGTCCTGGTCGTACTTGATGCCCTTCTGTCCATTGAGGTCGATGTGGAAGAGCTTGCCGGCGTGAAGGGCCTGGGCCAGCCCGTGGGTGTAGTTGAGGCCCGCCATCTGCTCGTGGCCGACCTCGGGGTTGAGTCCCACGACGTCGCCGTTGTCAAGCTCGGCGATAAGGGCCAGGGCGTGACCGACGGTGGGCAGGAAGATGTCGCCCCGGGGCTCGTTGGGCTTGGGCTCCAGGCCGATGCGCAGGTCGTAGCCCTTGTCCTTGATGTAGCCGGCGACCGTGTCCAGCCCCTCCTTGTAACGCTCCAAAGCCGCGTGCAGGTCCTTGGAGGAGTCGTACTCGGCGCCCTCGCGCCCGCCCCACATGACGAAGGTCGTCGCACCCAGCTCGGCCGCCAGGTCGACGTTGCGCAGGATCTTGCGCAGCCCGAAGCGGCGGATGGCCCGGTCGTTGTTCGTCAGGCCCCCGTCCTTGAACACCGGATGGGTGAAGGTGTTGGTCGTCACCATCTCGATGGTCAGCCCGGCGCCACTGCACGCCTGGGACAGCCGCTCGACGATCCGGTCGCGCTCGGCGTCGGTGGCCTCGAAGGGGAAGACGTCGTTGTCGTGGAAAGTCACGCCCCAGGCACCCAGCTCAGCGAGCTTCTCGGCGTACTCCCAGGGCTCGAGAGCCCGGCGGGTGGTCGCACCGAAGGGGTCGGCCGCCAGCCACCCGACAGTCCACAGCCCGAACGAGAACTTGTCTTCCTTGGTGGGCGTGCGAACCATGGTCTCCTCCTTGAGGCATATTTGTTCTTCGGTGCAACTATAGCGTGGGGGGTGCGATAGAGTCAAGGAGTGTCCCGACCACGCAGGCTCCCTGCGCCGCCCACCGCCCGCGGCGCAGCCCGTCCGCGCCCCGACGCCGCCTCTGCCAGGCAGTCGAGCCTGCGCGCCTCCAACCTCGCCCTCCTGGCCACCCACGTCTTCGCCTCGGCCGAGCCCGTCTCCCGGGCCGACGTCGCCGCAGCCACGGGGATGACACGCTCAACCGCCTCACGGCTGGCCGACGAGCTCGTCGCCTCCGGCCTCCTGGCCGAGCTGGCACCCGTGGCGGGTGTGGGCCCCGGGCGGCCGGCAGTCCCCCTGACCCCGGCGCGGGGCACCTTCGCGGCCCTAGGCATGGAGGTCAACGTCTCGCGGATGACCGTGCGCGCGGTCGACCTGGCCGGCGCGGTCCTCAGCCAGGCCGAGGTGCTCGACGACTTCGAGGCCTCCGACCCGACGGTCGTGCTGGCACGGCTGGCCGGGCTTATCGGCGAGGTCCTCGCAGCCCAGGAGGTCCGCCGGGCCCGCCTGGTCGGAGCCGCGCTCGCCCTGCCCGGGCTCGTCTCGCACGACACCCTCCTTCGCGCACCGAATCTGGGCTGGCACGAGATCGATCCGCGGCCTCACCTGGCCGGAGTCCTCCAGCCCGCCGCCCTGGGCCTGCGCCTGGGCAACGAGGCCGACTTCGGGGCGCTGACTGTCGGGCGCCACCGGCCTGCCGCGGCCCACGCCTGGCCCTCCTACATCTACCTGTCGGGGGAGATCGGCCTGGGGGCCGGCATCGTGCGCGACAGGCGGGTCATGCGCGGGACCCACGGCTTCGCCGGGGAGATCGGGCACGTCCAGGTCGACCCGGCGGGCCCGCGGTGCAGCTGCGGCAACCGCGGCTGCCTGGAGCGCTACGCCGGGCGGCGCCACGTCCTGGCGGCGGCGGGCCTGCCCGAGACCGCCAGCCCCTCGCGGCTCATCGCGGCCTGGGGGGCCGGCGAGCCGCGCGCCCGTGAGGCCGTCTCCGGCGCCGCCCGGGCCCTGGGGGCCGGGCTGGCGGCCGCCATCAACATCCTCGACATCCCGATCGTCGTCCTGGGCGGTCACCTCGCCCCGCTGGCGGAGGTGCTCGGCCCCGAGCTGGCCGCCGAGATCGACCGCCGCGTCCTGGCCGCGCCGTGGGCCCCGCCGCGGATCCTCACCGCCCCGTCCGACCAGGGCGACGGCGCCACCGGGGCGGCATGGTCGCTCCTGGAGGAGGTCGTCGCCGACCCGGCCTCACACATCTGAGGCCGGGACTCCGGCCACGGCGCATGTGCCCACCCGCGGGCCCTGCTGCACCCCTTCCCCCCGGGCCCGACCCGCCCGCGACCGGAAAGGGTCGGGGCGGGGGCAACCGGGGCGGCAGCCTCAGGACAGGGCGAGCTCGACGGCGCCGTCGCCCTTAGCCTCCACGCGCCTGCCGCCGGCCTCCAGCGCCCAGGCACCGCGGGCGCCCCTGGCCCGGGCACGCAGGACGCCCCCCTGGCACCGGAGGTGGAAGACCGCCTCCTCCACGCCGTCGTGGGCAGGGACGACGACCTCGCGGTCCATGCCCTCGGCGGGCTCGAAGCAGCGCAGGACCAGGCCCACCACCCAGTCGTCCTCGGGCCGTCGGCAGCCGGAGGCCACCGGCAGCACGCCGCCGGGACGCACGTACAGCGGCAGGCTGTCGGCGGCGTGGGTCTGGCGGACCCAGCGCGGGCCGGTGACGGTCGACCCGTCCCACCAGGAGGTCCACACCCCCTCGGGCAGGTAGACCTCCACCCGGCCCGCGGCGTCCATGACGGGGGCCACGAGCAGCTCCCCACCGAGCATGTACTGGGTGTCGACGTCGTAGGCGCCCCGGTCCTCGGGGAACTCCAGGAACATCGAGCGCATGAGCGGTGCCCCCGTGTCGTGGGCCTCAAGAGCCAGCCCGTAGAGATAGGGCATGAGGGACAGCCGCAGGTCGATGAAGCGCCGCGCCACCTCCACCGACTCCTCGTCGAAGGCCCAGGGCACGCGCACCGAGCCCGATCCGTGCAGCCGGGCGTGGGAGGACAACAGCCCGAAGGCGAGCCACCGCTTGAACACCTCGGGGTCGGGGGTGCCTTCGAAGCCGCCGATGTCGTGGCTCCAGTGGGCGAAGCCCGAGCTGGCCAGGGACAGCCCGCCGCGCAGGGTCTCCCCCATCGAGGCGAAGGTCGACTCGTTGTCCCCGCCCCAGTGCACCGGCAGCTGCTGGCCCCCGGCGGTGGCCGAGCGCGCGAAGAGCACGGCCTGGCCCTCACCGCGCACCTCGCGCAGCAGGTCGAAGACCGTCCGGTTGTACAGGTGGGCGTAATAGTTATGCATCTTCTCGGCGTCGGAGCCGTCGTGCCACACGACGTCCCGGACGGGGACCCGCTCACCGAAGTCGGTCTTGAAGCAGTCCACCCCCATCTCCAGCAGGCCGGCCAGCCGGGCGCGGTACCAGGCGACGGCCTCGGGGTTGGTGAAGTCGACCAGGGCCATGCCCGCCTGCCACATGTCGGTCTGCCACACCCCGCCGTCGGTCCGGCGTACGAGGTAGCCGTGCTCGGCGCCTTCGGCGAACAGGGCCGAGCGCTGGGCGATGTAGGGGTTGATCCACACGCAGACCTGGAGCCCGCGCTCATGGAGGCGGGCGAGCATCGCCGCCGGGTCGGGGAAGGTCGCCGGGTCCCACTCGAAGTCGCACCAGTGGAAGCCACGCATCCAGAAGCAGTCGAAGTGGAAGACGCTCAGGGCCAGGTCGCGCTCCTCCATGCCCTCGATGAAGGAGGTGACGGTCCCCTCGTCGTAGTCGGTGGTGAAGGAGGTCGTCAGCCACAGGCCGAAGGACCACGTGGGCACCATCGGCGCCCGCCCCGTCAAGGCCGTGTAGCGGCGCAGCACCTCCTTGGGTGTGGGACCGGCGATGACGTAGTAGGACAGTCGCTCGCCCTCGACGGAGAACTGGCACCGGGTGTTGACCTCGCTGCCCACCTCGAAGGAGACCCCGCCCGGATGGTCGACGAACACCCCGTAGCCGGCGCTGGACAGGTAGAAGGGGACGTTCTTGTAGGCCTGGTCGGAGGAGGTGCCGCCGTCCTCGTTCCAGATGTCGATGCTCTGGCCGTTCTTGGTCAGCGCCCCGAAACGCTCCCCCAGGCCGTAGACGCGCTCACCGGGACGCAGGGCGAGCTGGTCGCGCATGTAGCAGGTGCCGTCGGGCCCCACCACATGCGCCACCGCCCGGCCCGGGCTCGCGGTCAGGTCGCAGTCGGCCCACGAGAAGGCTGCGGTCCAGTCGGGGCCCTCGCGCAGGGTCACGCTCAGCTGTCCCGCCCACAGGGTGACGACACCGTCGCCGGCCTCGACCCTGCCGCTGAAGCCGGGGTCGTGGGCCACCTCGAAGCGCGGCCCGCGCTCGGGGGCCCCGGCGTGGTGGAGCAGGTCGACCCGGATGACCCCGTCGGCCACCGCGGTGTAGGCCGCCTCGATGAGGCCGACGTTGAGGGTGTCGCCACGGCCGGCGACCGGCCGCACCGGGGCGTGGGCGCGCACGACGCCGTCTGCCCCCACGGCCAGGTCGAGCAGCCCCCGGGCGCGCTGGAGGGTGTAGCCGTCACGGTCGAGCCAGTATCCGTTGGAGAATCTCATGAGCCTTCCTTGAGGTCGTCGCGCACGCGGGCGCGGGCTGTCGCTACTTGACTGCCCCGGCGGTCACTCCCCGGGTCAGGGTGCGTTGGAAGAACAGGAAGAACAAGAAGGTCGGCACGAGGGAGACCAGGGCCCCGGCGTTGAGCGTGGGCACGTCGAGCATGCGGTCCCCCTGGAGGCTGGACAGGGCGATGGGCACGGTCTGGTTGTCATTGCTTGTCAGCATGACCAGGGGGATGAAGAACTCGTTCCACGTCCAGATGAAGAAGAAGATCATGAGCACGCTCATCGTGGGGCGGACGATCGGGAAGACGACCCGCCACAGGATCTGCCAGCGGCCGGCGCCGTCGAGCTCGGCGGCCTCGAGCAGCGCCCTGGGGAAGGTCCCCAGGACCGAGGCCAGCAGGTAGGTGCCGAAGGCGGACTGGATGACGGTGAAGATGATGACGACCGACCACGGGTTGTCGGTCAGGCCCACCTCCTGGGCCATCGTGAACAGGGGGTAGATGAGTCCCTCCTGGGGGAGCATGTTGGCGATCATGAACACCGCGATGATCCAGGCCCGGCCCCGGACGCGACCCACGCCCAGGGCGTAGGCGTTGAACAGCGACAGGAAGGTGGCCGCCACCGCCACGAGCGCCGAGGTCCACACCGAGTTCCACAGCTTGACGGGGAAGTTGACGCGTCCCCAGAAGTAGGCCAGGCCGTCAGTGTAGAGCTCGGTGGGCAGGGACAGGGGGCTGCCGGAGGAGTAGTCGGCCGGGGACTTGAAGGCGTTCATGACCATGAGCGCGAAGGGCGCGATCATGAGCAGGGCCCCCAGCCCGACGGCGGCCAGGACGACCCAACGGATGGCGCCGCGGTGGAAGCGGTCGCTGGTACGGGGAGCAGGTGCGGTGGTCATGTCAGCGGCCCTCCTCGTCGCGACGCGCACTGCGGTTCTGGAGGAACTGAATGACGCCCGCGACGACAATGATGACGAGTGTGAGCACGGTGGCGATGGCGGCGCCGTAGCCGACCTTCGAGGTGTCGAAGAAGTTGAGGTAGGAGTAGTAGGAGGGCACGAGGGTCGAGCTCTCCGGGCCGCCGCGGGTCAGCACGTAGATCGGGGCGAAGACCTTGAGGGCGGCGATCGTACAGGTCAGGACGATGACATAGGTCTCGGGCCGGATCTGGGGGACGGTGATGGCGCGGAAACGCGTGAACCATCCGGCGCCGTCGAGCTCGGCGGCCTCGTAGAGCTCGGGGTCGACGCGCTGGAGGGCGGACATGAAGATGACGGTCGGGTAGCCGATCTGGATCCAGATGAGCACGAGCATGACCGAGGGCAGCGCGGTGGAGGTCGATCCCAGCCAGTTGGGGGGATCGTTGACCCCGAGGCCACGCAGGATGACGTTGAGCGCCCCGGTCTGGGAGTTGAGTATCCAGTTCCACACGATCCCGGCCACCGAGACCGGCAGGATCTGGGGCAGGTAGTACATGGCGCGCAGGGTCGAGGCGGTGCGTGCCGAGAAGTGCTTGCCGACGTAGTCGAAGAGCGCTGCGGCCAGCACCAGCCCGATGAGGGTGGGGATGATGACCATCGCCACGATCATCGACAGGGAGTTGGCGAAGGAGGCCCAGAAGTCCTCATCGCCCATGAGGTCGACGTAGTTCTGCAGGCCGATGAAGCGCTTGGGGGCCATACCTCCCTTCCACTTGTGCAGGGAGTACCAGATGTTGAGGGCCAGAGGCACGATGATGATGACGGTGAAGGAGATCGCGCCGGGCAGGAGGTAGGGCAGGTAGCCGGTGCGCCGGTCGCACGGCTTGCGGCGAGTGAGTCGGCGCGCGTCCCGGTCGGACCGGGCGGTGGTCGTGGTCATGGCATGCCTTCTTCAGTGGGGTCGACGGCGCCGGTGCCGGCGGTCGGGGCGGCGGGTGGCGACGGCGGGGGCGGCGTTGCCCCCGCCGTCCTCCGGTCACTCGCCGGTCAGCTCGGTCCGTCCCTCCTCGTAGGCGGCGCCGAGCTCGGTCATCGCCGCCTCACCGGTGGCCGAGCCGTTGATGAGGGACTGCATGGTTGAGACGAGCTGGTCGTAGAACCCGGCCACCGGCCAGTCGGGGTAGAAGGCCAGGCCGTCCTCGTCGTTGACGGTGGCGAAGTTCTCCGTCATGACGCGGGTGCGCTCGTCGGTGATGGTCGCCGGGTCTCCGCTCACCGGCAGGCCGCCCTTGTCGCCCAGGATCGCCTGAATCTCATCCGACAGGGTGATGTCGATGAACTCGTAGGCCAGCTCCTTGTTCTTGGCGTTGGTCGGCACCACCCACAGGTTGCCCGAGGAGCCCGGGTGCAGGGAGGTGCCGGGGAAGAGGAACTGGTCCCAGGTCGCCGTCATGTCCGACACGAGGCGCCCGAACCACCACGAGCCAGAGATCATGATCGGGTAGGTGCCCGCGATGAAGGCGGTGCCCATGTCCTCGGCGGTCAGGCCCGCGATGTCGGATGCGATGTAGCCCTTGGAGATCCACTCGACGAGCTTGTCGGTGCCCTGCTTGATGGGCCCGGCGGTCCAGTCGACCTCGCCGTCGAAGAGCTGGTAGGCGTCGACGAAGGAGCGGTCGGCGTGGGCCAGGACGAGCTGGTACCACAGCTGGCCCATGGGGTACTCCGCACCGGCCTCGGCCAGCGGGACCTGTCCGGCGGCCACGAAGGCGTCACACACCGCCTCGAGCTCGGCCAGGGTGGTGGGCACGGCCAGGCCGTGCGCGTCGAACATGTCCTTGTTGTAGTACACGAAGACGTACTCGCCGTAGTTGGGGACGCCGTACCACTCGCCCGTCCCCATGAGGCCATCCTCGCTGTACCGGGCCGTGGTCTGCAGGGAGGCGGAGAGCACCTTGTCCCACCCCCGCTCCGTGGCCTGCTCGGTGAGCGGCTCGATGAGGCCCTGGGAGGCGAGCTGTCCCGAGGTCGAGTTGCCCTTGTTGTACTCCATGATGTCCGGCACGTCGTCGCCGGTCAGAACGATCTTGGCGTTCTTCTGGAGCTGCTCGAAGGTCTGAGACTCCAGCTTGACGGTGATCTCGGGGTGCTTGTCCTTGAAGATCTCGACCGCACGGGCCCAGGCCTGGCCCATGGCGGAGTCATCGGACTCGTAGTCCCAGATGACGAAGGTGTCTGAGCCCGAGTCCGATCCCGAGCAGCCGGTCAAGCCCAGCAGGCCCGAGGCGGCGGTGACGGCCAGGAGTGCGTTGAAGTCCCTGCGCTTCATGATGGGTTACCTCTCCGTTGAGAATGGTGGTGGGTGCGTGGGGGCAGTGCGTGGGGTGCGCGGGTGCGGCTGTGCCGGGTCAGGCGGCCGGCGACGGGGCGAGGCCCAGGCTCTGGCCGTCGACGACGGAGCAGGCGATCAGCTCATGGAAGTCGGCGGGGTCGGCGCGCTTGCCCAGGACGGCGATGAGGGCGGCGGCTGCGGCCCGGCCGATCTCCTCCCCTGGGGCGTGCGTCGTGGTCAGGGCCGGCACAGTCATGGCCCCCAGGGTGGGTGAGGACACGGCGCCGACCACCGAGACGTCGTCGGGCACCGCCAGCCCCCGGTCTCGCAGCCCGGCGAGCAGCCCCAGGGCGGCCAGGTCGTTCATGACGACGACTCCGGTGGGGGCCTGGGGCGGGGTCCACAGCTCGTGTGCCAGGCTGCGGCCGGCCTCCGGACTGGCCTCGCAGGCGCGCACGATCGGGGTCAGGCCCCGGTCGGCCACGGCCCGCAGGTAGCCCTCGTGGCCGCGCACGGCCGGGCCGTAGCTGGCCGCCTCCTGGAGCGCTGGACGTCCGACGAAGGCGATGCGGCGGTGCCCGAGGCGGTGGAGCTCGTCGACGGCGTCGTCCACGGTGCGCTCGACGTCGATGTCGATGTACGCCTGACCCGTGGGGTCGGCGGTGCGTCCGATCATGACGAAGGGCAGGCCCGCGGCCGACAGGGCCTCGACCCGAGGGTCGACGACCCCGACCTCGACCAGGAGGACGCCGTCGACCGTCCCCTGACGGACCAGGGCGACGAGCTCCTCGCCCGCACGCTCGTCCTCCAATGGCCACACGGCTAGGCGGTAGCCCTCGTCGGCGGCCCCCTTCTGGGCGCCCCGGATGATCTCGAAGACCGTCTCACCCATGGCGGTGTCGAAGCTGGGGAAGGTCATCGCCAGCGTGCGCGAGCTGCGCGAGGCCAGGCCCCGAGCCATCGCGTTGGGCTGGTAGTCGAGCTCCTCCATGGCACGACGGATGCGCTCGGCCGTCTCACGCGCCACCGGCCGGTTGCCCGACAGGGCGTAGGAGACCGTGGAGACCGCGACATGGGCGTGGCGAGCGACATCGTGCATGGTCGCCATGACGCACCTCCTCGTGCCGAACCTGGATCGAAACGCTTCGTCGAAGCGTTTCGACAAGTATGTGCGACGGGTGCCCCCGGGTCAACGAATCAGCGCGAAGATCGAACTGTTCGACCCCACCCCTCCCGCGTCCCCGCCTGCCCGCCCGCCTCTCCCGGGAGATCGGGCCTTCGAGGTTGCGCTGTTGGGTCGGGTTGTCGTGTGGTTGGGTGTTCCAGGGGTGGGTGGTCCGGGCTCAGTCGATGAGCTGGTGGGTGTTGGTGATGGTGCTGGCCAGGGTGGTGAGGGCTTGGATGGAGGTGGGTGCGGCGCTCGGCGTGGATGGCGAGCCTGTGGAGGCCTCGGGTGTGCCAGTCGGGCACGCGCCGACGGCGGCAACCCGGCCGGTGTGTCGACCACCGGTGGGACCAGCACCTCGAGCTCGCCGCATCTGGCACGACCGGCGAGCAGTCATGCCAGATGTGGCGAGCTCAGGGGCACCTCCCCGATCTCGAGGTGCCATATCTACCGATCTCGAGGTGCCATATGTCCCGATCTCGGGGGCTGGGGTCACAGGCCGACGTCGGCCCCCTCGCGCACGAAGACGGGGATGTACTCGTAAGGGGCGTCGGCCTCGATGTGCAGGCCCCCCTCCCACGTGCGCCCGGAGTGGATCTCCCGCCACCGCGCGCCGGCGGGCAGGTAAACCTCCCTGCTCGTCACCCCCGGGGACAGGACCGGGGCCACGAGCAGGTCGGGGCCCAGGAGGAACTGGTCGTCAACGTCCCAGGCGCGCCGGTCCTCCGGGAACTGGAGGAACAGGGCTCGCATCGGCGGCATCCCGGTGTCCGCGGCCTCGGCCATCACCCGCCCGATGTAGGGGCGCAGCCGCTCGCGCAGCTCCATGTGGGCGCGCGAGACCTCCAGACAGCGCTCCCCGTAGCTCCACACCTCGTTGGGTCCGCCGCTGGCCGGCGACCCCAGCTCGCCCCGAGGCTCGCGGTGACCGTGGAGCCGGAAGAGCGGGCAGAAGGCGCCGTAGGCGAACCAGCGGGCGTAGAGCTCGCGGTAGGCGTCGTCGGAGGGGTCCCCGCCGTGGAAACCACCGATGTCGGTGGTCCACCACGGGATGCCGGCAATGGCGATGCTCAGGCCGGCACGAACCTGGACGGCCAGGGACTCCCAGGTCGGTGGGATGTCCCCGCTCCACACCGCCGCCCCGTACTGCGCCTGCCCCGCCCACGCCGAGCGGCACAGTAGGACGGTGCCGGGCTCGCCGGTCTCACGGTTGCCCTCGAAGAACAGACGCGCATTGTCCCGCGGGTAGGTGTTGACCACTGCCGCCCCGGGACCCGAGTGGAAGGACAGGTTCTTGGGGTGGCAGGGGTTGAGCTCGGGCTCGCAGGCGTCGAGCCACCACACGCGCACACCCAGGTCGAAGTAGTTCTTCTTGACCGTGTCCCACACGAAGCGGCGCGTGCGCGGGTTGCTGGGGTCGTAGAAGGCCACCGGCAGGGAGCGCGGCATCTTCTTGTCGTGGATGTCCTGGTGGAGCTCGACGCCCTGGTCGGTCCCGACGAGCAGGCCCCGGGAGACCATCTCGTCATAGTTCTCCGACAGCGGCGAGACGGTCGGCCACACCGAGACCATGAGCCGCACGCCCATCTCCTTCAGCTCGGCGACCATGGCGGCGGGGTCGGGGTACTCCTCGGGGTCGAAGCGGTAGTCGCCCATGGCGGTCCAGTGGAAGAAGTCCGAGACGATGACCGACAGCGGCAGGTCCCGACGGCGATACTCCCGGGCGACATCGAGGATCTCCTCCTGCCCCAGGTAGCGCAGCTTGCACTGCCAGAAGCCCGAGGCCCAGTCGGGCAGGACGGGTGCGTGCCCCACGGCGTCGGCGTAGCGGCCGAGGATGCCTGCGGGCGTGTCACCGGCCGTCACCCAGTAGTCGAGGGCCGGGGCGGCCTCGGCCACCCAGCGGGTGGCGTTGTCGGCCAGCTCGACGCGCCCCACGGCCGGGTTGTTCCACAGGAAGCCGTAGCCACGGTTGGACAGGTAGAAGGGGATCGAGACCTCCGAGTTGCGCTGGATGAGGTCGACGACGAGGCCCTTGTGGTCGAGCCGGCCGTGCTGGTGCTGCCCCAGCCCGTAGATGCGCTCACCCTCGTAGGCCTCGAACTGCTGGTGGATCTCGTAAAGGCCGGAGCGCTGGCCGTAGAAGACGTGGGAGCCCGGCCACCAGAAGTGCTCGCGCTTCTCGGCGAGCAGCTCGGCGCCGTCGGCGGTGCGCACGAAGCGCAGCATGACGGCGGGCTTGCCGTCGCCGGCGTCCAGCCTGGCCTCCACCGTCAGCGCTCCGACGACGTAGCGCACGACGCCGTCCTCACCGCGCTCGGCCGCGGGCGGGGCGGGCGCCTGGGGGCGCTCCTGGAGGGCGCCGGCGTCCTGCTCGGGGATGCGGTGGACGGCCGCGCGCACGCGCACAGAGTCGGCGCCCCAGTGCTCGACGCGCAGGACCTCGTGGGCGTGCCGCAGCTCGAACCCGCCCTCGATGACTTCGAATTCCATGGAGATCCTCCTCGGATCGTCAGTGTCGGTCGGTGTGCCGGTCGGTGTGTCGGCGTGCCGGTGCGCCGTGGCGAGGGCGGCCGGGACGGGCCGCCCGGCAGGAGCGGCCCGTCCCGCGCCGCTCCTGCCGCGCACCTGGGCGGTCATGCCTTGACCGCGCCTCCGGTCGCCCCGGCGGCCACGTACTTCTGGGCCGCGATGAGCAAGATCCCCGCAGGCAGCGAGGCCATCGTCGCCGTCGCCATGACCGAGCCCCAGTCGGCGACGAAGCCGCCGATGAACAGGTAGATGCCCAGGGTGACCGGCCGGGCCTCCCCGTTGGAGGCCAGGGTCAGGGCGAACAGGAAGTCGCTCCAGGCGAACAGGAAGCTGAACAGGGCGGCGGTGATCATCGCGTTCTTGCTCAGCGGCAGGACGATCGACACGAAGGTGCGCAGCCGTCCTGCGCCGTCGACCCGGGCCGCCTCGAGCACCGAGACGGGGATCGCCCGCATGAAGGCCTGGACGATGAGGATCGAGAAGGGGATGCCCAGGGCCGAGTCCGCCAGGACCAGCCCGATCGTCGTGTTGAGGATCCCCAGCTCGTTGTAGGCGCTGTACAGGGCGTTGGCGATGACAATCCCGGGGATCATCTGCGACAGCAGGAGGGCGAACATGACCGCCCCCGCCGCGCGCACCCGGTAGAGGCTGAGCGCGTAGGCGGCAGGCGCCGCCACCGTCAGGCTGACGACGACCGCGCCCAGGGACACGACCAGGCTGGTGAGCAGGTTCGCCCCCTGGGTGGCGAAGGCCGCCCGGTAGCCGTCGAGGCTGGGACGCACCGGGAACCAGTCGAGGTCGGCGGTCGAGACGCCGGGCTGGAGGGAGGCGTTGACCATCCAGTAGACCGGGAAGAGCATGAAGGCCAGGAACAGGCAGCCCAGGACCGTGTAGCGCCAGGGCCTGCGCGTGGTGGTGACCGTCGGCACGGCTCAGTCCTCCCTTCCCGCGCGGGACACCCGCAGGTAGACCAGGGCGAAGACCAGCGCGATGACGACCAGGATGTTGCCCAGGGCGGCCCCCTGCCCGAACTCGAAGTTGGAGAAGGACAGCTTGTAGGACTGGGTGGCCAGGGTCTCCGTGGCGTTGGAGGGCCCGCCCTCGGTCAGCCCCAGGATGATGTCGAGGACCTTGAGGGTGTAGACGACGCCGAGGATGAGCACGACCGAGACCACCGGCCGCAGGAGGGGCCAGGTGACGTGCTTGAAGGCCTTCCAGCCCACGGCGCCGTCGAGGGCGGCCGCCTCGTAGAGCTCGTCGGGGATGTCCTGCAGGCCGGAGTACAGGATGGTCATGTTGAAGGGGATGCCCAACCAGATGTTGACCATGATGACGGCGGCCAGGGCGACCTCGGTGCTTGTCAGCCACGGGACGGCGTCGATCCCCACGACCCCCAGGAGCTGGTTGATGACGCCCGAGTCCTTGTCCATCATCCACTTCCAGATGGCGCTGGACACGATCATGGGCAGCAGCCAGGGCAGGAGGATGAGGGAGCGCAGCACGCCGCCCAGGGGGAAGTGCCGATTGAAGAACACGGCCAGGGCGAGCCCGATGGTGAACTGGCCGGCGATGGATCCGACCGTGAACAAGACGGTGTTGAGCAGCGCGGTGGAGAACACCGAGGAGGTGATGACCGCCGTGTAGTTGGCCACCCCCACGAAGGGGGCCTCGCCGGTGAAGAAGGTCTTGGTCGTGTACTCCTGCACGCTCATCGTCACGTTCTTGACGATCGGGTAGCCGAAGTACAGGGCCAGAAAGAACAGCGCCGGGGCCAGGAAGGCCCACCTGAAGGCCTCCTCCCGCCTGCGGGTCCACTGGCGCGCCGGGCTGGGGCGCGGTGGTTTCATCGTCGTCTCCTTGGGAACATGCGGTCCGGGGCGTGCGGCCGGGGCCTCATCGGCCCCGGCCGCATCAGCCTCAGGACACGAAGTCAGCCTTGGCGGTCTGGAGCGCCTCGAGCGGGGCGGCCTTGCCGGTCAGGGCGGACTGCATGGCGTTGTAGAGCGCCTCGGCGGTCTTGGGCCAGGCCTCACCGAGCTTGGCGGTGCGGGCCCGCCCGTTGTTGACGGCGGTGACCAGGGGCTCCATGTCGGGCAGCTCGGCGAGGTAGTCGGCGTCGACCGCTTCGCGGGTGGGGATGGTGAAGCGGGTCGTGTTGAGATCGAGGATCGAGTCCTCCCCCAGGAGCACCGACAGCAGCTCGGCGGCCTTCTTCTGGCGGGCCTCGTCCCCGGTCTGGGGCACCGTCCACAGCTCGCCGCCCAGCGGGGACACGGCGGTCGCGCCCGCCGTCGGCACCGGGATCTCGGCCACTGCCCAGTTGATGCCGGACTCGTTGAAGGTGGTCGTCATCCACGGTCCGTTGACGACCATGGCCGCCTTGCCGGAGGTGAACTGCTCCCCCAGGTCGCCCTGCCCCCAGTTGAGCACGGACTGGGAGGCCGACCCCTCGTTGACCAGGTCGACCCACAGCTGGAGGGCGCTGGCGGCCTCTGGGGTGGCGATGTCGGTCTCGTCGGCGCCGGCGGACCAGAAGAAAGGCAGGAACTGCCAGGACCCCTCGTAGGAGGCCTTGGCGCAGAAGGCGACGCCGTAGACGTCGTCCTTGGTCAGGGCCTTGGCGGTGGCCTTGAGCTCGTCCCAGGTGGTGGGGACCGTCACGCCGGCGGCGTCGAGAAGGTCCTTGTTGTAGTAGAGGCCCAGGGTGTTGGCGCACGGACCCATGCCGTAGAGCTCGTCCTCGTAGGTGCCCGCCCCGACGAAGCCGTCGATGAAGCCCTCCGTGGTGATGCCGAAGGTGCTCAGCGGAGCCAGTGCGCCGGTGGCCGCGATCTGCTGGAGGTCGGGGTTGTCGATCATGAGCAGGTCGGGAAGGGTCTTGGACGAGCTCATCTGCAGGACCTTCTGGATGAGGCTCGTGCCGGCCACCGACTCGCGCGTGATGGTGACACCGACCTTCTTGGCCGCGGCGTCCAGCGCCTCCTGGAAGACCGTCTTGTCCGGCTCGTCGGCGTAGTAGTCCAGGACGGTCAGGGAGGTGACCTCGCCCGAGGAGCCGCCCGAGGAGCCGCAGGCCGCCAGCGGCAGGGACAGTGCGGTCAGGGCCGTGGCCTGGAGGACCCGACGGCGGGCGAGCATGGAGTGGGTGGTGGGGATCGTGGGAGTCATCTGCGTTCTCCAAGTTCTGTCCAGCTCCTCCGGGTGCGCCACACCTCGCGGATACGTATGCGCGCGGCGTGGCGACCTCCCCGGGGGAGGTCGAGTATGTTGTGGACGCCACCCCGTCGTGACGCCCGACATCCGAAATGTATCGCGGTGAACCTAAAGGCGCAAGGGTGGTCGGCAGGCCGACCGAGTGGAGGACCCATGGCACCGATGAGCACCAGCCGCGATGTCGCGCGTCTGGCGGGCGTCTCCCAGTCGACGGTCTCCTACGTCATGAGCGGCAAGCGCCCCGTGGCCCCCGAGACCGAGCAGCGGGTGCGCGAGGCGATGACCGAGCTCGGCTACCGGCCCCACGCCAGCGCCCGTGCCCTCAAAAGCCACCGCTCGGGGATCCTGGGCCTCGTCGCGCCCTTCGACGAGGACACCGACACCGCCGGTCAGTACCGCTACGTCGTGGCCCTGGCCGAGGCGGCGCGCGCCTGGGGCCACGAGCTGCTCGTCATCAGCGGCCAGGAGGGAATCGAGGGCATGGAGCGTCTTCTGGGCTCCGCCCTGTGCGAGGGGATCCTGGCCATGGATGTCCTGCACGATGACGAGCGCGTCGAGCTGGCCAGGGGGTCGGGCATGCCCTGCGTGTTCATCGGCCTGTCCGACCACTGCGACGGCGTCGTCGCCACCGACACCGACTTCGAGGAGGCCGGGGTCAGCGGCCTCGGGCTGCTGGCCGGGCGGGGGCACGAGCGGATTGTCCTGCTCAACCCCGCCTCGGCCCGCGTCGCTGCGATGGGCTTCACCCACCGCTTCACCTCGGCCGTCCTTGCGGCCGCCGACCAGCTGGGCGCTGGGGTCGAGGTGGTCGAGGTGGCCCACAGCTACCCGGCGATGGCCCGCACCCTCGACGGGCTGACCGCGCGCGGTCCGGCCCCCGAGGCGTTCCTCGTCGCGCCGGGGGTCTCGCCGGACGACCTCATCAACGTGCTGCACCACCGGGGCGTCGTTGTCGGCCGCGACGTCTCGGTCGTCGCCGCCCGCGGATCAGGCCGGGCACGGCACAGCCCGGTCGAGTGCACGGGCTTCGACGCCGACGTCGTCGCCGTCGCCGCGACGGCTGTGCGGCTGCTCGTCGAGCAGCTCGACCCTCAGGCGTCCCGCCCCGACGGCCCCGTCCTCGTCCCGGCGGTCTTCCGTCCCGGGGAGAGTCTCGTTCCGGCGTCCTTTGCGAGCTGAGTGACCGGATGCGGCGATCTCGCGGTGTCATATGTCCCGATCTCGCGGTCCGCCCCGCCTGTCACTCGGTGCGGCGGGCGATCCCCTCGAAGATGAGCCGTCCGACGACCGAGCCGCCTTCGAGGACGCCGATGGAGCGCGCGGCGGAGTAGGCCGCCCGGCCGTGGACCGCCTCCATCTCGCGCGTCGACTCCGAACCCTGCGCCGCGGCGGCGGCCGCCCGCGCGAGCAGCTCCCAGCGGGCCTCCCGGTCGTCCCGTGCGGCCGGGGCTCCGTCGACCAGGACCTCGACCCCGGGCACGAGGGCGTCGAGGATGGTCTTGTCCCCCGGCTTGGACTCCGCCCGGGCCATGATGGCCTCGCCCCCGGCGCACAGCGCCGCGGCGACCGCCACGAGGTCGGCCTCCTGTGTGCCGCGCAGGCTGCGCGCCATCCCCATGAGCCCGAAGCTGAGGATGGTCTCCAGGGACGACGGTGCCGCCTCGTTGAAGGCCTTCGCACCGGCACGCAGCAGCTGACCGAGGTCAGTCTCCTCGGAGCCCGCCAGGCAGTCGGCCAGGGCCCTGAAACCGTCGTCCATCGAGATGCCCAGGTCGCCGTCGCCGTTGACCTGGTCGAGCTCGATGGACGACGACGTCGCGGGGGGTCGCGAGGTCGCGGTCGAGTCCCGTGGGGGACACGACGATCAGCCCCGAGTCGGTGTCGCGGATGGAGAAGTTCCCCGACTTGTGCTTGCACAGGCCCGTGTCCTGGGCACGCTTGGCGATCTCGCACAGGTCTTTCTTCAGTGGTTCGAGCATGGGCTGGAGCCTCCCGGTGTCGTGGTGGTGGTTGAGCGTGCGGCTGCTGGTCGGGCCGCTCAGTCGGTGGCCGCCGCCTGGGCGCGCGCCTCGTCCCGCTCCTTGATGAGCGCCCGCGAGTACAGGACGAAGCAGGCCCTCCAGACCACGAAGATGAGCAGCGGCACGACGTTGCCGTCGATGATCTGGAGCAGGTGGGACAGGGCGTAGGTGAAGATCGGCGCGTCGATCGAGGACTTGGAGATGAGCTGGCCCTCGGCCAGGTCGACCGCCTTGGTGGAGTTGGCCAGGTCGGTCATGAAGGGGGCGAACGCGGTGCCCGCCCACAGGAAGACCGGCGCGAAGATCGTGCACTGGATGAGCATCCGGATGATGTTGCCCTGGGAGGCGAAGTAGGCGGCCACGGCCACGCAGATGTTGATGATGCCCGCGAAGGGCAGGATCCCGTTGCCGGGCAGGACGAAGGCGAAGGCCAGGGTGACCGGGATCCTCCAGATGACGGCGAGCCAGATCTCGTTGGCGCCGCCGAGGAAGGGCCAGTCCAGTCCGACATAGAGCTGACGGTCGTTGAAGCGCTTGCGCCGGCGACGTCGAAGCGGGCCAGGACGCCGAAGAGGACCCCGAGGATGAACCCGAGAATGTGGTTCTCGGCGAAGATCCCCACCTTGGCGCGCAGGTCGGCCGCGTTGAAGGAGCGGTCCAGGCCCGGGATCTTGCGCAGCAGCCAGCCGATCGGGTACATCGGGGCCGCCAGGAAGACCATGCGGTGGGTGATGGTCACCCCGGGGATGCCCGTCATCGTCTCGACGCGGTGCTGGTGGAAGTCGGCGGTCTTGAGCTCGAAGACCACCTGGACGGCGGCGACGGCGAAGGCCGCCCACACCGAGGAGGTGATCGAGTAGACCGCGACGGCCGTGAAGATCTTGCCCCAGACGTTCCACAGGTCGGCGTTGAAAGTCTCCGTGCGCTTGAAGACGATGAGGAGGATGTTGATCCCGATGACCAGCGGGAACATGAGGAAGGCGTAGGGCCAGGACCAGGAGATGGTCGACATCGTGGTCCAGCCGCCGTCGGTGATCGGCAGGTCGACGCCGACGGTCTCCGACATGGCCTGCGCGGCCGGGGTGATTGCCCCGGTCATGTAGCTGATGAGCATCGTCATCCCGGAGAAGGCCACGCCCAGGGTGATCCCGGCCGAGACCGCGTCCCTGACCTTCATGCGGACGATGAGCCCGGCGATGATGATGATCGGCGTCGGAGTGCGGGATGGCGACCGCCTCGGGGGCGGTCGGTAGGGCGGTGGGGTAGGTGCTCTCGCGCCGGCCCAGGGCCTGTCGGAAGGTCTCCCGGACGTAGCCCCCGGCCAGGAGCACCTCGACCATGCGGTCGAAGAACTCGCTCTGGTCCTGGACGTGCCAGTCCAGGCAGATGAGATCGCGTCTGATCAGGTCTCGACGCACGGGTGCCTCCTCGCGCCTCCGACGAGGGAAGGACGCCACTGTGCGCCCCTGGTGGCCCTCGTCGGAGTGTCCCCCGAGGCTAGCCTCGCAAGCCCCATGCCAACAGAGCCCTGACGAGCATATGTCCAACGATAATCCCCATAGGACGGCCTGCGAGCACTGTTATTCGCTGCTATGACATGCGCCCCACCGTTGGCCACTCCCCATGATGAGCATCTGTTCGCGCCCGGGGACGACGACAAGGGGCGCCCACCGCATGGTGGGCGCCCCTCATGGCGGGCAGCGGGCCAAGGGCTCAGTCCCCAACGACCGCCGCTCGAGGCCCGGTGGTCCCAGAGGCGGCATCGCGCCAGGCCTCCAAGGCGCGCAGGAAGGCGGTGGCGCCCGGGTCCTGCAGGCCGATGCTGCGGTCCTGCAGCCACGAGGCGCGCCCGCGCCGGGACTGCAGGTCGCGGGTCGAGACCACGGCCTCGGCGGCCGCGGCGATGGCGGCCTCGAGCGGGTCCTGCCCGGGCGGGCACTGGGCCAGGGCCTGGGCGGCGGGCACCATCGCGTCGAGGATGGTCTTGTCCCCCACGTGGCTCTTCCCGCGGTGCGAGATGTTGTCGGCGGCGGCCTGGAGGAAGGCTGCGGCCGCCGCGACGTCGATGTCCTCGCGCCCCGCCCAGGCCTTCGACCCCGCCAGGAGCCCTCCGGCTACGAGGGCAGCCATCGTCGAGGGGTTGGCGTTGGCGAAGACCTTGGCGCAGGCCTTGACCATCTCGCTGGGCTCGTGGATCGACTCGGCGTCGGTGAGCACGTCGATGACGGCCTGGGCGCCGGCGGAGATCGTGATCCCCAGGTCCCCGTCGCCCAGGACCTGATCGAGGTCGCGCAGCTCGTCGGCCGAGCCGATGAGCAGGACCATGGTGGCGCGGACCTGGTCAATGAGCTCTGGTGTCCTCATCGTTCTCAGGCCTCCTGGAAGAACGGCGAGCGGGCGGGGGCGTCGAGGAGCTCGAGCAGCTCGTCGTCGAGCTTGAGCAGGGAGATCGAGGCCCCGGCCATCTCCAGGCTCGTGGCGTACTCGCCGATGTACTTCCGCTCCACCGCGACCCCCTGGTCGCTCAGGCGCTGGTGCACCCGGCGGTACAGGACGTAGAGCTCCTCGAGTGGCGTGGCCCCCAGGCCGTTGACGAGCACGGCCACCCGGTCGCCCTCGGCCAGCTCGAGGTCGGCGGTCACGGCGTCCAGGATCGAGTCGGCGATCTCATCGGCGCTGCGCAGCTCGCCGCGGTGGATGCCGGGCTCGCCGTGGATGCCGATGCCGATCTCCATCTGCCCGTCGGGCAGGTCGAAGCTCTGGGCCCCGGTGGTCGGCAGGATCGTCGGGGACAGGCCCACCCCCATCGTCGCGGTCCGATCGATGGTCCTCTCGGCGACCTCGGCGACGCCGGCCAGGTCATCGCCCCGCTCCGCGGCGGCACCGGCCGTCTTGTAGGCGAAGAAGATGCCCGCCACGCCGCGGCGGTCGGCCTTGCGCTCCTTGGGCTGGGAGGCGACGTCGTCGCGCCCCAGGACGGTGCGCACCTCGATGTCCTCCAGCTCGGCCATCTCGGCGGCCAGGTCGAAGTTGAACACGTCGCCGCCGTAGTTGCCGTAGAGGAAGAGCACCCCCTTGCCGCCGTCGACCGCCTGGGTGGCCTCGAGGACCTGCTGGACCGAGGGCGAGCTGAAGACGTTGCCGATGGCCACGCCCGAGCACAGGCCCTGGCCGACATAGCCCTTGAACAGCGGCAGGTGGCCCGAGCCGCCGCCGGTGACGATGCCGACCCGGCCGGCGACGGGGGCATCGGCGCGCACGAGGACGCGGGGGTCCTCGCCCGGGGTCTTGACGAGGTCGGGGTGGGCCAGGACGATGCCCTCGACCATCTCGTCGACGAAGTTCTCGGGGTCGTTGATGATCTTCTTCATTGCGGATTCTCCTGAGGGTGGGCGGACGGCACCTGCGCCGTCCTGCGGTGGCGGGTAAGCAGCGTCTTCCAGTCGACCTGGTCGATGACCATGACGGTGATGAGGATGACGCCCTGGGCGATGGAGTACTGGAAGGTGGACAGCCTCATCGCGGTGAAGCCTGACTGGACGATCTGCAGGACCATCGAGGCCAGAAAGACGCCGGTGACGGTGGCGTAGCCGCCGGCGGGGTTGGTGCCGCCGAGCACGGCGATGACGATGACCAGCAGCGTGTAGCTGGCGCCGTAGTCGGCCGAGGCCGTGGGGTTGCGGGCCAGGAAGACGACGCCGGCCACGGCGCCCAGCAGGCCGGTCAGCACGTAGCTGCGCATGAGCAGCCGGCGCGACCGGATCCCCGAGAAGCGGGCGGCCTCGGGGTTGGCGCCCTGGAGCTCCAGGCTCAGGCCGAGCGGGGTGCGGGTCAGGATGAAGCCGACCCCGAGGGTGACGACGACGAGCACGATGAACAGCATGGGCACCCCGGCGATCGCCGTCTGCCCGAAGGCGGTCAGCGAGGCGGGCGAGCCGTAGAGGGTCTTGCCCCCGGTCCACACGACCGCCAGGCCGTTGAAGATCTGCATCGTGCCCAGGGTGGCCAGGATCGGGGTGATGCCGAGGTGGGCGATGAGCAGCCCGTTGACGGCGCCGGCGGCCAGGCCCACGCACAGTCCGAGCAGGACCAGGCCCGGCCCGGCCTGCTCGGCCCGGGCGGGGTCCTGGGCGGCGAGCATCGAGTAGGTCGAGGAGATCGTGATGGCGGTCAGGTTGGCGATCGACACGAGCGACAGGTCGATGCCGCCGGTGAGCATGGCGATCATCATGGCCACCGCCAGCAGGCCGATCTCGGGGACGGCCAACGCCATGTTCTGCAGGTTGAGTCCGGTGAGGAAGACCCCGGGCCGCAGCAGCGCGAACACGGTGAAGGCGGCCAGCACGACCAGAAGCATCCTGCCCACCGACCGGTTGGCCCCGATCCGGGCCAGGAGCGTGCGCACCTGGATGTCGAGGCGGTCGTTGGCCTCGCGCAGTGACTGGGTAGGGCTCATGCGCTCGTCCCTCCTTCGTCGAGCACCGCCGAGGCCCTGGCGTTGCGGCGGGCCGAGACGGCCTGGAGGCCGACCCCGGCCACGAGGAGCACGCCGACCGCCGTGCGCTGCCAGGCGCTGGGGACCCCGACGAGGATGAGGCTGTTGTTGATGATCTGGATGAGCAGGACGCCGATGACGGTGCCCCGCACCGAGCCGCGCCCCCCGAAGATCGAGGCGCCGCCGAGGACGACCGCCGCGATGATGTCGAGCTCGTCGCCGACGAGCTCCTGCGGACTGGCCGAGCGGCCCATGATCATGTAGATCGTCCCGGCCAGCGCCGCGATGACGCCGACGAGGACGTAGACGAGCATCTGGGTGCGCTCGACCTTGATCCCCGCGCGCCGGGCGGCCTCGACGTCGCCCCCGATGGCGTAGATCGAGCGCCCGAACATCGTGCGGTTCATGAGCCAGGCCACCGCGGCGATGAGGACGAGCACCGGGATGACCATGACGTGGAGATGGGCCGACCCGGTGGAGGTGGTCACGCTGACGATGTTGGTCGTCGAGGCCCCAGCCATGCCCTCGGGCAACGTGGCGACGTACCGCGAGCCGATGTAGGCCAGGAGCACCCCCATGAACACCCCTTGGGTCCCCAGGGTGACGATGAGCGTGTTGAGGCGGAACCTCGAGATGACCAGTCCGTTGACGGCGCCCAGGAGGGCGCCGATGACCACCGCCGCCGCGAAGGAGCCCGCGAGCCCCAGGTCGGTGCCGGCCTTGAGCTGGTAGGTGATGACCGCGTAGGAGGCGAAGCTCGCGATGGCGGCGAAGGAGACGTCGATGCCGCCCGAGACGATGACCATCATGACGCCCAGGGCGAAGAGCATCGGGACGATCGAGGATCGCACGACGGCGAAGAGAGTCGACAGGGTGAAGAAGGCCGGGCTGACCAGGGACATGCCCACGACAAGGACCAGGAGGATCGCCGCGAGCACCCCCTCGTTGTTGCGTCCCCGCAGGTGGGCCAGGAGCCGCAGCGCGCGGGCCGTCGTCAGGGCGCTCATGCGACCACCATCTCCCTGATCTCCTCGGTCTCGACAGCGTCGCCGACGAGCTCGCCTGCCAGGCGCCCGCCGTGGGTGACCAGGACCCGGTGGCAGCACGAGGCCAGCTCGGGGGCGTCGTCGGAGATGATGAGGACCCCCATCCCCGAGGCGGCCTGCTCGCGCAGGATGTCGAGGATTTCCGACTTCGAGCCGACATCGACCCCGACGGTCGGGCCGTTGAGGATGAGGACCTTGGGTCCGCGGGCGAGCCACTTGGCCAGGACGACCCGCTGAGCGTTGCCCCCCGACAGCGAGCGCACCGGGGCGTTGACGTCGGGGGCCTTGATGCGCAGGGCCGCGAAGTAGGTCGCGATGGTCTGCTTGATCCGGCCCCGCAGGAGCGTGCGCGCCCGCGAGGTGTGCTGGTCGATGGAGGCGGCGATGACGTTGTCGGCGATGGGCTTGTCGAGGAAGAGCCCCTCGGTGAGGCGGTCCTCGGGCACATAGCCGATGCCCGCCGCGATGGCGTCGGAGATCGAGCGGATGCGCACCTGGGCGCCGTCGACCCGGATCGTGCCGGACTCGTGGGCCCGCAGCCCGAAGAGGACCTCGGCGACCTCGGTCCGCCCCGAGCCCAGCAGGCCGGTGAGCCCCACGATCTCGCCCCGGCGGACGTGGAAGGTGATGTCCTCCAGGGCGCCGGCGGCGCACACGCCCTCGACGTCGAGGACGGTCGGCGCCCCCGGGTCGAGGTCGGAGACCCGCCGGGTCTGGTCCAGGGAGCGCCCCGTCATGTACTCGGTGATGAGCGCGCCGTCGAGCTCCTCGGTGGCGGAGTCGATGACGTTGCGCCCCGAGCGCATGATCGTCACGCGCTGGGCGATGGCCAAGACCTCGTCGAGCTTGTGGGACACGAAGATGAGCGCGACCCCGTCGCCCCGCAGCTTGTCGACGACGGTGAACAGGCGCTCGACCTCGCGGTGGGTCAGTGCCGTGGTCGGCTCATCCATGATGAGCAGCCGGGCGTCATTGGCCAGGGCGCGGCAGATGGCAGTCAGCTGCTTGTCGGCCACGGACAGGTCCTGGACGTCGGCGTCCAGCGGGAGGGACACGCCCAGGCGCTCGACGACCTCGGCGGCGCGGGCCCGGCTGGCGGCCGGGTTGTAGGTGGTGCGCCGACGGGCCACCGAGGAGGTCAGGGCGATGTTCTCGGCGACGGTCAGGTTGGGGAAGAGGGAGAAGTCCTGGTAGATGACCTGGATCCCCTCCTTCATGGCGGTCAGCGGGTCGAGGGCCTCCAGCGGCCTGCCGTTGACGCGGATCGTGCCGGCGTCGGGCCGGTGAACCCCGGAGATGACCTTGATGAGGGTCGACTTGCCGCAGCCGTTCTCCCCCGCCAGGCACAGCACCTCTCCGGCGCGCACACTCATCGACACCCCGTCCAGGGCGAGCACCCCGCCAAACCGTTTGACGATCCCCTCAACCGCGAGGAAGGGCTCGGGCCCTTGTGATTCCTGCGTTCTCATTGGTTCGTTCCTCGATCCCGGTGCCGGGGGCGCACGCTGACGCCCCCAGCACCGGCTCCGCCTCAGAAGTCGTACTTCTTGGCCTCGGCGAGGTCGGCCGCGATGGCGGCGTCGCCGACCCAGACGTTGTCGTAGCCCTCCAGCTTGGTCAGCGAGGTGTAGCCCTCGATGCCCAGGTCCGTCCCCTCGGTGATCTCGCCGCCGTCGTGGAGGATCTTGGCGATCTCGAGCTGGGCCTTGCCGGCCAGCGCCGGGTCCCAGAAGAAGATCTTGTCGATGGAGCCGGCCTCGAGGTACTTCATCGAGGCCGAGGGGATGCAGGTGCCCATAACGACGACCTGGTCGGTCAGACCCGCCTCCTCGATGGCGCGGGCGATCCCGGGGACGTCGTTGCCCGCCGAGCCCTGGAAGGCCTTGATGTCGGGGTACTTGCCCAGGACCTCCTTGGCCTTCTCGTAGGCGGCGGTCTCGTTGTCGGTGGACTCGATGGGCGTCTCGACGCGCTCCATGTCGGGGAAGTTGGCCAGCTGGTAGTTGTAGGCGGCCTCGACCCACTCCATATGCGTCTTGGCGGTCAGTCCGCCGACGAACTGGACGTACTTGCCCGTGCCCCCGGTGGCCTCGCCGATGTTCTTCATGATGTCCTCGCCGTAGGACTTGTTGTCGAAGGCCTCGATGTCGATGTCGACGTTCTGGATGCCGGTGGCCTCGTGGGACACGACCGTGATCCCCTGGGAGCGGGCCTGGGACAGGACCTGGGACAGGGCCTCCGGCGAGTTGGGGACCACCGTGATCGCGGCGGGCTTCTGGGCGATGAGGTTCTGGATGATCTGGATCTGCTTCTCGGCGGAGTTGTCGTCCCCGCCCTCGGTGCGGGTGTCGTAGCCGTTGGCCTCGCCCCACTCGACGACGCCCACGTCCATCCTGTCGAACCAGGCGATGCCTTTGACCTTGACGACCGTGACCATCGTCTTGGAGTCGCCGGCGCCCGCACTGGACGAGCCCCCCGACTCGCCGACCGTGCCGCAGGCGCTCAGCAGCACCGCCGACACAGAGCCGGCCGACAGGGCCAGCAGCATGTTCCTCCGAGCAATCATGTCTCAACTCACTCCTTTGTGACCGTGTGGGGAAGAACGCCCCGATGACCACCGGCCCGCCGTGCCTCCTCGCGCGGCGGGCCGGTGTGAGCGGCGCCATGCCGAGGACTATAACCACAGATGCGTGCGCGAAAACACGCATGTTTGCGCGCGATTTCGCGCAGTGCGTCCCACTGTTCACGCATCCATGCGCTCTACTGCTTGATTTTCACGAGATCACCTGCCAACAACGCCTGGAACTATGGCGTCCACCACAGCGTGCGCGAGATCGCGCACGCGCGCCGCTCGTGGCCTATGCTGAACGCGACCGATGGCCGCCGGCACCGGTGACCACGGGCCCACGGACCCGGTGCAGACCACGCGCGAGCCAGGTGCGGACCAGGCGCGAACCCGGAGCGAAGGCACGAGGACCATGACGCAACGGCATGATCACATCGTCTCGCTGGTGCGGGACTCAGGATTCGAGACAGTCACCTCACTGGCCACGAGACTGCACGTCAATGTCTCGACCATCCGGCGGGACCTCGAGGAGCTCGCGGCGGCCGGCGTGCTGCGCCGCACCCACGGCGGAGCGATCCCGCCCCGGGACAACCTGGCCGAGCTGACCGACACATCGAACATGCGTGAGAAGCGGGCGATCGGGCCGGCGATGGCCGAGAGGATCCTCGAGGGGCAGACCGTCTTCCTCGACTCGGGCTCGACCTGCCTGGAGACGGCGCGGGCCCTCGACCGCCAGCAGGTGACTGTGGTCACCCATGATCTGCTCGTGGGCCTGGAGATCCTCCGCAAACCGGCCCTCAACCTCGTGTTCATCGGCGGCGAGCTGTTGCCCAACCGCAGCCACATGTGGGGCCCCACCGCCGTCGAGCAGCTCAACCAGATCCGGGTCAACGTCGCGGTCTTCGGGGCGAGCTCGGTGCTCGAGGACGGCATTTACGGCAACAGCGCCTACGCCCTGGAGATTGTCCGCAAGATCCGCTCGATCGCCTCGGAGGCCTTCTTCGTGGCCGACTCCACGAAGTTCGGACGCCCGGCCATGTACAAGATCCTCGGCATCGAGGACTTCACCGCCGGGATCACCGACTCCCTCCTGACCCCCATCAAGGCAGCCTCCTACCCGATCCCGCTCATCCGCGCCGAGGTCGCCTCCGGCTAGCGCGGACCGAAGGGGCGCCGGACAGCGGCCTGCGGTACCGTCGCCGCGACACGCCCGCCGGCCCGGCCCCGCGCAACGCCGCCCACCCGCACACCAGTCCACCCGAAGGAGCCCGCCATGTCCTCCGAGCAGCTCTCCGACCAGCTCGCACTGTCCGACACCGACCTCAAGGCGATCAGGGTTGCCAAGGCCCTGGCCGCCGACGCCGTCGAGACCGCCGGCTCCGGCCACCCGGGCACGGCGATCTCCCTGGCTCCGGCCGCCTACCTGCTATACCAGCACGAGATGACCGGCGACCCCGCCGACCCCCAGTGGCTGGGCCGCGACCGTTTCGTGCTCTCGGCCGGGCACGCCTCCCTCCTCCAGTACGTCCAGCTCGTCATGGCTGGCTACGGGCTGGAGGTCAGCGACCTCGAGGCGCTGCGGCAGGCGGGCTCCCTGACCCCCGGCCACCCCGAGTTCGGGCACACCCCCGGGGTGGAGACGACCACCGGCCCGCTGGGGGCTGGGTTCGCCAACGCCGTGGGCATGGCCATGGCGGCGCGCCACGAGCAGGCGCTGCTCGACCCCGAGGCCGCCGCCGGCGAGTCCGTCTTCGACCACTACGTCTACACGATCGCCGGCGACGGCTGCATGCAAGAGGGCGTGGCCTCCGAGGCCGCCTCCCTGGCCGGCACCCAGCGCCTGGGCAACCTCATCGCCATATACGACGACAACGACATCTCCATCGAGGGCGACACGGACATCGCCTTCGACGAGGACCCCTCGGCACGCTTCGAGGCCTACGGCTGGCAGGTCCTCGAGGTCGACTGGACGGCCGGGGGGCAGTACCACGAGGACCTGGGGGCCCTCCACGAGGCGCTCGTCCAGGCCCGGGCCGAGACCTCCCGGCCCACACTCATCCGCCTGCGCACCATCATCGCCTGGCCCGCCCCCACCAAGCAGGGCCAGGCCTCCAGCCACGGCGCCAAGCTGGGTGCCGAGGAGCTCGCCGGCCTCAAGCGAGCCCTCGGCCTGGACCCCGAGGCCCGCTTCGCCACCGACGGCGTCCTCGAGCACACCCGCACCCAGGCCGCCCGGCGCGCCGCGGCCGCCCGCAAGCAGTGGGAGGCCCGCTTCGAGGCGTGGCGGGCCGCCAACCCCGAGCGGGCCGCCCTGCTCGACCGCCTCCAGGCCGGCCGGCTGCCCGAGGGCCTGGACGAGGCCCTGCCCCGCTGGGAGGTCGGGGAGTCCCTGGCCACCCGCTCAGCCTCGGGCAAGGTGCTGTCCGCCCTGGCGCCCGTCGTCCCCGAGCTGTGGGGCGGATCGGCCGACCTGGCCGGCTCGAACAACACCACCATGGACGGCCAGGGCTCCTTCCTGCCCTCCGAGCTGGCCCGCTCGGAGGCCGACGGCCCGGCCGGGCGCACCCTCCACTTCGGGGTCCGCGAGCACGCCATGGGCTCGATCCTCAACGGCATCGTGCTCGACGGCCTGACCCGCGCCTACGGGGGCACCTTCCTCGTCTTCGCCGACTACATGCGGCCGGCCGTGCGCCTGGCGGCACTCATGGGGATCCCGACCACCTTCGTGTGGAGCCACGACTCCATCGGTGTCGGCGAGGACGGCCCCACCCACCAGCCGATCGAGCACCTGGCCGCCCTGCGCGCCATCCCCGGCCTCGACATCGTGCGGCCCGCCGACGCCAACGAGACGGCCGCCGCCTGGGCCGCGGTCCTGCGCCGGCGCCACCACCCCGCCGGCCTCATCCTGTCGCGCCAGAACCTGCCGGTCCTGGCCTCGGCCGAGGCCGCCGCCGAGGGCGTGGCCCGCGGCGCCTACGTCCTGCTCGAGGCCACCGGCCCCGACTCGGCGCCCACCGCCCCGGCGGTCACGATCGTGGCCACAGGCTCGGAGGTGGCCGTGGCGGTGGCGGCCCGCGAGATCCTCCAGGCCGAGGGCACCGCCACCCGCGTCGTCTCAGCGCCCTGCCTGGAGTGGTTCGCCGAGCAGGACGAGGACTACCGCGCCTCGGTCCTGCCCGCCGGCTCGGCCCGGGTCTCTGTCGAGGCCGGGATCGCCCTGGGGTGGCGCGAGATCGTCGGCGAGCGCGGCGAGATCATCTCGATCGAGGGCTTCGGGGCTTCAGCCCCGGGGACCTACCTGTTCGACCAGCACGGCTTCACCGCCGACAACGTCGCCGCCCGGGCCCGCTCAGCCCTGGCCGCCCAGGGCTGAGTCCGGGCCACCGGGGCCGGCCCGGGCGTCGACCACCCCGGCCGGGCCCGGCGTCGACAGCCCCGGGCTCGAGGCTCGGGCTCCGGGGCTTAGAAGCAGGCCAGCGGGCCGCGCGGGCCGTCGATGACCTCGATCGGGGTGCCGAAGACCTCGGTGAGCACCTCGTCGCGCATGATCTCATCGGGCGGGCCGCAGTGGAGGATTCTGCCGTCCTTGACCGTGCAGATGCGGTCGGCGTAGCGGGCGGCGACGTTGATGTCGTGGAGCACGATGAGGATCGTGCGCCCCAGGTCCTCGGCGGCCCGCTCGAGATGGTTCATCATCTCGACCGCCCGGGCGATGTCGAGGTTGTTGAGGGGCTCGTCGAGCAGGACGTAGTCGGTCTCCTGGCACAGCACCATCGCCACGTAGGCGCGCTGGCGCTGGCCCCCGGAGAGCTGGTCGAGGTAGCGGTGCTCCAGCTCTTCCAGCCCCAGGAAGTCGATGCAGCGCGAGACGACCTCCTCATCACCGGCCCTCAGGCGCCCCCTGCTGTAGGGGAATCGTCCGAGGCCCACGAGCTGGCGCACGGTCAGCCGGGTGACGACATGGTTGTCCTGCCTGAGGATCGAGACGACCCTGGCCAGATCGGCCGAGCGGGTGCGCGACACGTCGAGGCCCGCGACGCGGATGGCCCCCTCGTCGATGCCGAGCAGCCTGCCGATCATCATGAGCAGGGTTGACTTGCCGGCCCCGTTGGGCCCGACGAGGGCGGTGATCCCTCCCTCGGGGATGACCAGGTCGACCGGGCCGATGACCACCTCCGGGCTGTAGACCTTCGTCACGGCGCTGAGCTCGATCACAGGCGCCCCTTCCGCAGGATGATGAGGAGGAATGCCGAGCCCCCGACCAGCTCGATGATGACCGAGACGATGCCCTCGGCGTAGAACACGTGCTTCATGAGCAGGTAGGCGCCCGTCAGGGTCAGGAAGGCTAGGCTGACCGCCATCGGCAGGATGAAGCGGTGGTCGTGGGTCTCGCACAGCTGGTAGGCGATGGTGGCCACGAGGAAGCCGAGGAAGGTCATCGGCCCCACGAGCGCCGTCGAGCCCGCCATGAGCAGGGAGACGGCCACGAGCACGAGGACCGTGGCCCGTCGGTGCTCCATGCCCAGGCTGGTCGAGACCTGTCGGCCCAAGGCCAGGACGTTGAGGTAGCGCGACCCGGCGTACAGGGCCAGGGCGACGGCCACGACCAGCGGCACGGCGATCGGGTAGTAGTCCCGGTCGGCGTTGCTCACCGAGCCGAAGAGCCGGGCCGCGAGCACGTCGAACTCGCTGGGGGTCATGAGCCGTTGCATGAAGGTGGACACGCTGCCCAGTCCCGCCCCGACGACGATGCCGATCAGTAGCAGCGCGTGCATGCTCGCCCGCCGGCTCGTCAGCAGCCAGGCGTACAGGACCAGCGACAGGCAGACCATGATGACCAGCTGGAGCGCGAAGACCTCGAGCGTCCTGGCGGCAGCCAGGCCGGAGATGCCGAACAGGAAGACGGTCGTGGTGTGGATGGCGCGGTAGAGCGACTCGAAGCCCAGGAGCGAGGGGGTCACGATGCGGTTGCCCGCCACGGTCTGGAAGGCGACCGTGGCCATGGCTTGAGACACGGCCACCAGCGCCATGGCGACCACCGCGTCCAGACGCCGGGCGGCGATGAGCCAGAAGCCCCGGGAACCGGGCTCCATGGGATTGTCCCAGGCGAGCAGGCCGATGGCGCACCCCAGAGCGGCCAGGGTGACCGACAGGTAGATCAGCCACCACCGCCGTCGTGAGCGGACCGAGGCGAAGGCACCTGCCGAGCGGGGCTGAGCGACGGCGGTCATGCGGCCTCAGAGCTGCGCGCGATGAGCACGACGAAGACGGTGGCGCCCAGCAGACCGAGCACGACGGCCACCGGTACCTCGAAGGGCGAGATGATGACCCGCGCCACGAGGTCGCAGGCGGTGACCAGGCCCGCCCCGGCGACGCACACCCATGGCAGGTTGGAGCGCAGGTCGTCCCCCCGCCACCGGGAGACCAGGTTGGGGACGATGAGGCCGAGGAAGGGCAGCGAGCCCACGACGACCGTGACCACCCCGGTGGCCACCGCGATCATCCCCGTCCCGACCAGGACCGTCCTGCGGTAGTCCAGACCGATGCTCGTGGCCATGTCCTCCCCCAGGCCGGCAACGGTGAGCCGGTCGGCGTAGAGGGCCACTCCGATGACGACGAGCAGCACGAGCCACAGCACCTCGTACTGGCCCCGGTACACCGAGGTGAAGCTGCCCTGGAACCAGACCCCCAGGGACTGGAGCATGTCGGTCCTCAGGGCGTAGAAGGTCGAGGCGGCGCTGACCACCGCGCCGAGCATGATCCCCACGATCGGCACCAGGAGGGAGGAGCGCAGCGAGACCCTGCGCAGGAACAGGAAGAAGACCATCGTCCCCAGGAAGGCGAAGAGCACCGCGACCACCATCCGCTCGAGCACGGTCGACCGGGGCGCCAGGGACATGACGACGATAAGCCCGAGGCCCGCCCACTCGGTGGTGCCGGTCGTCGTGGGCTCGACGAAACGGTTCTGGGTGATGCGCTGCATGACCAGGCCCGACATCGCCATGGCCGTGCCGGACAGGAGCAGGGCGACCGTGCGCGGAACGCGCACGTTGAGGAACATCTGCGCGCCGTCACCGTGGGACAGGATCGAGTACTCCCCGGTCAGGAGGCTGGCGACAAGCAGTGCGGCGACCGCGAGGACCCCGATGAGAAGGGAGAGCCCCTGGGGCCGGCTCCGGGCCGGGACGGTGGACGGGCGGCGGGTCGTCGAGGCCGGCGTCGCAGGCGTCATGGCGGTGCGATCGCTCAACGGTCCACCCGTGGTGGGCGGTGAGCCCACTGGGGGCAGGAACGCCGGTGGGTCACTGGGCGTTGCCCTTCCCGGAGGTGAAGGCCTCGGTGATGAGGTCGAAGATCTCCGTGTAGGTGATGATCGACTCGTTGGTGTAGGTGTCCTGGGGGGCGTAGATGATCCGACCGTTCGACACGGCGCTCACGTTCTGGAGCGCTGCGTTGCCGGAGATGACCTCCTGGGCCGGGGTGTAGCCCTCCTCGTCAGCGCTGACCGCCCCGTCCCGGTCGAGCACGAGGATCCAGTCCGGGTTGGACTCGGCGATCGCCTCGACGGAGATGTCGTCGCCCTCGTGGGTGGACGAGGCTCCGGTCACCGTCAGAGAAGGCTCGAGCCCGAGCAGGTCGAAGACCGGGCCGAAGGTGCGCCCCACCGAGGGGGCGATGTAACCGATCTCACCCCCCGAGACATTGACGGCCATGACGGTCGACGTGCCGTCGTAGGCGGCCTTGGCCTCGGACACCGAGGTGTTGAGTCCTTCGACGAGGGTCTCGGCCTCCGCCTCCTTGCCGAAGACCGCGCCCAGGGCGGTGACCTGGCGGGCGAGCTCGGAGTCGAGGGGCTGCCCCTCTCGCGGCTCGAGGTCGATGATGGGGGTGTCGGGGTTGAGGCTCTTCATGTCCTCGTAGAACTGCGAGAAGCGCTGGCCGGCGATGATGAGGTCGGGCTCGGCCGCGACGAGGGCCTCGAGGTCGGGCTCATTGTGCGATCCCAGGTCGACGATGTCCTCGCCCTTGAAGGCGGTCACGGTCGAGGGCACCAGAGGCTTGGGCACGGCCACCACCGGCGCCCCCCAGTCGGCCAGGACCTCGAAGGTGCGGTTGTCCGTGGTGGCGACGCGCTCCACCGGGAGCGCCACCTCGACGCTGCCGTAGTTGTCCTCCACGGTCGCGCTTCCCGCTCCCGTGCCGGCCACCGTCGAGCCTGAGGGGGTGGCCGAGGACCCGGACCCGTTTGAATCCGACGAGCCGCAGGCGGCAAGCGCCGCACCGACAGGCGCGAGCATCGCGCTGACAAGGAAGGACTTGCGGGACACAGTCATGACGGACCTCTCTCGGATCAGGAACGGGCCCTCCCACGTGGTGCGGGCGAGCAGAGCCGGTTAGGTAGCCTAGGCTTACCTTACTCGAATACGAACCTACATCCTTTCGGAATGCGGGGCAAGGCCCGCCGGCACGGCTGGATGAGTGGGTCCAGGGGGGGGGAACACGGGCTGGGCGCCACGGGTACGGGGCTCGATCGTTGGCTCCGGGCCCCTCCCCCTCGCCGAGATCGGGAGATATGGCACCTCGAGATCGGGACATATGAC
>NZ_JAUNHI010000027.1 GCF_030524025.1 Actinomyces sp. | reverse complement strand
GGCGCCAGGTGCGGCAGCCGACTCACCGGCAGGCTCGACGGCAGGTTCGGCGACCGGCTCGGCAGAAGGCCCAGCAGCCGGCTCGGCGGCAGGTGCGGCGGCCGCCTGGATGTCTCCGAGGAGGCTGGGCCGGTCGAGGCGGACCTGGTTGCGGTACTCGGTGTCGGCCAGCGCGCGGCCGGCCGCCGTCCGGTCGCCGTTGCTCATCACCCAGGCGATCTCGTCGGGGCGCAGTGGCGTGAGCGCGATGAGGCGCACGGCCTGAGGGTCGGAGTACATCTCGATGTAGTCACTCCGCAGGACCGCCGGCGCGCCGAGCAGGAGGCAGAAGTTGCCGTCCTCGTCCAGCCAGTCGGCGGGCACGTCGACCTCGGGGACCCGCAGCGTCAGGCACCCGTAGTGGTCGAAGGTGGCGCGGTAGCCCTGCCCCGCGAAGGTCGAGGCGACACGGATAAGCAGCTCGAGCTCCCAGGAGGCCTGCAACTCCTCGAGCGCGGCGCCCCGCAGCCGCGGGGAGTCGATGTAGTACTCCAGGCCCTCCCCGGGGTCCCCGGCGTCCGACCATGGCGAGGACATGCCGTCGGTGGTGATGACGGTGGAGTCCTCCAGCCACACGGGCGTGTAGTTCTCGGCCTTGCCCGGCCACGGCGAGGCCGGCCCGTTGGTCGGGCCGAAGAAGGCGACGGTCGAGGTGGTACCGACCTGCTCCCAGTAGGCCTGGCGGATCTCGGCGCCGTACTGCCACGGGTAGTCCTCGGTCTCATCGTCCCGAGGCGCGGGTGTGTCAAGGTCATTGCTCATCAGAGACTCCCAGGAGAGCGGACCGGCTTTCCCTGGCCGGCCACGGAAGCGTACCGCCCCGACGGGCCGCCCACACCCGCGCCGGGGCGCGGGTCGCGCCGCTCGGGGCGAACGCGCGGCGGGTCGCTGCCCGGACACGGGCCCGCACGAGGATGGGGAGGGCCCGCCCCGCCCCGGCTCGGCGGGCGCGCACGGGGTGGGGACGGCCGCCTGTCAGGTCTGCTCGACCGACACGATCCGGTGGACCGCCACCGTCAGCTCGGTCTGCCGCACGACGTCGGCCAGCCTGACCCGCCCCGGCTCGACGGCCAGGACCCGCACCGATCGGTCCTGGACGGCGCCGTCGGAGCCCACGATCCTCAGGCGCACCCTCGCCCGGGAGGACTGAGCCTGGCGGAGCAGGGCGAGCACGTGGACGGGGTCGGTGGCCGCGGCGGGGTCTCCCTCCTCCTGCTGGCCGGCGCGCATGCGAACGACGAGGCCGGCGAGTTCGCGCGGCCCGGGTCGGCTGCGGCGCACGGAGTGCTCGTTGCCGGGGCGCGCCGGCGGCGGCGCCGGCCGATGTCCTGCACCGTCGTCGGGGCTGAGGAGCCTGCGGCCCTCGGCGTCCTCCAGGACGGGCGCCAGCCCGGCGCCGCGCAGCTCGCGCAGGACCCTTCCGGCCGGGGCGGTGGAGACCACGACGCCCGGGGCGAGCTCGGCCAGCCCCAGGTCACTCAGGCGCGGGTCGCCCACGAGCGTCGCCGCGACAGCGGGGTCGGGGATCCGCAGCACGGTCGACACCTCGCGGACCCGCACCGAGCCGTGGCGCCGGGCGGCGTCGTCGATGAGCACGACGAGGGCGTCGGGCAGGGCGGTGGGGCTGAAGCGCTCGAGCGCGTGCGCCAGCTCGGTGGCACCGATCCCGGTGTCGAGCGCGGCGCGCACCGAGTCGGGAGTGAACCGCACGGTCAGCGCCCCACCGCGGGACTCCACCACGGTGCTGCGCTCCAGGAGTGCGGCCAGCCCGGCAGAGGGCCGCCCCGGCACGATGGCGGTGAGATCGGACTGGATGAGCAGGGTGTCGACCGGTGCGGGCAGGTCGGCGGCCAGGGCGGCCTCGAGAGACATGAGCAGGCCGACGGCGTCGGCCTCCTCCTGCCCGGGGACCGGGCCCCGGGTCGTGTCGTGCCGTCCCGCGCCCGAGACCGCCTCGGCGAGCACCCAGCCCGCACGGCTGAGTGCTCCGGCCCCGGTCAGGCCGAGCATCGCCGCCTCCTCCAGGACCGCCGAGACGGCGCCGGTCGGGACCGGGCGGCGCGGCCGTGCGGCGGTCAGGGCGGCACGCACCCAGGTCGGGGTCGCGGCGCGCCCCTGCGGCAGATCGGCCAGGAGCAGGAGGATCCGACGGCGCAGGTCGCGGGCCCAGGCGGCCTCGACCTCGTCACCCAGGACGGGCCTGAGCGTGCCGTTCTCCGAGCGGGATCCCACGAGCCACGGGGCACGTGCCGAGGCCGGCCACGCCGCAGCCAGGCGCGCCCAGCGCTCGGGGGTGCCGGTTCCGGTCCAGGCGGCCGCCTCGGTTGAGGGGACCCAGGTGGTGCCGTCCTCGTCCAGCCCCAGCAGGCCGGCGGCGGCGACCATCTCGATGAGGGTCGCCGCGGTGCCCGGCTCGAGGTCGAGGGCCTCGGCGGTGCGGGTCAGGGCGCGCACACCCACTCCCCCGGCGCGCAGGAGGGGCGCGCCCTCGCGCCCCCACTCGGTGAGCAGGGCGGCGGCGAGCCGGACGATCTCCTCGGCCCCACGCGTCGACTCCGAGGCCAGGGAGGCGGCGTCGACCCGCCCGAGGCTCGAGGGGTCGGGCGGGGTGAGGGGTTCACGGGTCAGGCGGCCGCCACGCAGCGCCAGCGCCACCTCGCGGGGCATGACGAGCCGGGTGCGTTCCGTGGTGGGCCGCGATGGGCGGGTGCCGGCCGCAGCCACCGCGCCGGGAACCGTCCGCGGGCCGGCCGCGGGGCCCGTCCCGGGGCCGGCGGGCACGAGCCATCCGCGGGCCAGGAGCTCGTCGACCCCGGCGGACCGTCCACCGGTTCGGACCGTGCCCACGGGTGGCCCCCAGGCCAGGGCAGCGAGCATGGCCTGCGCCTCGGGGGAGGACGCGGTGGCCGGTGCCGGGGCGTTTCCGGGCTCCGCGGGGGAGGCGGGCAGCGGCTCGGGCAGGGTCGGTGGTGGCGGGTCGGCCGACGGCCCCAGCCCCAAGGGGTAGGGCCCGAGAGCCTCGACGAGCCCGTGGACCGGTCCGGCGCCGATGAGCAGGGCGAGCTCCTCGAGACGGACCAGGGACCGGGCGGCGGCGTCCTGGTCGACGCCGAGCGCCGCGGCCAGCCCCGGTGCCTGCCTGATCCCCAGGGCGAGGACCGCCTCGGCGACCGCCAGGTCCACGGCGTCGAGCTCGGCGAGGGCCGCCTCGACACTGGGCCGGCTCGCGGCCCGGGCCGCGAGCGCGGTCAAGGAGCCCGACGGCGGTGTGGCCAGGTCGGGGCGGGCGGCCAGGAGGGCGACAAGCGCCTCGTCGGGCAGGGCCGCCAGGTGGGCGGCCAGCTGTGCGACGTCGGCCACGGGCTCGCCGCCGCCGTCGCTGACCGGGTCCTTCTGGCTCATCCTGGCCAATCTACCGCCTCGGAGCACTCGGACGAAGCAGGCCCGGGCACGGCCGCGCGGTGGCGCCGGCCGGACGTGGCCGCGCGGGTCTGTGCCCGTGGCGGGCGGCGGGCAACGCGGGGCGCGGGCGACAGGGGCCACGGCGCGAGCCTCATGCGCGCCTGCGATACTCGCTGCATGCCTGGTCCCAGCACTCCGCCCTCGACACCCTCCGACGGCCCACTCATCGTGCAGAGCGACCGGACGGTCCTGCTCGAGGTCTCGCACCCGGGGGCCGATGACGCGCGCCGCGCCATCGCGCCCTTCGCCGAGCTCGAGCGGGCGCCGGAGCATATGCACACCTACCGGATCACCCCGCTGGCGCTGTGGAACGCCCGCGCGGCCGGCTTCGACGCCGAGACGGTCATCCACACACTCCTGACCTACTCGCGCTTCCCGGTGCCGCACTCCCTGCTGACCGAGACCGCCGAGACGATGGACCGCTACGGGCGTCTCCAGCTCCTGGCCGACCCCGCCCACGGCCTGGTCCTGCACGCCGCGGACGTGGCGGTGCTCGAGGAGGTCATGCGCTCGCGGCGCACGACCGGTCTGCTCGGCCAGCGGCTGGGGCCGGCCGACGTCGTCGTCCATCCCTCGGAGCGCGGCCACCTCAAGCAGGTGCTCATCAAGCTGGGGTGGCCGGCCGAGGACCTGGCGGGCTACGTCGACGGCGAGGCCCACCCCATCGCCCTGCGCGAGGACCCTGAGGAGGCGGCTGCCGCCGTCCCCGGGGCCTTCGCCCTGCGCCCCTACCAGCGCCAGGCGGTCGACGCCTTCTGGGCTGGAGGGTCGGGGGTCGTGGTCCTGCCCTGCGGGGCGGGCAAGACCCTGGTGGGTGCGGCGTGCATGGCCCGCAGCGCCACGACGACGCTCATCCTGGTCACCAACGCGGTCTCGGCCCGGCAGTGGAAGGACGAGCTGGTCCGCTTCACCACCCTGACCGCGGAAGAGATCGGCGAGTACTCGGGGGCGCGCAAGGAGGTCCGCCCGGTGACGATCGCCACCTACCAGGTGCTGACCACCAAACGCAAAGGGGTCTTTCCCCACCTCGACCTGCTCGATGCCCACGACTGGGGGCTTATCGTCTACGACGAGGTCCACCTCCTGCCGGCGCCGGTGTTCCGCATGACGGCCGACCTCCAGGCGCGCCGCCGTCTGGGCCTGACCGCCACGCTCGTGCGCGAGGACGGGCGCGAGGACGAGGTCTTCAGCCTCATCGGGCCCAAGCGCTATGACGCCCCGTGGAAGGACCTGGAGTCCCAGGGGTGGATCGCCCCGGCCCAGTGCACGCAGGTGCGTCTGACCCTGACCGAGGGCGAGCGCATGGCCTACGCGACCGCCGAGCCCGAGGAGCGCTACCGCCTGGCCTCGACCACCCCCGCCAAGACCGGGGTGGTCGAGGCGATCCTGGCCCGGCACCCCGGGGAGCCCGCCCTGGTCATCGGACAGTACGTCGACCAGCTGACCGAGCTCGCCGAGAGGCTGGACGCCCCTCTCATCACGGGGGCGACGACGGTGCGCGAGCGCCAGCGCCTCTACGACGCCTTCCGCGCGGGCGAGCTGGGGGTGCTTGTGGTGTCCAAGGTCGCCAACTTCTCGATCGACCTGCCGGGCGCCTCGGTGGCGGTCCAGGTCTCGGGCGCCTTCGGGTCCCGGCAGGAGGAGGCCCAGCGCCTGGGGCGGATCATGCGGCCGAAGTCCGACGGGCGCCAGGCGCACTTCTACACGGTGGTCGCGCGCGACACCCTCGACCAGGACTACGCCGCCCACCGCCAGCGCTTCCTGGCCGAGCAGGGTTATGGCTACCGCATCATCGACGCCCACGACCTCGAGGCGGGCGGTGACCACTGAGCGCCCCTGGCGGCGGGGCGTTTGCCGCGCCCCCCGCCGCCAGCCAGGATGAGGCCATGGCCACGTCCTCCCTTCGCCGCGTCGTCAGCCCGGCGGCCGCCTGCACGCTGCTGCTCCTGCTCCTCCTGCCTGCCGGGGCCGCCGGGGCCGCCGATGCCCTGGCCGACGCGGCGCCGGGCTCCTCGGGCTCCCCGGGCGTCCCGGTCCTGGCGGCGCCCGCGGCGCCGGGCCGGATGTCCCCGGCCACGGAGGTGACGGCCCCGTTGAGCGACCATGTCACCGACGACGCCGGGATCCTCGACGAGGCCTCGGCGCAGGCCGCGGTCGAGGAGGCGGCCGGCGCGGGCTACGGGCTGTGGGTGGTGACGACCACTGATGTCTCCTCCGCGCAGATCGAGTCGTGGTCCTCCGACCTGTTCGTCGACTCCTACCTCGGTGAGACCGACCTGCTCCTCGTCATCTCGCCGGAGACGCGGGACTACGCGCTCATGCGGGCCGACGGCGGTGAGGTGCGGGACTACTACCTCGATGCCGTCGAGGAGGCGATCCTGCCCGAGCTGCGGGCCGACGACTGGGACGGTGCGGTGACGGCGGCCGGTCACGCCCTGTCCACCGCCTCCGAGACCGCGCTGCGCACGGGCATTATCATGCTGGCGGGCGGCGGCGCCATGGTCGGCGGGGGCATCGGGGGCGGTGTGTGGTGGGTGCACCGGCGCCGCCGCCGTGCCGCCCAGCGGGTCGAGGCCGAGCTCGTCGCGCGGGAGCGGGAGGCGTTGAGCGCGCTGGTCGACGCCGACAACGCCGTGCTCACCGCCTCCCAGGAGCTCGACTACGCGGTCGCCCAGTTCGGGCTGACCGCCACCGACGAGTACACCGCCGCCATCGCGGCCGCCCGCAGCGCTGTGGGCGCGGGCCTGGAGGCCAGCCGCACCCTGTCGAGCGGCGCCCTGCTGTCCAATGAGCAGCGCCAGCACCTCGCCGCCGTCATGCTGTCCTCGGCCCAGCAGGCGCAGGCGGCGCTCAAGGACAGCTCGAGCAGGCTCGCCGCCATGAGGCGTCTTGAGGCCGAGGCGGAGCAGGCCTGCGCCGACACCGCCACCCGGGCCACCGAGGCGCGCGCCGCCGTCGGGATTGCCCGCCACCAGCTGGCGGTCCTGGCCACCGCCCGCTCCGAGGCGGCCGTCGCCTCCGGCCGTGCGGGGCTGGACCAGGCCGAGGAGCTCCTGGCCGTGGTCGAGGGCGCGGTCGGCCAGGCACAGGAGGCCGTGGCCGCCGGATCGCGCGGCACGGCCGTCCAGCACCTGCGGCTGGCCCAGGGGGCGCTCGCCCAGGTCGCCGAGCTGAGGACGCAGGCCACCTCGCTGCCGGAGCGCCTGGATGAGATCGATCGTGAGATGGCCGAGCTGGACGGGCTCATCAACGAGGACCTGGCCGACATCGAGGACCTGCGCGACGACGAGGGCTTCGACCCCGCCGCGGTCGAGCAGGCCGTAGCGCAGGCGCGGCAGGCCATGGGGGACGTGGAGGCGCGGCGGCGCGAGCCTGAGGCCGCTCTGGCGCGGCTGTCCGCCGCTGAGACGCATCTGGACGAGGTACTCGAGCCCGCGCGCAGGTCGCGGGAGCGCATCCGGCAGGAGGCGCTCGACCGTCGGCGGCTCGAGGGGCGACTGATCGAGCTCGGGCGCGTCATCCCGGAGGTCCACGCCCACCTCAGCCTCAACCGCGCCGTCGTGGGCGCCCAGCCGCGCGCCCTGCTCGACAAGGCCTCGGTTCTAGAGACCCAGGCGCGTCGGGAGCCCGATGTCACCATGGCCCTGGCCATTGCCAGCGACGCCCTGGCCTGCGCGCGCCGGGCGAGGACCGTTGCGGACGAGGCGATCCGGGACAGCTCGTTGGCGGCGACGGCTTCCGGGTCGTCCTGGGGAGGCCTGTTCGACGGCCCGTCGGTCGGCTACCGCTCCTCCCAGCAGCGGAGCACCTACCGGCCACCGCGACCCTCGCCGCGCGTGTCCGCGCCGCGCCCCCGCAACACCTCCTCGGGGCGCTCGTCCTCGACGCGTAGCGCGTCGGGGCGGCGCGGCCGCTTCTGAGCGCTCCGGCCGGACCGGCGCCTGGTCAGGCGCCGCGGGAGGAGCGCGCGACCTGGTGGGCGCGGGCGTTGCGCACCAGCACGCGCGCCAGCGTGCGCCCGAAGGCCTGGATGACCGGCTCGACCTGCTCGGCCTGGGCCCGGGCACGCTCGCCGTAGGCGATCGCCTCGGCCGGGAGGGCGTCGGCGGCGAGGGCCTCAGCGGCCGCTTCTCCTTCGACGACGCCCATGCGGCGCGCCTCGGCCCGGGCCTGCCAGTACTCGATCCGGGTGGGCGTCGACTCGGGGTGGTGCTGGAGGGCCAGGAGCCGGCCGGCCCGCCAGGCCTGGACCGGGGCACCGGCGGAGGAGGCGAGCAGGGTGGCTTCCTCGGGCAGCCGGACGACGCCGTCGTCGTGGGAGACGATGACCGGCAGGCGGGTGCCGTCCTGGGTGGGGATGCCGGCTCGCACCGCGGCGCGCACCGCCTCGTCGAGCACTTCACCCAGCAGCGGGTCGCCTGCCGCCTCCTCGGTGAGGTGGAGCTCGACGATTCCGCCTTCGGCGCCATGGGGGGAGGGGACGGCCGTTGCGCCTCCGAGGGCCTCCGCGGCGATCTGGGCGCCCAGGCAGATGGTGACGGCGGGAAGCTCGGCGTCGACGACGTGGCGCAGCAGCGCGCGCAGCTCGACGAGCCAGGGGTGCTCGAGGTCGTCGTGGGCGCTCATCGCGCCGCCGAGGACGACGAGGCCGTCGCCGATCTGGTCGAGGGCCGGGATGAGGTCGCCCTGCCAGGGGCGGACCATGTGCAGAACGGCGCCCTCGGCGAAGAGCCACTCGCCGAGGCGACCGAGCGGGGCATAGGCCTCGGGCTCAATGACCGTGATGACCGGGCCGGAGCCTGCGGGCAGCGCACGGGCCCGCGGCGAGGAGTTTGTCGCATCCGTCATGGGGACTATTGAGACCCGCAGCCGGTCGGGACGCAAGCCCGCACCGCCGTGAGCGCTGAGGCTCACACCCCCACGCGCGAACGGTTCTCATATGGAACGAGACGATGAGTGCCATGGGCCGGCCGAATTGGGCGTCTCGCCGTTTTGGTCGTCATTCCATGGGGAAGTACTGGGAGTACTCCTCGTAGGGGTCATGCTCATGGTGCTCGACCCAGCCGGCATGGACCTCCTCGGTCGTGATCCCCGGATACAGGACGACGTGAGAGGAGAACGATTCATCGATATACCGAACATGTCTGGAACACCGCCAAAAGCCACATCGCGAACATCCAGCACGACACCCCCGAACAAACCTGGACCGCATTCACCAGCTACATCACCAGCCGCACCTTCGACTACGACTTCGAGCACCTACCACCCCACCCCCAACCAGACGAACTTGTTTCATGACAGCCATGGCATCTTATCGATTCGCTATAGGGCGGCCTCCTTACTGTTTCCAACCCGTCCAGCCACCGCCGTCCGGCAGCGGGATCGCTCCAGTCCGCACCGCGTCGGGCCGGGGAGCATCGACCGACTCGCCACCGGTCCTCGTACGGTAGACCGTCGCGCCGTCCGGACGCAGGGCGCCGGGGCGCCGGGGCACCGAGGGTCGGGACCCGCGCATGCGGGACGCCGCCCCAGCCCGTCGACCAGATCGCCTGCGGAAACCGCCTCACCGCGCCACAGGCTGGACTCCAGCAGCTCGCTGCGAGCGTGCCGTGCGGCCAGTCCCGCCGTGCGCGTCAACGCCCCGCCCGCAACCTCCGTGAGGACGAACAGCCCGGCGTCCAGCGCGATCTCCCCCGGGGTGTGCGTGGCCAGATAGCCGCGCACCGTGCCCCGCGGGTCGCGCACGAAGCCCGCTGCCTCATCGGCCGAGCCCAGCAGCGCCAGGGGCACGAGCTTGAGCAGTTCCTCGGCGACCCCGGCGACGACGATGACGGCCGCCGTGTCGTCGACCTCTACCCCCGCGGCCGCCACCAGACGTGCAGACACCCAGCCCGGCCATCGGGCCCCCAGCCACCCGCTGCGCCCGACCACCCGGTCGCCCGGGCGGTACCGGCCCGGCGGCGCCGTGAGGCGGCAAGCCGGACCGTGGGGCGGACGGCGCCGTCGCACCGGGCACCCGGCCATAGGCCGCCCGGCCATCGGCGTCGGGCTCGGCGCCCGAAGCGCCGGTCACCCAGCCATAGGGCTGCGCGTGCCTGCCGGGTGACCGAGCGGGGCCACCACCGCCGGCCGCAGGGTCGGCCGCCGGCAGGCCACCAGGCACCTTCCTGTCCTGCCCAGCGGGCCGGGCCGGTGCGGCATCGGGCTCGGCGGCCGAGGCGCCGGGCACCCAGCCATAGGGCCGGGCACGCCCGCGGGGTGGCTATTCAGGGGCATCACTGCTCATCGCCAGTCCTGTCGATGAAGAGGCTCAGGAACGGAGCCAGCCTATATGGAGTGACCTCCATCACGCCACATCCCGCCGGCCCCACTCCGGGCCTGGACGCCCCACGCGGCGCTCCGGCGCCCACCAACGCTGGTGGCGAAGCGGCTTGCCGCAGCGCACTCCCCCGGGGAACATAGGGTCGCCGCCAACCGACCGTCGGCGGTATGCCCACGACCCCCGAGGAGCCCTCCGTGTTCTGGAAGCGCAAGAGCCGACCCACCACCGCGCCCCAGCCCACGACCATCGAGCAGCTGCGCGTCCAGGCGGGCAACGCCCTGGTCGCCGCCGACGACTCCGTGCGCTCCGCCGCCGAGGAGCTGTCCTACGCCCAGGCCCAGTTCGGGCTGTCGGCCACCGACGCCTTCACCGAGGCGCTGACCACCGCACGAGGCCACCTGGCCCGCTCCTTCGAGCTGCGCAAGCTGCTCGACGACGACATCCCCGAGACCGAGCCGGTCCAGCGCCAGATGTACACCGAGATCCTCCAGCGCTGCTCCGACGCCGTGGCGGTCATCTCCCAGCAGGAGGAGGCGTTCAACGCCCGCCGGGGCATCGAGGCCAACCTCCCGACCTCCATCGCCGAGACCGCCCAGCGGGCCGACGAGACCGAGCAGGCCATCGCGATGGCCAACACGCTGCTCGTCACCCTGCACGCCACCTACCCGGACAGCTCCCTGACCAGCGTCTCCCAGGCCCCCGAGCGCGCCGGCCGCCTCCTGGCCGCCGGCCGCACCGCCCTGGACCAGGCGCGCGCCAGCCTCGAGGCCGGGCAGCAGGCGACCGCCGTTGAGCAGGTGCGCATCTCCCAGGGCTCGATCGCCCAGGCCGGCGAGCTGGCCGCCCAGGTCACCAGCGCCCGCGAGCGCCTCGACCGGGCGGCCGCTGACCTGGCCGCGGCCATCGCCTCGATCTCCTCCGACCTCGTCGACGCCCGACGCCTGGCCGACCAGGTCCCCGCCGCCTCCCTCGACCCGCTGGTGGCCGACGCCGAGGCGGCCGTCGCCGAGGGCCGTGCCGCCTCCGGCCCCGGCGCCACCGGGGACCCCCTGGCGGCCCTGGACCACCTGGCCCACGCCGAGGCGGCCATCGACGCCGCGCTCGCCCCGGCCCGCGCCAAGGAGGACAACGACTCCCGGGCACGGGCCTCCCTCGGCTCCCGCCTGGCCCGCCTCACCTCCCAGATCGACGCGGTCACCTCCTACATCACCACCCACCGCGGCGCCGTGGGGCCCTCGGCCCGCACCGCCCTGTCGGAGGCCACCCGCCACGCGATGGCCGCCACCTCGATGCAGACGACCGACGCCACGGCCGCCCTGGCCGAGGTGGCCGCCGGTGAGCCTCTTGTCGCCCAGGCGCAGGCCCTGGCCGAGGCCGACGTGCGCGGCTCGGGCTCCTCGGGCTCGGGCTCCTCGGGCCTCGGCCTGGGCGGGGTGGACGCCTCCACCCTCGTCCTGGGCGGCCTGCTCCTGGGCGGGCTCGCCGGCGGGCGCGGGGGCTACGGCGGCTGGGGCCACGGGCATGGCGGCCTGGGGGTCATCGGCGACGCCCTCGACGACATCTTCGACTGAGCCCGCCGCCACCGCGTCCCGGGGCGGGACACCTCAACAGATTTCTGGGAGCATGACTCCCGGTACCGACCACCCGGGCGCCATCCGCGGCCGGGGACAACGAAAGGGAGCCCTATGGCCGAGAAGCAGTCGATCCTGGGCCGCATCGCCCAGCTGACCCGCGCCAACGTCAACGCCCTCCTGGACCGCGCCGAGGACCCGGAGAAGATGCTCAACCAGCTCGTGCGCGACTACACCGCCTCGATCGCCGAGGCGCGCGACGCCGTGGCCCAGACCATCGGCAACCTGCGTCTGGCCGAGAAGGACCACGCCGCGGACGTCGCCGAGGCCCGGGACTGGGGGAACAAGGCGCTGGCGGCCTCGCGCAAGGCCGACGAGCTGCGTGCGGGCGGTGACGCCGCGGGGGCCGACAAGTGGGACTCGCTGGCCAAGATCGCGCTGACCAAGCAGATCACCGCGGAGAACGAGGCCAAGGCGGCCGAGCCGATGATCGCCTCCCAGCGCCAGGTCGTCGAGCAGCTCAAGACCGGGCTGCAGCAGATGGAGGTCAAGCTCGGTGAGCTGCAGTCCAAGCGCGACCAGCTGATCGCCCGTCAGAAGACCGCCGAGGCCCAGGTCAAGGTCCAGGGCGCCATCCGCTCGATCAACGTGCTCGACCCGACCAGCGAGCTGGCCCGCTACGAGGACCAGGTGCGCCGGGTCGAGGCCCAGGCCGCCGGCCAGATGGAGCTGGCGGGCTCCTCCCTGGAGTCGCAGTTCGCCGAGCTGGAGTCCTCGGGCACCCAGCTCGAGGCGGAGGCCCGCCTCGCGGCGCTCAAGTCGGGGGGCTCGACCCTGCCGGCCGCGCCCGCCCCGGCCCAGATCACCGACGGCGACGCAGTCGACGCCGCCTTCGAGGCGCTCAAGGCCCAGGGCGCCGAGCAGCCCGCGGACTCCGAGGAGTCCTCCTACTGACGCGCCACTGACGCGCCACCGACGCTCCTGCCGATGGGGCGGGACGGGGTCGTCGACCCTGTCCCGCCCCATCGACCGCGCCGGCACCGGTGCGCCGGGGACCGTCTACCCGGCGGACCGGGCGGGCTCCGGCGACTAACATGTCCCCATGACGATCCCGACCTACCTTCTCGTCGATGGCGAGAACATCGACGCCACCTTGGGCATGAGCGTTCTGGGGCGCCGGCCCGAGCCCGACGAGCGGCCCCGCTGGGACAGGGTGCTGTCCTACTGCGACGAGCTGGCCGACGCCCAGGCCGGCGGCCAGGGCGATGACACGACCGCCCTGTTCTTCCTCAACGCCACGAGCGGCCACATGCCGATGGGTTTCGTCCAGGCCCTGCTGGCCATGGACTACCGGCCCGTGCCCCTGGCCGGCTCGGGCCACCCCGATGAGAAGGTCGTCGACATCGGCGTCCAGCGGACCCTCGAGGCGCTGGCACAGCGGGTCGAGTCCGGCCAGGGCGCCCACGTCCTGCTCGGCAGCCACGACGGCGACTACATCCCCCAGGTCGAGCGGCTCCTGACCGCCGGGGCCTCCGTCGGGGTGCTGTGCTTCCGGGAGTTCCTCAACACCCAGCTCGCCGGCCTCGAGGCGCGCGGCCTGCAGATTCACGACCTGGAGTCCGACGTCAAGGCCTTCACCATCGCCCTGCCCCGCGTGCGCATCATCCCGCTGGCCGAGTTCGACCCGCTCGCCTTCATCTGAGGAACCGCGGGAGCCGCTCCCCTGCGCTTCCAACAGACTCCCAGATAACGTTCAGCATCGCGTTGAAGAGTGGTGGAATGGACCGACATCCCGACCCCCAGCACGTCTCCCGCGAGGCCCACCTCCTCGTCGTCGACGACGAGCCCAACATCCGTGACCTGCTCGCCTCCTCCCTGCGCTTCGCAGGCTTCGAGGTCTCGACGGCGGCCGATGGCAACGGTGCGCTGCGCGGTATCGAGGACGAGTCCCCCGACCTCGTCGTCCTCGACGTCATGCTCCCCGACATGGACGGCTTCACCGTCGCGCGGCGCGTGCGCGAGCGCGACGTGACCACCCCGATCCTGTTCCTGACTGCCCGCGATGACATGGCGGACAAGGTCCAGGGCCTGACGGTCGGCGGGGACGACTACGTGACCAAGCCCTTCGGCCTCGAGGAGGTCGTCGCCCGGATCCGCGCCATCCTGCGCCGCACCCACGCCATCGAGGGCGAGGACGACGGCGTCGTGCGTGTGGCCGACCTCGTCCTGGACGAGGACGCCCACGAGGTCCACCGCGCCGGGGTCGAGGTCGAGCTGTCCCCCACCGAGTTCAAGCTGCTGCGCTACCTCATGCTCAACGCCGGGCGGGTCGTCTCCAAGACCCAGATCCTCGACCACGTGTGGGAGTACGACTGGAATGGCGACGCCGCCATCGTCGAGTCCTACATCTCCTACCTGCGCCGCAAGGTCGACCAGATCGACGGACGCGACGGCGAGCCCGTCGCCCCCCTCATCCAGACCCGCCGGGGCGTGGGTTACATGCTGCGCGAGCCCAAGGGCGAGTGAGCGTGCTCACCTCCAGACGTGCGCGGCGCGGCGTCCTGCGCGCCACGCACGCCTCGAGGCGGCCGGGCCGCCAGCACCGACCCACCAAGCGAGGCCGCTGGCACCCCCTGACCACCGCCCGCCGCTCCTGGCACTCCCAGCCCCTGCGCAGCCGCCTGGCGCTCATCACCACGGGCCTGCTCACCTTCGGCCTGCTCATCGCCTCCCTGACCTTCACCTCGCTGCTCGAGGGACATCTCATCACCCAGGTCGACGACCAGCTGCGCGCCACCGGCCAGGAGGTGGGCACCCAGGGCATCCGCCTCATGGACTCCGGCTCGGTGTCCTCAATGCCCTCGACCTACTTCGTGGCGGTGCGCTACGCCGACGGGCGCTCGGGCCTGCTCATCTCCGATGAGACGGCCAGCAAGTACGGCACGCCGTCGACCGAGGCCCTCGGGCTCGATGACGCCGAGGTCGACCACTCCGGGTCTCAGATGGTCACGGTGGACTCCGACAAGGCCGGCAGCGACTGGCGCGTGGTCACCCTGTCCTTCGTCGATGAGAACACCGGCGAGGAGCTGGGCGTGGTGGCCGTGGGCCTGCCCCTCAAGGACGTCGCGGAGACGGTCGAGGTCACCCGCTTCGTCGTCGCCCTGACCGATGTCACCGTCATCCTCGTGGGGGCGATGGCCGCCACCTACCTCGTGCGCCGCGCCCTGCGCCCCCTGCGCCAGATCGAGGGCGTGGCCGGGCGGATCGCCGGCGGCGACCTGTCGGCCCGCGTGCCCCTGACCGAGCCGGCGACGACGGAGGTGGGCTCCCTGCAGCGGGCGCTCAACACGATGCTCCAGCGCAACGAGCAGGCCTTCGAGGTCCAGCTCGTCGCCCAGGAGCGCATGACTCGTTTCGTCTCGGACGCCTCCCACGAGCTGCGCACCCCGCTGTCGGCCATCCGCGGCTACGGGGAGCTCTACCGCATGGGAGGGGTGCCCGTCGAGCGCACCGACGAGGTCATGGCCCGCATCGAGTCCGAGTCCTCGCGCATGGGCCGGCTCGTCGAGGACCTGCTCCAGCTGGCCCGCATGGACGAGGGCCGCAAGATGGTCATGGCACCGGTGGACCTGACGGCGGTGGCCTCCGGGGCCCTGACCGACATGATGGTCCTGGCCCCCGAGCGCGACTGCTCCCTGCTGCCCCTGGATCCCCGGGCGGCGGCCGCGGGAGCCGAGCCCGGACCGGTTACCGTGGTCGGTGACAAGGACCGGCTCTCCCAGGTGCTGACCAACCTGCTGGGCAATGTCGTGCGCCACACCCCGGAGGGCTCTCCCGTCGAGGTCGCCGTGGGAACCGTGCCCGCCGGGGAGTCCTCGATCGAGGGCACCACCGAGCTGACCGCCGTCGTCGAGGTGCGCGACCACGGCCCCGGCGTGCCGATCGCGGAGGCGGAGAAGGTCTTCGAACGGTTCTACCGGGCCGACACCTCCCGCAACCGCGAGACCGGCGGATCCGGGCTGGGGCTGGCCATCGTGGCCGCGATCGTGGGCCGGCACGGCGGCGTCGTGCGCATGCTCACCACACCCGACGGAGGGGCGACGGTGCGTATCGAGATCCCCACCGCCTCGGCGGCAGCCTCCTCGTCCTGACCTGCCGGGACATCCACTGCGCAAGCCGGGGCGGCCGGCGTCCTGGTCGGTGCCGGGCTCGGGAGCCCGGGTGCGCTCCGGCAGGGCCCACCCCGGCCCCTCGACGGGCTTTACCTCCGACGGATCGGGACTACGATGATGCGCATTCTGAATCCGATCCTGGAAGGCACTCCAATGGGCGTGATCGACGCGCCGCAGTGGCTGCTCCCCGCCTATGTCCGCTCAGTCAAGGCCCTGGGCTCGCACGCGCCGGTGGAGCAGATCCGTGCGGCCGGGGAGGGGCTCATCGAGATGTGGAGCACCCCGGACCGCAGGTTCCACAACCTGCGCCACGTCATCGACATGCTCGCGCGCGTCGACGAGCTCCAGGACGAGTCCCACAACCCCGAGGTCATGCGTTTGGCGACGTGGTACCACGGCTGTGTCTTCTCCTCGGCCAGGGAGCGCGCCTACCGGCGCAACGGCGGCGAGGACGAGATCGCCTCCGCCGCCTACGCCGCACAGGACCTGGCCGCCCTCGGCCTGCCGGAGCCGACGGTCGAGCGCATCGGCGCCCTGATCGTCAACCTCAAGCGACGCGACCTGCCCAGCACCGACATCGACGCCTCCGCCCTGTGCGACGCCGACCTCGGCACCCTGGCCGTCGACCCCCAGCAGTACAAGAAGTACCGCGCGCTCGTGCGCGAGGAGTACGCCCATATCCCCACCGCCCACTACCTGCGCGGGCGGCTGGCCATCATCAGCCGGCTCCTGCAGCGCGAGACGCTCTTCTCCTCCCCCCTCGGGGCGCGGTGGGAGCTGCCGGCGCGTGAGAACCTCGAGGCCGAGAAGCGCAAGCTCGAGGACGAGATGGCCCGGCTCCCCGCCGACGAGGAGCCCGAAGAGCTGCACACCACAGCCGGCGCCGAGGAGAAGCCGGGCGCCGCTCCTCCCGCCATACCTCCCGCGGTGCCCGGCCCGGCACCGAGCCCGGCCCTGGGCGGCCTGGAGTGCGCCGACGCCCCCGAGGAGATCATCCCGCCGGCCGCGCGCCGCGCCTCCGGCCGGCGCGCTGCTCGCGAGGGCGCCCTCCCCTCCTCCCCGGCGACACCCGCCGGCGGCCAGCGGGTCGTGCGCCCCTCCTCCCAGCCCGCGGGCGCCCAGCGCCAGGAACCGCCGCGCGAGGAGCCCCGGGCCACGGAGTCCCGACACTCCCACGCACCCTCGATGGAGTCCTGCGCCGAGGACCTCGACCGCCTCCTGTCACGCCGCCCCGACGCCGGGGAGACCGGGGACTCCGCCGCCGCCCGTGCCCGGCAGGTCGAGGCCGCCCGCCTCCGGCTCGCCCAGAAGCTGCGGGAGAAGACCGAGGAGGCCAAGGTCCTGCGCGAGGCCCGCACCGGAGAGCTGCCCCCCATCACCGAGGAGATCATCGACGACGGCGCCGGCCAGTAGGAGGTTATCCACAGGCACGGTTCGTGCAGGGCACGTCCACAGACCTCAACCGGGCCGGGTGCGTGGGCGCCGACACCATTCCTACCGTGGAAGAGCGCCGCGGCCGCGGCGCCGTCGCACTCCTCACGGAAGGTCCTCGACATGCCCGTCTTCGCCGTCGACACCCAGGCGGTCGCCGACACCGCCTCACGCGCCCGCACCCGTATCGCCACCATCCAGACCGAGGTCGATGGGATGCGCGGCGACATCTCAATCCTCCAGTCCTCCTGGACGGGAGGAGCCTCGGACTCCATGGCCACCTGCGCCGCCGACTGGCACGTGACCGCACTCCAGGTCCAGTCGAGCCTCGACTCGATCTCGCTGGCCCTGGACCAGGCCGCCGTGTCCTACGACGACGCCGAGACCGCCAACACCGGGCGCTTCGGCGGCCCGGGACGCGCAGCCGCCCCCTACGCCTGAGCCTGTGCCCCAGAGCTCCCCGCCGGCCCGAGCTCCCCGCCTGCCAAGCACGCGAAGGGCGGGCCGTGCTCCTGGGAGATCCCAGGGGCACGGCCCGCCCTCGTAGGCCTCGCGGCGCGGGCCGGAGACGGTCTCAGTCCCGAGCCGTCACGGCCCCGGTGCGGGGCCGCTCAGGCGGGAGCGCCCGGCTCCCGCTCACGCGGGGCGCCCGACCGTCTCTCAGCGCGTGTGGCACGGGCTCAGTACATGCCACCCATGTCGTCGCCACCGCCGGCCGGAGCGGCCGGGGGCTCGGGCTTGTCGGCCACGACCGCCTCGGTGGTCAGGAACAGGCCGGCGATCGAGGCGGCGTTCTGCAGCGCGGAGCGGGTCACCTTGACCGGGTCGGCGATGCCGGCGGCCAGCAGGTTGACGTAGTCGCCCGAGGCGGCGTTGAGGCCCTCGCCCACGGGCAGGCTGCGCACGCGGTCGACGACGACGCCGCCCTCGAAGCCGGCGTTGACGGCGATCTGCTTGAGCGGGGCCTCGACGGCGACCTTGACGATCGCGGCGCCGGTGGCCTCGTCGCCCTCCAGAGCGAGGGTGTCCAGCGCCTCGGCGGCCTGGATGAGGGCCACGCCACCGCCGGCGACGATGCCCTCCTCGACAGCGGCCTTGGCGTTGCGCACGGCGTCCTCGATGCGGTGCTTGCGCTCCTTGAGCTCGACCTCGGTGGCCGCCCCGGACTTGATGACGGCCACGCCGCCGGAGAGCTTGGCGAGGCGCTCGGCGAGCTTCTCGCGGTCATAGTCGGAGTCGGAGGTCTCGATCTCGCCGCGGATCTGGGAGACGCGGGCCTCGATGGCCTCGCTGTCCCCGGCGCCCTCGACGATCGTGGTCTCGTCCTTGGTGACGACGACCTTGCGGGCCTGGCCCAGGTCCTCCAGGGTGGCGTTCTCCAGCTTGAGGCCGACCGTCTCGGAGATGACGGTGCCGCCGGTCAGGATTGCCATGTCCTGGAGCATCGCCTTGCGGCGGTCGCCGAAGCCGGGGGCCTTGACGGCCACCGACTTGAAGGTGCCGCGGATGCGGTTGACGACGAGGGTAGCCAGGGCCTCGGCCTCGACGTCCTCGGCGATGATCGTCAGCGGCTTGCCCGACTGCATGACCTTCTCCAGCAGCGGCAGCAGGTCCTTGACGTTGGAGATCTTGGTGTCGACCAGCAGGACGTAGGTGTCCTCCAGGACGGCCTCCTGGCGGTCGGGGTCGGTGACGAAGTACGGCGAGATGAAGCCGCGCTCGAAGCGCATGCCCTCGGTGACCTCGAGCTCCAGGCCGAAGGTGTTGGACTCCTCGACGGTCACGACGCCCTCGTGGCCGACCTTCTCGAGAGCCTCGGCGATGAGCTGGCCGATCTGCTCGTCGGCGGCGGAGATGGAGGCGGTCGCGGCGATCTCCTCGGGGGTCTCGACCTCCTTGGAGTCGGCGAGCAGGCGCTCGACGATGACGGCGACGGCCTTGTCGATGCCGCGGCGCACGGCGATCGGGTTGGCGCCGGCGGCGACGTTGCGCAGGCCCTCGCGCACGAGCGCCTGAGCCAGGACGGTGGCGGTCGTCGTGCCGTCACCGGCGACGTCGTCGGTCTTCTTGGCGACCTCCTTGACGAGCTCGGCGCCGATCTTCTCGAAGGGCTCCTCGAGCTCGATCTCCTTGGCGATGGTCACGCCGTCGTTGGTGATCGTGGGGGCGCCCCACTTCTTGTCCAGGACGACATTGCGGCCCTTGGGGCCCAGGGTGACCTTGACGGTGTCGGCCAGGGTGTTGAGACCCCGCTCCATCCCGCGGCGGGCCTCCTCGTCGAAGGCGATGATCTTGGTCATTGATGCTCCTCTGGTGTGAGGTGGCGGCCGGTCGGAGCCCGCGACGGACGGGTCGGCCCCAACCGTTCACGTCACGGCTGGAGCCGGCCCTCACCTTCCGGCCTGGGTCGTTCACACGGCCCCCGCAGTGACGCTGTCACTCGCGGGCTCCGAGTGCTAACCGCAATGCTGGCACTCTCGACCCGCGAGTGCAAGACGCCTGCGCCGTCGCCGGCCCATTCGTGCCACGAATCCTCCGACGGCGAATCTGCCCGGGACCCGGAGCCGGATCACTCCTCGAAGTCCTCGCGCAGCACGATGACGATCGGGTTGGACTGCGCCTCGTCCGCCGACTCGACGACCTCGCTGATTCCCAGCGCCTGGGCGGCGGCGTGGGCGGAGGCGGCCTGCTCGGCGGAGGCGTAGTACACGGTCGTGACAGTCGGCGTCGTCGCCTCGTAGCTGCCCGGGGAGACCGTCACGGCGGTGAACCCGGCGTTCTCCAGCCTCGAACCGGTGCGGGAGGCCAGGCCGCTGGTCACGGTGCCGTTGTGGACCGTGACCCCGGTCGTGTAGTCGACGTTGCCGCTCGGGGTAGCCGAGGCCTCCTGGGTCGGCTCGGCAGACGGCTCGGCCGAGGGCTCGGAGGCCGCCGAGTCGGTGGCCTGCGCGGCCGGCGTCGTCTCGGCGGGCACGGCGGGCGCGGTCTGCGTGCTCGTGGCCGCGCCGGTGCTCCGCCCCAGGAGGGTCACGGCTCCCCATGCGAGGGCGGGCACGATGAGCAGCACAACGAGCAGGGGGACCCAGCTGCGCCAGGCCGGGAGCGGGGCGCGATGGGCCCCGACAGGGACGGGACCGTCGTCGTCGATGGCGTCGAACTCATCGTCAGGATAGTCGTAGTGCCTCACACCGCGAGGATAGCGGGCCACGACCATGAGGTCCGCAGGAGGCGGCCGACCCGCCGTCGCCGGTAGGCTGCCGGGGTGAGCGAGCCCAAGCCCCTGTCCGAGATCGTCCACCCCTCCTGGGCCCTGGCCCTGGCCCCGGTCGAGCCGACAGTGCATGAGATCGGCAGGCGCCTGCGCGAGGAGGTCGCGCAGGGACGGGGCTACCTGCCTGCCGGCAGTGACGTGCTGCGGGCATTCACCTACCCCCTCGAGGAGGTCAAGGTCCTCATCGTGGGCCAGGACCCCTACCCGACACCGGGCCACCCCATGGGCCTCAGCTTCTCCGTCCAGCCCGGCGTCCGTCCGCCGCGCAGCCTGGAGAACATCTACACCGAGATGGTCAACGACCTCGGCGTGCCCCGCCCCACCACCGGCGACCTCACGTCGTGGAGCCGCCAGGGGGTCATGCTCCTCAACCGTGTGCTGACCGTCACTCCGGGAGCAGCCGGTTCGCACCGCGGCTGGGGGTGGGAGACCGTGACCCAGCGGGCCATTGAGGCGCTGGTCGAGCGGCAGGCCCCTCTGGTCGCGATCCTGTGGGGACGGCCCGCCCAGTCGCTCACCCCGATGCTCGGCTCCACCCCGGTGATCGCCTCACCCCACCCCTCGCCGCTGAGCGCCTCCCGAGGGTTCTTCGGGTCGCGGCCCTTCTCCCGCGCCAACGCCGCGCTCGAGCAGATGGGCGCCCAGCCCGTGGACTGGCGCCTGCCCTGAGATGATTGCTCCCCAATGGCACCCCGAGATCGGGACATATGTCCCGATCTCGCGGTTCGACAGGCATGCGGAGGACGGGGCGGATGTGGAGCTGCGTGCCGGGCTCGAACCGGCGACCTGCTGTTTACAAGACAGCTGCTCTACCAACTGAGCTAACGCAGCGAGCACGGGAAGCCTACACCCCGGCCGGGTTCCTGGCTCGCAGGCCTGGCCCCGGGCTCGTGCGGCTCAGCCGAGTCCCTCGATGTAGTCCGTCAGGCCGCTGCTCGTGCCGATCGTCGACAGGTCGAGCTGCGTGCCCTCGTACAGGACCGTCGGCGTTCCCTGGAAACCCGCCTCCCGGAAGGTCGTCGTTCCCAGCTCGGTCCAGGGGCCGTAGGTGTTGGCGTCGATGGCCGCCTGGAAGGCATCGGTGGTCCCGGAGGCCACGCCGGCCTCCTGCGCCGTGGACACGATGTTCGCCACCGACATCATCGACGTGTCCTGGGTCTCGTAGATGGTCGTGAACAGCCCCATAACCGCGTTGTGGAAGGCGAGCGCCTTGTCGGGCTCGGTGTCCAGGACCACGCCGATCGAGTTCATGACCTGGTCGGTCCACGTCTGCCCCAGGACCTTGCAGGGGTGCAGGACCAGGGTGACCGTGCCCGCCTTGACGAGCTCCTCGATCTCGGGGGCGTGCAGCGTCTCGAAGCTGGCGCAGAAGTGGCACGAGTAGTCGAAGTAGACCTCCAGCACGCCGGCGCCGTTGTTGATCGCGGCCAGCTCCATGGTCTTCCCGTAGGTCCACGAGCCGTCAGACAGGACCGGCTTGGGCACCCCCTCGGTGTCGGCCTTGCCCGATGCGATCGTGCCTCCCTGGCCCGAGTTCTCGCGGTCGGTCAGCACGAGGGCGGCAGCCACTCCCCCGACCCCGAGCGCACCGGCACCCAGCAGGCTGCGGCGGGCGATCTTCGCGCGCCGTTCACGGCGCTCCTGCTCCTCGCGCAGGACCTTGGCCCTGGCGCGGGCAGCCTCCCGGCGCTCAGCTTTCGTGGGGCGGGAGCTGTTCTGGGCCACGCTGATTCTCCTCCGGTCGACTGATCACGAACCAGGTCGCGGCTCGACGGCTCGACGTCTCGCCCTCCCGACAACCCGGATAGAGGGCATTCTGCCTTCTCCGGGCCCCGATGTAACGGGCGGTCGTATGCGTCCTGTCTCACTCACCCCGGTCGAGGCCGAGCACCCACCGGTGCGCACTGGCTCGCACCCCGCCGGTCGGTTCGGGGATGAGGGTGGGCCCGACGGCGTAGAGCAGTCGCGCCCGGGGCGCGGTCGGCGCCCCGGGCGCGGAGCGTGCCGGGCGGCTCAGATGCCGGACCCCTCAGGCGAACAAGGGGTGGAGCGTGGCGGGGGGCAGGACGGACATGACGAACAGCAGCAGGAGCGCCGCCGTCGCCGCGAGGATCCCGACGAGCCCGATGGTGCGCCCCTGACCGGGGCCGAACACGGCTAGCACGGTGCGCGCCGCCCCGCGGCGCGTCGTCGCCCCCCAGGGGACGAGCCAGACGATGAGGAGGAAGACGAGGACGAGCAGGGCGCAGAACAGTCCTGCTCGGTGGTAGACGTCGATGGACGACATCGCGGTGCCCAGGAAGCCGGTCCCGCTGAACACGCCGTCGGCCCAGAAGTAGATCATCGCGGAGACCGCCACGACGGCGGGGAGTACCGCGAAGGCGGAGCCGACCAGCGAGCGCAGCAGGTACCAGGGCATCGCCGCCCACATCCTGGAGTTGTCCGAGGGCTGGACCCTGCCGGCCTGGAGGCGGCGCCACCGCCGCGCGTCCTCCGCGCGTCCCACCGTCCCCACAACGACAACGAGCACCGTCGCCAGGATCACCATCCACGTCGGGAACACGGTGGAGACCGCAACGAGGAGCAGCCCGATGGCACCGATGATTGCGGTCGACCTCGCAGGTTCGGTCGCCCACTCGGGCAGTGCCCCCCGGCCTGCCAGCGCCGTCCCCGAACCCGTGTCCAGGGTCGGTGCCCCGCCCTGCTGGGCGGCCTGGGGCTGCACGGCGGGCGGGTGCACAGAGGCCGGCTGCACGGAGGCCGGCTGCTGGGCGGGTGGGCGCTGGGGCACCTGTGGCTGGGCTACGGGACCCGTGGCGGGCCACTGCAGCCCGGCGGGCGGCTGGTGCACGGGGCTCGGTGCGGCCGGCCGCTGGGCCATCTGGGGCTGCTGAGCCACTGGCCGCTGAGGGGCCGACTGCTGCGCGGCGGGGTGCGCGGCGGCCGACTGCGGTGGGAAGGCAGCCGGCGCACCGCGCCCGGCTCCGGGCCCTGCTCCGGGCGCAGCGCCCGTGCTGGGGGCCGGGCGGGCTGGGGACACACTTCCCGGGGCGATGGACGGGGGGATCTGGCCGGAGGCCGCGGCTCCCGGCGTCGGTCCAGTCGAGGCGGTGGCTCCCGGCCGGGGCGGGACAGGGGAGGATGGGCCCGTCACCGGCGGTGGCGAGGAGCCGGCCGAGGGGGCGGAGGCCCCCGAGGGCCCGGAGGCATCAGCGGAGCGGGAAGTCGCGGCCGTCGCGATGTATCCGTAGGCGCCGGGCGGGGCAGGGTTCGGAGGCGCGGAGGGGGGCTCACTCGTGATGCCGTACCCCATGTGGAAGGTTCCGGTGTCCTTCTGCGCCTCGTCCTCCTCGCCCAGGGCCTCGGACAGCGCCGCCTCGCCGCTGCCGCCTTCGGCGACCTCGTCGAGCACGTTGAGCAGGTCGGCCATGGCCAGGCGCTCGCCCTGAGCCGGGGCCAGCGCCCGGGTGAAGGCGCGCGCCAGGGCCGGGCACTCCTCCTCGAGGTCCCCCAGCTCGGGGGTGCCGGCGTAGACGCGGCGGAAAACCGCCTGCCACGGGCCCGAGCCGAAGGGGGCGCGACCCGTCACGGCGAACAGGAGCACCCCGGCGCAGGCGTACCAGTCCACCGCGGGGCTCGGCTCGTCCCCGTCGAGCATCTCAGGGGGGATGAAGCCCGGCGTGCCGGTCACCTGGCCCGTCTGGGTCAGCCGGACGTCGTCGGCCACCTGGGCGATGCCGAAGTCGATGAGCACCGGACCCTGCGCCCCGAGCATGACGTTGGAGGGCTTGAGGTCGCGGTGGATGACGCCGGCGTCGTGGACGGCGCTCAGCGCGTCGGCCAGTCCGTGAGCGAGGTCGGCCAGGTCCCTGATGTCGGTCGACAGGTCGTAGGCGCCCTCGTGATCGACCTCGAACTGGAGGGTGGGACCGTCGATCAGCTCGGTGATGACGAAGGTCACCCCGGTTCCGTCAGCACCGTCGCCAGTCTCGATGTCCAAGATCCGCGCCACCCGGCTGTCCTTGACGCGGGCCAGGACGGAGGCCTCGCGGTCCAGGCGCCTGCGGGCCATCGGGTCGGCGGCGATCTGCGGGTGGAGGATCTTCATGGCGACGTGGTGGCCCGAGGCGTCCGCCACCTCCCAGACCACACCCATGCCCCCGGCGCCCAGGCGCCGCACCAGCCTGTAGCCACCGACATCGGCACCGGCGCGCAGCGCGGCGAGCGATGTCGGCGTGGTCGCCCGCACGCCAGGGTTCTGGGTCATGGCGCCACAGTACCGGGCCCGCCCGCTCCCGCCCGGAGGTGGCTGCCACCTGCTCACGAGAACCCGTCCACGGGATCCGACCGCCCTCAGGTGACCATACTCACACGTGACGATCAAGATCACTATTCAGTCTCCCTATCGCGCCACAAGGTTGTGTGACAGCATGAGCGTGCACCAGCCACCCGGCCCGGAGCACGTGTCAATGCGGACACGCATCGGCACCTTTCACCACGGATCGTCCGGCACGTACCTGCCGGTGAAGGGAATCCACATGGCAACTGTGACCTTTGATCACGCCACACGCATCTACCCGGGCAACGACCGCCCCAGCGTCGATGCGCTCAACCTGGAGATCGCCGACGGCGAGTTCCTCGTCCTGGTCGGCCCCTCGGGCTGCGGCAAGTCCACTTCCCTGCGGATGCTCGCGGGCCTGGAGGACGTCAACTCCGGCCGCATCCTCATCGGCGACCGCGACGTGACCGACGTCCAGCCCAAGGACCGCGACATCGCGATGGTCTTCCAGAACTACGCCCTCTACCCCCACATGTCGGTCCACGACAACATGGGCTTCGCCCTCAAGATCGCGGGCACCCCCAAGGACGAGATCGACAAGCGGGTCAAGGAGGCGGCCAAGATCCTCGGCCTGACCGAGTACCTCGACCGCAAGCCCAAGGCACTCTCCGGTGGCCAACGCCAGCGCGTGGCGATGGGCCGCGCCATCGTGCGCAAGCCGAAGGTCTTCCTCATGGACGAGCCCCTGTCCAACCTGGACGCCAAGCTCCGCGTGCAGACCCGCACGCAGATCGCCTCGCTCCAGCGCTCCCTGGGCGTCACCACCGTCTACGTCACCCACGACCAGACCGAGGCCCTGACCATGGGCGACCGCATCGCGGTCCTCAAGGACGGCCTGCTCCAGCAGGTCGGCACCCCGCGCGAGATGTACGACCACCCGGCCAATGAGTTCGTCGCCGGGTTCATCGGATCTCCCGCGATGAACCTGGGCCGCTTCACCGTCGACGGCGATGTCGCCACCATCGGTGCGGCCCGGATCCGCCTGTCGCAGGCCACCCTGGACGCGATCAAGCCCGAGGACAACGGCAAGGTGACGATCGGCTTCAGGCCGGAGTCGCTCGAGGTCGTGTCGGCCGAGGCCGAGGACTCGATCCCGGTGCGCCTGTCCTTCGTCGAGGAGCTCGGCTCCGACGCCTACATCTACGGCGAGCTCGTGGGTGCGGAGGGCTCGGAGGACAAGCTCGGCAGCGGCGAGGACTCCAGCCAGATCATCGTCCGCGTTCCCCCGCGCACCGCGCCGGAGGCCGGCGAGACGATCTACGTGCGGATCAAGCCCGGTGAGGAGCACATCTTCTCCGCGTCCACCGGCGAGCGTCTGCCCGTCTGAGGCCAAGACACCCGCGGAGCCCCGCCCCTCTTCGGGGGCGGGGCTCCGACGCGCCTGGGGAGCGCTGCTTGAGCGAGGAGGGTACCGACCTGAGAGAATGCAGCCATGCCCCAGCCCATGCAGATCACCGCGGCCACCATCGACCCGGCGCTGCTCGACCTCCCGTGGGAGATCCCGCTCGAGCAATGGCCCGCCGAGGTCCTGGCGGCACTGCCACGGGGTCTGTCGCGCCATATCGTGCGCTTCGTCAACCTCTCCAACCGGGTCATCGCCGTCAAGGAGATCGGGGAGTCGGTGGCCTACCGGGAGTACGAGCTGCTGCGCGACCTCGTGCGCCTGGGCGCACCCTGCGTCACCCCCACGGCGGTGGTCACCGGGCGCACGGACCTGAGCGGGGAGGCGCTCAACTCGGTGCTCGTCACCGAGCACCTGTCCTACTCCCTGCCCTACCGCGCCCTGTTCAGCCAGTACATGCGCCCCGAGACGGCCACCCGCCTCATCGACGCCCTCGCCGTCCTGCTGGTGCGCCTCCACCTCCTGGGCTTCTACTGGGGGGACGTCTCCTTGTCCAACACCCTCTTCCGTCGCGACGCCGGCGCCTTCGCCGCCTACCTGGTCGACGCCGAGACGGGCGAGCTCTACCCCGAGGGGCTGACCGAGGGCAAGCGCCTCTACGACATCGACGTCGCCCGGACCAACATCATCGGCGAGCTGATGGACCTCCAGGCCGGGGCCCTGCTGGAGTCGAGCGTCGACACCGTCGAGGTCGGCGACCGCATCATCGAGCGCTACACCGAGCTGTGGGAGGTGCTCACCGGCGAGGAGATCTTCGACGTCGGCGAGCGGTGGCGCGTGCGCCAGCGCATCGAGCGCCTCAACGAGCTGGGCTTCGACGTCGGCGAGCTGATGATGAAAACGATGGCCGACGGCTCCGGCACCCGTATGGTCATCCAGCCCAAGGTGGTCGACGCCGGCCACTACCACCGTCAGCTCCTGCGCCTGACCGGCCTCGACGTGCGCGAGCGGCAGGGCCAGCGCATGCTCAACGACCTCGAGGCCTTCCGGGTCATGACCGGCCGCCAGGACCAGCCGCTCGAGCAGGTCTCCCACGTGTGGCTGGCAGAGGTCTTCGAGCCCACGATCGCGGCCGTGCCCCTCGAGCTGCGCCGCAAGATCGAGCCGGCGGAGATCTTCCACGAGGTGCTCGAGCACCGCTGGTACATGTCCGAGCAGCAGCAGCGCGACGTGACGACCGCCGAGGCCGTGCGGGACTACATCGACATCGTCCTGCCCCAGCACTGGGACGAGCAGGCATATCTCTCGCTGGGCAGCACCCAGGAGATGGAGGCGATCTTCGACGACGACGAGGCCCCCGTCGAGGACGACGCCGAGTTCGCCGCCCGCGACGAGCAGACGGCCAACGACTACGAGGCCAACCCCTACGGCTTCACCGCCGGCATGAAGTTCAAGGGCGAGTAGCCTGGCTGTCGACACCCCCGTTCGTCCCCCGCCCGTGGAAGGTGAGACGACGACTCACCCCGTACCTGAGCCGCCCCCCGGCGTCAGCGAGGTCCTCGTCATCCCTGGGGCCGAGGCGGTCCCCCACGGCTTCATCGACGTCATCGCCGACCACACGGTGCCCTCCCTGTCCCTGGGAAGAACCAGGCTCACGGTCAACGGCTACCAGCTCAAGCGACCAGCAGCCGGGGCCGTGCGCGTCGTCGTACCTGCCGGCCCGGTGCGGGTTGCGATCAAGATCGCTGCTGCCTGTCTTCGACACTCACCTCGACCTGTTCGTCGCACCCGGCCAGGTCATTGCCGTCTTCCACCGCCACTCGTGGATGCAGGACCACCCCGGGTACCTGTCAACCAGCCCTCTGGGACCCACGACCTCCGGGGAGCGGAACGTCTTCATGGTCATGGGCGTCACCGCGGCCTCGCTCATCGCCTCCGGCCTGCTCGTCCTCGACGAGCCGACCAGCGGCATCGACCCCGAGGGCCGCGCCACCGTCTGGGACGTCATCCGCGCCCAGAGCGCCGCTGGCTGCGCAGTGCTCGCCACCACTCATGACATGGCGGAGGCGGAGGCATTCTGCGACGACCTGCTGGTCATGGCCCAGGGTCGGATCCGTCTGCGCGGCTCCGTGGAGCAGGTGCTCGCCGCCCTGGACGGGGACCGGCGCCTGCGGGTCATGTCTCCGACGTCGGAGGTCACGTCCCTGGTCAGGGCTTCCGGGCGGCCGTGGGGTCGAAGCGGCGAGTCCCTGGTCGTCGTCGGCTCTGCCGCGCAGGTGGACGACCTGGCCCGCGCCATCGAGCGCCTGCCCGGCACCCGCGGTCTGGAGGTGCGCCATGGCCCGGTTCGTCTGGAGGACGTGTTCGCGATCGTCGCTGTGGCCGACACCGCCCGACCCGCGGCCGGCCTCGCGTCATCCGGCTCGCACACCTCGCGCCAGGAGGTGGCGTGATGACTACTCCCAAGGCGGGCTCCCCCATGAGGATGCTGCGCTTGTGGACCCTCCAGGAGACGCTGCTTCTCCTGAGGGAGCCCGTATGATGACGCTGGCATCGGGCATCATTGTGACGGTGGTGGGCGTGGCTCACGGGCTGCGGAGCGAGGGCGCGGGCCCGGCCTTCATCGTCCTGAACCTGAGCCTTACCGCCTTCCTGTGCGCCGTGGGCTTCTTCCTGGGGATGCTGCCCTTCGGGTCCCGCACGATCCAGGCGGTGACGGCGCTGGTGTCCTTCCTGCTCTACTTCGGCTCCGAGGCGGCGGGCCCGCTCGACACACTGCCCGCCTGGCTGCGCAGCCTCCTGGAGTGGAACCCCCTCAAGATCTGGTTCGACGCCCTGGTCTGTGCGTACACGATCCGTCCCCTCCCGTCCGACGTCGTTTGGAAGATCGGCCTCATGCCGGCCCTGGGCGCGGCAGCAGCCCTGGTCGGCCTGCGCAACTGGCGCCGCACCGAGTAGACGATTTCTCAAGAGGTGCGCCCCGCTGGGCCCTTCGATCCCCGACGCCGGCGCCTGACCCTGCCGCCTCAGGCCCCGAGCTCCTCGGCGACGAGGGCCATCTCCTCGTCGGCGCGACGGCGCAGCTCCTTGTGCCGGGTCCACGAGGCCAGGGAGGTCTCGGCCACGGCGTCGACGAGCAGGACGATGCCCAGGCCGAGCACCCCACCGGGCAGGTCGCCGGTGCGGCTGCGGCGGCGCAGGGCGGCACCCACAAGCGCCCCGCCGAGCCCGGCCTCGAGCAGGGCTCCCGTGCGCACGACCCACGGGGTCTCGGTGACCGTGCGCACGTAGGAGTGCCAGAAGGCCGACCCGGGGGTCGAGGGGTCCTGGAGCATGAGGCCCACCGAGCGCCCCACGGCGTTGGACAGGCCGCGAGGCTCATGGACCACCGCACCGGGGGCCTCGACCGGGGCGAGCTGGCCGGCGAGCACCGAGGTTACCCAGGCCGGCAGGCCGAGGGCCTCGACGAGGGCGCCGACACCCTCGATGCCGGGGACCGAGACGGCCGCGGTCACGGCCTCCGGGTCGGCCCCGGGCACGGCGGTGGCGATGACCGAGGCGTCGGTGGAGTGGGTGAGGAGCTGGTCGACCAGGGAACGCAGCGCCGGCCCGGGCTCCTCGACCCCGCCCCACACGTAGCGCGAGGTCATGCCCCAGGAGAAGACGGCGTCCTCCTCGGAGTCGGTGGAGGTGACCGCCCGCACCGCCATGTCCCGCTCGTCGACGGTCAGCACGAGGGCGGGCAGGGACTCCTCGTCCCAGCCGAAGGTCCCCAGGGCGACCCCCTCGCCGCCGTACATGATGACCCGCCGGTCGACGTCGGGCAGCGTGACCACGGCCAGGGGGCGCTCGAGCAAGGTGGCCTGGAGGGGCACCATGTAGGCGCTCATCGCCGAGACGACCACGGTGCGCGAGGCACGGGAGGGGCCGGCCATGACCTCGGGGAGCTCGGCGTCCTCGGGCAGGGCATTGAAGGTCGCCGGGCCGATGGCCACATCCGCGCCCAGTTCACGAGCCAGCGACTCGACGAGCTCACTGACCTCCGGCCCGGCCACGACCCCGCCGCGCGTCGGCGGGGTGATCGCCACCCTGCCCTCGACGTCGGTCATGAGGGTCAGGCCCATGAGGTGCGAGGTGGCCGGGAACCACTCGAGACGCACGACGACGCCGCGCGCGGCGAAGGCGGCGGCCGTCGTCTCCGGGCTGGTGCCCGGGGCGATGACAACGCCGTCGGTGCGGTTCCACCGCTGAGAAACGTCCTGGGTCATGGTGACCTCCTTGGAGGGGCTACGCCTATTGTGTCAGCAGCGGACCGGGACGTGAGCGACCTGCGTCGGCGCCCCGGACCGCCGATGCTCGGCCCAGCGCCTCCCGGTGAAAGAGGACCGGACCCGGCGGGGTACGGAAACAGGACCAGTGTAGTGAGGGCCGGGCCCCTTCCGATCACGAATCCGCCCCGGGGGGGTGCCCCTATGTGGTGTGTCAAGCGGCTGTGGGTAGTTTCGTGGCTGGT
>NZ_JAUNHI010000026.1:12451-30569 GCF_030524025.1 Actinomyces sp. | reverse complement strand
TCCCACCGGCTCCGCCATCGGCGCACACGGACCGTGTTCCTCCCCACACCGCGGCACCGGGGTCGGCGTGTAGCGTCGGGGCGTGCCCCCTGTCGACCGGAAGCCGTCTCGCCCACGCGGGTGGAGCCGCGCCGTGACCGCCCCCCTCGTGGCGCTCGCCGCGGCGGGCACCGGCCTGGGCCTGTCGGCCTGCACGGCGCATATGGACATGACGATCGACGAGGCGGGGGCCTACGACGTCGTCATGGTCATGCGAGACACCACCGGAACCGTCTTCACCGAGCAGACCGACTGCAACGACTACGCCGACCCCGAGCTCGTCGGCGCCTCCCAGGGCGCCACCGTCACCTCCACCCCGGTGGGGACCGCCGGCGACTCCGAGGGCATCGGCTGCGAGGTCACGGTCTCGGGGGTCACCGTCCCCGAGGCCGACGGCGCCCAGACCGAGGGCTCCCTCGTCGTGCGCGACGGGGACCTCTACATCGTCACCATCGCCCCCTACCTGGCCGATGGGGCCGCGGCCACCGCCGAGGGGACCGAGGGGGCGGTGCCCGGCGCCGCGTCGACCACCCCGTCCCTGGCCGAGGTGGTCGACGCGCACGTGTCGGTGAGCTTCCCCGGGGCGGTGGTCGACGACGGCGGGGGCTCGGTGTCCGGCTCGACGGTCACCTGGGACGACGCCGATGTCCTGGCCGGCGGGGTCAGCGCCTCGGGGTACGCCACATCCCACGAGGGCATGAACGTGTGGGACCGCTACGCCCCATGGATCGTCGGGCTGGTTGTCGCCGCCGGCGCCGCCCTCGGTGTGCTCGGCTGGCGGCGCCGTACACGCGGCCGCCGTGACAACCGACCCACCGACAAACACTGAGCTGTCGGGGCGCCACCGTCCGCGCACTCCATGGGGAGTCGTACACCGGCGGGATCCCCTCGCAACGGCCCCCCTTACGGGGCGACAGTACGTAGACTCACCGCCATGAGACCCCCCTTGCGCAGATCCCTGCGCCGTCTGGGCGCAGCTGCCCTCGTCCCCCTCGTCCTGGCGCTGAGCGCCTGCGGCGCGACGTACGACTTCACCATCCATGAGAATGACACGGTCGACTTCGTCGCGACGACCTGGGGCGACGAGGTGACCGAGGAGTACTGCACCGAGTCCTCCGGCGACTCCTTCGACTCGACCTACACCTTCACCGAGTACGAGGGGAAGCCGGCCTGCGAGCAGCAGGCCGAGGCGGTGCCGTTGTCGGAGTTCGCCCAGGAAGAGGGCTCAGAGTCGAAAATCACCCACGAGGGCGATCTCTACATCGTCGTCCTTGAGATCTCCGGCATCAAGGAGCAGGTGGGGGCCAGCGCCGCACTGAGCGGCACGAGCGCCGACGACATCCAGACCAGCGTGACGGTCACCTTCCCGGGCAAGGTCACCGAGGCCAACGGCAACGCTGAGATCGACGGCTCGACCGTCACCTGGAACGACCTGCTCAACGAGAGCGAGACGACGCTGCGCGCCGAGGGCAAGGACTCCCCGTCCAACCCGCTGCCGCTCATTATCGGCGCCATCGTCGGCGTCGCCGCCCTCATCGGCATCATCGTCGCCATCGTCGTCGCGAGCAAGAAGAAGCGCCGCGGCCAGCTGCCGCCGGCCGGCTCGGTCCCCCTCCAGCCCGGCTACCAGCAGCCGGGTTACCAGGCCCAGCCCGGCCAGCCCGGCTACCAGCAGCCGGGGCCCTACCCGCAGGACCCCCAGCAGCCCTACAACCCGGGCGGCCAGGGCCAGTACTGAAGTCCCTCACGGCAGGCGGTTCGGTGCCCGCGCGAGCGCCGGACCGCGGGTCCCGATGGGGCCGCACCGGGCATGCGCGGAGGACAGGGCGGGAGGCACGAGCGGGTCGACACGGGGCCGGCCCTGCCGGGCCGCCGCTGCCGCGACGTCGGCCAACCTTGCCCCGGCGGGCGCACCGGGGCGCGCCGACGCATCGCACCGAGGCATCGTTCCCGAACCGCCCCAACACGGGGCGGGGATGTGACGGCCCGGCTCAGCCCAGCAGGGCGTGGCGGGTGATCGTGGCCTCGCGGCCGGCACCCACGCCGATGACGGACACCCGGGTGCGGGCCAGCTCCTCGATGCGCCGCACATAGTCCTGCGCCGCGCGCGGCAGGTCGGAGAACTCCCGGACACCGGTGATGTCCTCGGTCCAGCCGGGCAGCTCCTCGTAGACGGGAACCGCGTGGTGGAACTCGGACTGGGTCAGCGGCATCTCCTCGCTGCGCACGCCGTCGACCTCGTAGGCCACGCACACGGGGATCGTCTCATGACCGGTCAGGACGTCGAGCTTGGTGAGGACCAGGTCGGTCAGTCCGTTGACCCTGGCCGCGTACCGGGTCACGACGGCGTCGTGCCATCCGCAGCGCCGCGGACGACCCGTGGTCACCCCGTACTCCCCACCCTCGGCACGCAGCCGCTCACCGACGGCATCGCTCAGCTCGGTGGGGAAGGGACCCTCGCCGACCCGGGTCGTGTAGGCCTTGACGACACCGACCACCGAGTCGATGCGGGTGGGGCCCACTCCGGTGCCGGTGCACGCTCCCCCGGAGGTCGGGCTGGAGGAGGTGACGAAGGGGTAGGTGCCGTGGTCGATGTCGAGCATCGTGGCCTGCCCGGCCTCGAAGAGCACGGTCTTGCCGGCGTCGAGGGCGTCGTTGAGCAGCAGGGAGCAGTCGACGACCATGGGACGGACCCGCTCGGCGTAGGACAGCAGGTCGTCGGCCACGGCATCGGGGTCGATGGCCGGGCGGTTGAACACCTTGAGGAAGAGGCTGTTCTTCTGATCGAGTGCGCTGTGGACCTTCTGGCGCAGGATCGACTCGTCGAAGAGGTCCTGGACCCGGATGCCCACCCGGTTCATCTTGTCGGCGTAGGTGGGGCCGATCCCGCGGCCGGTCGTGCCCAGCTGCCGGGCGCCCAGGAAGCGCTCCGTCGTGCGGTCCAGGACCCGGTTGTAGGAGGGGATGATGTGGGCGTTGGCGGAGATGAGCAGGCTCGAGGCGTCCTTGCCCCGCTCCGTGATCTCCACGATCTCGTTGAACAGGACCTCCAGGTCCACGACCACCCCGTTGCCGATGACCGGGGTGACACCGGGGGTGAGCACCCCGGCGGGCAGCAGGTGAAAGGCGAAGGTCTCCCCGTCGATGACGACCGTGTGGCCCGCGTTGTTGCCGCCGTTGAACTTGACGACGTAGTCGACGTCCTGGCCGAGCTGGTCGGTGGCCTTCCCCTTTCCCTCGTCCCCCCACTGGGTCCCCACGACGACGACGGCTGGCATGGCTGCTCCCTGGCTCGGTGTCTGCACGGCGAGGGCCGCGCCGCGGCAAGCCTACCCGAGACCACCTCGCACCGTGCCCGGGAGTCCGCACCGGCGGGCGCGGGCAGGTGCCCCACGCCCATGGCCTCCTCCCGGTGAGGTCCCGACGCCCGCACGCCTGGGCCCCGGCACCGTGAGGGTGCCGGGGCCCAGGCGTGCGGGTGGATGATCAGTGGGTGCCGACGCCGGGCCGGAACCCACCGGGTCGCGGACTCAGCGCTTGGCCGAGCCGACCGAGCCCAGGCGCTGGCAGGCCTCGACGACGCGGGCGGCCATGCCCTCCTCGGCGGCCTTGCCCCAGGCGCGCGGGTCGTACTTCTTCTTGTTGCCGACCTCGCCGTCGATCTTGAGGACGCCCTCGTAGTTGGTGAGCATCCAGTCGACGACGGGGCGGGTGTAGGCGTACTGGGTGTCAGTGTCGACGTTCATCTTGATGACGCCGTTGCGCACCGCGGTGGCGATCTCCTCGTCGGTGGAGCCGGAGCCGCCGTGCATGACCAGGTCGAAGGGCGAGGAGGTGTCGCCGACCTTGGAGGCCAGGCGGTCACCGAGGCGCTTGGCGCACTCGTCCTGGATGTCACCGAGGATCTCCGGGCGCAGCTTGACGTGGCCGGGCTTGTAGGAGCCGTGCACGTTGCCGAAGGTCAGGGCCGTGATGTAGCGGCCGTTCTCGCCCAGGCCGAGGGCCTCGATGGCGCGCCAGGCGTCGTCGGCCGTCGTGTAGAGGTTGGCGTTCTCATCCCCGGTGATGCCGTCCTCCTCGCCGCCGACGGCGCCGATCTCGATCTCCAGGACGACGTTGGCGGCCTTGGCGCGGGCCAGCATGTCGACGGCGATCTCGATGTTGTCGTCGAGGGACTCGGCCGAGCCGTCCCACATGTGGGAGTTGAACATGGGCAGCTCACCGCGCTTGACCTGCTCAGCCTCGATCTCGAGCAGCGGCAGGACCCAGGGCTCGAGCATGGCCTTGGGGCAGTGGTCGGTGTGCAGGCCGATGGTGCCGGGGTAGAGGTCACCGACCGCGCGGGCGTAAGCGGCGAAGGCGATGGAGCCCTTCACCTTGTCCGCGCGCGAGGAGCCCGACCAGTAGGCGGCACCGCCGTTGGAGATCTGCACGATGCCGTCGGACTCGGCGTCGGCGAAGCCCTTGAGGGCGGCGGACAGGGTCTGGGACGAGGTGACGTTGATCGCGGGGATGGCGTACTTTCCGGCCTTCGCCCTGTCGAGCATGTCGGCGTAGGACTCCGGGGTTGCAATAGCCACTGGGGGCCTCCTGATGTCGGTGAAAGTGCAGTGGTGCATCAGTGATTCTTCCACGGATCCGATCCCGGGTGTAGCGGATCATGGTCCCGGGTCACCTCCCGCCCTTGCCCAGCCGCCCGGCCGGAGGCCGAGGCCTCAGTCGGGCGCCGCGCCGCCGTGCTGGAGGATCCAGACGTGCATCGCCACGGCGGCGGCCGCGGCGACGTTGATCGAGCGGGTCGAGCCGTACTGACCGATCCGCAGCATCCTGCGACAGCCCGCCAGCAGCTGCGGGCTGATCCCCTCCCCCTCGGAGCCGAAGACGAGCACGCATCGCTCGGGCAGCGCAGCGCTCTCCAGCACACCGGCGCCCGGCCCGTTGTCGATCGCCACGACCTCATAACCGGCCTGCTCGGTCCAGTCCAGCAGCCCCTCGGGCGCCTCGTGGTGGATGACCCGGAGGTAGCGGTCGGTCACCATGGCCCCGCGCCGGTTCCACCGGCGTCGGCCCACGATATGGACGCCACCGACGTTGAAGGCGTTGGCGCTGCGCACGATCGAGCCGATATTGAGGTCCTGTGAGACGTTCTCGATGGCCACGTGCAGCCCGTGCGCGCGCCCGGCGAGGTCCTCGCGGATCGCCTCGACCGACCAGTAGCGGTAGCGGTCGACGACGTTGCGCCGGTCGCCTGCGGCCAGCAGCGCGGGGTCGAGGCGGGGGTCATCGGGCCACGCATCCGGGCCGCCGGGCCAGGGGCCGACGCCGATCTCGCGTCGGTCCGCCGGGGCATCGTCGTCGGGAGGCAGGCCCGCCCAGTGGTCGCGGCCGTCGTCACCGAGACCACGGTCGCCGTCGTCGCCCAACCCGCGCGGCCCCCGCCCCCTTCCCACTGCTCAGCCCAGGCCGAGGTCGCCCAGGCCCAGTGCGGCGTGGTAGGGCAGCCCCGCGGCCTCGATCCGCTCACGTGCGCCGGTGTCCCGGTCGACGATGACGGCCACCGCCAGCACCTCGGCTCCGGCCTCGCGCAGCGCCTCGACGGCCTCGAGCGGCGACCCCCCGGTGGTGGAGGTGTCCTCGAGGACGAGGACCCTGCGCCCGGCGACCTCCGGCCCCTCGACCCGGCGCCTCATGCCGTGGTCCTTGGCCGCCTTGCGCACGACGAAGGCGTCGAGGTCCAGACCGCGGGAGGCGGCGGCGTGGAGCATCGCCGTGGCCACGGGGTCGGCCCCCATGGTCAGGCCGCCGACGGCGTCAATATCCTCCGTGCCCAGCCCCGCCTCCTCGAGCATGTCGAGCATGACATGCCCGATGAGGGGGGCGGCCTCATGGTGGAGGGTGGCGCGGCGCATGTCGACGTAGAAGTCGGACTCCAGGCCGGAGGCGAGGGTGACCTTGCCGCGCACGACGGCAAGGTCGTTGACGAGCTGGGCGAGACGGGCTCGCTGGGAGTCGTTGGTGCTCACGCCCCTAGGCTAGAGGCATGATGGTCCCTTGGCCGCGACATGGGTCCAGACATGGGCCCCGACAAGGGCTCAGAACGGCGCGTGCCCCCCGGGGCCGCCCCCCCGGTGATCCGCGGCCCGGGGCGCAGGCGGGCGCGGCGACCGCGGCCTCGTAGTCGGGCTCCTCGCCGGTCTCGGGGACCTGCTGGGCGTGCAGGACGGTCCCGTCGGCGTCGAGCACGACGACCGCGCGCGACAGCAGGCCGGTCAGTGGGCCGTCGGCGAAGGTCACGCCGTAGTCCTGCCCGAAGCTGGAGCGGAAGGCCGAGCCGGTCACGACGTTGTCGAGGCCCTCAGCACCGCAGAACCGCGCCGCCGCGAAGGGCAGGTCGGCCGAGACGCACACGACGGTCGTGTTGTCCAGGCCGGAAGCCCGCTTGTTGAACTCGCGCACACTCGTGGCGCACACGCCGGTGTCCACCGAGGGGAAGATGTTGAGTACGACGCGACGGCCGGCCAGTGAGGCGTTCGTCACGGGGGCGAGGTCGGCGCCGACGAGGTCGAAGGCTGGAGCCGGGGTGCCGACGGCCGGCAGCTCTCCGACAGTGGTGACAGGGGATCCGTGCAAAGTGATGGAAGCCATGGGCCCATGGTCCCTGTTCCCGGCGCCCGTGACCAGGGCCCGCAGGCGCGCCGACAGCGAAAGAGGTACGGCGTGCTCGGCCCTCGGGTCCGAGCGCCGCTGCGAACCGGCCTCGGCTGGGGGAGCCAGCCGACGACATCGGGGTCGGCCGACGGCATCGGGGCCGGGCTGCCGAGCCGGCGTCAGGGACGGGCCCGCCGGTCCACTGTCCCCACCATCATCCTGCGGGCCAGCTCAGTAGCGGGTGCGCACGCTGGCATGCCCCGCCACACGGCGCACCAGCCAGCGCGGGCTGAGCCGCAGCGCCGCGTTGACCGCCTGATAGCGGACCGAGGGGGTGCAGATGACCTGGCCGCGTCGCACCGCGGCCAGCGCGTCGCGCGCGACGTCCTCGGCGCGGAGCCAGACGATCCCCGGCCAGGCGTCCTCGTCCATCCCGGCGCGGGCGTGGAACTCCGAGTGGGTCAGGCCGGGGTTGACCACCGTCACCGTCACACCCGTGCCGCGCAGCTCCGAGGCGAGCCCTTCGGTGAAGGTGCGCACCCAGGCCTTGTGGGCGGCGTAGGTGCCCATGGCGGTCAGGGCGGTCACGGAGGCGACGTTGAGAATGGCGCCGTGGCCGCGCTCGACCATGCCGGGCACCACGGCGTGGGTCAGCTCCATGACCGCCCCGACCATGACGTCCAGGGCCCGGCGCTCCTGCTCGATAGCGCCGGAGGCGAAGGGCTGGCCGACTGCGAAGCCCGCGTTGTTGACAAGCAGGTCGACCGGCCTGGCGGCGACCTCCTCGGCGGTCCTGGGCCCCCGGGCGCCGGTGACCGAGGATGCCGGCGGCGTTGCGTCCTGCGCACCGGGCGCCTGCGCCCCCTTGCCCGAGGCCCCGCCACCGGGGCTGGGCCGCCGCAGCCTGTCGGCCACCGCCCTCCTGCCGGCGGCCGTGGACAGGTCGGCGGGCAACACCTGCACCCCGACCCCCGCCAGCTGATGGATCTGCGCGGCCGTCTGGTCCAGGCGCGTCTCGTCGCGCGCCACGAGGACGAGGTCGTGGTGGGCCTGGGCCAGCTGCCAGGCGATCTCCAGGCCGATGCCGGCGGTGGCCCCGGTGATAAGCGCGGTTCCCATGACGGCCAGCCTAGATGATGGACTCCCAGGGGCCGGCGGTTGCGGGCGATCGAGATCCGTACCGCGCCGGGTAGCCTGCGCCTATGCGCCTGGCAACCTGGAACGTCAACTCCGTCCGCACCCGCGTCGAGCGGGTCGTCGCCTTTCTGGAGCGCTCGGAGGTCGACGCGCTCGCCATGCAGGAGATCAAGTGCCGGCCCGAGCAGTTCCCCCGGGAGCCCTTCGAGGCCGCCGGCTACGAGCTGGCCGTCCACGGCCTGGACCAGTGGAATGGGGTGGCGATCGCCTCCCGGGTCGGCCTGTCGGAGGTCGTCACCTCCTTCCCCCGTCAGCCCGCCTGGGCGGCCAAGGAGGGGGCCGAGGCCATCGTCGAGGCCCGGGCCCTGGGTGCCACTGTCGGGAGGGCTGGGTCGGGGCCCGTGCGCCTGTGGAGCCTGTATGTCCCCAACGGCCGGGAGCTGGACCACCCGCACTACGCCTACAAGCTCGAGTGGCTGCGGGGGCTGCGCGAGGACGTCGCGGGCTGGCTGGCCGCCGACCCGGACCAGTCGCTCGCCCTCGTCGGGGACTGGAACGTGGCGCCTCGCGACGAGGACGTGTGGGACATGGGCGCTTTCGAGGGCGCCACGCACGTGTCGGCGGCCGAGCGCGCGGCCTTCACCGCCTTCGAGGAGGCGGGGCTGGTCGAGGCGACCCGGGCACGTGTCACCAACTACACGTACTGGGACTACCAGAAGCTGCGATTCCCGCGCAATGAGGGCATGCGCATCGACTTCGTCTATGGCTCGCCCGCCTTCGAGGCGCGCGTGACCGGGGCGATGATCGACCGCGATGAGCGCAAGGGCAAGGGCGCCTCCGACCACGTGCCCGTCGTCGTCGACCTGACCTGACCGGGCGCACCCGGCGCACAGCGCCGTGCCAGATGCACCGATCTCGAGGTGTCATATGTCCCGATCTCACGGGGAAGGAGGGGAGGGCGAGCGGGTTCGAGGGCCGGTTAGAGGGCGAGGATCTCGTCGCTGAGCGCGGGCCAGGCCGCCCGGTGCGCGGGGCCGAAGGGCTCGGCCCCGAGGAACACTGCCACCCGCCGGGCCACCGGGTCGACCCACAGGAAGGAGCCCGACTGCCCGAAGTGCCCGAAGGTGGCCGAGCTGTTGGTCGAGCCCGTCCAGTGCGGCGTCTTGTCGCCGCGCAGCTCGACACCGAGCCCGAAGTCGTTGGGCGCCTGGCGTCCGTAACCGGGCAGCACTCCATCGAGCCCCGGCAGAACGACCGAGGTGGCCCGGGCCGCCAGGTCCCGCGACACGAGCCGGGGCGAGGCCATCTCCTGGGCGAAAACGGCCAGGTCTCGCGCGCTGCCCGCCCCGGAGTGGGCAGGGGATCCGGGCACCGTGACCGTCGACATGCCCAGGGGCTCGAGAACAACGGTCTCGACCCATTGCTCCAGCGGGACGCCCGTGGCCTCGACGAGCCGCTCGGCCAGGATCTCGATACCGCGGTTGGAGTAGATCCGCCGCGTACCGGGTGCCGCCAGGACCGCGTCAGAGTCGAAGGCCACCCCGCTGGCGTGCGCCAGGAGGTGGGCGATGCTCGCCCCCTGAAGCAGCGCCGGTCCCGCAGGAGGGTCGGCCGGGTCGTCGAGGCCGAGCATCCCGCGCTCGACGGCGACCAGCACGCTCCACGCCACAATCGGCTTGGTCACCGAGGCCAGCGGGAAGACCTCGTCGACCGGGCCGGCCTCGACCAGGGTGCGCCAGCCGTCCCCGTCGAGGGCCCCAGGCCCCTCGCAGCCCGCCGCCACCACCGCCGCCGGCGCGTCGAATCCGCCGAGGGCGGGAAGAGCGGCCCTCGCCTCGTCCCCGGTCAGGGCGGTCGGCCCCCCGGCACCCCGCGCCGTCATCGCAGGCACAGCAGCTGGGAGCGCAGGACGTCGAGCACCGGGGCCTGGGAGGCCGCCCCGCCGCCCAGGGCGCGAGCGATCTGCGTGGTGAAGGCATCGACACGGCGGCTCGTGTCACGCAGGTCGTAGTACTGCGCGACACGCGCGTCGTAGTCGGCCAGGGCGTCGCGATGCGCCTCGAGGTCGGGGTAGGCATCGACCGCGCAGGTGAGCTCCCGCGGCAAACGGGGCTTGTACTGGGGCTCCTGGGCGGCGTGGCCGACGAGCAGCCCGACCAACGGGAAGGTCCGGGTGGGCAGGCCCAGCGCCCGGATCACCCGCGGCGCGTCGCCCAGGATCGAGCCGAGGTAGGTGGTGCCCAGCCCGAGGGACTCCGCGGCGACGACGAGGTTCTGGGCGGCGATCATCGTGTCCTGCACGCCCTGGAGGAACAGGGAGGTGCGCTCGAGGGGCTCGACGGGCGCACCGGCCCGCTCGCGAATGACGGCATTGCGGTGCAGGTCGACGACGAGGACGAACAGCTCGCCACGCGCTCCGCCGACATAGGGCTGGCCCGAGGCGAGGTGGACCTGTTCGCGCACGGCGGGGTCGACCACCCGGATGATCGTGGCCTGCTGCTGGAAGGAGGAGGTCGCGCCGTGGCGCGCAACCTCGAGGAGGGTTTCGAGGGTCTCGGGGGCCAACGGCTCGTCCGTGTAGGCGCGGACGGTGCGGTGAGCCATCTGGGACACGATGGTCGCGTTGGCCACCGGTGTCGGCTCCGGCGTGGTCAGGGCGTCGGTGGGTGCACTGGACGCGGGGCTGGCGGGGCTCATGGCCCGACCCTATCGCCGTCGGGGCTGTGGGCGGGGTGACCTACGATGGGGCCGATGCCTTTCTACCGTCGGGACCTGCGCGGGTCCTTGCCCCTGAGCCCTGCCGGATCCGGCCGCGCCCCCGGTGCCCCCACCGCGCGGACGGAGCCCGTGCGGGACTCGGTGGCCCGCCGCCCGCAGTGTCCGGACTCCGCGGGCGGCTACGCGGTCCTCGACCTGGAGACCACGGGACTGTCCCCCACGAAGGATTCGATCCTGGAGATCGGCCTGGTCCTGGTCGGCGCCGACGGCGCGGTGGAGCGATCGTGGTCGACCCTGGTCGACCCCGGGGCGGGGGTGGGCGTGGGCCCCACCTTCATCCACGGCATCGTCACCACCGACCTCGATGGTGCGCCGCCGCTGGCAGCGATCGCCGACCTGCTCGTGCGCGACCTGGCGGGCAGGGCCGTCGTGGCCCACAACGCACGCTTCGACGTCGGTTTCCTCAGCCACGCCCTGAGGGCGCTGGGCCGCCTCGAGCGCGGCTGGGTCGTGCCGCGGGTGTGCACGATGGAGCTGGCCCGCCGGTACATCTCCACGCCCTCACGGCGGCTGGTCACCTGCTGCGAGGTCGCGGGGGTCGAGATCGGCCGCCACCACAGCGCCCTCGACGACGCCCACGCCGCAGCCGGCCTGCTGCGCCACTACATGGCGGTGGGAGGTCGGCGCGGTCAACGGTCGACGGCCTGGTCCCGGGCGCTGGACGAGGCGGCGGTCTTCGCCGGCTGGCACTGGGACGCGGGCGAGGCCAGGCGCCAGGAGGCCCTCCTCCTGCCCCGCCGCGGCGCCGGGGTGCCGCGCACTGCCCTGCCCGGCTGAGCCCCGGCGCGCCCCGGACGCCCCGGGGAGGTCACAGGGCGACGAGGAAACCGTCGTCGTCGACCATCACTCCCCCGGCTGCACGCTGGATGGCCTGGGAGACGTCCTCGATGAGGGAGCGGGCGGCCGAGCGCTCGGCCCGCACATGCGCCGGCAGGTTCTCGGAGCGGGCGTCGGAGGGGTTGTGAGGGTTCCACACGATGCTGTAGGAGATGACACCGCCCTGCGCCCAGGCCTCGCCGCGCACCGACAGGGGCACGTCCTCGGCGCCCTGGACACGCACCTCGATGCCGCCCCACCCGATCTGGGAGGCGTCGACCTCGGCGACGACGGCGTAACCGTCGCGCTCCTCCTCGATGGTGTGCCCGGCCAGACGCGCCTGCTCCTCCAGCTCGGCGGCCTCCTCCCGGCGTCGCTCGGCCAGCCGCCAGGCCTCATCGAGGACGTCCTCGCCGAGCTCGGCGGCCAGACGCTCGAGCTCGTCGACCGGGATCGCGGCCAGGCCCGTTGCCCCGCGCACGGGGGTGGGGGTCAGGTGGAGTCGCGCCCCCGGGGCATGAGAGGCCACGAGCGCCACCACGCCCTCCGGGGCGATCCACACCGGGGAGAAGACTGTCAGAGAGACCGACATCTCCGGGTCGGGGACGACGAGCACGGGCACCGAGGCACCGCCGTCGGGGGCGTCCCCGGCCAGGCGCAGCCCACCGGCCAGGCGTCGGGCGATGGAGCGCAGGGAGGTCAGCGCCTCCAGCTCGGCCCCTCCGGGCTGAGCCAGGGGGAAGGCGTCGGTGACCGGGTCGATGCCGGCCAGCGCTGCGGGCAGCGGACCGGTGCGGTGCGGCGGGCACTCCAGGAGCATGACCTGGGTGGCCCAGGCGGGCAGCCCCATGAGGCGTCGCAGCTCCTCGTCGACCTCCCAGGGCCCCTGCAGCTCGACGCCGGGGACGAGCTGGAGACGGGAGGCTCCCACCCATCCCGCGTGGGAGTCCAGCGACAGGGCCAGGGCCTCGACCTCGTCGGCGGTCACGTCATCGGCCAGGACGAGCATGTGGTGGGTGTCGATCCTGCCCACCGGGAACATGCCTGCGGCCGAGAAGGTGGCCGTGTCGGTGGGAAGCGAGACGGCCAGGTCGGTCGAGGAACCGTGGGTCGGGGTGCTCATGCGGGATGCTCCTCGTCGTGGGGGGTGGCGTCGTGGTCGTGCGCTCCGGCCTCCGTGATCCGCACGCGGTGGAAGGACTGGTGGGAGCGCGAGGCGGTCGGGCCGCGCTGCCCCTGGTAGCGCGAGCCGGTCGCGCCGTGCCCGTAGGGGGCCTGGGCCGGGCTCGACAGGCGGAAGAAGCACAGCTGGCCGACTTTCATGCCCGGCCACAGCTTGATCGGCATCGTCGCGGTGTTCGACAGCTCGAGGGTGACATGGCCGCAGAAGCCGGGATCGATGAAGCCGGCAGTGGAGTGGGTGAGCAGGCCGAGGCGGCCCAGGCTCGACTTGCCCTCGAGGCGCGCGGCTACGTCGTCGGGCAGGGTGATCCGCTCATAGGTGGCCCCCAGGACGAACTCCCCCGGATGGAGGACGAAGGGCTCGTCGGGCCCGACATCGACGAGATGGGTGAGGTGGTCCTGGCGGGCCGCCGGATCGATGACCGGGTAGCGGTGATTGTCGAACAGGCGGAACCAGCGGTCCAGGCGCACGTCAATGGAGGCGGGCTGGATCATCTGCGGGTCGTAGGGGTCGAGCTGGACACGGCCGGCCTCCAGCTCGGCCCGGATGTCACGGTCGGAGAGCAGCACGTGCCGATTGTGCCAGGTCCCGTCTCCGGGCTCAGGCACGGAGGGGCGTGCCATAGGCGTCCACGCCCCACGGGTGGGAACCGGGCTCGGCGGTCAGGATGAGGATGCCCTCGACCAGGCCCCAGATCGTCACCACCCAGGCCAGCATGCCGAGGGACAGGAGGGAGATGAGCAGCTGAGCGATGCCCTTGCCGGTGTGTCCCAGGTAGAAGTTGTGGATACCCAGCGTCCCCAGGAGGATCCCGAGCACCCCCGCCGCGACCTTCGACTTCATCCCGTAGGCGGGCTGGGCGTAGGGCTGCTGGTAGCCCGCCTGGGCGTAGGGCTCCTGATAGCCGGGCTGCTCACCGTCCGTCGGACGGTAGGGGGCCAGATCGGAAGAACCGGACTGAAGGGAGGACTGCTCGGACGGACGGGCGCCGCCGAGGTCGTACTCAGGGGAGGACATGGTTGGTCTTACGCTCCTTGGTTTTCCCTGCCGTGGATTGGCGTGCGGGACCCGGTGGCCCAGCCCCGCCAGGGTACGCCCCCGGCGAGGCACGACGGCGGCCCGTCGCATCATGCGACCGCCGTCATCCTGCGGAGCCGGACGGTTAGACGAACCACTCCCGCTGCCATGCGGCACGGTCGGTCGGCATAAGGGCCAGCACGAGAAGGATGACTCCTCCCACGCCGGGGACAAGGAGGAGCAGGGCGAGCAGCCCGGGCTTGCCCGAGTCGTGGAGTCGCCGGACGAGCAGTGCGAGCGACGGGATGATGAACGCCAGATACAGGATGCCGTAGAGCGCATAGCCGATGGCCACAACGCCCAAGCCTCCGTCCGGAGCAGCGCCGGTCACCTCCCCGGTCACAGGGTCGAGCTCGACGGTGCTCGCCGCCGCGGCGACGCCGATGATGATGATGATCGTCGGGATGAGGTAGATAAGGGCCAGCGCCAGCTGGGTCCACCAGTACTCCGAGCGGGAGGCGGCCCCCTTGAACTGGGCGTAGCGCTTCAGGTACCGCTTGAAAGCCTCACCGAAACCGACGTCGGCAGGGGCAAGCTCCGGCGGCACGTCGAAGCCTCCCGGACCCGGCTGCGCATAGGCGGGCTGGCCGTAGCCCTGCTGCGGGTAGGCCGACTGTTCTCCGTAGGCGGGCTGCGGGTAGGGGGACTGCGAACCGGCTCCCGGTTGCGGGGAGCCTACCGGCTGCTGGTTGTAGGGGTCCGGCGTGGGCGAAGTCATCGATATCCTCTCCAGTCGCATACAGGATCGGGTTGGAGCATACGGAGTCCCGGAGGGCGAACGCCATCCCTTCAGCCGGGAGCGGGGCCGAGCCCACACCGAGTCCGCGTCGACCGACCGCGACCCGGTTTGCGCAACGGCCCCGGTCGTGCGCTATGCTTCACGCGCCTGCCACCGACGTGGCCGTGCGGGCGTAGTTCAATGGTAGAACCTCAGCTTCCCAAGCTGATAGCGCGGGTTCGATTCCCGTCGCCCGCTCCGATTCCGGGGCCCGGAGCCGTACTGCTCCGGGCCCCGGCGCATGCTGTCCGGCCCGTCACGGCCAACACGACCCCGCAGCCCCGGCCGAGCCGGCACGTCATGACGGACACAACTCCGTGGGCTGCGGGACGGCGCCGAGACGCCATCGAGCAGCACGCCCCCTGCGAGCACCACCCCGATGCGGCGCAGCTCGCGACTCGTGGGCGCAGACAGGGCATACCGGGCAGAGCCCCACCGAGTCGCACCGGGTCCCGCACTGTCCCGCCGGGTCCCGAACTGTCCCGCGAGGTCCCGCACTCCGTTCACCGAGCACCCACCCGGGAGGTCGAGCGCGACACGGCCGAAGGCCACCGGGTGCGGTTCGGCGGGGGCGCGGCATCGCGCAGCACCCACACGGAGTCGTGCTTGTCACATTTCTAGCGTCCCGGTGTCCAGAGATGCGCTCGCAGAGCAGTTTCCTAGGTGTTTCTCAGGCAAGAAGGGGGTGTGCGTCCAGGATGACGGGGTTAACTAGTTACTGCCGCTGGACGGAGGCGGGCCGCGAGGGTTGGGGAACCCAGTGACCGGACCGCCACCGAGACGGGTGAGGGTTTAAGGGAGCCCCCACTGGTCACCTCCAGCGAAGGAGGTTGCCGCCCCCGGCACTGGGAACACCGGGTAGGCATTGGCACCTCGACGACGAGGGCCCGCGGTCCGGGAGAGACAACCCGGGCCGCGGGCCACCGTCGTCCTCCCCCACCGTTGCGTTCGAATGGCCGCGCCACGCTACCCAGAACCTGCCCCGGCTCCGCCCAGACACGGCCCGGCACCGATGCGCCGCACCCGTGCACCGCCTCAGCGCAGCCCCACCCACACCCACCAACCGACGAGCGCCGTCGCCGCGGCATCGACAAGGAACCAGCTCGCCAGCCACAGGCCGGAGGGGACGCGGGTCAACGCGGTCAGGGTCCGGTGGTCCTGGGCGCCATCGCGGGAACGAGCGACGTCCGCCAACGAGTCCCACGCCCCCACGAGCAGGACCATGCCCACCCCTGCGACAAGACCCGCCCGCAGCGCCACGACCCCCACGGCGTCGCCCCACCACCACAGTGCCGCGGTCAGCGCGCCGATGAGCACGACGAGCCCGACGGTGCGCAGCGAACGCGACATGACCAGCAGGACGACCAGGGCGAGCAGCCCGAGGACGAGCAGGAACCCGCTCCACCCCGCCAGTGCGGCCCCGACCATGACAGTGCCCACGAGTGCCGGGGCGGGATAGCCCGCCCAGGTCGTCAGGACGCGGGCCGGGCCATGGGACCGCCCAGAGGTCACGGCGCTGCCCGCCAGGTTCCGCTCCACGACGAAGCCATGGAAGCGTCGCCCCGTCAGCACGCCCATGGTTGCGTGACCCGCCTCATGGACGACCGTCGTGACGGCCCGGCCCCACCGGCGCGCCGCGGGCAGAAGGTAGACAACGGCCACCACGACAAGCGCCGGCCACAGGGCGTTCCTCCCCGGCGGCACGGTCGGCAGGATCCGGGCGAGCAGGTCGTCCCCGAGTGCGGCGGGCGCAGGGCCGGGACTCGCGGCAGTGGAGACCAGGGCGATGACGTTCACGGGCTGGAGTGTGCCAGCCCAGTCTGTGCACCCGAACCGCGCCCGGCCGTGCCATATCTACCGATCTCGAGGGGTCATATGTCCCGATCTCGAGGTGCCATATCTACCGATCTCGCCGAGGGGAAGGACACCGGACTGACGCCGGCCCCTAACCGGCGCGCCCGGCCCGTACCTCTCAGCCCACCCCTGGGAGTCAATCATCTAGAGTCCCCGCATGCAGGATCGTGCACAGCCCCGGGCGCCACGGACCCCCGGCCGCCTCGTCGTCGCCGCCGCCGTCCTCGACTCGATGAGCACACCGTCATCCCTGCTGTGCACCGCCCGGTCCTACCCGGCCGAGCATGCCGGCCAGTACGAGCTGCCCGGAGGCAAGGTCGAACCCGACGAGACCCCCCTGGCCGCATTGGCCCGTGAGCTGACCGAGGAGCTGGAGCTGGTCGTGCGGACCGGCGCCGAGATCACGCCCCCCGCACCGCTGGCCGTCCTGGCCCCACCCACCGGAGCCGCCGGTGACAACGCGCCGGCATGGCCGGTGCTCCACGGCTTCCGCATGCGGGTGTGGCTCGCCGAGCCCGCCGGCAGCGTCGGCACCGCCGGCCTCCCGCCGCGAGGCGCCGCCCACGCCGAGGTGAGGTGGGTGCCGCTCGGCTCCGTGCTCGACCTGCCCTGGTTGCCCGCCGACCTGCCCATCCTCGAGGAGATCCTGCGGCGCACCACCGCCGAGAAACCGTAGCGGCCGCCACAGAGCGCCCCGCGCAGCGGCCGGCGGAGGGCAGCCCTCGGCCGAGGGATCTGACGCCTGCCGCCATTTCGTCACGTCATGGTCTAGAGTGGCACTATGCCGAAGATCATGGGGGGATCGCTCGCCGAGCACCGCGAGCGCACGAGAAAGGCCCTGTTCCACGCTCTGGACGACCTCATGAGCGAGTACTCCTTCGACAAAATCACCTTGTCGGACGTCGCCGCCCATGCCGGCGTGGGCCGCACTGCCGTCTACAACCACTTCGCGGACAAGGAGGACCTCCTCCTGGCCTTCATGGAGCACGCGACGGCGCAGTACGCCGAGGAGCTGGGGCGGGCACTGGCCGGGACGGAGGACCCGATCGACCGCCTGCGGATCTACATCCGGCAGCAGGCTCTTATCAAGCGCAGCTATCACTTCCCCACCGGCGGGGCGCTGTCCAGCGCGGTGTCGCACAACACCGCAGGCCGCCTGCGCGCGCATGCCGGGCACACGGCCCAGCTGCTCCACCAGGTCCTGTCCGAGGCCATTGAGGCCGGGGCGCTTCCGGCCCAGGACCTCTCCCAGGTCATCCCCCTCATCCACGCCTGTGTCATGGGCGGCAGGCCGACACCCACCGAGCCGACCGAGCGGGACGCCTACCTCGATGCCCTCGACACGTTCATCCTGCGCGCGGTCGGAACCGCCCCTCCCGACCACCCGGTGCCGATCACTCCCCCGGTGCAGGCGGTCGAGCCCGCCGGCCCCGGCACTGTCCGGCCGCTCTGAGACCCCGCGGGGCGACGGCGCCCGGCCGAGCGGTGCCGCCGCTCAACGTCGTGCCGCGGCCCGGCACACACCGCGGGCCACAGGCGACACAGGCAGGAGCCAGCCCAGCGGCGGAAGGGCACGCCGGTCGGGGTGCTACCAGCGGCGGCCGGAGGACACGCCGGACTGGTCGTCTGTGTTGGCGTCGTTGTTGCGCTGTTCGAGCTCCTCGCTCTGCCCCGGGGTCGGCGACGGCGAGGCGCTGGCCGAGGACGTCCGCAAGGTCCGCACCCACCCGCTGATCCCCGACACCGTCCAGGTCGGCGGGTTCGTCTACGACGTGGACACCGGCCTCCTGGACCAGCGCCTCTGAGCC
>NZ_JAUNHI010000026.1:0-12441 GCF_030524025.1 Actinomyces sp. | reverse complement strand
TCGGTGAGGACGTCGGTGAGGACGAGGAGCCCGCGCTCGAGGTCGGCGAGCTCGAGGGGTCGGGCGTCGGGCTCGTGGAGGTGTCGGTCGGCGAGGGGCTGGCGGTTGGTTCGGAGGACTGCGAGGGCGAGGCGGTGGGGTCGGCCGACTGGGGCGGAGGCATCTCGCACTCGCCGGCGGCACTGGTGGCCTGGGCGCCGTAGTCCTCGGCCGCGGCGGCGTCACCCGCATCGGTGGCCGCCTGGGCCTGCGCCGAGCGGGTCACGTAGAGGTTGACTCGCACGAGGCACTCCGGGGCGTAGGGGTCCCTGATCGTGATGGTGTTGCCCTCGCTGTCCTGGGCGCTGACCATCTCGGCGCGCGGCGCCAGTGGCAGTGCGGCCTCCAGCTCGGCGGCAGCCGTGTCCAGGTCCTGGGCCAGCAGGGAGGCCGTGCCCAGGTTGTAGTGGACCCGCCACTGCTCGAGCAGCGGGTTGACCGCAGCGACGGTCCGGTAGCGGCTGACGGCCAGGCCGTAGTCCCCCTGAACGGCCGCGCGGTTGGCGGCCATCGTCATCGTCCACACGAAGACCATCCACAGCGACACGATGAGGATGACGGCGGCCGGCGCTCCGCCCCAGGTGAGCAGGCGCCGACGGCGGCGCAGGCGGACCGCCCGCCGCCGGGGGTCCTCCGGCGCGAGGCCGGGGGCGGCCGACGCAGGACCGGAGGACCCGCCCCCGGTGCTGTCCTGTGCGTCGGTCACCTCCGGCGCGTCCGGGAAGTCCGCCGCGGGCCGGAGGCGGGTGGGGTCCTCCTCACCGGGGCCTGCGGCCTTTGGCTTGCGGCGTCCGGGCAGCCTCATCGCATTCCTCCCTTGCGCACGGCCGCGGTGGTCGCGCGGCTCAGGTCCCACAGGCCGCGGTCGGCCCGCGCCAGGGCGACCGCCTCCCACAAGAGAAGTCCGGCTCCGGCCAGTCCGAGGGGCCAGGTGAGGTACTGGCGGGCGCGCCGGCGTTGGCGCCCGTCGGACAGGACGGCATCGACGTCCTGGTCGGTGAAGTCCGAGGAGGGGGCGTCGTCGGGACCGCCGGTGCGCTGGAGGTAGGTCACCCCCAGGTCCTGCGCAACCGACTCCAGCAGGGCGGTGTCCGGCACCGAGACGGCGTCCTGGTCGGTCGTGGGGTCCTGGATGTACGGCTGGTCCGCGGACTGTCCCGAGCCGGTGAACTCGCGCATCCGCCCGCCCTCGGGGGTGCCGTAGCCGAGCACAGCCCCGCCGTCGACAAGGGGCTCCAGGGCCGTCCACGACAGTCCCGCGCCACTGGCCTCGGCGGCTCCGGCCCCGTCGTCAGTGGCCTCGCCGTCCGACAGGATGTAGACGAGCCGGGCGTTCTCCGGAGTCGTGCGCGCCGCACTGTCGAGGGTCGTGGTCAGCAGCGGCAGGGCCCGCTCCAGGGAGGACCCGCTGGAGCGGGCAGTCACCTCCTGGCTGAGGGAGTCGATCCAGGAGGACACCGCGCTCAGGTCGGTGGTCAGGGGCAGCTCACGCGCCGCGCTGGAGTCCAGTGCGATGATGCTGAAGGAGGCAGTCGGGTAGGCGTCCTTGATGGCGGTGAGGTCCTGCTTGACCCCGTCCAGGCGGATGCCGCCGGCCTGAGGCCCTCCTGCCCAGTCCTCGGCGGCCATCGACCCGGTGCGGTCCACGACCAAGAAGATCTCGATGTTGGACACCGCCACCTTCTCGTGGGTCGGCAGGCTCGGGCCGGCCAGGAGCAGGACGAGCACGCAGCACAGGGCGGTGCGCCGCCACCACGTGCTGCGTGCGCCGGGGTCGGCGTCCCGGCGCAGCAGCCAGCGGGCCGACACCGTCAGAGCGGCGGCCCCGGCCGCCGCGACGACCAGGACGAGGATCCAGCCGTGAAGGGGCTCGAAGGTCATGCCTTCCTCCATGCGGTCAGTGCCAGGAAGGCCAGGACGACCAAGGCCAGCAGCCAGGCGGCCGTGTGGGGCACGTCGGAGCGGCGCACCTGGGTGTCGTCGCCGAGCTCATCGACCTGCTCGGCCTCCATCTCCTCGACGATGCTGCCCGCGGCGTCGGCGTCGTCCACCTCGTAGAACCGGTCGTTGTGCTCGGTGGTCACCTGTTCGAGCTCGTCCCGGGCCTCCTCGACGTCCTTGCCGGATACCGAGGGGTCGATCAGCTCGGGGTCGGCTCCGAACAGCGAGAACAGCCGGATGTCCTCCTGGGCAGCGAGGTCGGCCGCCTCGGACAAGGAGTAGATCTGCAGGGCGTCGGGATCCTGTACCTGGTTGTCCGAGGCCAGGACGATCGACCGGGACCGGTCGGCGACGTTGTGGCCGAAGGCCATGGCGCAGGAGGCCAGGCCGTCACCGATGAGAGAGGAGGCCTCGACATCCGGAGTCACCGTCCCGGCGAAGGTCTCCGCGTAGCGGTCAATGGCTGGGTTGCCGTAGTAGGGGTTGAAGTCGAGGACATCGGCGATGTTGTTGAGCTCGTCCTCGAGCAGGACGTAGTCGTCGGTCAGCGGCACGATCGTCTGCGCCGTCGTGTTCCAGGCCACGAGCGCGACCCGTTCGCCGTCGAAGGTGTCGAGCATCTCGGAGAAGGTCTCCAGGATCTTGGCGTCCGTGGTCACCATCGAGGTCGACACGTCCAGGCACAGGACGATATCTCGGCTGGCCAGCGCCTCGTTGCGGATGGTCTCCTTGACCGGCCTGCCGGCGATGAAGGAGGCCGCGACGAGGCCGGTGATGACGAGGACCGCCATCAGCGCGTGCAGCCAGCGGCGGGCATGCAACCGCGAGCGCACGACCGGGCTGAGCAGCAGCGGGGCCGAGTTGGCCACCCTGCGGGGCCTGGAGGACGCCCGGCCGTGGCGTCCGCGGCCGCCTCCGGTGCTCGGGGGGCGCAGGAGCGTGACGACCACGGCCACGAAGGCCAGCACCAGCAGGAGCAGGAAGATCCAGGGCATCACCATCGAGAGACCACCTCCCTGGCGTCTGTCACCGCGGTGTCAGCGGCGGCGTCGGGGTCACGGTCGAAGGAGGGCTGTTCCCACACCGCCAGGAGCTCGCCGATGTAGCCCAGCGGGTTGGCGTCCAGCGGGCGGCGCCGCAGCATGACCGCGGCCAGGCGCGCCTCGACCGAGCGGGGGCCCGCGGTGTCGGCCATGTCGAGGATCTCGCGCACCGTGGCCGAGGAGATGTCCTCCCCGGAGCGGGCCGAGGCGAATCCGCGCAGCACGGAGGCCAGCTCGAGGTGGAGCCCGCGCAGGTCGATCTCCCCCTGCTCGTAGCGGGCCGCGGCATGCTCGACCCGGCCGGCCCACTGGCTGCGCTCGGCCGGGGCCATGGGGATGTCCCCCACCTCCCGGGAGGTGTCGCGGCGGGTGACGAGCAGGGCGCGCAGGATCCATGCCAGGGCCAGGAAGATGCCGATCGCCGCGATGACGAGCATCCACAGGGGCATGAGGACCGCAGGGTTGACGGGCACGACCTCACCGCTTCTTCCGAGACATGGCCAGGCGCTGGCGCTTGAGCAGGTCCGCGATGGCGTCGACGAGCCCCTCATCGGAGCTGATCGTGGCGGACTCGACACGACGGGCGCCCAGCAGGTCGGCGACCGCCCCGCGGCGCAGCTCGGCCTGGGCCCGCAGGTAGTCGGACAGGGACGGGTCCTCGCGCAGGAAGGCGGGCAGATCGGCGTCGATCTCGACGTCACGGGTACGGCCGCGGCCGGGCACGAGCGGGGAGTCGTCCTCGATCTGGATGGCGACGAGCTCGTGCTGGGCCGAGAGCCTGCGCAGCAGGTCGACCACCGCCGGCTCGGCCACGGGGTCGGGGTGGGAGGTGTCGGTGATGAGCACGACCAGGCTGCGACGCTGGTGCCACGTCGAGACGCGGTGGAGGACCGTGGCCAGCCCCGCGGCCGGGGCGTGGGGCGACAGCAGCGCGTCCCCCCGCCCGGCCCCGTCGGTCAGCTCCTCGAACTGGTGGGCCAGGAGGGACAGCAGCATCTCGGCGTGCTGGGAGCCCGCCCGCGGGGGCCGGGAGACGAGCCGGGCGGAGTCCCCGGCCACGAGGGCCACCATGTCGCCGCGCATACGCGCCAGGTAGGCCAGGATCTCGGCCACGGCCAGGGCGAGCTCGCGCTTGTCCTCACCGCTGGGCGCCTGCGCGGCCATCGTGCGCCCGGTGTCGACCGCCAGGACGAGCGGGAGGTTGGACTCGCGCTGGTAGCGTTTGATGACCGGTTGGCCGATACGGGCCGAGGCCTTCCAGTCGATGTCGGAGACGTCGTCGCCCGGCCGATACATCGACAGGTCGTCAAAGTCCTGTCCGTGCCCGACGAAGACCGACTTGTGCCTGCCGTCGAGCAGGCCGGTGGCGCGCCGCAGCGTCGGCAGGGCGAGCCGGCCGCGCACGCGGGCCAGGCGCGATCCGCTGGGCCGGCGCAGCGGGGCGGCGTCGGTGTCGGCCTCGGTCGCCGGGGCGGCGCTCGGCCTTATCGGGCCGGTCGGAGTACCGCCGGCGGCGTCGGCGGAGCGGGGCATCGTCATCTCGACTCTACGGGCAGGCGCCTCAGGGCGTGGGAACCGCCGCGAAGATCGCGTCGATGATCGCCTCAGGGGCGATGGCGTCAGCCAGGGCGTCGTAGGTCAGGACGAGGCGGTGGCGCAGCACCGAGTGGCGCAGCAGCCCGACGTCGTCAGGGGTGACGTAGGTGCGGCCGGCCTGCAGGGCGATCGCCTGGGCGACTTTCATGAGGGCGATGCCCCCACGGGGGGAGGCGCCCACGCGCACGTGCCGGTCCAGCCCGGGCACCGGGCGGGGGCCGCCCCCGCGGGAGGTGTTGACCAGGGCGACGATGTACTGCTTGATGATCGGGTCGACATAGACCCGCTCGACGGCCCCGGCGAGCCAGTCGACGTCGTCGGTCGAGATCGGGTTGGTGCGGATCGGCTCCTCGAAGGCTCCCGAGGAGATGCGGTCCAGGACGTCGGCCTCCTCCGCCGGCTTGGGGTAGGTGAGGACCTCCTTCATGAGGAAGCGGTCCATCTGGGCCTCGGGCAGGACGTAGGTGCCCTCCTCCTCGATGGGGTTCTGGGTGGCCAGGACCATGAAGGGCTGGGGCAGCGGGTAGACGACGCCACCGATCGAGGTCTGCCGCTCCTGCATCGCCTCGAGCATCGCCGACTGGGTCTTGGCGCTCGAGCGGTTGATCTCGTCGAGCAGGACGATGTTGGCGTGCACCGGCCCGAGCTGGGTAGTCATCGCGCCGGTGGTGTAGGACAGGATCTGGGTGCCCACGATGTCGTTGGGCATGAGGTCGGGGGTGCACTGGATCCGGTGGAAGGAGCCGGAGACCGCCGCGGCCAGCGTCTGGGCGGCCGTCGTCTTGGCCAGGCCGGGTACGGACTCCAGGAGAATGTGCCCGCCGGCGATCAGCGTCGATACCAGCGCCAGGCGCAGCTGCTCCTGGCCGACGACGCGCTCGGTGAAGGTCTGGCTCACCCGCTTGAGCAGCTCGGTGGCCCGCTCGACGTCGGCCTTCGGGCTCGCGTTGGACCGCGAGGCGCGCTCCGCCTCCCGCTCCAGCTCGCGGCGCGAGGGCAGGGAGGCCGTCGCCGCCGGGTAGGTGGAGCCGCCCGGGGCGGCGGCAGGCTCCACCAGCCCGGTCTCCCGCGCGCCTCCGGCGGTCCGCACCCGACGGCCGGCACCGGTGGCGGGTTGTGCCAGGCCCGGGGCCGCCGACCGGTCGACGGCCTGCCTCTGGGGAACAGGAGGGACCGAGGGGGGCTCCTGGGCCGACGGCGCGGCCTGCGCAGGGACCGCGGCACGCTGTGGGCTGGTCGCCGCCCCCGGGACGGGGACGCGGTGGAACTGCTCGGGCTGAGTGCTCATACCTCTCCTCGTGATCCGGACATGGATGCCCGGCACCACGAGCAGGCTATACGAGCCCGGCCACTCCTCCCAGCCCGGGGCGTGGGCATCTCGCACCATGGGAGTCCGGCCCGCCGACAGGCCGGGCCCGGTCGACGGCGGGCGTCCCGCTCCTGCCCGCCGCGGCGCCCGGCGGTGAGCCGACGGTCACAGGGAGGCGAGGTCGACCCGCGTGCCGCCCATCGCCAGACGCAGCCCGTCCCTGGCCACATGAGCCCCGGTCAGTGACAGGCCCTGGGGCAGGGCCTCGGGGCCAATGGTGATCTCCGAGCTGTCGAGCCCGAGCAGCGACAAGGGCGTGCGCCCCGCGAGCTCGGCGTCGAGGTCGACGGGGACGCCCTGGATGGTCGCGGCGGAGATCGTCAGCAGCAGGGAGCCGTCCTCGGTGACCGAGGGCTCGAGGATGAGGGTCGCGTCCATACCCAGCACCGAGGTCTCGGCCTCGAGGGCCCCCGCCTGCGTGGACGAGCCGTAGGTCTGCGCACTGATCGTCATCTCCGGCATGTCCGGGCAGGAGGCGGCGACCATGGAGTCCAGCTCGTCGAAGCCCAGGGAGGCGACGACCTCGATGCGCTCGGTCGTGTAGGGGGAGGCCAGGCCGACCCCGCGCAGGGATGCCTCGACGTCGAGGAGCTCGACGCTGGAGACCTCCCCCAGTCCTCCACCGGAGGTCTGCCGCTCCATGAGGAGGCTGGAGGCCTGGACGTCCAGGACCTCCAGTCTGCCCGCCATCACCTGGGGCAGGATGAGCCCCTCGGTGCTGATGACCGCGTCGTCGGACAGCCCGGGGACCGCCCCGTGCACGATCCCGTCGAGCCGGGAGCTGGCGTACCTCTCCCCCAGGACGCCGGCGCCGCCGAGCACGAGGGCGAGGAGAAGCACGATGAGCGTGACGCGCCGGGCCCAGCGCCCGGCCCGGCTGCGGGGCCGCTTCGCCGTCCGGGGACGGTCCGCACCCTCCTGCGGCTCGTCGGAGGCCCCCGGGGCCTCGGCCTCGTCCCGACCGCCCTGCGGGAGCCGGGCGGTGAGGGCCGCCGCCTTGTCCGGCGAACCGGTCGACGCACTCTGCGGGTCCTCGCCGGCCCGCTCCTGCGCGGACTCCTCGCCGGTCACGCCCCGCCCTCGCTCTCAGGACGGGAGCGACGGGTCTCGACCGGGGCCGTGTAGACCTCGGAGTCCTTGGCCGCCTGGTTCGCGGCGAACTCCTCGTCGAGCATCGGCAGGTCCTCGGCCGTGACCATGAGGGTGGACACGGCGTGCTCGACCAGCGCCGTGCGGCGGTTGGATGCCGCACCCCCGGCACGGCCGCCGCGCAGCCCGCGCACGCCGGCGCGGTCGAGCTTCTCGCAGACGTTGTCGAGCTTGCGGTTGAACTTGGTCAGCGGCCAGCCCAGACGCTTGGCGGCCGAGGCCGAGGAGGGGATCTCCGCGGCCCCCGTGCCCGCACGGCGCAGCACTGGCTCGGACAGGGCAAGCACGAGCAGCAGCTGGGAGCGGGTCATCGGGGTCACCCCGATCGTCGTCTGGCCCCCGGCCTGCCGCGTCTGGCCGATGCCGGTGAAGCGGTCCTCGCCCGCAGAGATGAGGTCGATCTCGTAGGTGGTCAGGCCCGCCGAGAAGGTGAGGATGACCCGGGGGAAGACCAGGGGCATGCGTGCCCCGGGGGCCAGGCGGGACTGGACGAGGCCGTCGCCGTCGGTGAGCATCGCCGACAGGCGGGAGCCCTCGTTGGCGATCCACCACAGCCCGGCGTCGTGGGCCAGGACGAGGAAGCGGCGGTGCAGGTAGGGGTTGTCATCGATGTCGAGGTCCCCGCCACGGCCGATGACGAAGGTGTCGTCGACCGAGACGCGGTGGACTTCCCCGGAGAAGTCGAGCACGAGCTCGTTGGGGCGGGAGGGATCGACCTTGGGCAGCTCGGTCCAGCTGTGGTCACTCATGTGGTCTCCTCGGACTCGCGTGTCGGCGACGACGGGACGGATGGACTGTGGCGACTGTGTGGCTCAGGCGAGCGCTGGGGTGGGTGGGGGCGGAGGGCGCGGGCGCCGCCGGTGCGGGGCCGCCTGCGGTGGGCCGGACCGCTCACCGGGGCTTATCCGGGGGGCTCGACGCGCAGCGTGACGCCATCGCCCACGTCCAGCAAGTCTCCCACGTACAAGGGTGTGGGCAATGCGGTGGCCAGGAGCACCGGCGGCTGCCCGGGCCTGACGAGCACGGTGCCGTTATTCGAGCCCAGGTCACGGGCCAGGACGTTCCAGCCGGCGGTGGTCACGAACAGGTGCGAGCGCGACACGAGATGGGTCGGGCTGGGCACGGCGAGCAGGGCCATGCCCGGCTCCCCTCCGGCCTGCGGTTGCGGGGCACGGCCGACGACGAGGTCGCCCTGCACCCCCACCGACTCGCCCGTCGACAGCATGAGGATGGCGAGCACGGGGCGGGGCACCCGCCGCAGCTCGCCGGTCAGCGGCGCGACGCACATGTGGCAGCGGGGCGCGTCTGGCGGGTTGGCGTGGCCCGCGGCGCACATGACGGAGGTGACCAGGGGGCGGGTCGGGCCCGAGGGGCGCCCGCCCGTCATCGCCCCGGTCGGGGCCGAGGCGCCCGAGGCGCCCGAGGTGATCGCCTCGGTGGGCATGGACAGTGCCTGGACCCGTGCGTCCTGCGGCACCGGCTCGACGGCCGGGACGGGACGGCGCCGTCGGCGGCCGGAACCCGGCTCGGGCTCGGGGAAGCGGCTGGCGAAGGGGGGAGGGGCCGAGGTGTCGTACTGCGCCCACCCGCCGGGCTCCTGGCCGCTGGGGGCGCTGGCGTCGCCGGTGTCGGTCCAGACCCCGGTGTCGACGACCTGCGACTCGAGGGCGGGGGCGATGTCGTCGGGGTCGATCCACACCCCGGTCCGCTCGGGGTCGAGGTCCTCGGTGTCCGAAGGCGAGGGCCCGCCGAGCACCTCGAGCACGCGGGCGTCGAGGCCGGCGGGGGCGTCGGGATCGAGTACCGCGGTGCCGTAGCGCCCGACGACCTGACGTGGCGCGGCCATCAGCCCACCGCCTCGCGCAGGTCGACGACCAGGGCCGTCACATTGTCGTGGCCCCCGGACTCCAGGGCGGCCGCCACCGCCATCTCGGCGGTGCGCTGCGGGGAGAGCCCGGCCCCGACGACGGTGGCCAGGGCCCGGTCATCGAGCTCGTCACTCAGGCCGTCGGTGCACACGAGGATCCGGTCGCCCGCACGGGCTGGCAGGCAGTGCAGCTCAGGGACGGCAGGCTCGTCGAGCCCCGCGCCAAGCGCCCGGGTCACGACGTTGCGGCGGGGATCGCGCCGGGCCTGCTCGATACTGAGCTCGCCCGCCTCGATCAGGTCCTGTACCTGGGAGTGGTCGCGGGAGAGCTGGCGCAGGAGGTCGTCACGCAGCAGGTAGGCCCGAGAGTCCCCAATGTTGAAGACGATCCATGCCGGGTCCTGGTCGAGCTCGGCCAGGACCACGCCCGCCACCGTGGCGCCCGGCCTGTAGGCGGCGTGGGAGGGGATGGCGCTGACGGCACGGCCCGCTGCGAGCACGGCGGCGACCACCTCCTCGGGGTCGGTGACCGAGGCGCCGGCCAAGGGCGCCAGGGCGGTCAGGGCGGCCCGCGTGGCTGCACGGCCGGCAGCGTGGCCACCCATGCCGTCAACGACGATGAAGGCGGGGGGCACGGCGAGATAGCCGTCCTCGTTGACGCTGCGGTGACGCCCGACATCGGTGGCCGCACCAACCACGAGCGCATCCCGCAGCGGGACCGTCTCGGCCCAGACAACACTGTTGTCGCCCATGAGCGCCTCCTCACACGCACGGCTCGTCAGGTGGACAAGCCAGACGATACCGGGCCAGAGCGCGGACTTGTGCCCTCAGGTACCCTCATGGGTGCCGGTGCCCGCCGGTGCCCTCGGGCGTCTTCCTGTACTGCCCGTCCCTCGCGACGGTGGCGGACACGTCGAGGGTGTATCGATGTGTGGAGGCCCTCATGACTCAGGCTCAGGATGATCTCGTCGCGCGCGCGAGCGATCCGAACGCGGAGCTGGCGACGCTGCACGAGCTCGCCAACAACTACCCGGGTCTACGCCCCTACATCGCAGCGAATCCTCGCACCTACCCCTCGCTGCTCGAGTGGCTCGGCTCCCTGGGCGACCCGGCGGTCGACGCCGCCCTGGCCCGCCGTAACCAGGCGGCCCAGACTGTTGCGGTCGACCCCGCCACCGCCCGCGCCGCGGCTATGGGCGGCGCGGCAGGGACGGCGGCCGGCGCGGGAGGCATCGACGCCGGTCCGCCGACCGAGAGCCTCCTGCCTGCAGCCATCCAGCAGCAGTACCAGCAACCCGCCGCCCAGCAGCCGACCCAGTACCAGCAGCCCACCACCGCTCAGTACCAGCAGAGCCGTCAGCGGCCCGCGGCCGAGGAGATGGGCGTGTTCGGCGTGGGCGCGGCCGCCCCCGAGTCCGACCGGCCCCGCCGCTCAGGACTATGGTTGTGGGTCCTGGGAGGGATCGTTCTGGTCTCCGTCGTCGCCCTCATTGTGTGGTTCATGACCTCTGGCGACCCGGAGACCTCCTCGACCGCCCCGACCACGACTCAGCAGTCCCAGGCCGCCCCCGAGCCCACGAACGACCAGGCCGCCGAGGCCTCGGAGACGGCTACGCCGACGCCCAGCGCCACCCCGACCCGAGAGCTGCTGGCGCCGGCGCCCGAGGACGCCCTGGAGCTGAGCTCCTTCACCTCACCCAGTGGCAACATCACGTGTGTCCTGGGGGATGACTCGGTCAGCTGCACGATCAACGAGCACAACTTCGTGCCCACTGACGCCTCGTGCGGCAACGCCTCGACGATGCCCTTCACGGTGAGCGTGGGCGCCGACGGGCAGGCCACGGGCAACTGCAACAGCGACTTCTCCGCTGCCGGCGCCACGCTCAACTACGAGGCGACGGCCGCCTCCGGTGACTTCGCCTGCACGGTGGCGGAGTCGGGTGTCGAGTGCTGGAGCCAGGTCTCCGGGGAGGGCTTCCGGCTCTCCCGCGAGCAGGCCGACACCACCACACGCTGAGCCTGGAGCCCTCCACCACCGTGTCCAGCACCTATGGGCGGATCCTGCGCACGCCCGGCGCACTCAGTTTCTGCTTGGCGGGTCTCGTCGCCCGTTTCCCGATGTCCATGGTGGGCATCTCAACCATCCTGACCGTCCAGGCCGTCTACGGCAGCTACTCGGCCGCCGGGACGGTCGCCGCGGCGCATATCGTCGCCTCCGCCGTGTGCTCCCCGCTCCTGGCCAGGCTCGTCGACGCCTACGGCCAGGCACGGATCATGGTCCCGGCGATTGCCCTGTCGGCCCTGGCGCTGGTCGGGCTCATCATGGCCACCCGGGTGCGCACCGACCTGTGGGTGCTCATGGTGCTGTCCGCCTTGGCGGGCGCCCTGGGCGGTTCGATAGGCTCACTCGTGCGCTCCCGCTGGACCCTCGTGCTGTCCACGCCCGACGACCTGCACACCGCCTTCGCCCTCGAGGCCGCCTTCGACGAGATCGTCTACATCGTCGGACCGGTGCTGGCCACCGCACTGTGCACCTCGGGCGCCCTGCCGGTGACCAGCGGTTGGGTGGCGGCCCTCGTCCTGCAGGTGGGCGGCGGACTGTGGTTCCTGTCCCTGCGGGGCACCGAGCCCCGCCCCCATGGGCGCCGACGGGGCAGGCAGGACGCACCGACGCCCCGGACCACTCCGGTCCTGCGCCGCGGAGCGGTGGGGGCGGTCGTCATCGTCTTCCTGTTCTCCGGCAGCATGTTCGGAGCCAACGACGTCGCCTCTGTCGCCTTCGCCACGGAGCTCGGCCAGAAGTCGGCCGCTGGTGTCCTTCTCGCGGGATGGTCGTTCGGGTCGCTCGTGTCGGCTCTGGTCTACGGAACGCGCTCGTGGAGCTGGCCCCTGTGGAAGCAGTTTCTCGCCGGCACGGTGGCGGTGGCGGTGGGCGCCTCAACCTTCATGGCGGCGCCCAATCTCATTGTGCTCACCGCCATCATGGCGCTTGCGGGCATGGCCGTCGCTCCAACCTTGACCACCGGCTACAACATCGTCCAGGTCGCGGTGGCCCCCTCGCAGCTGACCGAAGGGCTGGCCTGGGTGGGGACCTCCCTCAACATCGGGGTCTCTCTGGGCGCCCTGCTCGCGGGCCACCTCATTGACGCCCGGGACAGTCAGGGGGGCTACCTGTTCATCGCGGTCGCGGCCTGGATGAGCGTCGTGGCGGCGGTGGTGTCGCTGCGCGCCCTCAAGCAGGCGCGCTCCCACGGCAGCCTCACCTGACCGGGACCGGAGGGCATCGAGATGGTTGATTCCCAGAGCTGGGGGACGCTGGCTGGGCCGGCCGGCTTCGACCGGTCGACCGGGACGGTCCGTGTGCCGGTGTGCGTCGTGGGTGCTCGTCCAACCGCGAGATCGGGACTTATGACACCCCGAGATCGGGACTAATGGCA
>NZ_JAUNHI010000025.1 GCF_030524025.1 Actinomyces sp. | reverse complement strand
CTCCGGCATTCTCGAAAAAGGCAACACCGGCTGGGGCTATCTGGAAGTGCTTGCTGTCTCCATTCCCGCCAGTTTCTTAGGCATCATGTGCACCGCCGTTTTCTTCATGCTCTGGGACAAGGCACGCGGCACCGATGTGCTCTCCAACGTGCCGGAATATCAGCGCCGCCTCGAACAAGGATTGGTCAAACAACCTGCGGGTGGCTATCAGGAACGGCCGCTCAAGCCCGGTGCCAAGCGCTCCGTGCTTATCTTCCTCATCGGACTGGTGGCCGTACTCGCCTACGCCATCCTCATCAGCCCCAAACTCGGTCTGGTGGAAAAACCGGCGATGGACGGCGGACAGGTGCGAATCGCCACCATGCTCACCGTCGCCCTGCTCATTCTGGTGCTATGCAAGGCGGACGTCCACGCCCTGCCCGCTTCCTCCATCTTCCGCACCGGCATGACCGCCTGTGTCTGTATTCTCGGCGTGGCCTGGCTCGGCACGACCTTTATGGACAACCACCAGGAATGGATCAAGCACGTGGCCGGCGATTCGCTCGCCAACGCGCCGTGGCTGCTGGCCGGTGTACTGATTGTCGCCTCGGCACTCCTCTATTCGCAGGCCGCCACCGCCAAAGCGCTGCTGCCCACCGCGCTGGCCATCGGCATTGCGCCGTCTGCGGTCGTGGCCTGTTTCCCGGCGGTATCCGCGCTCTACATCCTGGCCCACCCCCCCCCCCCACGCCCCCGGGTGGTTTTGGCCCGGCCCCCCGCACTGGGGGCGGGCCACCACCACGCCGGGCGGTGCTGGTGATGGCGGCAGGTGACGGCCAGGGGCCGGGACCGGGCGGACGGGCGCTTCACGATAGGTTGTGCACGTGCTTCTCACCGTCGCCGTCATCGGCCCCGCCCACGCGCTGCGGGGCGAGGTCCGCCTCGAGATCCGCACCGACAACCCCCGGGGCAGGCTGGCGCCGGGCACGGTCCTGCCCGCCGAGCCCGCCACCGGCCCCGCCGCGGCGGGCAGCCTGACGGTCGAGAGCCTGCGCTTCGACGGCTCACGCTGGTTCGCCGTCTTCGCCGAGGCCGGGGACCGCAACGCCGCCGAGGCCCTGCGGGGGGTGCGTCTCCTGGTCGACACCGACCAGGCCGCCGACGAGGAGGACGCGTGGTACGCCCACGAGCTCGTGGGCCTGCGCGCCGTGCACGTCGATGGTGCCGAGCTCGGTGAGGTCGTCGACGTCGAGCCGGGTGTGGCGCAAGACAGGCTCGTCGTGCGTACCGGCGAGGGCCAGAAGGTCGCCGTGCCCTTCGTCTCCGCGCTTGTCCCACGGGTCGACCCCGAGGCGGGCGTCGTGGCCATCGACCCGCCGGGAGGTCTCTTCCCAGGCCTGGGCCGCGCCGAGGAGGCGCGTTGATGAACCCGCTCAGGCTCGACGTCATCACGATCTTCCCCGACTACCTGCGCGTCCTGGACCTGTCCCTCATCGGCAGGGCGGCGGCCGAGGGCCTCATCGACCTGGAGGTCCACGACCTGCGCGACTGGACCCACGACCGCCACCGCACCGTCGACGACACGCCGCTGGGAGGCGGCCCGGGCATGGTCATGCGGCCCGACGTGTGGGGCCGGGCCCTCGACGAGGTCCTCGGCCGCGCCGAGGACGGCCGAGCCGTGGCGGCCCCGGGACGGAGGCGACGCCAGGTGCTCGTCGTGCCGACCCCCGCCGGGGAGGTCTTCACCCAGCGGACCGCCGAGGACCTGGCCGGCGCCGACCACATCGTGCTGGCATGCGGCCGCTACGAGGGCATCGACGCCCGGGTGGCCGAGCACTACGGCCGGGCGGGCTTCGAGGTGCGCGAGCTGTCCATCGGCGACTACGTCCTCAACGGCGGGGAGGCCGCCGCACTCGTCATCATCGAGGCAGTGGCCCGCCTCATCCCCGGTGTCCTGGGCAACCCGGGCTCGGTGGTCGAGGAGTCCCACTCCCGGGCCGGGCTCCTCGAGCACCCGGTCTACACCCGGCCGGTGTCCTGGCGGGGCCTGGGCCCCGAGCCGGTGCTCCTGGGTGGGGACCACGGCCGTGTGGCCCGTACCCGCCGCGACCAGGCCCTGCGCCGCACCGCCCGGCGCCGCCCCGACATGATCGAGCGCCTCGACCCCCAGGACCTCGACCCCGCCGACCGGGCGGTCCTGGCGGGCCTGGGCTGGGCGGTCCCGCAGGAGGCCGACCACCCCGTCCCCCTGCGGCTACGGGAGGCGACCGAGGCCGACCTGCCCGCCCTGGCCGAGCTGGCCGCTCGCACCTTCCCCGACGCCTGCCCGCCCGCGATGTCCCGGGCCGACATCGCCGAGCACGTGCGCACCCGGCTGTCGCAGGCCTCCTTCGCCCAGTGGGTCGCCGACCCGCGGGCGGTGCTAGTCGTCGCCGAGCTGGCCCCGGGTGCGGGCGAGCCACCCGGCCTCGTCGGCTACAGCCTGGTCCTGCTCGAGCCCTCCGACGGCGCCGGCCCCCCGGGCCTGGACCCGCGCCCGCCAGGGCTTGTCGCCCCGCCAGGGCCGACAGGCGGTGACGGCCTGTCGGCCGAGTTGTCGAAGGCCTACGTCGACGCCTCCCTGCGCGGCTCGGGTGTCGCCGGGGCGCTGCTCGAACGGGCGGTGCGCGACGCCGCGGAGCGGGGCGTCACCCTCCTGTGGCTGGGGACCCACGAACGCAACCGGCGCGCCCAGAAGGCCTACCGGCGCACCGGCTTCGCCCGCAGCGGCTCGCGCACCTACCAGGTGGGCTTCGCCCGCTGCGACGACGTCGTCATGTCGGTCAACCCCCAAGAGCGCGGCGAGCACCATGGGCGCCGGATGAGCGAAGGAGGCACGCACCGATGAGCGCTGAGCCGGGTGCCTCCGGACAGGGCCCCCGCCCCGCACCGGCAGGTGTCGGCCGCCGCCGCAGCCCTCTGGCCGAGCGGGGGGTGGAGCTCGTGCGCCGTGTCGGAGCGCTTGTGGCCGTCGTGCTCGTCGTGGCCCTCGTGCGCTCCTTCGTGTTCCAGATGTACGTCATCCCCTCGGGCTCCATGGAGGACACCCTCATGGAGGGCGACCGGATCGTCGTCACCCTCTACGACATCGACTCGCTCCAGCGAGGAGACGTCATCGTGTTCACCGACCCCTCCGACTGGCTCGGGGAGGTCCCCGAGCCCACCGGGGTGCGCGGAGCCCTCCAGGACCTGCTCGTGGCCATCCGCGTCCTGCCCCAGGACCCGGGCCACCACCTGGTCAAACGGGTCATCGGCATGCCCGGCGACCGCGTCGTCGCCGACGGGCAGGGATCCTTGACAGTCAACGGGGTGGAGGTCATCGAGCCCTACCTCAAACCGGGCAGGTCGGCCTCCGACATCGCCTTCGACATCACGGTCCCCGAGGGCTACCTGTGGGTCATGGGCGACAATCGCTCCAACTCCGCCGACTCCCGGCTCCACCAGGCCGACGCCCACGGCGGTTTCGTCCCCCAGGACCACGTCGTCGGCGTGGCCCGCCGACTCATCTGGCCGCTGAGCCGCTGGTCCGCCCTGGACGGCGGGACCGCGGCCTTCGCCGCCGTCCCCGAGCCCGAGACCGTGCCGACGGCCCAACCCACCCCGACGCCGGTGCCCTGACCACTGCGCCCCGGCCCGAATCGGGCCCGCTGGGGCGCGTGAGGTCGGGCACGTCCTGAGCGGCGCCCTCGTCGCCCCGACCGGGCCTGTGGCACACTGGGCGCGCCCCGGGACTCGGGGGGACTCTGCCACTGGGGAGGCCCCCCACCGAGCAGGACCCGCGGGCAGGTCTTCCCGGCGCCGCAGCGTCGGCCCCAAGGGGCCTGCGCGAGGCGCCGCCTAGCAAGCGCCCGCTGACCAGTGGCAGGGGTGTGGAGAGAATGATGAACCTGATCGACGAGATCAACGCCGCCTCACTGCGCGACGACATCCCCCGCTTCCGTCCCGGCGACACCCTCAAGGTGCACGTCAAGGTCGTCGAGGGCAGCCGCTCGCGCATCCAGGTCTTCCAGGGGATCGTCATCGCCCGCCAGGGCAGCGGCGTCTCAGAGACCTTCACCGTCCGCAAGATCTCCCTGGGCGTCGGCGTCGAGCGCACCTTCCCGCTGCACACCCCCTCGATCGACAAGATCGAGGTCGTCACCCGCGGTGACGTGCGTCGCGCCAAGCTGTACTACCTGCGCAACCTGCGCGGCAAGGCCGCCAAGATCAAGGAGCGTCGGGAGGACTGAGCGCCATGGCGCTCCCCTCGTCTCCGTCGCGGTGACGCCCGGGCCCGGCCGGGCCCGGGCGTCACCACATCATCGCGCCCCCGACGGGGCCTCCTTTTCACACACGTCCCGAGAGGGGAACGGTGACCTCACCGCTGGACCAGACCGCCGGCGACCTCCATCCGTCCGACCCTGCGGCCTCCTCCCCAACGCTCCCCGGGCCGGCGACTCCCGGCGTGCCCTCGGCCTGCGAGGCGGTTGACGACCCCGGCGAGGCCACCACCTCCTCGACCTCCTCCTCCGCTACGGCCGGAGCCGAGGGCGGCCTGCCGCCGTCCTTCCCACCGACCCGCCGGCCCGAGCCACTGCCGGTGCCGGGCTCCGCGCCGCCCCGGCCGGCGCGCAGGCGCGACTCGCCCCTGCTCGTGGTCCTGGTCGTGCTCGTGCTCACCGCCCTGCTCAAGACCTTCGTCCTCCAGACCTTCGCGATCCCCTCGGCCTCGATGGAGCCCACCCTGGTGACGGGGGACCGGGTGCTCGTCACCGTCTACGACACCGGGCAGGTCGAGCGCGGTGACATCGTCGTGTTCACCGACCCGGGCGGCTGGCTCGAGGTCGAGGAGCCCACCGGGTTGCGCGGCTCGGTCCAGGACACCCTTGAGCTGCTGCGCCTCCTGCCCCAGGACACCGGGCACCACCTCATCAAGCGGGTGATCGGGCTGCCGGGCGACCGCATCGTGTCCACCGGTGAGGGACGGATCACGGTCAACGGCGTCGCGATCGACGAGACCTACCTCAGCCAGGGCGTCTCCCCCTTCGACGTCGCCTTCGAGGTCACCGTCCCCGAGGACTGCGTGTGGGTCATGGGCGACAACCGCGCCAACTCCATGGACTCACGCTTCCACCGCGAGGACGCCCACGGCGGGGCCGTCCCCCTCGACGACGTCGTCGGTGTGGCCAAGGCGGTCCTGTGGCCCGTGGGGCGCGTCGGGCTCCTCGAGGACCCCGACAGCGTCTTCGCCCAGGTCCCGGCCCTCACGACACAGCCGTGAGCCCGACCATCCTGCCCGACCGCGCCGCCGAGCGGAGGCTCCTGAGAACCCACGCACTGGTCGGGGGCATGGACGAGGTCGGGCGCGGTTCCCTGGCCGGTCCGGTCACCGTGGGGCTCGTCGTCGTCTCGGCGGCCACCCCCGACCTCCTGCCCGCGGGCCTGGCCGATTCCAAGCAGCTGAGCCCCGGTCGGCGCCGGGCCCTGGTCGAGCCCTGCCGCGACTGGGCGACCGATCACGCCGTCGGCCACGCCGGCGCCGCGGAGATCGACGAGCTGGGCATCATGGGGGCCCTGCGTCTGGCCGGGAGGCGAGCCCTGGCCCAGGTCGCCGCCCGTGGGCACCTGCCCGGGGCCCTCATCCTGGACGGTCCCGTCGACTGGCTCGGCCCAGCGGGCGCAGGCAGCCCACCGGACAGCCCGGAGACGTCCGTGGCCGCCACCGGGGCGGGCCAGGGGCCGGTCGTGCACACGCAGGTCGGCGCCGACGCCCGGTGCGCCGTCGTCGCAGCCGCCTCCGTCCTGGCCAAGGTCGAGCGGGACGAGCTCATGGCGGCGCTGCCGGACCCCGGCTACGGCTGGGCCGCCAACAAGGGCTACGCCTCTGCGGCGCACACCGAGGCGCTCCGACATCTGGGCCCCAGCGAGCAGCACCGCCGCTCCTGGCGCCTGCCCGGCCTGACCGACCGGTAGGCCGGAGGGCCGGGACCGGGGAGGACCGCCGCCGCTGCCGGCCCCGTTCGGCCCCGACGACGCGCCCCGCCACCTGCAGTGCGCTCCCAGGCGCGCCGTGCATGATGGCCCGGTGAGCGTTGAAGACCTTGAGGCCTACGAGAACGACCTGGAGCTCGACCTGTACCGGGAGTACCGGGACGTCGTGTCGCTGTTCTCCTACGTCGTGGAGACCGAGCGCCGGTTCTACCTGGCCAACGCGGTGGACGTCCAGGTGCGCACCAACGGGGGCGAGGTCTTCTTCGAGCTGACCCTGGAGGACGCCTGGGTGTGGGACGTCTACCGCGCCAGCCGTTTCGTCAAGTCCGTCCACGTCGTCACCTTCAAGGACGTCAACGTCGAGGAGCTGAGCAAGCCCGAGATCGAGGTCCCCTCCTGACCGGCTCCCACGTCGTTGGGGCCGGGCGCGGCCCGTAGCCCTCCGGGCCACGACGGCGACCCCCGGGCCCGTCAGCCAGTGCTGAGATGCCGCGAGAGCGTTGAAGCATACTTGAAGTGCTCCACAGGTATGTTTCGTGCAGGGGTCGTTCACAGGGCTCGATCGGGCTGATGGCTCCGCCGCTGCGTGCGGCCGACCCTGGTCATGGAGGTGAACCCCATGACACAGACACCATCGGAGGCTGAGCCCACGCCGCCCACCGCGCGCGAGACCGGGACCCGCGGGGAGGACATTGCGACGCGCTACCTGGTCGACCGGGGCTGGCTCATCCTGGAGCGCAACTGGCGGCCCGGCCACGGGCTGCGCGGCGAGCTCGACATCATCGCCCTCGACCCCGAGCCCGACCCCGAGGGCCCCGACAGCCCTGAGGGCACCGAGCACTCCCAGGGCTCTGACGGTGACGACAGTCCCGCCGGCCGGCCGCGACGGCCACGGCTGGTCGTCGTCGAAGTCAAGACCCGCACGAGCCTGAGGGCCGGGGCCCCGGCGGAGGCCGTCGACGCACTCAAGCTCTCCCGGCTGCGCGCCCTGGCCGGCGCCTGGGTCGCCGGCAACCGGGTCGAGCACGAAGGGCTGCGCATCGACGTCGTCTCGGTCCTGCTGCGCACCGACGCGCCCGCCGTCCTGCGCCACCACCGAGGGGTGGGGGCGTGATGGCGCTGGCACGCACCCTGGCCATCACCCTGACCGGGCTCGACGGGCACCTGGTCGACGTTGAGGCCCACTGCGCCCAGGGGCTGCCCGGCTTCACCCTGGTGGGACTGCCCGACACCGCCGTGCGGGAGTCGCGCGAGCGGGTGCGCGCGGCTCTGGGCAGCTGCGGGGTCACGTGGGGGGAGCACCGGCTCACCGTCAACCTCTCCCCGGCCGACCTGCCCAAGACCGGCACCGGAGTCGACCTGGCGCTCGCGCTGGCCGTGCTCGGCGCCCGCGGCAAGCTGCCGCGCCGAGCGGTCGAGCACATGGCGCGCACCGTCCACCTCGGCGAGCTCGGGCTGGACGGCTCGGTCCACTCCGTGCGCGGCATCCTGCCCTCGGTGCGCGCCGCGGTCGCCGCCGGGGTCGAGGAGGTCGTCGTGGCCCGTGCGGCCGCGCATGAGGCGGGCCTCGTGCGCGGCGCCCGAGTCACCGCGGTCAGTCACCTGGGGGAGATCGTCGAGCGCTACGGCGGACGCCTGCCCTCCTCGGCCGCGGAGCTGCTTGAGCGCGCCCGCAGCCGCGACCCCCAGCCGCGTCCCGAGCCTGCGGCGGGCGGCCGCCGGCCCGACCTCGCCGAGGTCGTCGGCCAGCCCCGGGCGCGTCACGCCCTGGAGGTGGCGGCCGCCGGCGGGCACCACCTCCTTCTCGTCGGCCCGCCGGGAGCGGGCAAGACGATGCTCGCTGAGCGCCTGCCCTCGATCCTTCCTCCCCTGGAGGCCGACGATGCCGTCACCGTCACCTCCCTGCACTCCCTGGCGGGCACCTTCAGCCCCGACGCCGGGCTGCTCACCTCGCCGCCCCTGCGCGCGCCCCACCACACGGCCACCCGCGCCGCGGTCATCGGCGGGGGGTCGGGGACGCCACGGCCCGGGGACGTGTCCCTGGCCCACCGCGGCGTGCTCTTCCTCGACGAGGCTCCGGAGTTCCCCGGCGGCGTGCTCGACTGCCTGCGCCAGCCCCTGGAGTCCGGGGAGGTGAGTATCGACCGGGCGGCCGGCCGGGCCACCTATCCCGCAGCATTCCAGCTCGTGCTGGCCGCCAACCCCTGCCCGTGCGGGCGCGGGGGCGGCCGCGGTCTGGCGTGCACCTGCACCTCCCTGCAGCGCCGCCGCTATTTCTCCCGCCTGTCCGGGCCCCTGCTCGACCGCGTCGACATCCAGATCGAGGTCGAGGCGGTCACCGCCCGTGACCTCAAGACGGTGGGGACCGGCGAGTCCAGCGAGGTCGTCGCCCAGCGGGTGGCCCAGGCCCGCGAGCGCGCAGCCCGCAGGCTCGCCGACACCCCGTGGCGGCTCATGGGCCAGGTGCCGGGGTCCTGGCTGCGCTCGGCCGCCTCGGGAACCGACCCCGATCTGCTCGCCCCGCTCATGGCGGCCCTGGACCGCGGCGACCTCACCCTGCGCGGCGTCGACCGGGTGCTGCGGGTGGCCTGGACGCTGGCGGACCTGTCGTCCCGGCCCGCACCCGGTTCCGCCGAGCTCGGGGCCGCTTTGTCCCTACGCACACGAGGAGCCCGACCATGACCACACTCCCGGCACCCGAGACGCAGTTGCACCCAGCCCGGCAGACACGCCCGGCAGCGGCCCGCCTGCCCTACGACATTGACGACGAGGCCCTGGCCCGGGCCACCTGGTCCCGCCTGGCCGAGCCCACCGACGCCGCGGCCGGCCTGCTCGTGGCCTCCCTGGGCGCAGGTGGTGCCCTGCACTGGCTGCTGACCGAGGCCCTCGACGACCAGGGGGATCTCCGCGCAGCCCCACGGCCCCCGGTGCCGGCCTCGGGCGACCCGATGCGGGCGCGGGCCGCCTGGGCCCGCGCCGCGGGACGGTGGGCCCCCCGCCTGTCGGGCTTGGACATCCGCCGCGAGCTCGAGGTCCTGGAGTCCCTCGGTGGAAGCCTCGTGCTGCCCTGGGACCCCTGGTGGCCGGCGGGTCTGGAGGCGCTGGAGCACCCTCCCCACTGCCTGTGGGTGCGGGGGGACCCGGCGCTCCTGGTCCCCCGGCCGGCCGAGGGCGCCTGGCCGGATCCCGAGGACAGGGCCGGGTGTCCGGCGGACACCGCGGGCACGGGGCCGTCCCGTGGGGGCGGGGCCCGTGGGCGCGAGGACCTCATGCCCACCGGGCCCGGAACCGGACGGGCGCTGGCGGTGGTCGGTGCCCGTGCCTCAAGCGCCTACGGCGAGCAGGTCGCCGCTGACATGGCCTGCGCCCTGACCGCCGACGGGGTGCTCGTCGTTTCCGGGGGAGCCTTCGGCATCGACGCGGCCGCGCACCGTGGCGCGCTCCAAGCCGGACCGACCCTGACTGTTGCAGCCGGAGGGGTGGACCGGCTCTACCCGACGGGCAACACCGAGCTGCTTGAGGCCGTCCTGGCCACCGGCGCCCTCCTTGCCGAGGTCCCGCCGGGCTGCCAGCCCGGCCGCCACCGCTTCCTCACCCGAAACCGGCTCATCGCGGCCCTGGCCGACGCCACGGTCGTGGTCGAGGCCGCCTGGCGCTCGGGGGCCCTGTCCACCGCCCGGCACGCCCAGGAGCTGGGCCGGCCCCTGGGTGCGGTGCCGGGGCCGGTCAACAACATGGGCTCGGTGGGCTGTCACCGACTGCTGCGCGCCGGGGCGGTGTGCGTCACCGACGCCCAGGAGGCCCTCGAGCTCGTCCTTCCCGTGGGTGCCACCGACCCCGAGGGTGACAAGGCCGCCGACCCCGCCCACGCCGGGACAGGCCTGCTCGACGGGCTCGACGGCGACGCCTCCCGGGTCATGGACGCCCTGCCGGCACGCGGCTGGGCCCACCCGACCACGCTGGCGCGCAGCGCGGGGCTGTCGGAGGGCGAGACCGAGGCGGCACTCGGTCTGCTCGAGCTCGCCGGGCGGGTCGAGGGCGACGGCGCCCGTTGGCGCCGGCGTCGACAGTAAGGGCCGGCCCACGGGTCCTGCCCGCCCGTCCCCGGGGCTGGCCGCCCACCGGGTGCCGGTGGTGGCCCGCCGCCATAACGCGGGGGCGCCCGGGTGCGTTGCGGGCGGGCCCGGCGCAGCGGGAGCCCCGGGTTGCTCGTCTACCCTGGGGCCATGTCCGTTGCCGAGGAACCCGGTACCCGCGGCGAGCTCGTCGACGCCTGGGGCCGGTACCTGGGTCTCCAGCGGGGCATGTCCGCCCACACGGTGAGGGCCTACTGCGGTGACCTTGAGGACCTGCTGTCCTTCGCGGGGGTCGGTGACCAGCCCAACTCTCCGGTGGGCACCGCGCTCGGCACCCTTGACCTGGCCGTCTTGCGGGCGTGGCTGGCCGAGCAGGCCGGTCGGGGCCGGGGCCGGGCGACGCTCGCCCGGCGCGCGGCCGCGGCCCGGGCCTTCAGCACCTGGGCCCACCGTGCGGGGCTGCTCGCCGAGCATCCCGCTGCGCGCCTGCGCTCCCCGCGCGCCGACAACCGCCTCCCGGCGGTGCTCACCGCCGAGCAGGCCGCCCGCCTCCTGGCGGCGGCGGGCCGGCGCGTCGAGGAGGCGGCGGCCTCGCCCGACAAGACTGCCCACGCCCTGGCGGCGCGGGACCTGGCGGTGCTCGAGCTGCTCTACGCCACAGGGGTGCGGGTCTCCGAACTGTGCGGCCTGGACTTGGGCGACCTCGACGCCTCCCGCCGGACGCTGACCGTCCTGGGCAAGGGGGACAAGGAGCGCACCGTGCCCTACGGGGCTCCCGCCGCCCGGGCCGTGCAGGGCTGGCTCGAGGCGCGCGGGACCCTGGCCGCCCCGCGCGCCGGGGCGGCCCTGTTCGTCGGCGCCCGGGGCGGCCGCCTCGACCCGCGTGCGGCGCGCGAGGTGGTGCACCGCGCTGCGCTCGGCTCGGCGGTGCCGGACCTCGGCCCCCACGGTCTGCGCCACAGCGCCGCGACCCACGTCCTGGACGGGGGAGCGGACCTGCGCAGCGTCCAGGAGCTGCTCGGGCACGCCTCCCTGGCCACGACCCAGCGCTACACCCACGTGTCGGCCGACCGCCTCCGGGCCGCCTACGCCCAGGCCTTTCCCCGCGCCTGACCACCCCTCTCCCGCCGAGATCGGGACATATGACACCTCGAGATCGGTACATATGGCACGCAGGGGCGCAGGTCCGCCGGTCGGGGTCAGGTCCCTGGTCCTGGTGTGGGCCGCAACCGTCACCGTGGAACACCATCGGCGGTCGTCAGGCGACTACGGTGGGGAACAAGCCGCGTGACTCGGCTGCTGCTCGTCGTCGGACGAGCAGTGGGACCGGGTGCGCGCCCCGGCGCTCCTGGGCACAGCCACCGGCCCGGAGGGCATGCTCCCCGTGTCCGAGGAGGCTCCCGCGGAGGGCCACCGTGAGCATGCTGCGCTCGTGCATGCTCCCCGTGTCTGAGGAGGCTCCGCTGGCCGACGACGACGAGGACCGCCCCCTCGCGCTCGACCTCAACGAACCGGGCGAGCGCGTCAAGGCCACCCAGCCCCACGCCGCCCCCGATCCCCGGCCCGCCACCTCGCACCCGCCCCAGATGATCGATTCCAAGGGCAGAGGACCTCAGTCCAGGGCCGACGACGTGAGTCCGGGGCTGAGGCAGTCACAGCGGAGCTTTGCGGTGATTCCAGGGCAGACGCCCCCGGAATCACCGCAGATCCCCGGACTCACCTACCGAGCCCCGGAATCACTGAGTCATTCTCACCAGGGGGTGAGGGTCGGGGTTCGGGATTGTTGGGGTGGTACGGGAAGGTGTGTGTTGTAGGCGGGTGCAGGCGGGGCCGTCGGTCCCCATGGGTTGGGCGTTGGGAAAAGTCCGCGCGGGAGTCCTGTCGCGCCACTCTTGACGTGCTGGCCACTGTCCCCGGCGCCGTCTCGCCGGCCGGCCCCATCGTCGCCTCCACCAGCCGCTCACCGACCGCACACAACCGCCGCCCCCCCTTGGAATCAGTCATCCGGGACGCTTCCCCGCCCGGCCGTGCCATATCTACCGATCTCGAGGTGTCATATGTCCCGATCTCGGCGCCGCGCTGTCTCGCATGTACTTCCTGGGCCTGCTGGACCCGCCCGGGCGCGCGGAGGTCGTCGCCCACATCGACCATCGGATGGGGGCCGAGCTCGCCCGTCTCGAGGAGCTCGGGCGCGAGATCGACGGCGGCGAGGTCCCCGAGGACCTCGCCGATGTCGCCCACTTCCAGCGCCTGGCCCTGGAGTGGGGGATCGCCTCGCACCGCCACGCCCGCGCATGGATGGGCGACCACCTCGCCCCCTCCGCGCCCTCGCACGGAGGCTGACGGATGACCGGCGGGGCATCCCATGCCAGACGCCCTCAGCCCCTGTTCACCGGGTTGAGCCGAATGACGGCGGGGGTGAGCAGCCGCAGGGGGTTGACATAGCTCTTCGGTCCGGTGCGCGCCCCCCAGTGGAGGGCGTCAACGCCGTCGGCGCGGTGGCCGGACAGCAGCGTGCCGATGACCTGCCCGGCGACCACCGGGTCCCCTGTCGCAACGACCGGCTCGACCGGCTCATAGGTGGTACGGATGGAGTCGGCGTGGTCGATTGAGACAACCGGGCGACCGGCGACCATCCCGGCGAAGGCAACGGTGCCTGCCCCTGCCGCCCGGACCGGAGACCCCGCGGCCAGGGCCAGGTCCACCCCGCGGTGACCGGAGCCCCAGACCACCGCCGGAGGGTCGAAGGGTTCCAGCACCCGCGCCGGCCCGCCGGTGGGCCAGGAGTAGGAGGCCTTCGGTGCGTGCTGTGAGGTGCTCGCTTCCCAGGTCGCGCGCCCCCGGCCCTCCGTCCCACCGGCCCACCCGGGCTCGGCGCCCGCCACCGGCGCCAGAAGCAGGGCGGCGCCGGCCACCCACACCCCCAGACGACAGCGACGCCGTACGGCGGCGCCCGTGCTCGCGCCCCCGGGCCTGCCAGGGCTCGGGCCGCCCGCCCCCGCGTCCGCCACTGTGCCTGTTGCTGTGCCCGCCACGGTGCCCGTTGCTGTGCCCGTCAGCCGGCTTGTCTCCGTGTCCGTCTTGCGCCTCATGCGGCCACAGTGGCGCCCCGGCGGCGCCGGCCGCACCCGGGGCAGGCGAGCCCTGTGGACGACCGGTGCACGAACCGCGCCTGTGGAGCACCTCGAGGCGGTCCTGCCGCGGCCGGGCGCCGCGTGGGTGACAGGAATGACATCCGAGATTCGCTCTCGCGCCCGTCAAACCGCCGAAAACCCGGAGGCGCTGTGATAGCGTCGCGCATGCAGTTGCCTGCCTTCCGTCTCCGTCCGGGTGAACCCGCCGGGGATGGGATGCATGCGGCTGACTTCGCGTGCTCGCACCCGTGCCCCGTCCACCGGGGAGGGGATCGTCCTTTCGGGCGTCGCGACCGAGGTCCCGCACCGTCCAGGCGGAGCGGGTGGTCGCGCGTCGCGGGCACCAGGCCCCATCCGCGCCGGCCCCCGGCGCGGAGCCGCGGCCCGCCCAGCCGGGTCCAACGGTCAACGGGGAAGAACCAATCACACACAGGGGCGCCGCCGGGGCACCGGTGGAACGCCGCCCCACGACTCACCGCTCGTTCGGCAACCTCCGGGCGCGCACGAAAGGACCGTCATGGCGATCGTGACCATGCGTCAGCTCCTCGACTCCGGTGTCCACTTCGGCCACCAGACCCGCCGCTGGAACCCGAAGATGAAGCGATTCATCCTCACTGAGCGCAACGGCATCTACGTCATCGACCTGCAGCAGACCGTCGACGGCATCAACACCGCCTACGACTTCGTCAAGGAGACCGTCGCCCGCGGGGGCAACATCCTGTTCGTCGGGACCAAGAAGCAGGCCCAGGCCGCCGTGGCCGAGCAGGCCCAGCGCGTCGGCATGCCCTATGTCAACCAGCGCTGGCTGGGCGGCATGCTCACCAACTTCTCCACCGTGCGCGCCCGCCTGGAGCGCATGAAGGAGCTCGAGCAGATCGACTTCGACGACGTGGCCGGCTCCGGCCGCACGAAGAAGGAGCTGCTCATGATGCGCCGCGAGAAGGACAAGCTCGTCAAGACCCTCGGCGGCATCCGGGACATGTCCAAGCTGCCGGCCGCGATCTGGGTGGTCGACACCAAGAAGGAGCACCTGGCGATCTCCGAGGCCCAGAAGCTGGGCATCCCCGTCGTGGCCATCCTCGACACCAACTGCGACCCCGACGAGGTCACCTACGGCGTGCCGGGCAACGACGACGCCATCCGCGCCGTGACCCTGCTCACCCGGGTCGTGGCGGACGCTGCTGCCGAGGGCCTCGTGTCGCGCTCGGCCGGCCGCGTGCGCACCGGCCAGGAGGCCGAGATCGCCCCCGTCGACGCCGAGCCCCTGCCCGAGTGGGAGGCCCAGCTGCTGGCCGGGGCCGAGGAGGTCACCGCCCCCGCCGAGGCCGCGCCGACCGCTGACGGCGAGGCCGTCGCCGAGGCAGTCGTCGAGCCCGCCGGGCAGGCCTGAGCAGCGCATCCGATCAGTCACCACCAACAGGAAGCACCTATGGCGAATTACACCACTGCTGACATCAAGGCTCTGCGCGAGAAGACCGGCGCGGGCATGCTCGACGTCAAGAAGGCCCTCGACGAGGCGGCCGGCGACGTCGACAAGGCCATCGAGATCATCCGGGTCAAGGGCCTCAAGGGCATCGCCAAGCGCGAGGGCCGTGCGGCATCCGCGGGCCTCATCGCCGCCCGGGTCGTCGAAGCCGAGGGCGGCCAGACCGGCGTGCTCGTCGAGATCAACGCCGAGACCGACTTCGTGGCCAAGAACGAGAAGTTCCTCGCCTTTGCCGACACGGTCCTGAGCGCAGCCATCGACTCCGGCGCCCAGAGCGCCGAGGAGCTGGCCGAGGTCGAGGTCGACGGCTCCACCGTCAAGGACCTCACCGACGGGATGCAGGCCGTCATCGGCGAGAAGATCGTCGTGCGCCGCCTGGGCCGTCTGTCGGCACCCAAGGTCGAGCTCTACCTGCACCGCACCAACCCCGACCTGCCCGCGCAGGTGGGCGTGCTCGTGGGCACCGACGACAAGGCCGCCGAGGTCGCGCACGACGTGGCCATGCACGTCGCCGCCTACTCCCCGGCCTATGCCACCCGCGAGGAGGTGCCCGCCGAGGTCGTCGACAAGGAGCGCGCCATCGCCGAGGAGACCACCCGCGCCGAGGGCAAGCCCGAGAAGGCCATCCCCAAGATCGTCGAGGGCCGCCTGGGCGGCTTCTTCAAGGAGAACGTGCTGGTCGAGCAGGCCTTCGCCAAGGACCCCAAGACGACGGTCGGCAAGGTCGTCGAGGCCACGGGCGGCGAGCTGACCGGCTTCGTCCGCTTCCGCGTCGGCGCCTGACCGGGGCGCTTTGCGCCGCCGATCACCGTCCGGACCCCCGCGAGCCCACGCCGCGGGGGTCCGGCGCGTTCCCGGTGCCCGGACGCGGTACGCTGTCCCGAGCGCCTGCGCACCACTGCAACGAGATCCCAGGAGGCACCGCGCATGAGTGAGTTCCCGGCCCGCGATGACCGCGCCGCCCACGGCGAGCACCCGCGCAGGGTCCTCCTCAAGCTCTCCGGCGAGGTCTTCGGCGGTGGCGAGGTGGGCCTCGACCCCGACGTCGTGGCCGACGCCGCCCGTCAGATCGCCGACGCCGTGCGCGCGGGCATCCAGGTGGCCGTCGTCGTGGGAGGCGGCAACTTCTTCCGCGGCGCCCAGCTCTCCGCCCGGGGCATGGACCGCGCCCGCGCCGACTACATGGGCATGCTCGGCACGGTCATGAACGCGCTGGCCCTCCAGGACTTCATTGAGAAGGCGGGGGTGCCGGCCCGGGTCCAGTCCGCCATCGCCATGACCCAGGTCGCCGAGCCCTACGTCCCCCTGCGCGCCATCCGCCACATGGAGAAGGGGCGCGTCGTCGTCTTCGGCGCAGGAGCCGGGCTGCCCTACTTCTCCACCGACACCGTCTCGGCCCAGCGGGCCCTGGAGACCCACTGCACCGAGCTGCTCGTGGGCAAGAACGGTGTCGACGGCGTCTACACGGCCGACCCGCGCAAGGACCCCGACGCCCGCCTGCTCACCGAGCTCACCTACGAGCGCGCCCTGGCCGAGGGCCTCCAGGTGGTCGACGCCTCGGCCTTCGCCCTGTGCCGCGACAACGACCTGACGATGCGCGTGTTCGGCATGGGGCAGGACGGCTCCATCACCCGCGCCCTGCTCGGCGAGCGGATCGGCACCCTCGTCAGGCGCGGCTGAGCGCCTCAGGCGCCCACCACCCCGGACCAACCGACACCACCCACGACACGACACAGGAGTCCCCATGATCGACGACGTTCTGCTCGAGGCCGAGGACAGGATGGACAAGGCCCTGGAGGCCGCCAAGCACGAGCTCGCGGCCATCCGCACCGGACGGGCCAACCCGGCCATGTTCAACTCGATCATGGTCGACTACTACGGGGCCCCCACCCCGCTCCAGCAGCTGGCCTCGATCACCATCCCCGAGGCCCGCACGGTCCTGGTCAACCCCTTCGACCGCTCGGCCATGAAGGCCCTGACCACCGCGATCCGCGAGTCCGACCTGGGCGTCAACCCCACCGACGACGGCACGGTCATCCGCGTCAGCCTGCCGGCGCTGACCGAGGAGCGCCGCCGCGACTACGTCAAGCTGGCGCGTGCCCGCGCCGAGGAGTCCCGCGTCCAGGTCCGCGGCGTGCGCGCCAAGTCCAAGAAGGAGCTGGAGGCGATCAAGAAGGACGGCGCCGCCGGCGAGGACGAGGTCAAGCGGGCCGAGGCCGAGCTCGACGCGCTGACCAAGCGCCACGTCGAGAAGATCGACGCCGCCCTGGCCGCCAAGGAGTCCGAGCTGCTCGAGGTCTGAGCCCGCCACGTGAGGAGACCGATCGTGACTGCGCTGGCCTCGTTGCTGTCCCCGCCCCCGACCGCCAACCGGGTGCCGCTTCCGTCGACCGGGCGGGCCGGGCGCAACCTGCCCGCCGCGGTCGGGGTGGCCGCGGCCCTCATCGCCGCGATCATCGCCTCCCTGGTGGTCAACAAGGTCGCCTTCCTCGCGCTGGTGGTCCTGGCCGTGTGCGGCGCCCTGTGGGAGCTGGCCGGCGCTTTCGCCCGCAAGGGCATCCGCCTGCCACTGGCCCCCCTGTGGCTGGGCACGCTCGGGGTGGTCGTCTCGGCGTGGACCCTGGGCGCCGAGACCGCCCTGGGCGCCTACATGGCCACCGCCGGGGCCTGCGTCCTGTGGTGCTTCATGGACCAGGCCGAGGCGGAGTCCGGCACTGCGCTGGAGGACCCCGACCACGACGTGCCCCGCACCGACGCCCATGACGCCGTGCGCCGCTCCCGGTCGGTGGACGCCTCGGCGTCGATCTTCGCCGCCACCTACCTGCCCTTCCTGGCGGGCTTCGCCGTGCTCCTGGTCGCCCAGGACCAGGGCGTGGGCAAGGTGCTCATGCTTTTCGCCCTGCCCATCGCCAACGACACGGGGGGCTGGTTGGCGGGCATCACTTTCGGTCGCCACCCCATGGCCCCCTCGGTGTCGCCCAAGAAGTCCTGGGAGGGTTTCGTCGGCTCGATGGTCGCGGCGGTGGCCGCCGGCGCGGGCTGCGTGTGGGCGCTGGGCGGCCCGGTGTGGGCCGGAGCCGTCCTGGGGGCGATGACGGTGGTCGTCTCCACCCTGGGGGACCTGGGGGAGTCCCTGCTCAAGCGCGACCTCGGCCTCAAGGACATGGGCACCCTCCTGCCCGGGCACGGAGGTCTCATGGACCGCCTCGACTCGATCCTCGTGGCCGCCCCGGTCGTCTACGTCTTCAGTCTCCTCATCGGCTGAGCAGCCGGCTGCGCGGGGGCGGCCGGCTGCGAGCATGCTGTGCCTGTGCCCGCCCAGCGGGTACCCTCGTCAACCGACCGCAACCGCCCGCCCTGCCAACCGTCCACGCACCGACCCGAGAGGACCCGCCAGCCCGTGAGACCCACGCGCGAGACCAGCCGCCGTCGGCGCCCTGAGCCGGTGGCCCTCCGGCGCGCCCCTGTGGCTCCCGCTCCGGGCGAGGTCCAGGTCATGCCCACCGACCAGCCCCCGGAGGGCGCCACCGACCCCGCTGCGGTCCCCAGGCTATCCTTCGCCGTGCCCCCCGCCCGTGGGCGCGCCCCCCGCCACCTGGCCGACCTCGACCTCGCCGGCCGCGCAGAGGCCCTGGCCGCGTCCGGGCTGCCCGCCTATCGGGCCGCCCAGCTCTCCCGCCACTACTTCACCCGGATGACCCGCCGGGCCGCGGACATGACCGACCTTCCGGCCGGGCAGCGCGACCAGCTGTGCGCCGAGCTCCTGCCCGAGCTGCTCACCGAGGTCCGTGCCCTGCGCGCCGACGGGGGCCGGACGGTCAAGCACCTGTGGGAGCTCCATGACGGCGTGCGCGTCGAGTCGGTCCTCATGCGCTACAAGGACCGGACGACCCTGTGCGTTTCCAGCCAGGCGGGCTGCGGCATGGCCTGCCCCTTCTGCGCCACCGGGCAGATGGGGCTGACCCGCAACCTGACCACCGGGGAGATCATCGAGCAGGTGCGCCGGGCCGCCCGGCTGTCGGCCGACGGCGGCCTGACCGGAGGGCCCGCCCGGTTGAGCAACGTCGTGTTCATGGGCATGGGCGAGCCGCTGGTCAACTACAAGAACGTCGTCGCCGCCCTCCACCGGCTCATCGACCCCGCCCCCGAGGGCTTCGGGCTGTCGGCCCGCGCTGTGACTGTCTCGACCGTCGGCCTGGTCCCGCTCATCCGGCGCCTGGCGGGCGAGGGGCTGCCGGTGACCCTGGCGGTCTCCCTCCACGCCCCCGACGACGAGCTGCGCGACGCCCTCATCCCGGTCAACTCCCGGTGGAAGGTCGCCGAGCTGCTGGACGCCGCCCACGATTACTTCACCGCCACCGGGCGGCGGGTGTCCATCGAGTACGCCCTCATTAAGGACATGAACGACCACGCCTGGCGCGCCCGGATGCTCGCCGAGGAGCTCGCCGCGCGCGGCTCGGGGTGGGCCCATGTCAACCCCATCCCCCTCAACCCCACCCCCGGCTCGATCTGGACCTGCTCGGAGCAGGAGGTCCAGGACACCTTCGTCGACACGCTGCGCCGTGCAGGCATCACGACCACCGTGCGCGACACTCGTGGAAGCGACATCGACGGCGCCTGCGGCCAGCTGGCCACCGAGGTGCTCGACCAGGAAAGGGCGATGAGGACTCGATGAGAGAGATGTTCCCCCGCGCGGGGCTCCTCAGGCGGGGCTACCGCCGGGAGCAGGTCAACAACTACTTCGAGACCGCGCACGAGATCTACGACGCCGGCGAGCTCGACGAGATGGACTCCGAGGGCGTGCGAACCGTCGCCTTCGACGTCGTGCGCGGCGGCTACCGTCCCGACGCCGTCGACGCCGCCCTGGACCGTCTCGAGGCGGCTTTCCTCCAGCGCAGGCGGGCCGAGTTCGTCGCCGAGCACGGGCGCAAGGCGTGGATGGAGGAGGTCTCCCAGCTGGCCACCACCCTCTACCCCCGCCTCCTGCGCCCGGCGGGGGAGCGCTTCGCCACGGCCCGCCGACGCGGCTACTCCAAGGTCGACGTCGACGCCCTCATGGACCGCATCGCCGCCTACTTCGACTCCGACGGCGCGCTGACCGCCGCCGAGGTGCGGGCCAGCGTCTTCACCGTGGCCTCCAAGGCCAAGGCCTACGACGAGGCGAGCGTCGACCGCTACCTGGCCCGCGTCGTCGAGGTCCTCCTGTCCGTCGAGTGACCCTCGAGCACACCGGCCGCGACCACGCCCCGGGCCGCGCCCACGTCCATGAAGGGGGACGCTCATGACCCACGCCTCCGACCGGGTGGTCCTGCTCGGATCCACCGGATCGATCGGCACCCAGGCACTGGAGGTCATCGACCGCCTGGGCCCCCGGGCCCCGCGCGTCGTCGGACTGGCCGCCGGGGGCTCCCACCTGGGGCTGCTGGCCGCCCAGGCGGTCACCTACGGGGTGCCCCGCCTGGCCGTGGCCGACGGCTCCCCGGCGCTGGTCGAGGACCTGCGCACCGCCCTGGCCGCGGCCTCGGCGCGCCAGGGCCTGCCCGACCCGGTTCGCGACATCCGCACCGGCCCCGATGCGGCCACCGAGCTGATCGAGTCCGCCGAGCTCGGGGCGGCCGACACCGTCCTCAACGGGATCACCGGCTCGGTCGGCCTGCGCCCGACCCTGGCGGCCCTGGCCGGCGGCGCCCGGCTGGCGCTGGCCAACAAGGAGTCCCTCGTCGTGGGCGGGGCCCTGGTGCGCCGGGCACTGCGCCGCCCCGGCCAGGTCGTGCCGGTCGACTCCGAGCACTCGGCCATCGCCCAGGCCCTGGCCTCAGGACGCCACGAGAAGGGCCTGACCAGCCCGGTGCTCACCGGGCGCTCGGAGGTCCGCCGCCTCATCCTGACCGCCTCCGGGGGCCCCTTCCGGGGCCGCAGCCGCGACCAGCTGCACGGGGTGACCGCCGACCAGGCCCTGGCCCACCCGACCTGGGCCATGGGGCCGGTGGTCACCGTCAACTCCTCGACCCTGGTCAACAAGGGCCTCGAGCTCATCGAGGCCCACCTCCTGTTCGACATCGACCCCGCCCAGGTCGCCGTCGTCGTCCACCCCCAGTCGGTCATCCACTCGATGGTCGAGTTCATCGACGGCGCGACGATCGCCCAGGCCTCCCCACCCGACATGCGGCTGCCCATCGCCCTGGGACTGACCTGGCCCGAGCGGGCCGACCTGTCGGGACTGGTGTCCCCCAACGAGTGGGAGGCCCCGACGGCCTGGACCTTCGAGCCGCTGGACTGGGCGACCTTCCCGGCCGTCGACATGGCCCGTCGGGCCGTGTCGGCCTCGGCCACCCACCCGGCGGTCCTCAACGCCGCCAACGAGCAGGCCGTCGACGCCTTCCTCGCCGGCGCCCTGGCCTGGCACGAGATCGTCGAGGTCGTCCAGGCCGTCCTTGACGAGCACGCGGGCTGCGGCCCCGACGACGAGCCCTCCCTGGACGAGGTGCTCGACACCGAGACCTGGGCGCGGGCCAGGGCCGATGAGCTGATCGCCCGCCGCCGCACCCACTGAGCAGGAGCACGCATGACTCACACGCTGGCCTACGCACTGGGCGTCCTCGTCCTCGTCCTGGGCATCGTCGTCTCGGTGGCCCTCCACGAGCTGGGGCACATGATTCCCGCCAAGCGCTTCGGCGTGAAGGTCCCGGAGTACTTCATCGGCTTCGGCCCCACGATCTGGTCGACCCGACGGGGCGAGACCGAGTACGGGGTCAAGGCGATCCTGCTGGGCGGCTACGTCAAGCTGCTGGGGATGCTGCCGCCCGCGCCCCCCGGACGCACCGACAAGCCCGGCTCGATGATCGATGAGGCCCGCCGCGAGTCACTGGCCGAGCTGTCGCAGGACGAACAGGACCGTGCCTTCTACCGGCTGAGCGTGCCCCGCAAGCTCATCGTCATGGCCGGCGGGATCCTGACCAACCTCGTCCTGGGCGTCATCTGCCTCGTAGTTGCCCTGGGCGTCGTGGGGCAGCCCACCCAGACCTCGACCCTCAGCGCGGTGTCCGCCTGCCTGCCGACCGACGCCTCCGGGCAGGCCGCCCAGACCGAGGACTGCCCGGCCGACGAGGCGACCCCGGCGGTGCGGGCCGGCCTGCGCGCCGGTGACACGATCGTGTCGTGGGACGGCACGGCCACGAGCACGTGGACCGAGGTCCAGGAGGCGATCGCCGCCTCGGGCACCGAGACGGTCGAGGTCCTCATCGAGCGCGACGGGGTCCGCCAGACCCTGAGTGTCACGGCCGTCGAGGTCAGCCGACCCGTCACCGACGAGGATGGCAACCCGGTCACCGGTGCCGACGGCGAGCAGCTGACGCAGATGCGCCCCTACGTAGGAATCGGCCCCGCCCTGGGGACCGTGCCGGTCCCGGCCTCCCAGGTGCCGACGGTCGTCGGGCAGGCCGTTACCCAGACCCTCCGGACCATCCTCACCCTGCCGGTGGGTCTGTACCACTCGGTGGCCGCAGGACTGGGCCTGGAGGACCGCTCGAGCGAGGGGCTCGTCTCCCTCGTGGGCGTCGGGCGCATCGCGGGGGAGACCTCCGCCGCTGGCGCCGGCAGCGGCACTGTGCCCTTCTCGGTGCGCGCGTTCTTCATGCTCTCCCTCCTGGGCTCGCTCAACCTCGCGTTGTTCGCCTTCAACCTCCTGCCCCTGCCGCCGCTGGACGGCGGGCATGTCGCAGGCGCCTGCTGGGAGGGGCTGCGCCGCGTCATCGCGCGCCTGCGCGGCCGACCGGACCCCGGATACGTCGACACCGCCCGCCTCCAGCCGGTGGGACAGGCCGGCTTCATCCTGCTCCTGGTCATGGCGGGCCTCCTCATCTGGGTGGACATCGTCGCCCCCCTGTGACCGTTCCCCGAGGGTGGGCGGCACGTGACCGGTGCACCAGAGGTGGTGCCGGCCGGGCAACCGGGGGACCTTCACCACACCCCGGGTGCTCGGAGGCCCGCGCTGTGGGGGTGGCGCGGATGCCATACTGAGCGGGTGAGTCAAGCCATCTCCCTCGGAATCCCCACCGTGCGCGAGGAGCGCCCCGTCCTGGCGCCGCGCCGGCCCACGCGTACGATCCGGGTGGGCGACCTCGAGGTCGGGGGTGAAGCGCCGGTCACCGTGCAGTCGATGACGACGACCAAGACCCATGACATCGGCGCCACGCTCCAGCAGATCGCCGAGCTGACCGCCGCCGGCTGCGACATCGTGCGCGTGGCCTGCCCGACCGACAAGGACGCCGAGGCGCTGCCCATCATCGCCCGTCAGTCGCGGATCCCCGTCATCGCGGACATCCACTTCAACCCCAAGTACGTCTACGCCGCCATCGACGCCGGCTGCGGGGCCGTGCGCGTCAACCCCGGCAATATCCGCAAGTTCGATGACCAGGTCGCCGGCATCTGCAAGGCGGCCGCCGACGCCGGGGTCTCCTTGCGCATCGGGGTCAACGCCGGCTCCCTGGACCCGCGCCTGCTCAAGAAGCACGGCCGGGCCACCCCCGAGGCCCTCGTCGAGTCCGCCGTGTGGGAGGCGGGCCTGTTCGGGGAGAACGACTTCCACGACTTCAAGATCTCGGTCAAGCACCATGACGTCGTCACGATGGTCCAGGCCTATCAGCTGCTCGCCGAGCAGGGCGACTGGCCCCTCCACCTCGGGGTGACCGAGGCCGGCCCCGCCTTCCAGGGCACCATCAAGTCCTGCGCCGCCTTCGGCACCCTCCTGGCCCAGGGCATCGGGGACACCATCCGCGTGTCCCTGTCGGCTCCGCCGGTCGAGGAGGTCAAGGTCGGCACCAAGCTCCTGGAGTTCATGGGCCTGCGTGAGCGCAAGCTCGAGATCGTCTCCTGCCCCTCGTGCGGGCGCGCCCAGGTCGATGTGTGGACGCTGGCCGAGGAGGTCGAGGAGGGGCTCAAGAACGTGACCGCCCCCTTGCGCGTGGCGGTCATGGGCTGTGTCGTCAATGGCCCCGGCGAGGCCAGGGAGGCCGACCTGGGCTGTGCCTCGGGCAATGGCAAGGGGCAGATCTTCGTGCGCGGCGAGGTCGTCGAGACCGTGCCCGAGGACAAGGTCGTTGAGACCCTGCTGCGCCACGCCGAGTCCATGGCCGAGCAGATGCGCGCCGAGCTCGGCGAGGACGCCCTGGCGGGCACCGCGCCGAGTGTTGTCACCGGTGCCTGATCCCCTCCCCTCCGGCCGCGGCCGGCCGGCGCCGTGAGGCTCTTCGGCAGCCGCCCCACGCCGGTGGGCCCCCACCAGGTGGCCGGGGTCATGTCCCTGTGCGCCCTCCAGCCCGAGCAGGGGATCGCCCTGGCTGGGCAGATCGCCCGGTGGGACCGCTGGGGCACCGGTGACGTCGTCGTCCTGGGGCGCCCCGGCCGCCCCCAGGCCGCGGCCTGGTCCACCGGCAGCCTCCTGCCGCTCGGGCTGGCCCGGCGCCCCGGCGCCGGGCACGAGGGCGTCGGGCCGGGCGGGGCCCGCGCCCTGGCCGAGCACGCCGGCGGCCGGCTGACCCGCAACGGATCGGTCGCCGGGCCTCAGGCCGACGTCACGGCCGTGTGGGAGCACCTCGAGGCCATGGGGCTGCGGGCCCGCGAGTCCAGGTGGGTCCAGCCCGTCCTGCGCGCCCCCGCCCCGGCCGGGGGGATACTGCCGGCGGTACTGGGCCACCGGGGCCTGGAGTGGGTAGCCCGGGGTGTGCGCCCGGCCCTGCCCGACGAGGCACCCCTCGTCCTGCCCGCATCGGTCGACATGTTCACCGCCGAGCTCGGATACGACCCGACGGCCGCGGGGGGCTCCTACGCCCGGCACGTGTCCTGGCTTGTCGAGGCCAGACGGACCTACATCCTGCTCGACGACGGCCGGGGAGGACCGGCACGTCCCGGCTCGCCGGCGCGGGTGGTCTTCAAAACCGACGTCGGCGCCCTGTGGCGACCCGTCCCGGGCCGGGAGTGGGGGGCCGCCCAGCTGACCGGGGTGTGGACCCACACCGAGCTGCGCGGCCAGGGCGTCGCCACCGTCGCCCTGGCCGCCGTTGTCGACGCGGTTCGCCGGGAGCACGTGGGGCGGGGCGGGTCGGTGAGCCTGTACGTCAACGACTTCAACACCGCGGCCCTCGGGCTCTACTGTGGGCTCGGCTTCCACCGGGTGGGCACCTTCGCCACGATCCTGCTGTGAGGCCGTGGTCCTCCGGCGGACCGGCTGACAGCAGGGACCTGCTGTGGCGGGTCGATGAGCCCGCACAGGAGGTGACCCTCGCCGTCCGGATCATGCCGCCGGCGAGGATCACCTCGTCATCTAGGGGGTGTCATCCCGGAGGCCACCGAGCATGGAGCGCAGGGTCTGGGTGTAGTCCTCGAAGGCCCGCCGCCCCTGGGAGGTCAGCGCCACGTAGGTGGCTGGCGTGCGTCCTGCGAAGGCCTTGTTCAGGCTGACATAGCCGGCATCCTCGAGCCTGGACAGGTGGGTGGACAGGTTGCCCGCCGTCATCCCCAGGACCTCGCGCAGCCGGGGGAAGACGATCTCGTCCCCTTGCGCCAGGGACGCCAGGGCCGTCATGATCCGAAGCCGCGCCTGGGCATGGATGACAGGGTCGAGTACGGTGGGCCCGGTGCTCATGAGACGACTGCCGCACGCCGGGACTCGGACCGTGTGGACAGGGCGGCCGCCACGAAGAAGCCGCTGGAGCCCGCCACGGCCATGATGAGCCACATGGCCGAGCCTCCCACGAGGGTGGCCACGGTGGTCACCGTCAGGATCCATCCGCCCGTCGCGGTGATCACGGGCTCGTCCGACAGGGAGCCGCCGATCATGAACATGCTGCCCACGATGAGGCAGGGGATGCCGTTCGAGACGATCATGGCCATCTCGTTGGCCTGCGCAGTGCCCACGGAGTCGAGAAAGGATCCGAGCCGGCTCATGAGCACTTCCGCGACAGCGAAGGCCGCGCACCAGGCCATGCCGTAGGTCGCGCCGAAGCGGCTGGACCTGCCTCGCAGCCCTCGGGCGCGCCGGGCGATGTAGGCAACAGTGAAGATTCCTGCTGCTACCAGGCAGGCGATGAAGACGAGGCTGTGGGGTGCCGCCACGGTGTAGTTGTCCTCCAGGCCCAGTCGGCCGGCCGTGTAGCCCACGAGCCAGGCCAGCCCCCATGCCAGGAGTATCGGTGCCGAACGGATCTCCATGCGGGAGCGGTGGGTGGCCTGCTGGTCCTCGATGGCTTCCAGTGCCGTGGCCGCGTCGAGTGGAGCGTCCGATGTCAGGGGTGTGCTCATGCCAACTCCTTGGTGACTCAAACGGTTGCGGTACAAACCAATGGCTCCAGTGTACACCAACAAGTTTGCATTGCAAACTAAGTGCTGTCGCAGAGTTCGACTCTGAGAGCCGGGTCCGTGGGGTGCGTCACTCAGGTACCTCTCAGTCGCCCCGCAGGGGGCGGGACGGCGATGAGCACGTAGGATCGGCCCGTGCTCCAGTTGATGTCCACCTCGTTCATCCGTACCCTGCGCGAGGACCCGGCCGATGCCGAGGTCGCCAGCCACAAGCTGCTCGTGCGCGCCTGCTACGTCCGGCGCGCCGCCCCCGGCATCTACACGTGGCTGCCCCTGGGCCTGCGCACCCTGGGCAAGATCGAGCAGATCGTGCGCGAGGAGATGAACCGGATGGGCGCCCAGGAGGTGCACTTCCCGGGCCTCCTGCCCGCCGAGCCCTACAAGACCTCGGGCCGCTGGTACGACTACGGTCCCACCCTGTTCACGCTGACCGACCGCAAGGACGGGGACTACATCCTGGCCCCCACCCACGAGGAGATGTTCACCCTCCTGGTCAAGGACATGTGCTCGTCCTACAAGGACCTGCCGCTGTGGATCTACCAGATCCAGACCAAGTACCGCGACGAGGCCCGCCCCCGCGCCGGGGTCATCCGCGGCCGGGAGTTCATCATGAAGGACTCCTACTCCTTCGACATGGACGACGAGGCGCTGGCCCGCTCCTACCAGGCCCACCGCGACGCCTACGAGCGCATCTTCACCCGCCTCGAGCTCGACTACGTCCCGGTCAACGCGATGGCGGGCGCCATGGGCGGGTCCCACTCCGAGGAGTTCCTCCTGCCCTCCCCGGTGGGGGAGGACACCTACGTGCGCTCGGCCGGCGGGTACGCCGCCAACGCCGAGGCCGTCGTCACCGTGCCTCCCGCGCCGGTCGACGCCTCCGAGGTGCCCGCCGCCACCGTCGTCGACACCCCGGACACCCCGACCATCGACACCCTCGTCGCCCTGTGCAACGAGCGCTACCCCCGCAGCGACGGGCGGGCCTGGACGGCTGCCGACACCCTCAAGAACCTCGTCGTCACCCTGACCCACCCCGACGGGACCAAGGAGCTGCTCGTCGTGGGAGTGCCCGGCGACCGCGACGTCGACATGAAGCGCCTGGCCGCCTCCGTCGCCCCCGCCGAGGTCGAGATCGCCACCGATGAGGACTTCGAGGGCCACCCCGAGCTCGTGCGCGGCTATATCGGCCCCGCGGCGATCGGACCCAACTCGCCCCACCGCCGTGTCGAGGTCGACCAGGACGGCACCGAGCGCCTGACCGGCTCGGTGCGCTACCTCATCGACCCGCGGATCGTCGACGGGACGGCCTGGGTGACCGGAGCCAACAAGGAGCGCTCCCACGTCCTCCACCTGGTCAAGGGCCGTGACTTCGAGGCCGACGGCACGATCGAGGCCGCCGAGGTGCGCGATGGCGACCCGGCCCCCGACGGCTCGGGCCCCCTGGAGATCGCCCGCGGCATCGAGATCGCCCACATTTTCGAGCTGGGCCGCAAGTACGCCGAGTCCCTGGGGCTGACGGTCCTCGATGAGAACGGCAAGTCCCGGGTGGTCACGATGGGCTCCTACGGCATCGGGGTGACCCGGGTGCTGGCGGCGCTCGCCGAGGTCCACCACGACGAGCACGGCCTGGCCTGGCCGATCCAGGTCGCGCCCTACCACGTCCAGGTCCTGGCCACCGGCAAGGAAGACATCGTCTTCGACACCGCCCGCGTCCTGTCCCAGGAGCTGTCCACCCAGGGCCTCGAGGTGCTCTACGACGACCGCCGCAAGGTGTCGGCCGGCGTCAAGTTCGCCGACGCCGAGCTTCTGGGCAACCCCTTCGTCGTCGTGGTCGGGCGGGACCTGGCCAGGCAGGGGACCGTCGAGCTGCGCGACCGGCGCACGGGCGAGCGTCGGCAGGTGCCCGCCGAGGAGGCGGCCCAGACCATCGGTGAGGTCCTGCGCCAGGCGCTGGAGTCCGCCCCCGACGGCGAGCCGGCCTGAGCCCTCAGGGCCCGGCGCTGGATCGAGCCGGCCGGAGCCCGGCGCGGCCCGCCCCCGCCGGTCAGGCGGCCGGGTCGTGGCCGGGCAGCGGCGCGTCGACGACCGCACCCCAGGACTGGGCCCGCGAGCCGGCCGCCACCGCGGCGTCGATGGCCAGCGTGGTCGCCTCGCCGCCGGAGGCGCCGACGCCCGCCAGCTCGGTGCTCATCACCGTCAACCAGACCTCCTGGGCCCAGGCGGCGTCCGTGGCGGCGTCGGTGTCCTGACCCTCGGGTCGGCCGTAGGCGCCGAGGCGGGTGTCCTGTCCTCCCAGGGCCAGGCTGGTCGAGACCACGGCCGTGGCCGCCGCCGCGTCGATGAGCGCGCGCGCCCGAGACGCTTCATCGCCGCGGGCCCCGACCTCCTCCATGGCGTAACGCGCCGCGTCGTAGGCCACGAGCAGGTCACCGGCCAGGGGCTCGGTCATCGCCGTCGTGCCGCGACCGGTGGCCTCGACCGACTGCGGGGCGATCCGCCGCAGCTGGAGGGACCAGGCCGTGGCCAGGGCGGCGTAGAGGCGGGCGTCCTGGGCGCTGGCGGCTCGGGAGGCCGCCTGCCTGGCCGTCGACACGCCGTCGCCCAGGGCGGTGGCGAGGTCCTCGGTGGTGGCGGTGGCCGCGGCGGTGGCCACCGGTGTCGCCGTCGGGTAGGTCGTGGGCACTGGCGTGGCCCACGGCTCCCACACTCCGCCCAGGGCCTCGAGCTGGACGACGGCGGCGTCGGCGACCACCTGGGCGCCGGCACGCTGCGCGGACTCCCCGGAGCTCGCCACGACCTGCGCGGTCGAGCCGATGAGCACGCTGTGGCGTGCCAGGGTGTCACGGTCGGCCTCGGCCTGCGACGCGCTGGGCAGGGAGGCGGGGGACCCGCCCCCCACGCGGATCCCGCACCCGGGCAGGGCGCACAGGGCGGCGACGAGCACGACGGCGGCGCCACGCCGTCCCCAGGTGCGAACGTGGGAACGGTGCGTCGGCCCCGCGGGGCTCGGCGTAAGGGGCCCGTGGGGGAGGACGGGGGTGGGGTCGAAGCGCGTCACGCGGTGATCCTCCCACGGACGGGTAGCATGGGGGGCACTGACCCGCTGCTCACGGGCCCGTCGGAGGGTCCATTGGAGGACCCGCGCATGAAGGACACGCTCGCCCCGAGGCTCAGTGAGCTGCTCGTACCCGTCGTCGAGGCCGCCGGGCTCCACCTGGAGTTCATCGAGACGACCAGCGCCGGCAGATACTCCACCGTCCGTGTGGTTGTCGACCTGGTCGACGGCCCCGGGGACCTCGATCTCGACTCCCTGACCGAGGTGACGCGGGCGGTCTCCAGCGCACTGGACGAGGCCGACCCGGTCGCCGGGCAGTTCACCCTCGAGGTCTCCACCCCCGGTGCCGAGCGCGAGCTGAGCACCGCCCGCCACTTCCGTCGCGCCGTCGGCCACACCGTGCGGGTGACGACCCTCCAGGGGGAGGCCACCGGCGTCGTGCTCGGCGCCGATGACGCCCGCCTGACCCTGGAGGTGGACGGCGAGCCCCGCACCATCGACGTGGAAGACGTGACCGCCGCCAGGATGGTCGCCGTCCTGTAACCCATCCCTGCACTGACCGCCCGGCTCCCTGACCAGCGCCGGGCACGAGCCGGGACGGCTCGACCACACCAGAGAGGACCTGAGGAACCATGGACATCAACATGCCGGAGCTGCGCACCGCCGCAGACGAGCTGGGCATCGACCTGGACAACCTCCTGCCCGCCATCGAGGACGCGATCCTGGGCGCCTACACCAAGGTGCCCGGGGCCATCCGTGGGGCGCGCGTTGAGATCGACCGCAGGACCGGGCACATGACCGTGCTGGCGCCCGAGGTCGATGAGGACGACCAGCCCACCGGTGAGTACTTCGACGACACCCCCGACGACTTCGGCCGCATCGCCCAGGCCACCGCGCGGTCGGTCATCGTCCAGCGCATCCAGGACCGTCGCGACTTCGAGGTCCTGGGCGCCTTCAAGGACAAGGCCGGCGAGCTCATCTCCGGCACCGTCGAGCAGGGGCGTGACCCCCGCATCGTCTACGTGCGCCTCGATGAGGAGCACGAGGGGATCATGCCCCCGCACGAGCAGGTCCCCGGCGAGCGCCACCGCCACGGCGACCGCGTGCGCGCCTATGTCACCGAGGTCTCCCGGGGCGTCAAGGGCGCCCAGATCATCCTGTCGCGCACCCACCCCGGCCTCGTGCGCAAGCTCTTCGAGCGTGAGGTCCCCGAGGTCGCCGGCGGGGAGGTCGAGATCGTGTCTGTGGCGCGCGAGGCCGGCCACCGCACGAAGGTCGCCGTGCGCGCCCGCACCCGCGGGGTCAACGCCAAGGGGGCGTGCATCGGCCCGATGGGTCAGCGGGTGCGCGCCGTCATGGCCGAGCTGGGCGGGGAGAAAATCGATATCGTCGACTACTCCGAGGACCCGGCCCGCTTCGTGGCCAACGCCCTGTCCCCGGCGCGGGTGTCCTCGGTGACGGTCCTGGACGCCGAGGAGCGCTCGGCCCGTGCCATCGTGCCCGACTTCCAGCTGTCCCTGGCCATCGGCAAGGAGGGGCAGAACGCGCGGCTGGCCGCACGCCTGACCGGGTGGAAGATCGACATCCACGCCGACGCGGAGTCCGGCGAGGTCACCCCGGGACGGCCTTCGGGTGCCGACGACGTGACTGGTCCCTCAACCCCCGGCGCTGAGGACTGAGGGGCCAGACCGGTACAATCACGACGGACCAGCCAGCAGGCGGCCGTCCTGAGGCGGCCTGCCTGGCGGCGCCCGACAGTGAGCGGAAGGACATGGCGAGCCGGTGGCCAGCACCCCCCACGTCCCTGTTCGCACCTGTGTCGGCTGCCGCCGCAAGGCGCCCAGGGCGCAGCTCCTGCGCCTGGTCCTGACGGACGGCGGCGAGCTGTTCGTCGACGCCCGTGCCGTCAGGCCCGGACGCGGTGCGTGGATCCACCCGGACCCCGCGTGCCTCGAACTCGCCGAGCGCAGGCGCGCCCTCGGGCGTGCCCTGCGCACCACCGGGTCACCCGATGTGACCCCCGTGCGTGCCTGGATCGCCTCCCGCGAGGAGCAGCCGGGCCCGCACGGACCCACCGGCCGGACTGCGGCCGGACCGACCGATAGCAAAGGCGGGTAGGAAGCCGATGGGCACCCGATGAGTACCCAGCGATGAGCTGCCTCAACTAGCGCCCACCCTGTTCGGGGTGGGCAACCGGACAGGAGAAAAGTGGCTAAACCACGCGTTCATGAGCTCGCCAAGGAGCTCGACCCCACTGGCAAGAGGATCACCTCGAAGATGATCCTGGCCTGGCTCAAGGACCAGGGAGAGTTCGTCAAGGCGGCGTCCTCCGCGGTCGAGCCGCCCGTCGCCCGCCGGGTGCGTGAGCACTTCGGCGCCCAGGCGGCGGCCGCAGACAGCACGCCCCGCCCCGCGCGGCCTGCTGCCCCCAAGCCCGCGCCGAAGCCGGCGCCCAAGCCCGCCCCGCGCCCGGGGCCCGCGGCTCCTGAGGCGCCGGCGGCCAAGAAGGCGCCGAGCCCGGCGCCAGCCCCCGGACCTGTGCCCCAGGCCCCCGCGGCCCGGCAGACCCCGGCCGAGCGGCCCACGCCCGCCGAGGCGAGGCCGTCGTCCTCGGGCAGCTCGGGCTCTACGGGACGGGCAGTCCCGACGCCCGGTCCGCGCCCCGGCGCCCCGCGCCCGGGCAACAACCCCTTCGCCTCGGCGCAGGTCATGACCCGCCCCGGCGGGCGAGGTGGACAGTCCCGCGGGGGCCAGTCCGGCGCTCGTTCCCAGTCTGGCCCTCGCTCCCCGGGCGGTCCGCGCCCCGGCGCCCCGCGCCCGGGCAACAACCCCTTCGCCTCGGCCCAGGGCATGCCCCGCCCCGGCGGGCGAGGTGGACAGTCCCGCGGGGGCCAGTCCGGCGCTCGTT
>NZ_JAUNHI010000005.1 GCF_030524025.1 Actinomyces sp. | reverse complement strand
GGCCGGCCCACACATCGACTCCTCCAACGACCCGGGCGGGCCCCCCGGCCCGGGCGGGGGGGGCTGGCCCCCGCCACCCCCCCCCCGCCCCCCCCCGCGGCCGGGTCACGGACCCTCGGCCTGTAGCAGTGCGTCAGGCTCGTGCTGCTGGCTCTGCGCCACAACCTGACCCAGGCGCTGCTGGCCGAGACCCTCAACGTCTCCCAGCCCACCGTCTCACGGGCCATCAGCACCTACACCCCCCTGGTCGCCCAGGCCCTGGAGACCAGCGTCCCCACCGTCGAGGACCTCGACCCATCCACCACCCTGGTCATCGCCTCCACCGTCCTGGCCTGCTGGGACTGAAAGGCCCACCCCGGGCTGTGGTCGAGCAAGAACCGCAGGGCCGGCCTGAACGTCCAGGTCACCTGCACCCTGTCCGGGCCCCTGGCCTGGGTGTGAGACCCCCTGCCCGGCAGCCTCCACGACGCCACCCCCATCACAGCCGTTCTCGGACTCATATTCACTACACCCCATGAATAACCCTCAGGATATATGGTGTGGCCGAGTCGACTACTATCGCTGCAGATGCTCCGTCCGCCACTTCTGCGCCCTCGCAGCCTGTGCGAACTCTGGAACGCCGCAGCGAGAAAGGCCGCTGAGCAACTCATCGAGGGCCCACGCCGGTTTGTGTGCCGAACGGGCCTGGCGACTCAGCGCGGTCATCACATTGGCCGGATCCAGATCGAGTTGATGAAGGAGGAAGACGTCAGGGCTTTGGACTTCAAGGTCGTATTGTGCGAGCACGTCTGCAGGATAGTCCTTGAGATTTGCAGTGACAACCACGTCAGCACGTCCAGTCACTGCCGCCTCGACAACGTGCCGGTCGCCAAGATCGGGAAGATCAATAGCGGCCATCAGGTACTCCCACCCACTGACGGACGCGTCGGGAAAAGCTTCGTCCATTGCTGCGACGCGACGTCGGGCAGCTCCGGTCGGCAGGTCAGGATGAACCGCCTCGATCGCGTGAGCCACCTCGGTAAGAATCTGCGCACTCCATAGAGGACGATAAAGACCGGCTTCAGCTATTCTCAGCAGAGTCTCGGCAAGGGTCACTGGGACGAGTACGCATGCATCCAGAATAGCGGAGAAGCGCGTCATGTTCAGTCACCCTTGCGCGCGCGACGCAAGGCCACTGTGTAATCCACGGACGGGTCGTCGTACAGTCCGAGGTCGACCGACTCGCGCGTCATCGCATCCAGTGCGTCACTGCGCTCTTGAGCGGACTGCTGCTGATACGCGACGATATCAGCGAGTCGAACCCTGCGGTGCCTGCTCGCCGCGGGACGCTCGAAGGGGATTCGCCCGAATTCCAGGAGTTTGACCAGGGTCGGGCGGCTGATGCCAAGGAAGTCCGCAGCCTCCTGGGTGGTCAGCACTTGATCCACTGGCGCTACCGTGATGGCCCTGCCCTGCGACATAGCATGCACAACGTCGATGAGCACCCGGTACGCCTCCGCGGGGAGCCCGACGGTCTGGCCGTCCGGCCCGACGAGCGCAGCCGGTTCCGCGACCTGTTCCAGGAAGCGCGACAGGTCCAACATCGGCTCAAGGTCCTCGGGGGGCAGTGTCGTCTGCATCTGAGATGCCTTCGTTGCCATGCCCCAAGCGTAGCAGAACTTCGAAAAAATCGAAACTTGTCATCGAGTGGGGGACGAGATGATGCGCGTCACCTCGCACCGACCGTCGGACCTACCACTCATGCGCTCGCCGCGGCCGGTCAGAACCGTCAGCCTAGCGACGTCAGCGTCGGCCGGTCGCAGATGACCCCATCCTTGCGGTACGCGATGCCGATGACGGCGTTGGTGGTGGGGTTCCGACCACTACCGGTTCATGAGCACTTCGAGCCACCCGAGCCTCCTCATCACCATCCTGAAAGCCGTGCTGCGCTGCCTGCTCCAGATCGCGTGCACCCACTTCCTGGGACCGGTAGGCGGTCCGCTGACCACAGCAGTCCTCTGGGAGGCCTCCCAACATCGCACCATGAGACGCCGCTACGCACGCATCCTGGACGCGCTCACTAGCTGTGTCTATAGTCCTCCGCACGCCGCCGGACGCCGGCCCCGACAGCGACGTCCTGGTGGACCTCCTCCGCCCGTGCACCGGAAGGCTGAGCGAGGGACTGCGTCGCGCCTTGGGGAGGAAGCCGGACGCCGTCCTGCTCGAGCATCCTCTCCGCGGCCCCGCGCCGCGTTCACTCCTCCCCCGGGCGGGACGCCGGCCCCAGCGCCGCCGCGACCTGGTCGAAGTAGGCATACCGCGACCAGGCGGCGCGGTCGCCGATGATGTACAGGCGCCTTTTGGCGCGGCTCACGGCGACGTTGACAAGGTTGACGGTCTGCGAGGCCCAGGTCTTGGCCCCGGGCTTGTCCGGCGCCCCTCCCAGGACCAGGAACACGACGTCGGCCTCCCGCCCCTGAGCCGTGTGGATCGTGCCTGCGCGCATGCCGGGGTACTTGCGCTCCAAAAAGCGCAGTTCATCGGCAACCGCGCGGAACGGCGAGATCGCGATGATCTCCGACATGTCCAGCCCCTGCTCCCTCCACCACTCGATCCCGCTACACAGCCGGTCCACCTGCGCTCGCTGCAGATGGGTGCCGCTGTCAGTGGCCGGCGTATCGAGCCACTGGCTCCGAAGGAGACGGGGCCCGTCGGGCCCATCGAAGAAGTCGGGATGCTCGGGGTCGTTGACGCGACGCTGGACGCCGCTGACCATCATGCCCCCGTAGGCGAGCTCATTGCACAGCCCGAACATCGGCTCATCACACCGGCGATGGACCGTCAGCGGCGCACTGACCCACACCCGCCGCTCGCCCTGAACCAGGGAGGTGCCGTAGTGCGCGGTGCGGTCGGCCAGGCTCTGCGCCGAGGCCCGCGGCGGGATCCACTCCGCCGACACGCCGAAGGCCGTGGCGATGTCGAGCCGGGCCTTGCTCGGCATCGTCACCACCGGCTGAAGCTGGAGCGGGTCGCCGACGGCGACAACCCGTTGGGCACGCCAGATCGCCCCGACCGCGTACTGCGGGGGCGCTTGCCCCGCCTCGTCGATGAGCAGCCAGCCGAGGACCTGCGGGCCGAGGCCCGCGAACATGCGGCTGACCGAGGCGAAGGTCGTTGAGACCAGCGGGACCACAAGGAAGAAGGTCTGCCAGGCGGCACGGATCTTCTCCGGCGTCAGGTCCCGCGGACAACGACCGGCGACGACGTCGATGGCTGCGCGAAGCCCGTCAAGCATCTTCTCGGCGGCATTGGCCACGAAGTCCTCGTGCAGGCGCAGCGCCGCGATGAACAGCTCGGACCGGGCCTGATCGAGCTCGGCGTCGAGCCACGGGGCCCGCATCTCACGCGCCAACCTCGTCGGACTGTCGTCCGGATAGGCGGCTCCAAGAGCCTCCCGGTCAGCATCGACCCGTCGGCGCAGCTCGGTGATCTCCGCCGCCGTGTGCGCACGCCTGCGGTCAACACCCGCCGCCCGCACAGACAGCTCGTGCACCCTGCGCTCGAGGCACTGGGCCTCGGCGCGCGCCTCCTGGTAGCGCTCCTCGGCCGCCCAGAGCCTTTGCTCCATCGGTGTCAGCCGCGCCCTCCAATCGCGCATGGCGCGCCCCCAGGACAGGAGTGTCTCGAGCACACCGGGCTTGGTCTCGACCTGCCGGTCCCGCAGCCTGCTCGCCTCGGAGCGCTCAGCAGCCGCGCGCTCGAGGGCGGCCGTGGCGGTGCGGTGCACATCCGTGATGGCGGCGGTCTCGGCCACGAGGCGCTGAGCCAGCTGAGCCAACTCATCGCTCTGCCGGCGCGACACCTCCAGCTGCTCCCTGCGATTCTGCGCATCCGCCCGCAGAGCGATGAGCGTGTCGACGCGCTTGTGCGCCCGCCAGAAGTCCGCACAGGCCTCCACCCAGTTGGCAGGCCGCACCACCCCGTCCTTCCACTGCTTGAGGCGCGTCTGCATCCCGCACGACCGTGCTCCCGTCGACCTGTCGTCGTAGTCGAACCAGAACCTCCTGCGGAACGCGTCCCGGTTCCCTCTGTTGCCCAGACGCGCCGCCACGAGCCCCCAGGCCGCGGGCGAGGCTCCCTCCTCGTTCCCGTCGTCCTCGACCTGCGAGACCGCCAGGGTCGCGGAGGCGATATCGGCGAAGTAGTCGACCTTCTGCCTCCACCTTTCGGCGATGGCGTCGCGGGCCGGGACCTCGAGGGTGATGTTCTCGACGGCGGCGTTGTTCGCCGAGGCGACGACCATCTCGAAGCCGGTCAGTTCCTGGCGCAGCTGATGAATGACGCGGCAGTAGCCATCACCGGACCTCCACGTGTACGGAGTACCCACGAAGGCATCGTCGGCGCTGCGCAACGAGGCGAGGCGCCGTGCACGCTCGACGACATTGCCCGCCAGGACATCGCGCAGCATCGTCGTCTTCCCCGTGCCCGGCGGTCCGTTGACACCCATGAGACCACGCGTGCCGGACAGGTCGGTCAACGCCTGGTTAACGGCGAACTGCTGGCGCAGTGCCAGCGTGTGCTCAGGCTTGGAGGGCCATCGCCCCCTGGGCAGTCTCTCGATCCGAACACCGGCATCAGCCGCGGCGTGATCCGTCATGACGTCCGAACGTCGGTCCTTCCGAAGGTCGGCGTCGGGAGCGAGGTAGGCCGCCAGCGCCGGCGGACAGCCGTGGCGCGTCAGGTCTGCCTGCACGGCAGCGAGATCGTCCAGGAAGAAGCTGTTGAGGAAGTCCGTGTCCGCAGCGAGGTCGTCGGCCGGATTCTCGGGGACGATCCTGGACTCGATGACAATGCGCCCGCCGGCAAGCCGGGGATGCCCGGCGATTCCGGAGACCTCATGGGCGATCTGGACGAGTCGTCGCAGGGATGCCTCGTCATGGGCGGGAACCCTCTCGGCATGAGCGGCCTCGCGGCGGTGACCTTCGTCGATATCGATCGCCCACGCGAAGGCCTTATAGGCGATGGAGAACGCAGACGCCCACTGTGGGTCCGGAGTCCTGCCGGTGGCTCTGATCCGTGCGACGGCCCACAGGGCGGAGGACAGCACGGCCGAGCCGGGTATGAGACGCCCGTCGCTGTCGAGCTGGACAGCCGCGCAGGCGCTGCGACCGGCGGGACGCTCGTCGTAGGCATCGGGGTCCTCGGCGAAGGCGCGGTGCAGGTACTGGTAGACCTCCTCAAGCTCGTAGATGCCGAGGTACGCCGTGTGTCGCCAGGTCCAACGTCTTTTTCCTCTCGGCTGCGGCGGACGCAGGACAGTCCATGGGAGGGCCTCCCCCGGCCTCCAGGCGATGACCCGGCGCCCTTCTGACGCCGCCGACCGGCCCGTCAGCGCCGGGACTTTCTGCGGACTGAACAGTTCCAGTGCCCACCAGTACTGCAAGATCCGCTCGCGACTGTCGCTCCGCATGCTCCGAGTCTGCCCTGGTGGGCTCAAGCGCGTGGCGGAATCGAGGAGGTCCGCCGAAGGGGCTCACCTGACCGACGTCCTGGCCGCACGGGCCGGCGGAGGTGTCTTGCACACTATTGTCCTGTGGCACTGGGGGTGAATCCTTGAGATCACACCATTATGATCGTTTTGTACCAGCCGGCGCACGGTCAGAGCCGGTCAGGCCGACGCACCCCATCCCGGCACCAGAGCACCGCACCGCACTGGCCCGCGTGACCGACCAGCCGCGTCACCGCACTGCGGCACACTGGCCCTCGTGACCGAACAGCCGCCCCGCTCCGCCGAGCGCGCGCCCACCGGGCAGCCCGCCCCCGTCGGGCCGCGCACCCCCGCGGCGCATCACCCGGCCGCCGGCCGCGACCTCACCGGTCTCCTGGAGTCCATCGGCGCGCGAGACGGCCGCCTGGTCCACCTCGAGCGCAGCCCCGCCCGCCCCGGCGCCCACGCCCCCTGGCCGACCTGGGCCGACCCCGACCTCGTGAGCGCCTACGGCCGCCTGGGGATCACGGCGCCCTGGACCCACCAGGCCACCGCCGCCGACTCCCTCCACCACGGGCACCACACGGTCCTGGCCACCGGCACCGGCTCAGGCAAGTCGCTGGCCGCCTGGCTGCCGGCTCTCACCGATGTCCTGGCCGCCCAGGCCGACACCGGCGACCGCCGGCGCATCTCGCGCCACGGACGGCGCCCGACGACCCTGTACCTGTCCCCCACCAAGGCCCTGGCCGCCGACCAGGCCGCCGCCCTGAGCCGCCTCATCGACGAGCTCGACTCCGTCCAGCGCGACGCGGGCCTCCCCGCCGGCTCGCGCCGCACCGTACGGGCCGGGACCTGCGACGGGGACACTCCCCTGCCCGAGCGCGACTGGGTGCGCGCGCACGCCGACCTCGTACTGACCAACCCCGACTTCCTCCACTTCTCCCTGCTCCCCGGTCACGAGCGGTGGACGCGCCTCCTGCGCTCGCTGCGCTACGTCGTGGTCGACGAGTGCCACGCCTACCGGGGCGTGCTCGGCGCGCATGTCGCCCTCGTCATCCGCCGCCTGCTGCGCCTGGCACGCCGCCTGCGCCCCGAGGGCCCTGGACCGGTGGTCCTGTGCGCCTCGGCCACCGCGGCCGAGCCGGCGCTGACAGCCGCCCGCCTCATCGGGGTGGAGGCCGATGAGGTCGTAGCGGTCACCGAGGACGGCGCCCCCGCCGGGGAGCGGACCCTCGCGCTGTGGCAGCCCGCCCTGCGCGACCCCTGGGCCGCGCCCGTGCCGCGCGAGCCCGTCGATGACGCGGGCGGCTCGCCCGCCGGCGCACCGCCACCCGGCCCGGACACCGACGACCCGACCGAGGACCCGGCGGCGCGCCGCTCGGCGGTGGTCGAGGCGGCCGAGCTGCTCGTCGACCTGCTCAGCGTGGGCGCCCGGGCGCTCGTCTTCGTGCGCTCCCGGCGCAGCGCCGAGATCGTGGCCGAGCGCGCCCGGCACACCCTGAGCATGTCCCTGCCCGAGCTGGTCGACACGGTGGCCGCCTACCGGGGCGGCTACCTGCCCGAGGAGCGCCGCGCCCTGGAGTCCGACCTGCGCCGCGGCCGCCTGCGCGCCCTGGCCACAACCAACGCCCTCGAGCTCGGCATCGACGTCACGGGCCTGGACGCCGTCGTCATCGCCGGGTGGCCGGGCACCCGGGTGAGCCTGGGCCAGCAGGCCGGGCGCGCCGGACGGGCGGGAAGCCGTGGGGTGGCGGTGCTCATCGCCAGCGACAACCCGCTGGACTCCTACCTCGTCCACCACCCCGAGGAGGTCTTCGCCGCCCCTGAGGCCACCGTCTTCGACCCGGCCAACCCCTACGTCCTGGCCCCGCACCTGTGCGCGGCGGCCGCCGAGTCCCCGCTGCGCGCCGAGGACCTGGGGCTCTTCGGCCTGCCCGACGACTCCCTCCTGGCCGAGCTGGCGTCCCGTGGCGCGCTGCGTCGGCGACCCACCGGCTGGTACTGGAACGCGGCCCTGCCCGGGCGCCCCCAGGACCTGACCTCCCCGCGCGGCGACGGCCCGCCCGACCTGCCGGTCGTCGAGGCGACGACCGGCACGGTGGTCGGGACCGTCAGCGGCGCGGCCGTCGACTCCACCGTCCACGCCGGGGCTGTCTACGTCCACCAGGGCCGGGTCTACCTCGTCGAGGAGCTGACCGAGGAGGCGGCGGTCGTCACCCTGCGGTCGGCCGTCGGCTACCGCACCCGGGCACGGGAGCACACGAGCGTGCGGATCGTCTCGCAGCGTGCCCGCCAGGAGTGGGGCTCAGGCGTGACCTGGTCCTTCGGGTCGGTGGAGGTCACGAGCCAGGTCACCGGCTTCATGAGGATGACGGTGCCGGGCATGGAGGTCGTCTCCCAGCACCCCCTGGACATGCCCGAGCACGTCCTGCCCACGGCCGCCGTGTGGTGGACGGTCCCGGCCTCGGCCTGCCAGGAGGCGGGGGTGACGACGGCGGAGCTGCCCGGTGCGCTGCACGCCGCCGAGCACGCCTCGATCGGGATGCTCCCGCTGCTGGCCACCTGCGACCGGTGGGACATCGGCGGGCTGTCGACGGCCGTCCACCCCCAGACGGGCGGGCCCACCGTCTTCGTCCACGACGGCCACGCCGGCGGGGCGGGGTTCGCCGAGCGGGGGTTCCGGGCCGGCCGGCAGTGGCTGGCGGCGACGCTGGCAGTCATCGAGGGCTGCGACTGCGCCCGCGGTTGCCCGGGCTGCGTGCAGTCGCCCAAGTGCGGCAACAACAACGAGCCGCTGGACAAGGCGGGGGCCGCGGCCGTCCTGCGCCTCCTGCTGACCGCCGCCCCGCAGTAAGCCCGGCCCGGGCTCGGGGCGCCTCGGGCGGGGCCCCCGGGCCACAGCACCGGGCCGCTGCCGCAGCACCGGCCGACGGCGGCGCCGGCCCCGCCCGGCCCCGTCGGGACCCGGCCCCGTTGGGCGCCGCCCCCGTTGCAGGCCGGGCCGGGTACCGGCACCCGCTCCTCCGCGAGCCCCGGCGCCCGGCCCGGGCGGCATCAGACGATCCCCAGCGGCGCCCCGGGGGTGAACCCGGGGAAGACCGTGCCGAGGCCGGCGCCGTCGCCGAGCCTGGCGGACACGACCTCCGACAGGGCCTGGCGGTAGTCCAGCGTGATCGGCACGTCCCCCAGGGACAGGTTGGCCGCCTCGAGGCTCGGCACGGTCCCCAGGACGCGCCCGCCGCGAACACCGCCCCCCATGACGAACATCGTGTTGCCCTGCCCGTGGTCGAGGCCGCCACCGCCGTTCTCAGCGACCCGACGCCCGAACTCACTCATCGTCACCACCGTCGTCGAGGACCACAGTCCCCCCAGGTCCCGGCGGAAGGCCGCCAGCCCCTCGGCGAAGTCACGAGCTCGCCGGGCGAACCACGCCTGGTCGTCGGTGGCCGCCCCCAGGCCCACATGCATGTCCCAGTCGCCGATGTCGATGCAGGCGACCTCGATACCCACGCCCGACTTGGCCATCCGGGCGATCTCGGCCAGGCCCCTGCCCCAGGTCGAGTCGGGGTATCCCGGTCCGGCACTGGGCTGGGAGGCCCTGACCAGCTGGAGCTGCTCGGCGGCATCGAACGTGGCGGCGGCCGTTGCCTGGACCTCGCCCCCCGCACCGCGGTACATCTCGTCAATGGCGGTGCGCACGTGTCCGCGCAGCCGCTCCGAGCCCCACACGGTCAGGTCGAAGGTGTCGATGCTCGAGACGGCCACCGTGTCCAAGACGTTGGTCGTCAGAGAGAACACCGTCGAGCTGCCCACGCTCACGCCCCGGAAGGTGCCGGTGTCGGCCGAGGCCGCCTGGAGGTAGCGCCCCAGCCAGCCGCTGCGCACCGAGGCGGGGGCGGCGCGCTCGACAGCCACCTGGTCGGTGAAGTGCGAGCGGGAGACGTCCGGGGAGCCCGCCCCCTGGATGATGGCGAGCTCGCCGGCGTCCCACAGGGGTTTGAGGGCGCGCATGTGGGTACTCAGCCCCCACGTGCCGTCCAGGGCCAGGGTGCGGCCCGCCGGCACGGCGATCGTCTTGCGGGCCGCGTAGTAGGCGGGGTCGTTGACGGGCACGACAGCCGACAGCCCGTCGAAGCCCCCGCGCATGAACACGCACACGAGCAGCCCCTGCGGGCTCCCGGCGGCCGGCGCGGCGAAGGCGTAGCGCGGCATGGCCGTGGCGGTCAGCAGGGCGCCGAAGCCGGCCGCCGCCCCGGCCAGGACGTGGCGGCGCTTGACGAAGCGAGGGCCGCCGTCGACGTGCTCGACCTCGGTCAGCTCGGGCAGGTCGTACCTCTGGGTGACGTAGGAGTCGGCCTCGCAGCCGCTCATGTGCCGGGTGGTGCCGTCGACGTCGACGAGCATGGCGTCCTGGGCCTCGTCATGGTGGTGGACCGGGGTGACGAGATCCTCGTGGAGGAGGGCCGAGCCCCGGGTGAACCGGGTCTTGGGCGGCCGGGCGCCACCGGTCGAGGCGCGGGTCGAGGCACGGGTCGAGGTGCGGTTGGAGGTGGTGGAAGGGATGGAGGGGTTCATGATCGTTGCTGCTTCTATCGGAGGGAGCCGTAGGGGCTGGCGTAGGTGAGGCGCACGGCCTGCTCGACGTATCCGGACAGGTGGTTGCTCACGACCTTCCAGTCCGCCAGGCCGCCCGACATGGGCATGCCGGCGAGGATGCGGGCGATGGACTCGAGGTGGGAGTCGTCCCACACGTAGCCGGTCAGGTGCCAGGTGATGCGCTCGGCCGTGGTCTTGGCGGAGTCGCCGGCGGTGATGGACAGGGCACGCACCCAGTCGGTGCGGCCCGACTCCTTGGTGTCCCCGGGGACGGCCCGTTGGACCGCGTTCCACATCGTCATCATCCGGCTCGTCGACATCCAGTACTCGGCCGTGTCCGGATAGCCGTCGACGCTCGTGTACATCCGCGGCTGGTGGCCCGCGTCGCGCACGAGCCAGCCGTAGGCGCCCAGGTTCCACACGTCGTTCGCCGAGGCCCTCCCGGGCGGCAGGACCGACTCGACGCCGGCGGCGCGGGCGATCGACATGATGACCTCGGTGGGGCGCTTCCACTTCTTGCCCACCGACTGGTGGAACTCCTTGTGGGTCAGGGCCACCCTGACCGCCGGCGCGATACGGGTGCCGTTGTCCAGGTAGGCCCGGGCGATCGCCGCGATGACCGCGTCGCTGGGGTTGTCGGAGATGAACCGCCGCGCGATGCGCGTGGCGATCCGGGTGGCGGTCGCCTGGTGGGCGCACAGGTACTCGACGCAGCGCTTGAGCAGGTCGGGCCCCTGGGCGGCATCGGTGTTGGGGTCGGAGAACCCCAGGATCTTGACGGTGCCGGTGGCGTGGAGCTTCGGGCTGTACAGGTAGGTGCGGGTCGTCCAGTCCACACCGTGGCCGGTGAGCATGATGGTCGCGCCCTTGACGTCGTCCTCGGTGTAGGCGTCCCGGCCCACCGTGTAGAGCTCGAGGAGCTCACGGCCCAGGTTCTCGTTGGGGGAGTTCTTCGTCGACACGGTGTTGTCGAGCTCGCGCAGGAGCGCCGGATCGGTCAGCGCCGCCAGGAGCAGGTCGGCGTAGCGGCCCAGGGAACGGGTGCGCAGGATCGTGTCCAGTCCGGTCACCATCGACTGGGCCTTGCCCAGCAGGGGGACATAGACCATGTCGGCCATCATCTCGGCCACCGCATCGGCCAGGACCCTGTTGCCGAAGCGGGCCCGCATGAAGATCGAGTTGGCGATCATCGGCGGCGCGAGGTAGGGCTTGCCCCCGGTGGCTGTGGTCAGCGCGGGTCCGGAGACGGCCGCCCAGGGGAAGTGGGTGGCGATGATCTGCTCGGCGCGCGAGTCGTTGACCCGGGAGGGGTTGAGCTGCCAGTCGATCCAGGCGGTCGTGCCCCGGGCCTCGATCTCGGCGGCGATCTCGGCGGTCGCGGCCGTCGAGGCGCGCCGGGCCAGGTGCCAGGCGGGGGTGGTGCGCAGGGTCAGGCCGGGGGCCAGCTCACTGACCGCGGTGACCGTCGCCTGCGGACGCGCCCGGCGGTAGACCGCCAGGGCCCGCGTGGCCGCGAAGCCCGTGGTCGTCGCCTGGCTCACCACGGCCTGACCGCCCAGGCCCAGGGGCGCGACGGCGGCGGCCTCGGGCGTGGACGCGACGGCGGCGCCAAGCCCGGCGGCCGGTGCGAAGGCGGTGCCGTCACCGGCGTCCCATGCCGTGGACGACACGACCGCGGGCACCGACCCGGTGCTCGTCGAGGGGCTCGTCACGGGGCTCGTCGTCGAGCCGTCGGACACGACGGGGGCCTCGGATGGCGCGGTCCCGGTGGTTCCGGGGGCACCCGGGTCGGAGCCTGCCGGCGCCTCCGCGCCCCGGGTGTCGGCGGGGTCAGTGGTGTCAGCGGGGTCGGGGGTGCCGGGGGTAGCGGCGGGGGTATCGGCGGCGGCGTCCATAGACCGCTCCTCCTCGGCGCTCAACACCTCGGAGGCGTCGAGGGCCGCCACCCAGGCCGCACCCTCGGCGTCGAGGACGGCGCCGAGGTCCGGGGCGGTGTCATCGACGTCGCCCTCCTGGGCGCCGGCGACCACCTGTGCGCGCCACGGGGCGACGACGGGTGCCGCACCGGGTGAGTCCGACGGCGCCGCACCGGTCGCCGTGCTCGTCGGCGCCGTCGTGCCCGGTGCGGAGGGCAATGGGTTGGCCGAGGTGGGGCCACCGGGCGCCGAGGCGGTCGGGGTCGGCGCTCCCGGCGCGCCCGATCGTGGCGCGACCGAGCCCCGAGGGCCGTTGCCACCGCGGCGCAACAGCGTCGTGGCGGCGCCGACGGCGCCCAGGCCCAGTGCGAGCAGCGTGGCGCGGCGAGCGCCGAGTGTCGTGGGGACCAGGGGGCGTCCCCGGTCCACCGCGGAGTCCTCGTTGACTCCCTGGTCAGCCGGGTCGATCCCGCCCGGCTCCTCGTCCCATCGCTCGTCGTTGAGCGACCTCGGGACCTGCGAGTTGACAGGCATAGTATCTCCTTATGATCACGGCACACTGTGCAGAGCGAGCCGAGGCTCGCGGTGCCGGCCCGCACGTTAGCGAACGAATCCATGAATTCGCCCCCTTTAATCACTTTGATACGAAATCGGCTCTGACCTGCGAGGATCTCACCTCTCGCGCCCACCTTGCCTTGGACGATGAGGAAATCGGGGGTCATTCTTGCCCCTCGCTCCGGGAGTGAATGTCTTCCGCAGGAAATCTGCTTTCCTGGAATGCCCTGCCCGCCCGCTGTCGTCAGCGATGCTCGCAATCGCTGTTCCCGGCACCACCGTCCCCGCCTCCGGGGTCGGGTGGGGCCGCGGGGCGGAGCCGGGATCAGAGGCGGGGCGGGGCAGGGGTCGAGGCCGGGGCAGGCAGGGGACAGCCTCGACCCTGAGGTCGACGCCCCCTCCCCTCCGCCTCCGGGGCCGGTGGTGCTGGGCCCAGATGCGGGGCCAGGGCCAGCGCCGGCGGTGCTGGGGCTAGGTCCGGGGCCGGTGGTGCTGGGCCTGGAGGCGGGATGGTGACCGCCACCCGCTCCACCCTCCGTTTCCCGGGGTGGCGCGCTCAGCCGGCGCCCGGCACGGCGGCGTCGACCGGGCCAGCCCGGGCCTGGGCACGGGCCTGACGCGGGAAGCCGAGGACCTCCGCCTCGACCGAGACCGCGACGACGACGTCCTCGCCGCGGAAGGTGCAGGCCTCCAGGGCGGCGCCGTTGGCGCGGGCGACGCGGGCGGCCGTCGCGCACGGGTCGGCGGGGGCCAGGACGGAGTGGAGGGCGGTGGCGCCGGCCAGCGCCGCCAGGTCGGCCGCGCTGCGCGCCCGACCCGCGGCCGCCTGGGCCTGGATGATTGCGGCGACCGCGAGCGCCAGGGCGACCAGCACCCCGATGAGCCCCAGGGCGAGGACCGTTCCCGAGCCCCGTTCAGCCTCGGGGTGCCGGGACCCTGCCGCGGCTCGCCTCCCGCCGTCGGCGGTCACGGGCCCGGCTCCGTGTAGGCGCATGCGCGGCTGCGCGCGGTCAGCCCCAGTCCTCCCAACGGACCGGGGACGCGGCGGGAGACGGTCACACAGGTCAGCTCGCCACGCTCGACGCTGACACTGACTCCGGGACTGACGCGCCGGGCAGCGCTTGAGGCCTCGACCGACCCGAGGGCCGCCTGGCGGGCGGCCACCCGGGCGGCGTCGGCGACCCGTAGCTGGGTAATGCCGGCCGACACGGCGGCCAGGACGAGGACGAGGACGAGCACCACCGCCGGCATCGCCACCGCGAGCTCGGCCGTGACCATCCCCTCCTGGGAGGAGCACAGCGTGTGCCGGACTCTGGCACTGCGCTCCCGCCAGGGGTGGGGCGCTCCACGGCACGCGCGCCGGTCGGGGGCGCCTCGCAGCGGCCGGCGGGCTTCGGGCTGACGGGACAGGTGTGTGCACATCGGACCGCCTCAGCCCACGGACAGGGCGGCCTCGATGATGCTCTGCAGCGCCCCGGTCAGGCTGCCCGAGCGGATGATGGCGAGCAGCAGCCCGGCGAAGGCGGCCGCCGCCAGCGTGCCGATCGCGTACTCCGCCGTGGCCATCCCGGCCTCGTCGTCGCGCTGGTGCTCGGCGGACGCGCCGGGCTCCTGAGCACCGGGGCGGGCCAGCGACAGGGCCGTGCGCACGGTGAGCAAGGTGTTCTTCATGGTGTCCTCCTCAGGTGTGGAGGGGCGGCACGGCGTCTTCGCCAGGACCGCCCCGCGGGCACCGTGCCCGCCTGGCCAGGGTGGCCGCGCCGTCGGTTGCCGTGCACCCGGGCCCATCGAGCCCTGTGGATGAGGGGTGCACGAAACGTCTCTGTGGGCAACTTCGGTGTCCTGGTTGCCCCACGCCTCCGCGGGCTGGAGGGATCCGGCCTCTAGACTCGGCAGCCACGCACTCTCCCGCGAGGAAGGACATACTCATGGCACGCAGGCTCGTCGCTGCTCTCTTCTACTCCGTCGACGGGGTGGCCTCTGACCCCTACCTCTTCCAGCACGACTCCTTCGACGACGACCTCGGGCAGTTCATGACCGACACCATCGGGACGATCGACGAGGCGGTCATGGGGCGGGTCACCTACACCGAGTGGGCCTCCTACTGGCCCGGCCACGACGGGCCGGACAAGGGATTCGCCGACTTCATCAACGGTCTGCGCAAGCACGTCGCGTCCCGGACGCTCACGCCCGCTGAGATCACGTGGTCCAACGCCTCTCTTATCGAGGGGGACCTCATCGAGCATGTGCGCGCCCTCAAGGCCGGCGAGGGCGGCGACATCGCCGTCCAGGGCTCGCTCAGCGTCGTGCGCCAGCTCGTCGAGGCCGGGCTGCTCGACGCCCTCACCCTCATCATCCACCCGGCCGTGGCCGGCACGGGTCGGCGCCTGTTCGACGACGCGCAGCCGACTCGTTTGCGGCTCATCGAGGCGACGACGACCGCCAAGGGCAACCTCGTCGTCACCTACGGCCCCTTCGAGGACTGACCGGGCACCGGCGGCGGGTTAGGGAGTCTCACTCTCGGCCCGCTCCAGCGCTGCCACGAGTGCGTCCCGCACGCCCCGGGCGCTCAGCTTCCGCTTCTTGGCGCTCAGGCGACGCAGCGCGCGCTCGCACAGCTCCTCAGCCGAGCACCACTCGGGTGAGACCGCGCGAACATCGGCCATGAGGGCGGTCAGCTCCTCGGGATGAATCTCGGCGATGGAGTCGACGTGGTCCAAGGCGTGGCGACGGTAGGGAGGCGCAACAGCACGGTCATCCATGCTCCGCCACACGAAGTCGTGCTGATCGACGTAGGCGAAGGCCTCACCCAGCACCTCGCGCACGGCCCTCTCCCGGTTGGCCGTCGTGCGTGAGACCCCGAAGGCGCGGCAGACCTTGACGATGAGCCTGCGCCGGGCGATGGGGGACTCGAGCTCGCACACCTCGCGGGCGACCTTGATGACCTGACGGCGAGCCTCCTCGTCGGTCGAGGCCCGGTTGAGCACGTCGGTGGGGTGCACGCCACCGGGCATCCATGGGTTGTAGTCGACCGGTCCCGCCCGGAGCTCCGCTCCGGGGACGGTGGACTGGTCTGCGGCGCCTCCTGGGGCGCTGGCTAGCGGCGTTGCCGGGGCGCTCTCCTCCGACCCTGGCTCCCCGTCCGGCTCGGGCCCACCGACCGCAACCGTCGGCATCGTCTTGCCCTTGGACGCGGCCTTCTGGCCATCGGTCGCTGCCTCCTCGACGGTGGAACCGTTCGGTGAGGCGACCGCTTGGCCGCCGGGGAGGGGCTGTCCTCCGACCGCACGGATGATGCGGTCGAGGACGGCTTGTTCCTGCTGGATCCACTCGGGCATCCAGATGCGTTCGACGCGCCGCCACCCCATAGTCCGCAGGACGTCCACGGGCAGGAGGTCTCGGTCGGTGGCGGTCGGCCGCCGGCTCCACCCCGGACCGTCGAGCAGGACGGCCACACCGGTGTGCTCGGCGGCGCCCTGGAGCGCGACGACGAGGTCGATTGCGAACGAGGAGTGGCCGACTCCGATCCGGACGGTCATCCCGGCGTCGCGCAGCCGCTCGGCGATCTCGTTGCGGTGGAGGTCAACCTCCTCCCAGCGGTTGCGGCGGGCTCGGGGCGGCCTGCCCTTGCGTGCGTGCTCGATGTAGGCGCGTAGGTCCTTGACCCCCTGGTGGGCCGAGCGTTCGGCGTGGAGCTGCTCGGGGTCGAAGCTGGTGAAGACGACGACCTGTTGGCGCGCCCTCGTGATGGCGACGTTGAGCCGCCTCTCTCCGCCGACCCGGTTGAGCGAACCGATGTTGAGTGGAACATCCCCGCGCTCGTTGGCTGAGAAGACGACGGAGAACAGGATGGTGTCCCGCTCCTCACCCTGAACGTTCTCCAGGTTGCGCACGAACAACCCATCGCGGGCCTCCAGTGCCTCACGCACACGCCTCCCGCCGTCGCGGCGCAACAAGGACTCGATGAGCTCGCGCTGCCGGGTGTTCATCGTGATGACCCCCAGGGAGGGTGCCGCCTGCGGGGAGGCCTCGAAGCGTCTCATGACCTCCTTGACGACCTGGTGGGCCTCGACGGGATTGGTCCCCGACCGGAGCCGTGGGTGCTTGGCGCGCTTCTCCGAACCGACGTAGTGGCCCTCGACCCGCCTCAGGCAGATGCCGTGGCCCCCGGGTCCGTCCTGCCCGGGCCCGGACACGGTCAGCGGACTGGGGAAGGACATGAGGGCGCCCTCGTAGTAGTGAGCGTTGGAGAAGGCGATAAGGGCCTCGCTCTGGCTGCGGTAGTGCCAGCTCAGGCGACGACTCCTCACCCCGATCTCCAGGCACCGGTCGAGGATCGAGTCCTGATCACCGGCCCCGGCCGCCTCGATGTCGGCACCGCGGGCCGCAGCAGTGCCCGGGGCCGCGGCGGGCGGCATCTGCTTGGGGTCACCGATGACGACGACCGAGCGTCCGCGTCCCATGGGACCCACTGCTCCGGCCACCGTGATCTGGGAGGCCTCGTCGAAGACGACGATGTCGACGTACTGGCGGTCGGGCGGGAAGTAACGTGCCACCGAGTCCGGGGAGACCAGGAGGCAGGGGGTGTAGGCGGTGATGAGGTCGCCGTAGCGCCCCATGAGTTCCCTGACCGACAGACCCCTGCTGCGACGGCGCAATTCATGTTGAAGCTCCTCGGCCCGGGGGCCGGCGGCGTGGAGCACACGGGCTCGGCGTGCCTGGACGGTCTTGCGGAGCTCGACGGGCAGCGCCTGGCGCAGGCGCTCCTGGGCGCATCGGTAGCCCTCGAGGAGAGCCTCGTGATCGGCGGCGTCGAACTCGTTGAGCCCGCCGACCCGCATGGCGGTCTCCCAGGCGGACCGCGCCTGCGCCTGTGCCGGCCCCCGCTCGTCTTGGTGGGCCAGGAGGGCCTGGCGCGCGCCGTACAACGATCGGCCGTCTGGCCCGGGGTGGTGCAGCGCGCGGCGGTAGTCCTCGAGGCGTTCTCGAAGGGCAGCGAGCTCATCTCGCAGCCCGTCGGGGTTCTCGACCTCAGGGGTCCCAGCCGTGCTCACGACGGGGCACAGCTGGTCGCGGACCTCGGCCGGCCTCATGCCGTTGTCGTGGAGGTCGAGGAGGAGGTCGCCGATGCCCGCGTCCTGAAGGCGGTGGGCGACGACATCGAGCGCCGAGCGCTTCTCTGCGACGAACATGACGGTGCTGCCTGTGGCCAACGCACGGAAGATGAGGTTGGCGACGGTCTGGGACTTGCCGGTTCCCGGCGGTCCTTCAACGACGAGTGTGCGGCCTGCGACGGCGTCGGCAACGACCTGTGCCTGCGTGGCGTCCGCGGGGAGGGGCAGGCTCTCGACAAGGGCGTCGAGGTCTGTCCCCTGCCCCGGGCTGTCCTGCCGGTCTGGCGTGCGGCCCGGGATCTCCGCCGGAGCAGGCGGTGCGCCGCCCGCCTCGGAGGCCTGGTCGCCCATGAGGCGCTCCACCAGGGGGTTGCTCGTGATCGTCTGCCAGGACTCCTCCAGGTCCTGCCACATGCGGAAGGTGGAGAAACGGAACATGCCGAGGTGAACGCTCGGTTCGACGACCGCGTCATGGCCCGAGTTCCGGAGCTGGTCGCGGATGCGCTCGATGGTGGCCTCGATGTCGATGCCGTGCTCGTCGGGCGTGGGCTCGCGCAGTCCGGCGAGCACGATGCCGGTGTCCGCGCTGAAACGCCTGAGCAGCGAGTGGTTGGGCGCCGAGGCGCCCATCTCGTCGAGTCGGAGGCTGTAGTGCTCGCCGGAGGGCTCCAGGGTGACGGGAATGAGGATGAGCGGGGAGTTCAGGCAGCGGCCATTCGTGCGCCACACGAGGGTGCCGACGGTGAGGTAGAGGTTGTTGGCGCCGGTGTTCTCGACCGCGATGCGGGCATCGGCGGCCATGTGCTCCAGGGTCCGCTCGCTTGTCTGGCCGGTTCGGGCCACGCGCACGATCCGGTGTTCAGTCAGGTCTCGGGCGGCGGACTCCGCTCCACCGGGTTCGTCCGATGCGAGCGGCGCCCCCTCCTCGGGGCGCAGCGAGATGAGTTGCCGGTCGTTGACGATGTCCTCGAGCATGCCGACGCACGCCGGCGGAACGCGAAGGACGACGGCATGGCGCGCGGTGCAGTCGATGAGGGGGTTGCGCAAAGACAGGTCGAGCAGGCTCGTTTTCCAGGCCTCGACCGCCCCTGGGACGGTCCGGACCGGCTCATGACTCAGGGACGAGGTGTCGGCCTCCTCACCGGCGGGCCGCGGCGCGCCGGCGGGTTCGTGCCTGAGGTCGTCAAGTGCGCTGGCGGTGAGGGGTCCATGAGGAGATCCCTCCTCGGCGGCCGCAGGCCGGTTGGGGCTCACGGGTCGGGAGGCTCGCCGGTCCTCAGACACTCCGGAACCCGCGGAGGCAATCGCCTCAGGGCCGCGGGGCGGGGTGGGATCAGCTTCGATAACGATGTCGTCGAGGTCGCGTGCCAGAGCCGGCTGGGGCACGACGCCTGCGGACCGTGCATCGATGATCGGCACGACGAGGGACAGCTCGGCCAGGGCGGGCAGGACCAGGTCGCGGACCCGATCCGTAGGTCGCGGGTGCACGGCGCCGGTGGAGCGCGCCGCGATAAGCGGGTCGATGAGCCCCATCTCCCCGTGCTCAACAAGAGCGGTGACCTCGGCAGTGGTGCGTGGAGCGACGGTGGCCGGAGTGCGCAGGTATCCCAGGAAGACGGTGTCGGGGTTGAGCAGGAGCACGGGCGCGGCGCCCAGGCGCTCGAGGAGCCCGGCCAGCAGGACGGCAATGTCCAGGGGGCCCGCCCGACGCTCATCGAGTACCCGGCTCGCCGTGCGCACCAACTGGGCCCGCACCCACGGCTCGCCGGCCTCGATGGTGATCCCACACCGCCGCAGGACCCCGCACGCCGCTTGTGCCACGGCGTCGGCCCGGGCCTTGGGACCGGAGCGACTCACCTTCGGGCGAGCGCCGGCCTGGGCCAGGAGGTCCTCAACCGATTCCTGCCCGGGTTGAACGAAGGTCGCCAGCGCGGCTCCCGCAGAGGCGCGGTTGTCATGGAGCCGCCAGTGACGCGGGGGCAGGACGGTGGGTCCCGGTACCGGAGACAACGAGTGCGTGCCTCGGAGGCCGTGCAGTTCGATCCGCACATGGCTGGGGCCGGTCTGCTCGACCTGCAGCAGGCCCGCGCGGTCGAACTCGAGCTCGGCCGTCACGGCCAGTTCCCGCACCCCAGTGCCGGAGGGCTCCCAGGTGGTGGTCCAGGGGACCGTGATCTCCCGGCCGCCACCATCCTCGACGATGACCACCGTGACGTCGACGGCGCCCACAGGCCTCGCCTCGGAGCCGGGCACCGCATGCGAGGCGTCCCACTCGACTCCTGGCGACTCGGGCGTCCGCAGACGCAGGGCCACGGAAACCGTACCGCCTACCACAGCATCGGCATACCCGAGCACCTCGGGGCATCGCACCTGGACCGACACCGCCCCGAGCGGGTCACGATCAGCGCCCCGACGGGTGTCGAGGGCGTCGATCAGGGGACGTACCTCGGCACGAGCCTCAGGAGCGCCGATGAGTCGAAGCGTCTCGTTGACCGCGACAAGTGCGGCCAACGCATGGTCCGTGTCGAAGGTCCGTCCGTGAACCGCTTCGTTGCGGAAGCGCCGCACCTCGTGCAACTTGCCCACCAAGCCCGGGGGCAGGGGCAGCAGGTACCTCCCGTCGTCACCGCGCTGGGTGAGGATCCGGATCTGGGTCGACAGGTCGGCCAGGTCCGGGATGTCCGGGCACAGGTCGAGCCTGCCTCGCGCCGGATTGTGCCCCCTCGACGCGGCGCCCTGCTGTGCAGGGCCCGTGCGTCGCCGGACTGGACCCGGTCCGGCCGGGCCGCCTGTCAAGAGAGCACGGACATAGGACTCCAGGTGACGCGGCAGGACAACAAGGAGCCCTCGCAGGACGAGGTCGCGATTGTCAAAGGTCATGGGGAAAGTCCGGGACGGGGATGCGGTGAGGTGACCGGGTGGGCGGCCACTCCCAGGCTACAACCTTCCCCCGACACGACGACCATCCCTCTTCCGCGTGCGCCGAACACGCCACGGCGGGCCCGGCGCCCCGGGCGGAACTGAGACTTCCGGGCTCACAGTGACGCGTTCGGCCGGATGAATCGGGCGGGCCGGCGTGACAATGGGGCCATGCTCACGCCGTACTCCCCTCCCGCCCCGCCCCTGACCCGGATGGCCGACGGAACCGTCAAGCAGATCAGCCCCTTCACCGGCACCGAGGTGTGGACCGTACCCGGCCGCGGCAACCGCCCCATCTCCCACCCGGTGGCCGAGGTCCACGACCTCACCCCCGCCGAGCGCACCCGCGCCTGCGCCTTCTGCGCGGCCCACTACACCGAGACGCCGCCGGAGAAGAGCCGTGTCGTCGCGGTCCCGGGGGGCGGTTTCGAGCGGATCGACGCGGTGAGCGCGACTGACCTGTTCAGCACCGTCGCGGAGTTTCGACGCGTGCCCAACCTCTTTGAGATCCTGTCCTACGAGTACTGGCACGCCAACCACGGCTACGAGATCCCCGACGCCGCGCGCGAGCGGATGGAGGCCTATATCGCCGACCCGGTGGGCGCGGCCCACGTCGAGCGGGTGGCGCGCACGAAGCTGCGCGCCTCAGGGCAGGACCCCGCCGGGTGGGACTCGATGGACGAGGCTCACCGGCGCCGCTACCTGGCTGCCTTCTTCGCCGGGGGCCATGACGTCATCATTGCCCGGCGGCACTTCACCGATGATGCCGTCGACACCTCCGGGCTGGCCGGCTCGGGCACGCTGACCCCGGCGGAGCACCGCGCCTACACCCGCCTGGCGGTCGACGCCATGCACGACCTGTACGAGGCCAACCGGTGGGTGCGCTATGTGGCGGTCTTCCAGAACTGGTTGCGGCCGGCGGGCGCCTCCTTCGACCACCTGCACAAACAGCTGGTGGCCATCGACGAGCGCGGCGTGTCCAGCGAGCTCGAGCTCCAGCGCCTGCGGGCCAATCCCAACCTCTACAACGAGATGGCGGTGGACTATGCGGCCTACAACGGGCTGCTTGTGGCCTCCAACGACCGGGCCGTGGCCTTTGCCGGTTTCGGTCACCGTTACCCGACCCTCGAGGTCTACTCCACCTCGCCCACGCCCGAGCCGTGGCTCATGAGCCGCGAGGAGGTCGAGGCCGTCTCCGACCTCGTCCACGCCCTGCACGCGGCGACCGGCGCGGACGTGCCCAGCAATGAGGAGTGGCACCACCGGCCGCTCGGTGTCGACCAGCCGATGCCCTGGCACGTCACCCTCAAGTGGCGGGTCTCGACCCTGGCCGGCTTCGAGGGCGGCACGAAGATCTACCTCAACACGATCGACCCATGGACCCTGCGCGACCGGGTCGTGGCGCGCCTGGAGGACCTGCGGGCCGACCGGCTCATCGCCCCGTGCGCCGTGGGCGAGGAGTGCCCGACCACGCCCAACCGCCTCCTGTACAACCCGGTCCTGACCCGCTGAGGCAGGGGCGCCTCTCAGACCGGTGCGGGCCCCGCGCGTACTGCGCGCCGGGGCCGCCGTCGACCATTTCTCCCCGGGGCCCTCAAAGCCCTCGAAGCGTGGCGGGAGACGCCCGAGCTACAGGCCCAGGGCGCTGCGCTCCTCGGGACCGACCCAGCCGGGACGTCCCTCAAGGGCACGGAACCAGCGGGCCAGGGCGGGCCAGAAGGACACTGAGGGCGCCTCCCCGCCGGGATAGTAGGAGCGGCCGCCGTACTCGTAGGCCTGGACGGTGGTGAACAGGCGGATGTCGGAGCCGGTGGGCTTGTCCCCGCACAGGAACTGGCCGATCGACACGACGGCGGACAGGGGCGGCGCGTCCTGGATGGTCAGGGCCGCCTCGCGGGAGGCCTCCATCTTCGTGGCGCGGGCCAGGAGGGTGTCGATGACGTCGAAGGCCACGAGCACGTCGTTGGCGGCTGCCGCCGCCTCCTCGGTGTTCGTCGAATGGGTGGCCGTGGAGTGGGCGCCGTTGACGTGCTCGCCGATCCACTCGTCCCAGGCGTCGGTGGAGTTGCGGCGCTCGACCGGGTAGAGCTCGGGCGCGCCCGGGCGGTGCAGGGGCCACCAGGCGGTGGCAAGGTCGAACAGGAGGGTGCCGGAGTCGTCGACGACGACCTCGCCGGAGGTCATGTCGACAAGCGCCGGGACCGTCGGGGGCGGGGCGTAGCCGGGCGTGCCCTCGTAGACCTCGGCGATGGAGCGTGCGCCGAGCGCCGGGTCGATCCCGGGCTCCCCGGTGGGGCCGGTCAGCTCCCAGAAGCCGTCGACGCCGCGACCGTAGCACCACGACACGGGGATCGCGTCGACCAGGCCCAGGAGCCTGCGCCCGATGAGGACGCGACGGGACCACGGGCAGGATCCCGAGGCCACCAGGCGGTATCGGCCCGCCTCGACGGGCAGGTCTCCTTCGGCGAAACGGTGCGAGTGGGCGATGGCCATGGGTTGCCTCCCGGGGTGCAGTTGTGAGCGTCACACTTGCTCAGGGCTATGGTCACCCCTCGGAGGCCTTCCCGTCCCGTCATTCACCCCAGGCGAACCGCCCTGGCGTGTCCGACGCCGGAGACTCGTTGCGCCGACGCGCAGATCCCACCCAAGCAGTGAGACGCAGGTCACATGCGCCCTGCCGGGCTCGCCGCACCGTGAGTCGAGTGGTGGCACCCAGGACGACACCCCCGAACGACCCGCACCCTGATCAGAGGATGTCCTCATGTCCTATTCGGCGACGAACTTCGCCACAACGACGGCCTTCATCGACACGTCCTCGGGCGCGAAGGAGTACGAGTCGACCGCCCCGCCCCCCACCGATCCTACGGCGCCTCGACCCGGGGCGGAGACCCGGCCGACCAGTTGAAATCCGCGGGAGACCCCCGTCGCTGATCGATGACACGGCAACGACCCTCGGTCCGAGGGCGCCCGCGTACTGCTGCGCCTTGTAGGTCCTGCTGCGCAGACCCGACACCGAGAACCACGTGACAGCCCCATGTTGGGGGTCGTGCAGCCTTTCCACCGTTGCGCGCACCCGACTGAGCAGTCGAGCGACGTCGTCATCGATGTGTCTCCTCGTCATTGGACTGTGTCCGCATCTCACAATCACATCACAGTCACATCACAGTGACATCACAGTGAATCAGACCTTTTTTCGCGGCAGAGGTGGGAGTTCTCCCCATGGGTCGCGGCACCTCCCGGGCGGTCCACCGGGCCGGTGGACCGCCCGGCCCGCCTCAGTCCTCGAAGGACTCCTCGATATTGGCCACCGTGGCCAGCGCAGGATGGTTCTCCCAGCGGCGGTGCGCGAGCAGCTCCCGCACCCGGGCGATGGCGGCCCGCGCCTGCTCCTTGTCCTCCCGCTCGGCGTGGAGACGCACGAGCAGCGTCAGGGGCCTGGCCGCAGAGTCCCGGTCCTTGGTGCTCATGTATCCGGTGAAGGCGGCCTCGCAGTGGTCCACGGCCTCGGCGTTCTCATCGGTGCGCCACAGGATCCAGGCCATGTCGTCGTGCCAGTCGCCGATCTCGTAGTCCGCCGAGTAGCGGCGGGAGGCCGGCACATCCTCGATGAGCTGACGCGCCCGGGCCATGATCGCGCGGGACTCATCGAGCCGGGCACGGGACATCGCCAAGGTCCTGTCGTCGACGATCGCCCGTGCCGCCCGGCGCAGGAGCCGGGAACGACGCACCTTGCCCCCGTTGTCGCTGACATCCTCCAGGTCGGCCACGCGCTGGAACAGGGCGGCCGCCTGGGTGTTGTCATCGAGGTTGTAGGCGGCGTTCGCGGCGCGGACGAGGAACTCCGAGGCGCGGTCGGTCTCACCGTGGTCCAGGGCGCGCTCGGCCACGGACAGGGCGTTGGAGCGCACGCCCTCCTCCTCGTCGAGGTTGTCCAGGACGCTGACGAGAACCGCACGGAGCCGGTCGGCCACCGTGTCGGGCACGTCGGAGCCCAGCGCCGTCTCGAGGACCTCGGCCGCCTCCAGGGCGCGCCCCGACATGCCGAGCGCGCTGGCCAGGCCGCCGAAGACGCCCCCCGTCAGCGGGGTCATGCCCGTGGCCAGGTAGATGTTGAGGCACTCACGCATCTGCACGACGGTCTCGTCGTGCTCCTCGACCTCTATCGAGCCCATGGCCAGGATGCGCCGCGCACCCACCGCCACGAGGATCGGACAGGGATTGTGCCGGCGCAGGACCTCATCGGCCAGGATGCAGGCCTCGTAGACCTTGCCGCGCGCCAGGTCCAGCTCGGCCTGGGCCAGGTCGAGGAAGTCGTCGAGCTCCCCGCCGGCCGGGTCAACGAGATGGGCGATCAGCCCGCTGATCCGGCGTGCCTGGTCGAGGGACTCCCGGGCGCCGTCGTACTCGTGGAACTCGGGCAGGAGCTCGGCGAGCAGCATCGAGGCGTCGAAGGCGCGCACAAGGTCCTTCTGCCGGCCCTCGGGTGCGGCCAGCAGCCCCTCAGTCACGCCCGCCAGGCGCTCGGCCAGCCCTCCGGCCCGCTCCAGCCGCTCCTGCTTGCCGGCGACCGTCACCCGGTTGGCGAGCTCGTCGGCATTGTGCTCGAGCTTGATGACGCGCAGGTCGTTGGCGACCAGGCCGAGCTCGTCGTCCTCGGGCAGCAGGGCCCTGCGGCGCAGCCGGTGCTCGACAGCGGTCTCGTAGTCCCAGGCGATCTCCGCCGTCGCCGCCAGGATCGCCCAGGCGGTCAGCGCCAGCTCCGGGTCGTCCTGATCGGGGTCGGGCAGCAGGTCGCGGGCGATCGCCTGGCAGCCCACGTACATGGACTCCAGGTTGCCCCCGGGCCGAACCGTCAAGGCATGGATGCGGCGCAGCACCTCGTCGGCGTCGCGCGGAGCCTGTGGCACCCGCAGGTCGACCACCGGGTAGGGGTCGGACTCGGGCTCAGCGGCCGCGGCCTCGGTGGAGGGTTCGGGCGAGCGCTCCGGCTCGGAGCCCCCCAGGATCGAGGGCATGGCGGTGATGCCCTCGAGGAAGGAGGCCGCTTCCTCCTCGTCCTGGACACCGATGCAAATGCCCTCCGGCAGCTCCTCGCCGGTCTCCAGCAGCTCGGTCCCCGCGGCGGCCAGCGCCCCGCGGGCGGCCACCTCCCGGGGGGCGGCCACCGGCTCGGCGCCGAGCCGGTCCTCCAGCCGCTGGGAGACGGTCGTGTTGCCGTTGCGCGCGTCGTAGAGGGAGGCGACCGCACGCGCCCAGGCCTCGACCTCGGCGTGAGCCTGCTCCAGGGTCGTGCCGGCCTCCAGGCCGGGCCCGGGGCACCACACGGAGTCGGCCGGCACGCTGACGCCCAGCGTCTCCTGACCCATGTCGGCGCGCACGGCCTCACGCAGGATGAGGCTCGCACCGGTGAGCAGGCCCATGAGGACCACCGCGGACTCGCACTGGTCGGACATCGGCAGGCTCTCGCGCAGGATCCGCATGCCACGGGTGACACGGCCCGTCAGGGCGAGGTACTCCATGTGACGGCCCATGTCCCCGAGGAACTGGGGGCGCCCCTTGAGGCTGCGGTAGGAGCGCACGTGGGCGTCCCAGGCCGCCTTGGGCCGACCCGAGTGGAGCAGGGCCATGAGGGCCGCCGCCTGCATCGCCGCCGGCTGGATGACGCAGCCGACCTCCTCGTTGAGCACCGGCACGGCCGTGGCCACGGCCAGGTCCCAGTCCCCGTGGCTCGTGGCCCACGTGACCTGGCGCATGGGGTCGCAGCCCTCGCAGTCCGAGGCCGAGTCCCGCGGGGTGGCCCGCCAGGCGGCGAGCTCGGTCTCGGCCTCCTCCTCCAGGCCCAGCATGACGGCGGCGTGGTGGCGCTCGCCGTGGACGACGTGCATCGAGGCGCCCTGGGAGCGGTAGAACTCCTCCAGCCCGGCCTGCAGCTCGCGGAGCTGGGCCACCGAGACGCCCGGGTTGTCCGCCGCCACGTGGATGGCCCACTTGTAGTTCCAGTTCATCTCCTGGATGCGGCTGGCGTCGAACAGGTCGGGACGCTCGGCGTGGCGGTCGAGCAGCCACACGAAGGGGGCGAGCGCCTTCCACTCCTCGTTGCCCTGGTTGTAGGCCTCGGCCAGTGCCAGACGGGTGTCAACGGCCAGCTGCTCGTCCTCCAGGGCGTCGGCCCAGGTCACGGCCTCGGCCACGAGGTTGGAGCGGGCCGGGCCCCACGAGTGGGCCCGGGCCAGGGCGAGGCGCTCGAGCACGTCGTCGTGGGTGGTCACGGTGCGGTCCCTTTCATCATGGTTCGTCGGGGGAGGTACGCGCGGCCAGCGCCGTCACGTACCGGGACGGGAGCCGCTCAGGGGCGGAAGAGAGGCGTCGAGCAGTGAGGTCAGGGCCTGGCTGGCCCAGGCCCGCTCCTTGGGGCCCAGCGGCTGGCGCCCGGCCAGCAGGCACTGGATGTACAGGCCGCGCAGCACCTGGACGACCGTGTCGTCGGGCGCGGCCCCCGCCCTGCCCGTCTTCGTGGCAGTGGCCACGAGCCGGGCGACGAGCGAGCTCGTGCGGTTGAGGACCAGGCGCGGCACGCTCGAGGTGGCGAAGGGGTCGGTCACCCCCAGCACCTCGGCCCACACCCCGGAGGCCGCCTTGCGCGAGCTGCGGGCGGCGACCCGGCCCGCCAGGTCCGGGTCGGGCAGGTAGAGAGCCGGCAGAGTCGCCGGCTCGAAGCGCCGCAGCACGACCTCGCAGTCCTCGGAGTCGATGGCCGCCGCGGCCACCATGAGCAGGTCGACGGCCTCGGCCTCCTCCGCCGGGGAGCAGGGGGTGAAGGCCTCGAGCAGCTCTCCGGGGTCGACCAGGCTGATCCCGGGGTCGGCGCCGGCCAGGTCGGGGCGGGCCAGGAAGGCGCCGAGGACCTCCTCCTCGAAGGAGTAGCCGGCGTTGACCAGGACAAGACCCTGGGAGGAGGCGACGTCGGCCAGCGCCCGGTACTGGTCGACCGTGCGCGTGTAGCGCACCGTGCGCCCCCGGGCGGCCATCTCCGCCAGCTCGGTAAGAGTCCTGCCCCCCTCGGTGGTCTCCACCGGCAGGTGGCGCACGACCAGGCCGAGCATCTGGTCGTCGGCCAGGGCCACCGAGCGCAGGCCCACGGCGTGAGCGGCCACGAACTCGGCGAAGCGGGCCGGGGCCAGGCGGGCGGTACGCTCCAACCAGGAGCGCACGGCGTCGCCCACGGCCTCGCGGGTGGACTCCAGCAGGTCGTCGTCCATGAGCTGCTCGCGCGAGGCGGTCAGACGCAGGTGGTCGGAGTTGGCCACCACCCGCACGAAGTAGGCCCACGGCGGGGCCAGGTCCTCGGCCGAGCGGGACACGAGCATCCGCTTGACATAGGCGGTGTGGTGGGCGGTCGCCGTCGGGTGGGCCTGGGCAACGACGACGGCCACGCCCTGGAGGCCCGAGACGGGCACCGCCAGGTCGATGAGGTCGAAGGGCTGGGCCCCCAGCTCCTCGACGCACCAGTCGCGCGCCTCGTGACGGCTCATCTCCCAGGGCCCGCAGGCCCCGCCGTGATAGGTCACGCCGTCGGCGGCGCGCACCTCGACGTCGATGGGCAGCAGCGAGCCGAACTCATCGACCAGGGAGCGCACGGTCTCGGCCTCGAGCCAGGGCTCTCCCGGCAGGGAGCGCAACTCGATGACTGTGCCGGGCTCGGCCAGGGAGCGCCCGGAATCGGACACCGGCTCGACCGAGTAGGTCCCGTCGGTGCGGCCCACCCAGCTCGCCGTCGTGCCGGGCGCATCGGGCCGGGCCGACAGGGAGCGCACGACGATCTCGGGGCTGACCATGAAGCACGACAGCAACCCGATGCCGAACTGGCCCAGGTAGTCGCCGCGCGCCAGCCCGAGCTCGTCGCGCTTGGAGGACGCGCCGATGGTCGACAGCAGGCTCGAGGCCTCCGCCAGGGTCAGACCGATGCCGGTGTCGCGGCAGGACAGGGTGCCCTCCCCCACCGTGAGGACGACGCGCCGTGCGCAGCCCGGCTCGATCGCCTGACGGGCCGCGACGGCGTCGACGGCGTTCTGCAGCAGCTCTCGCACGTAGACGCGAGGGCCGGAGTAGAGGTGCCGGGACAGCAGGTCGACCATGCCGCGCAGGTCGACCTGGAATGCCGACTGTCCCGGCACCGCGGTGTCAGTGCTCACGGGGTTGCGCCACCCATCACTCGTCGTCCTCGTCGTCGGCCGGCTCGATGCCCAGCGTCTCGCCGATCTCCTCGAAGGTGCGCAGCACGATATGCGCCGCCGTGTCGAGCAGGTCCTCGAGCTGCTCGTCGTTGAGGCCCTCGGTGATCGAGGCCACGATGTCGGCCGAGAGCTGGGCGCCGTCCTCGTCGGTGAAGGTGCTCAGGGTCGGCATGACCTGGGAGGTGTTGATCTCGTTGACGAGCTCGCGCAGCTGGGCGCGGGTGGCCTCGTCGTCGGCCAGGTTGGTGTAGAAACGGGCGTGGACCTGAAGCATCGTGGTCTCCGGGATGGCGACGACGTAGCCGTACTCCCCGAAGCCGCTGATGATCGCCTCACCGGACTCGTGCCGGTCGTAGTTGAGGTCGTTCTTGTCGAACCAGGCGGCGATGCGCTCGACGGTGACCTTCGGGGTCTGCCCCGCTGCGGGCTTGTTCCACCACGCCATGTCAGTCCTCCTCCGTCCAAGTGACCAGGGCCGGGTAGCTCTCCTCGACCTCCGCGTAGAAACTGAGCACCGTGGCGAAGGCCATGCCCAGGAAGTCGCCCAGCTGGGCATCGCTCATGCCCTCGGTGGTCACCGCGCTCATGTCAGCGCTGAGCATGGGGCCGTCGTCGGTCATGCACACCGCCGCGCGGGGCCCGTACTTGCTGTGGTTGTGCTCGTCGACCTCGACGCGCAGCGCGGCCGCCTCGGCCTCACCCAGGTCGCCCCGCCAGGTCGTGGCGACCGACAGGAAGTCGCCCCCGCGGTCGATGATGCTCACCATGCAGTTCTCGAAGCCGGTCAGGACATCGCCGTCCTCGTCCAGCTCGTAGTTGAGGTCCTCGCTCTTGAGCCAGGCCTCCACTCTGGCGATCGTGACCTTCGGCTGTGCGCTCATCGCATCTCCTCTCGTCCTCGCCGCCGGCCGGAGCTCGTGAGCCACCCGGCGGCGTGCGGCGGCATCGCCGCCCGGACGATGCTGACACATGGCGCAGCCGACGACATAACGGATGGGGCGCTCGATGGGGAGGCCGCCCCATCGGGTCCACGCATGCGACCTCACCGGCTGCGCCACGACCCCGCGAGATCGGGACTTATGACACCTCGAGATCGGTAGATATGACACTCGAGGTGCCATATCTACCGATCTCGGCGAGGGGGCGGGTCCGGGTGAGTCACCGGACGAGGGCCGTGCGGGCGGCGTCGAGGTGCAGCGCGATCTCCTCGCCCACCACGCCGCGTGGCGCCCCCTGGTCCAACCGGGCGGTGACAACAACGCCGCCCATGTCGGCGTCGACGAACCGTTCGCCGCGGCGCGTGCGCACCGCGGTCACGCGGGCAAGTGGCGCTGCGGGACGCCCGCCGGGCTCGCAGGCGGTCAGGGCGCCGGGAGCCAGGGCCAGCAGCCTCCCCGCACCTGAACGGGTCCCGGCGCTCGCCCACGCCTCGCCCCAACCGAGCGCGAGCACCTCGTCGCGCCCCAGCAGGGGCCCGAAGCCGAGGAAGCGCGCCACATAGGCGCTGCGCGGGTCGGACCACAGGCCGTCGGGGGTGTCGAGACGCGCCAACCGGCCGGCCTCCATCACGCCGATCCTGTCGGCCACCGTCATCGCCTCGTCCTGGTCATGGGTGACGTAGAGGGCGGTCGTGCCCTGCTCGCGCAGGATGGCGCGCACGTCGACCGCGAGCTGCTCGCGCAGCGCCCGGTCCAGGGCGCTGAGGGGCTCGTCGAGCAGGAGCAGGCGGGGGCGGGGGGCCAGCGCCCTGGCCAGGGCCACCCGTTGGGCCTGCCCGCCCGACAAGGTCGTGATCGCGCGCCCTTCGAAGCCCGGCAGCCCGACCAGGCCGAGCATCCGTTCGACCATCGCCGCCCTGGCAGCGCGCGGCATCCCGGCCAGGCCGTAGGCGACATTGCCCCCGACATCCCGGAAGGGGAAGAGCTGACCATCTTGGAACATGAGGCCGAAGCCGCGCCGGTGTACCGGGACGCTCACGACGTCGCGCCCGGCCCAGCGCACCTGACCGGCGGCCACGTCCTCCAGGCCGGCGACGGCGCGCAGCAGGGAGGACTTGCCCGAGCCAGAGGCGCCCAGGAGGGCGACGACCTCGCCGTCGGCCACGTCGAGGTCGACCGCGTCGACGGCGGTCGTCCCGGGGTAGACGACGGTCAGCCCGCGCAGGCTCAGTCCCTCACTCATCGCTCCTCCTCATCCTCGGGGCCCGTCGGGCCGGGTCGAGCCCGGTGTCGTGCCGCCGGGCGGCGTCGGGTGCGGGGGCCGGCGGCCTCGTCGGACCCACCGCTGGTCGGCGTCGTCGGCCGGGACCGTCGGGGTGGGCCGCCGGACGGTTCCACGCGGTCTGCAGCCACTCGCAGGCCAGCATGATCCCCGCGGCCCCCAGGGCCAGGACGACGCCCGCGGCCAGTCCCATGCCCTGGTTCTGCGCCCCCGGGGAGCCGATGAGCCGGTAGACGACCACCGGCAGGGTCGGCGTCTGGGGGCGGGCCAGGAAGGACGTCGCCCCGAACTCCCCCAGGCTCGTGGCCAGGGCGAGGCCGGCGGCCAGCCCTCCGGCGCGCAGGAGGTGCGGCCCGTCGACGGTGGCCAGGACCCGGCCGGGCCCGGCGCCCAGGGCGGCGGCCACCTCCCGCTGCCGCGGGTCGATGGCGCGCAGGGCAGGCAGGAGGGTGCGCACGACCAGCGGCACCGCGACCACAGCCTGGGCCAGCGGCAGGATCCACCACGAGCGGGTCAGCGCCAGCGGGGGGCGTGTGAGGGTGATGAGGAAGCCGAAACCGACCGTCACCGCCGAGACGCCCAACGGGAGCATGAACACCGAGTCGACCAGTTCCAGACAGCGGGCGAGCAGCGGCGACCGCGGGGCGCGGGAGACGAGGAGGCTGACCGCCCCGCCGATCAGGAGCGCGATGGCGGCGGCGACCAGGGCCACGCGCAGGGAGTTGGCGGCCGCCTCCCAGACCGTGACGACAAGGGCGTTGCGCCCTCCGGTGGTCGACAGGTCGGTGTAGTTGGCGACCGTCCACCGCCCGGCGCGGCGCAGCGAGCGCGCCACGAGCATGGCCACCGGCCCGGCCAGCAGGATGAGGACGGTGGCCAGCGTCAGGGCGAGCGCCGGCAGGTCCCCTCGGCGCAGGGGCGTGGCGGGCACGTCGACCCGCAGCGCCAGCCGCACCTGGCCCGCGCGCCGGGCGCGCTCGGTGGTCCACAGGCCGACGGCGACGACGCCGAGCTGGACGAGGCTGAGGACGGCGGCCGCCCGCAGGTCGAGGTACTGGGCGGTCAGCGTGTAGATCTCGGTCTCGATGGTCCCGGCTCCCGTGCCGCCCAGGACGAGGACCACCCCGTAGGCGGTGGCGCAGAACAGGAAGGTCAGGGCCCCCGCCGAGGCGATGGCGGGGGTGAGGCTGGGCAGGGTGACGGTGAGGAAGGCCCGCCACGGGGAGGCCCCCAGGGCCCGGGCGGCCTCGACGGCGCGCGGGTCGAGGCGGGACCACATCGTGCCGACGGTGCGCACGACCAACCCGTAGTTGAAGAAGGCCAGGGCGGCCACGACCACGACCGTCGAACCGTCGAGGCTGAGCCCCAGGAACCTGCCGCCCAGGAGCCCGCCGGTCGTGACGAGTGCGTGGAAGGCCAGACCGACGACGACGCTGGGCAGGACGAAGGGCACGATGACCAGGCCCCGCAGCAGGTCGCGGCCCGGGAAGGCACGCCGGTAGAGGATGGCAGCCCCGGGAACGCCCAGGATGAGGCACACGGCGGTGCCCGCGGTGGCCTGAAGGAGGGTCTGACCGACGACGCGTCGGGTCCTCGGGCGGGTGAGGACCTCGACGGCGCCGGACAGGTCGAGGGCGCCGTCGGGGGCCAGGCCGCGCAGGACGAGGGTGGTGACCGGCCAGGCGAAGAGAACAGCGAGGAAGACGAGGGGCAGCCCGGCCGCCAGCGCCCAGCCGACCCGCTGGCCGGTCGAGGCGCGGGGCCCGGCGGGCCGGCGTCGAGCGGACCCGTGTCGAGCGGACCGGTGTCTGGCGGCACCGGAACCGTTGGGGCCACCGCCGGGGCGACCGCCGTCGTCGTCGGCACGCCCGCCGTCCCGGCGGCCGCCGTCGTCGGGGGCACTCACGCCCCGACGGCCTCGGACCAGGTCGCCAGCCAGGACTCTCGGTTGGTGGCGATCGCGGCGGCGTCAACGACGATCGGCTGCTGCGAGGGGGCGCCGAAGCGCTCGATGTCCTCGGGCACCGGCGCCTCGGGGTTGACGGGGTACATGTACATGTTCTCGGGGATAGCGGTCTGCACCTCGGTCGACAGCATCCACTCGACGAAGGCCCGGCCGCCCTCGGGGTTGGCGGCGCCCGCCAGGACGCCGGCGTACTCGACCTGCCGGGTGGCCGTGGAGTGCAGAGCGGCGGTGGTCGAGACCGTGCCGTCCTCGGTCAGGGTCGAGGCCGGGGAGGACGAGTAGGACACGACGACCGGGTAGGCGCCGCCCTCGCCGCCGGCCGTGAAATCGGTGTAGTAGGCATCCGACCAGCCCTCGTCGATCCGGGTGCCGTTAGCCACGAGGCCCTTCCAGTACTCGGCGAAGCCCGCCACCCCGAAGTGCCCGATCGTGGCCAGCAGGAAGGACATGCCGGTGGAGGAGGTGGTCGGGTTGATGGCCACGAAGAAGTTCGCGTACTCGGGTTTGAGCAGGTCCTCGAAGCTCGCGGGCGGGGTGAGGCCGGACACCGAGAACCAGGCGGTGTCGACATTGACGCACACCTCGCCGAAGTCGATGGGGGCCAGGGCCGGGGTGCCGTCGACGACGTACTGGTCGGCGCCCTCGGGCAGGGTGACCTCGGCCGAGCCGTCGATGACGCCCTCGGTGAGGACCCGTGAGGCGAAGGAGTTGTCGACGCCGAAGACGGCGTCACCCAAGGGGGCGTCCTTGGTCAGGACGAGCTTGTTGACGAGCTCGCCGCCGTCACCCGAGGCGACGATCGACAGCGTGAGGCCGGTGTCCTGCTCGAAGGCGGCGATGAGATCCTCCGGCAGGGTGAAGGAGTCGTGGGTGACGACGGTGACGGTGTCCTTCGAGCCGCCCGAGGAGCCGCAGGCGGCCAGCGCCAGTCCTGCGGCGGTGGCCCCCGCCCCGACCAGGAGGCTGCGGCGGCTGAGCGCCGGGAATGCCAGCGGCCGGCCGGGGCGCGTGCGCCGAGCCGTCGGCGGGCTGAGTGCCGGGAGCCGGAGGGCGGGCGGGCTCGTGCGGTGCGTGCCCGACGTCGTTGGACGGGAGTGTGCCGGGCTCCGCCCGGTCAGCGAGATGGTCATCATTCCTCCTGGTCAGCGGAGGGCCCGGGGCGCTCCCGGGGAGACTCGACTTCCTTCGCCGGTGCTAGCCGGATCAGGTTCGAGGGTCTGCGGTCTCCCGCACTCTCAGCGCGTGTCCCGGCCGCCGTGCGGCGCCCCGGGGTCTGCGCTCCCCTGTCGTGCGGGGCCAGTGTAGCCGGAGTGGGCCCGGCGCCCCCGGTCAAGTCCCTGCACTCTGGCGCCGTCGGCACTCCGGGCGCCACCGATCTCGGGGTGTCATATGTCCCGAACTCGAGGTGCCATATGTCCCGATCTCGGGATGTGGGGGCGGTGGTGCATGATCGTGCCGTACGCATGACGCTGCCCGGCCCCGACGGCCGGCCCCCTACAGAATCGGAGATGCCATGCCCACCAAGAACCTCGCCTGGACCGCCACCTCGGCGCTGACCATGGTCGCCGCCGGCTTCGTCGCCGACAAGATCGTCTCCACCGGGTGGAAGGCGGTCACCGGTAGGGCCACGCCCAAGGACCAGGACGAGCTGCTCACCGCCGGGATCGCGGAGGTCGTTGTCTTCGCCGTCGTCTCCGGCGCGCTCATCTCGCTGACCCGCGAGCTCGCGCTGCGCCAGGCCGCGACTTGGTACGACCGCAGTGCGCTGAGCGCCCGCTTCGGCGCGCGCGGGGCGATCAAGGCGTAGCCCGCGGCCGCGGGCCCGGCGTGCGTCTCGCGGTCCCGACCCGCACCCCACCCGGGCTCACCGCGCGCCCCGCCCGACGCCTCCCGAAGCCCCGCGACCACCAGCGCCGCCTCATCGGGCCACTCGTCTAGGCTGGCGCCATGAGCCCGCTCGCGATCGTGCACGCCGTCTGCGTCGTTATCGTCGTGCTCACCACTGTGGTGGGCGTTGCCGTCTTCGCGCGCGCCTGTTGCACGATCGTCAACCGCATGCGGGTGGGACGGCCGGCGCCCCAGCGGGTGCGCCCGGTGGCGCGCCGCGTGTGGCTGTCCCTGTCCTCGACCCTCAACCACTCCGCCTTCAAGAACCGGCCGTGGATCCGGGTCGCCCACTGGCTGGTCATGGTCAGCTTCCCGCTGCTGTTCCTCACCCTGGTCACCGGGTACGGCCAGGTGCTGGGCGATTCCTTCTTCGAGCTGCCGTGGCTGGGCCACCAGGCGTGGTGGGCCTGGATCGTCGAGATCATCGCCTGGACGAGCCTGGCCGGCATCCTGGGGCTGGTCGCCGTGCGCCGTCGCCTGACCCGCCGCGGCGCGGCGCAGCCCCCCTTCCCCCCGTCCGAGCCGGGACCCAGGAGCCCGCGCACGCCCCGCTTCTCCGGCTCGACCGCCTGGCAGGCGCACTTTGTCGAGGGCGTGGTGGCCGGTGTCGTCGCCTGCGTCCTGGCGCTGCGGATGCTGGAGCACGCCCAGCTGGCCGTCTCCGGGGACCCGGGGGCCCGCGCCCTGGCCGACTGGACGCACTTCCCGCTGACCGCCTGGACCGGTCCGCTCCTGGAGCCCCTGGGGGCCGAATCGCTGGCCATCGCCATCACGGTCGTAGCCACGGTCAAGGTCGTCATCTCGATGACCTGGTTCGTCGTCGTCGGCCTCCAGCCCTCCATGGGCGTGGCCTGGCACCGCTTCCTGGCCTTCGTCACCATCTACGCGCGCCGCGAGACCGACGGCTCCAAGGCGCTGGGCCCCCTCCAGCCCCTCGTCTTCGACGGGCCCGAGGGGCCAACGACACTGTCTGCCCAAAGCCTCGATGACCTGGAGGCGGCGATGGAGTCCGCCGAGGAGGACGGCACCGAGCTGCGTCTGGGGGTCAGCCGGATCGAGGACTTCACGTGGAAGGGCCTGCTCGACTTCTCCACCTGCACCGAGTGCGGGCGCTGCCAGGACCTGTGCCCGGCGTGGAACACCGGCAAGCCGCTGAGCCCCAAGCTCCTCGTCATGGCGCTGCGCGACCACCACGCCGCGGCCGCCCCCTACCTGCGCGCCGCCCAGGCGCTGGGTGTCGAGCCCGAGGAGGTCACCGACGAGGAGCTCACCACCCGGCGTGCCGCCGGGCCCGTGGGCCGGCTCGTGGGGATGCGCGACGGGCTCGCCCTGGGCGCCTCGGCGGGGCAGGCCCCCGGTAGCGCGCACACCGCCGACGTCCTCGGCGCGCTCCTGGCGGCCCAGGCCGCCCCCTCGGATACCGGCGTCGCCACGCGTCCGGCGCCCCTGGCCGGGGAGGTCATTCCCCCCGAGGTCCTGTGGTCCTGCACGACCTGCGGGGCCTGCGTCGACCAGTGCCCCGTCGACATCGAGCACGTCGACCACCTCGTCGACATCCGCCGCGAGCAGGTCCTCATGGCCTCGGCCTTCCCCAAGGAGCTGGGCCAGATGTTCCGCAAGATGGAGTCCAAGGGCAATCCCTGGGGGCTGGCGCCGCGCAAGCGCATGGAGTGGGCCAAGGGCCTCGACATCGAGGTGCCGGTCGTCGGTGTCGACGTCGAGTCGGCCGAGGAGGTCGACTACCTGCTGTGGGTGGGCTGCGCCGGCGCCTATGAGGACCGGGCCAAGAAGACGACCCGGGCGGTGGCCGAGCTGCTGGACACCGCCGGGGTGAGCTTCGCGGTGCTCGGCGACGCCGAGACCTGCACCGGGGACCCGGCCCGGCGCGCCGGCAACGAGATCCTCTTCCAGACCCTGGCCGCCCAGAACATCGAGACCCTCGACGAGGCCGGGGTGCGGCGGATCGTCGTGACCTGCGCACACTGCTTCAACACCCTGGCCCGCGAGTACCCGCAGGTCGGCGGCCACTACGAGGTCCTCCACCACACCCAGCTGCTCAACACCCTCGTGCGCGAGGGCCGGCTGCGGCCCGTCGCGCCGCCGGCCGGGGCCGTCCCTTCGCCGCAGCCGACGGTGGGGGCGGCAGGCGCGGCGCCGACCGTCACCTACCACGACGCCTGCTACCTGGGGCGCCACAACCAGGTCTACACGGCCCCGCGCGAGCTGCTCGAGGCCACGGGCGCCACCGCCGTCGAGATGCCGCGCAGCCGCGAACGCGCCCTGTGCTGCGGCGGGGGTGGGGCGCGGGCCTTCATGGAGGAGTCGATCGGCACCCGCATCGCCGTCGAGCGCGCCCGTGAGGCGGTGGGCACCGGCGCACAGGTCGTGGCCACGGCCTGCCCCTTCTGCACGACCATGCTCTCCGACGGCGTGGCCGGCCAGGACAGCCAGGTGCGGGTCACCGACGTGGCCACCCTCATGCTCGAGGCGGTCAAGCGCGGGCAGGACTGAGGCGCCCGGCACAGCCCCCGGCGATGGCGGGGCGCGAGCGGGCCTGGGTGCCTGCGGCCCGCCACCGCCGGAGCGGGTCAGGCCGTGACCTTCTGGAGCACGAGATCATGCTCCGGGCAGGCATCCCGGTGCCGGCAGCGCAGATCACCTCCGCTCCCCGCGACACCGACCACGGCGAGGACTACCGTGGGCCGGTCACCCCATCCCGCTGTCGCAAGGAGCCCGCCGTGCCCGAGTCCGGCCTGCGCGTCTACGCCTCGCTGCTAGGCATGCCGCATGTCGCCCGTTCCGCCGTCTTCGGCGTCGTCGGGCAGTTCCCGCTGCCGCTGCTGGGGATGGGACTGCTTATCGGCATCCGCGACGGCTACGGCTCCTACACACTGGCCGGCACCGTCTCCGCCGTCATGGCCCTGACCTCCGCGGTGACCGGGCCGGTGGTGGGTCGGCTCATCGACGCACACGGGCAGCGGCGGGTCGGGCTACCGGTGGCGGCACTGTGGATCACCTCGATCATCCTCATGAGCGCGGCCCTGGCCTGGCGCCTGCCCCCGGGGGCCGTCATCGCCGCGGGCGTCCTGCTGGGAACCTCGGTGCCCTTCTCCTCGATGCTGCGAGCCCGCTGGCGCCACGTCCTGGCCGACCGCCCCGGTCAGCTCAACTCGGCGCTGTCACTGACCTCCATTCTGGAGGAGATGATGTGGGTCATCGGCAACCCCCTGGCGACGATCCTGGCCACGAGCGTGGCGATGCTCGCGCCCCTGGCCGCGGCCGCGGCGGCAATCGTCCTGGCCATCATCGGGTTCCTCCTCGACTCCAGCATCGAGCCTGCGGCATCCGGCCGCACGCGCCGACGGCGCCGGCTGACCGGCCAGGTCACAGGGGCGCCGGTGCGGATGTTCACCGTCGGCTACGTCTCCCTGCTGGCGATCACCGTCGCCTACGGGGCCCTCATCGCCGCCACGAACGTGTCCGTCGTCGCCCTGGCCACCGAGCTGGGCCGGTCGGGCACAGCGGGCTTGGTCATCGCCTGCTTCTCCGGGGCCTCGATGCTCGGCGCCTTGGGCTACGGGGCGCGGGCCTGGAGATCACCGCTGTGGGTGCGCTTCTACGTGGGCATGGTTGTCGTCATGGCCGGTTCCTCGGCGCTGCTGTGGGTCGACTCCCTCGAGCAGGCAGCGGTGGTCCTGGCCGTGGCCGGCCTGGCGCAGGCACCGACAGTGGTCAACGTCAACCAGCTCCTCATCCTCATGACTCCCGCCTCCCGCTTCACCGAGGCCATGGCGCTGCTCGGAGCCATGTTCGTGATCGGGATGGCGGTCTCCAACCTGGTGACGGGAAGGATGGTCGACCTCATGGGCTCCCAGGGCGGCTTCCTCAGCCTCGTGGTCTTCGCCTCGACGGCACTGGCCATCGGGTTGGGGTCGGCCCGCCCGATCCGCGCCGCGACGGCCCGCATGATCCCCGACGTCGACGACCTGCTCGAGATCGACGGTTCCCGGGGCGAGCCCGCCTGAGCAGTCGTCCCCGCCCGCGGCGGCGCCGCTGGGGCCGCGTTCGTACCTTCGGTGGCGAGACCTCACCCTGCGCCCCCGCACCCCCACCGCCTTCGTACCTTCGGTCCTGCGACCGCACCTTGAAAGTGCGAACACAGCGCACAAGGTACGAACCGGACAACGACGCGGGACTTGACCGGACCGCCACCCGGCGGCCGCCGCTGCGTGTCGCCGCCGGTGCGTAGGCTCGCACCATGGATTTCCAGGACTCGCCGTCGCTCTTTGAGGCGGCTGCTGGGGCGCCGGTCGACGATCCGACGCGTCCCCTGGCGGATCGGCTCCGCCCGCAGCGGCTGGAGGACGTCGTCGGCCAGGGCCACCTGCTCGCCCCGGACGCGCCGCTGGGCCGCATGATCGACGCCGGTCGGCTGTTCTCGATCATCCTGTGGGGCCCGCCGGGTTGCGGCAAGACGACCATCGCACGCCTGCTGGCGGCGCGCACCGGAATGGACTTCGAGTCGGTGTCGGCGACCTTCTCAGGCGTGGCCGAACTCCGCAAGGTCTTCGCCGCCGCCGCCCGTGGACGCGAGATCGGCCGGGGCACGCTCCTGTTCGTCGACGAGATCCACCGCTTCAACCGCGCCCAGCAGGACTCCTTCCTGCCTTATGTCGAGGACGGCACGGTCGTGCTCGTCGGCGCCACAACGGAGAACCCCAGCTTCGAGCTCAACGGGGCGCTGCTGTCCCGCTGCCAGGTCATGGTCCTTCACCGCCTGGACGAGGCGGCCTTGGGCGAGCTGATGGACCGGGCTGAGGCTCTCGTCGGGCACCGGCTGCCCCTGACCGGCCCCGCTCGCTCGCGGCTCATCGACATGGCCGACGGCGACGGCCGCTACCTGCTGGGCATGGTCGAGCAGGTCCTGTCCTACGCCGCCGACGGGGAGCGGCCGCGCCCCGGTCTCATCGACGTTGAGGACCTGGTGGCTGTCGTCACGTCGCGAGCCCCGCTGTACGACAAGTCCGGGGAGGAGCACTACAACCTCATCTCGGCGCTCCACAAGTCACTGCGGGGCAGCGACCCGGACGCGGCGCTGTACTGGCTGGCCCGCATGCTCGAGGGCGGGGAGGACCCGCTGTATGTGGCCCGGCGGGTGGTGCGCTTCGCCAGCGAGGATGTCGGGATGGCCGACCCCGGCGCGTTGCAGATCACGCTGGCCGCCTGGGAGGCCTACGAGCGGCTCGGCTCCCCCGAGGGCGAGCTCGCCATCGCGCAGGCGGTCGTCCACCTCGCCACGGCACCGAAGTCGGTGGCTCTGTACCGGGCGCTGAGCCGGGCCAGGGCGGCCGCCGCTCGCACGGGTTCGCTCGCCCCGCCGGCGCATATCCTCAACGCCCCGACCCGCCTCATGAAGGAGCTCGGCTATGGCCGGGGCTACCAGTATGACCCGGATGCCGCCGACGGCTTCTCCGGGGCGGACTACTTTCCGCAGGGCTACCCGCCGCCCGGTCAGCGCGAGCGCTTCTATGAGCCGACCACCCATGGCCACGAGCGGCGCATCTCCGAGCGCCTCGCCCACTGGGAGTCCCTGCGCCGGGCCCGGGCAGCGGACTCAGGGGGGACGCACCAGGCGGACTCACCTTCTGCCGAGGTCTGAGGCGCACAGTTGGGGGACGGCTTTACCCGCCCCCCAACGCGTTCGTACCTTGCGTGCCGTGACCACACCCCGAGAGTGCGAACACGGCGCAGAAGATACGAACCAGAGGACGGCAGGACCGGACGAGACCGGCCCGCGCAGCGCCGTCAGAAGACGATGTCGTCGGCGATGCCCGGCCCCATCTGCTGGGCGAAGACCGCGGCGAACTCCTTCTGCTTGGCCTGCTGGAGGGTGATGAGCTGGCTGGCGTTGCGCAGGTCCTGCATCCACTGCACGCCCGCGCCGGCCACCTGGGTGCTCGTCACCTGGTAGTTGGACTCCAGATAGCCGCTGGGGTCGACACCGGCCTCCTGCGCCGCCGCCATGACCGCGGCGCACTCGACGTAGAAGTCCCGGTCGGTCTTGAGCCGTGAGGCCTGCGACCCGGCGGCCGGGTCCCCGCCCGCCGCGGCCGCCGCGCCCGTGGGGTCGGCGTAGAAGGTGGCCAGGGACTCGTTCATCGTCATGTGGATGGACAGGACCCGTTCGATCGCCTCGAAGGCGAGGTCCTCGGAAGGGCCTGCCTGGAGGCGCGCCCCGATGTACTCCTGCACGAGGGAGACCATCGCCTCGAGCGTCGAGTAGACGTCGGAGTTGGCCATGACAAGGGTGCGCGCCCCCCGGAAGTCGCCGAGCTGGGCCTGGGCGGTGTTGGCCGCCTCGATGTTCTGCTTCCACTGGGTGACGGCGGCGTTGGCCCCCGCCACGTCCCCCGCATCGACGGCGGAGACCGGGGCGATGTGGCCGTCGCGCACCGGCGCCCAGATGTTGTACCAGGTGTCGGCGTACTGGAAGGCGGCGGGGTCGAGCCCGGCCGGGGGCTGGGGACGGCGGATGTCGCGGGCGTCCTCGTCGAAGAGCTCCAGCTCGTAGGAGTAAGGGAAGGCGTGGTGGATCCAGTCGACCTCCTCCACGCCGCGCACGGCGTTGCTCATCCGGCGCGCCGCCCCGCCCAGCCCGCGGGCGGCCGAGGCCAGGCCGCGGCCGGAGACGCGGACCTCGACGCCGACCTCGCCCTCGCCGGCCTCCTCGCTGAACTCGACCTCTGTCGAGCCGGCGACCTGGGAGGCGGCGTCGGTGGCCTTCTTGAACATCTTTCCGAACATGGGTTGCCCTCTCAAGTTGTCCTTTCAATGGGTTGTGTTGGGTGGAACGGTCTGCGCGGACGGCAGCCCGAGTCAGTGAATGACGATCGGCTTGCCGTACTCGTCGGCGAGGTCGTTGAGGGTGGCAGCGTGCTCCAAGTAGGGCCGGATGAGCGCCTCGGTGTAGGTGTCGTTGGCCACCGCGGCGGCGACCTCGCAGCCGGGGCGGGCGAAGGCGGGCACCATGCCGCGCACGAGGTCGGCCGCCCGCGGCTGACCCTGGGCGCGCAGCTGGCCGATCGCCCCGGCCAGCTCGGCCAGCGCCCCGTAGTAGGCCAGGCGCACCTGCTGGAAGTCCCACGGCACGTTGTTGGGGTAGAACTTGAGGTTGACGGAGTCGTCCGGGTGGTCCTTGTGCTCGCTGAGGGCGTCGAGGGTCGCGGCGAACTTCTTGGCGGCGACCATCGGCACGAGGGCCTCGAGCTCGGCCTGCTCGACGGCCTTGGAGCGGGCGAGGTTGGCCAGCCACTCCGGGAAGAGGACCTGGGGGTCCTCGAAGCCGACCTCGTAGGCCTGCTGGTAGGGGCGGGCCTTGGCCTCGGCGATCGACTCGGCGGCGATGACAGCGCTCTGCATCGTCTCGGAGGGGGTGAAGGTCACCTGGGTGCCACAGCCCTGGCAGGGCAGGTAGACCGAGACCGTGTAGAGCTCGGGGACCGGCACGGGCGCCGAGCACTGGGGGCAGGTGAAGCGGCTGGCCAGGGACTTCCACTCGGCGACGGCGGCGTCCCAAGTGGCCTGGGCGTCGTCGTCGGCTAGATCGTCGAAGACGTGCTCGGCCCGCCAGGTCATCTTCTCCGCCCAGGCCTCCATCCGCTCTTCCAGGGCGGCGTACCCCTGCTCGACGTCGTCGTCCTCCATGTCCTCGAACCTGGCGAAGTGCTCCTCGAAGGCCGCCTCCGCCTTGGCGACCAGGGTCATCAGCTGGGCGGTGATGCCCGAGTGGAAAGCGGCGAAGGACCGGCGGAACTCCTCGGGGTCCGAGCGCTTCATGTCGCGGGCGGTGGCCAGGGCCTCGGCGCCGACATCCTGGCCGCGCTGCTCGAGCTTGCCCAGGAAGACGTCCATGCGGGCGCGCAGGGCTTCGAACTGGTTGAAGGTGTTGCTCATGGGTGGGTTCTCCTCCCGGCCCTGTGGTGCGGGGCCACTGGAATCAGTGGTGTGGGGTTGGACGCTCAGGGCTCGCGCCGGGCGGTCGGACCGGCCAGGGGCGCGATGAAGACGTAGCCGCAGTACCGGCACTCGGCCACGCCGTGAGCCTCCGACCGTCCGGCACCGCAGCCGGGGCAGACCTTGGTCTCCGTGCTCACCTCGGTGTCGCGGGCGTGCTCGATGTACTCGTTGACCTCGTCGGGCAGGGTCACCAAGGCGATCGTGAACTGGGTGACGCTCACCCCCAGGTCCTCGAAGTATGGGGCGACTGCGGGCGCCAGGCGGGCGTTGACCGCCGAGAGGTTGGCTGAGACATCCATGACCGACAAGCCCTGGGTGGCGAGGATCTCACCGAACTTCGCGGCGATGAAGTCGCGCAGCTGGACCTCGAGGTCACGGATGGTGAGCACCGGGTAGGCGCCGGCAGGTGGATGCCCGAGGCCTGGCCGCGGGACAGGACCAGCGCCGCCTGGTTCTCGCGCACGACGAGCTGGGCACCGTTCTTGATGCGGCCGTCCGGGTCGGGGTAGCGCCACAGGACGAGCTGGGGGTCGGGGTCGAGGCACTCGACGATCTCGATCCAGGGCAGAGCCACGGGCAGTCTCCTTACGTGTCCTGATCGGGACGCCGCACACCTGTTGTGCATCGCCGTCGGGAACGTGCTGTCACATCGCCTGGGAGCGGCACCGGAGTAAACATAACGGAGACGTATATCCCTGGACGACTCGAACGGGCAGTTCAACACGGGGAGCGCTCCCCATGGCCTCCCCATGCGGGCTCCGTGGCGCGAGGTACGGCCGCCGCCGGCCCACTGCCGGGCGGCGGCCACGCACGGGCGGGGTCACTCCCGCCGCCGGGCGGCCAGGGCCAGCGCCGCCCAGCACACGAGCCCCGACACCAACGCCCCCGCCAGGATCGGCGCGATCCCGGCGACGTCGAGGCCACCGGCGGTGCTGATCGCGATCGACCCCAGGCTCAGGGCGCGGGTGACAAGCGCCGCGGGCCACACCGTCGAGGCGGGGTTGGCGGTGGCCACGAGCATGAAGGCGACGACGACCTGCCCCAGGCACACCGCCACCGGACCGGCGAAGGAGCGCATGCGCATCGACAGGAGCGACTGCACCCCGATGAGGGGCAGGCAGGCCAGGACGAAGACGGCCCCCTGGGCGAGGAGCTCGAGCGGCATCCGCCACCCCAGTCCGAGCACCATCCCGGCTATCCAGGTCATGGCCAGCAGCACGAGCTCCATGACGATGACCGGTGCCAGGACGGCTGCCGCCTTGGCCAGCACGATGGCGACGGTCGAGTGGGGCGTCGTGCGCATCATGTTCCACGAGGTCCCCCGGTGCTCGACCCGCCAGGTCGCGGACACGAGCAGGGCCACCGCCATGGGGGCGAAGATGAGGCTGTAGAACACCGTGACCTGGGAGGCCAGCGACTCCCAGCCCCAGGAGAGCACCCCCTGGTTGCCCCAGTAGTTGACCGCGCCCGCGATGACGGTGAGCAGGGGGATGACGACGGCGACCACCGGCACGGCGCTGCGCCGCAGCTTGCTCACCTCGACCCCGACCAGGGCCGGGCCACGGCCGGAAGGGCGCCTGCCGGGGCGCGCCTGGGCACGGGCGCCCGAGGCCCGCAGCACGGAGTCGTGGCCCTGCCCGGCCCGCCCGGCGCCACGACGACGGCGCTCCGGTCCGCCGTTGGCTCGCGAGATCCCCAGGGCGATCCCGCGCTCCTCGATGCGGTCCAAACGTGCGGTGACCACCGTGAACAGGCTGACGGCGGCCAGGACGAGCATGCCGAAGAACGGCCAGCCGGGCGTGACTAGGACGATCTGGTTGTCGTGCATGGCGATGGGCGAGATGACCGCGTAGTACCCCCAGGGCAGGAGCCGGGCGAGCCAGGCCGGCGCCAGGAGCAGGTAGACGGCGACGAAGGAGCCCAGCAGGCCCGCCGCCATCGAGACGAGCTGGTTGGGGACGACCGCGGACAGCCAGGCGTGGCCCGCGACCATGATCATCTGGAGCACCGCGAAGGACACGGTCCACGACACCCAGGCACCGACCGGGACGGGTGCCGCGATCCCCACCGCGGTGCCCACTGCGATAAGGGCGAGGCTCTGGATGACGATCGCCGGCACGATGAGCAGGGCCAGGGCGGCGACTTTGGCACGCAGGAGCCTGCCGGGGGTCAGTCCCACCCCCGCGGCCAGGTTCCACCCGGACCCGGAGTGCTCGATGTCAGTGAGGTGGCCCGCCATGATGGCGGCGCTCAGGGGGCCGGTCAGCGCCCCGGCCATCATCGTGCACGACAGGAGGAGGGCGGCCCACAGGTCGGAGTCCGGATCGGCCCATGAGGCACGGGCGGAGGCCGAGAACAGTGCGCTCGCCGCCAGAACCGTCGTCGTCGCGGTGACGGCGAGGAGGATGGGCACGACGCGCAGCCGCCGCATCTTGGCCAGCTCTAACCCAATGGCCTGACGCATGGGGAAGCGCGCTAGCGGCGGCTGCTCCCCCTGGACGATCTGAGCGATCTGCGGCGGCTGCTCCACCGGCGCAGGCCGCGCCCCCGCCGCCTCACTCGAGGCGTCTGGCGCCACGGGGGTCCAGGGCTCGGAGGCGGCCTGGTGAGGACTGCTCATCACAGCGCACCTCCTCGGCCGGTGAGGTCCATGAAGACCTCCTCGAGGCTGCGCGGCTCGCGGCGCAACTCGTGGACGGGGACGCCGGCATAGGCCAGGCGGCGGACCAGCTCGGCTGCGGCGTCGACCCCCAGGCCGGGGACCCTCAGCCCGTCGGCGCACGCCGTGACGGGCCCGGCCCCCAGGCCGGCCAGGAGGTCGGGGGTGATCGCCGAGGCATCCGGCGTGACGAGGACGAGGTCGGGCACGGAGCGCTCCATGAGGGCGGCGCGGGTGCCCTGGAAGACGAGTCGTCCGGCGGACAGCACCCCCAGGACCGAGGCCATCCGGTCGACCTCATCGAGCAGGTGGCTGGAGATCATGACGCTCACGCCTTGGCCGGCGAGGGCGACCAGAAGGCTGCGGATCTCCTCGATCCCCGCGGGGTCCAGACCGTTGGTGGGCTCGTCGAGGACGAGCAGGCGCGGCTCGCGGGCCAGGGCGATGGCTACGCCCAGGCGCTGCTTCATGCCCAGGGAGTAGGTGCGCACAAGCCGATCGCGGTGCTCGGTCAAGCGCACGAGTCCGAGCGCCCGGTCGATCTGGGCATCGCTCAGCCCCAGCATCCTCTGGACAATCCTCATGTTCTGCATGCCGGTGAGGTGGCCGTAACCGGGGGGATTCTCGATAAGGGAGCCGGTCATCGCCATGAGCCCCGAGCGGGTGGCGGGGGTCAGTGGCCGGCCCATGACGGCGATCGAGCCACGGGTGGGGGACAGCAGCCCGAGGATCATCTTCATGGTCGTCGACTTGCCCGAGCCGTTGGGGCCCAGGAAGCCGTAGACGGTGCCGCGCGGGACCGCCAGGTTCAGGGAGTCGACGACGGTGCGCCCACCGTGCCGGTCGGCGAAAGTCTTCGTCAGGTCGTGGGTGGCCACCGCCAGGTCGAGGGTTGTCCGGTCGGAGCCCGCGGGGCCGGGCTCCGACCGCCATGCGCTCGCATCGGTAGGAGGACTCGCCGGGCTCATGGCCGGCAGTGCTGAGGTGCTCATGGCCCCAGGCTCCTGGGCACCGTCGGCGCGGCTCATCGAACCCGGGTCTGGACCTGACCCGAGATGCCGCCTGCGGGCGTCATACCCGGGTATGACGCCCGCAGGCGCTCCCCGCCCCTACGGTGGCGCCATGCGCTCCCTCCCCCTGCCGGCGGTGCCCGACGTCATCGCCGCCGCCCTCATCTCCGTGGGGGCCTGGCTGTCCGCGCCCCAGGCCGCCGCCTGGCTGCCCGCCTCGACCGTGACCCCCGTGTGGGCGGCACTCATCGTCGTCGCCGCGCTGGCCGTGCTCGCCCGCTCACGGGCGCCCCTGACTGTCGTCGTCGTCCTCGGCCTGGTCCTGGCCGTCCACCTCGCCGCCTTCGCCCAGCCCAGCGTCATGATGCTGGTCCTGGCGGCCCTGGCGGCGTGGACGACCCAGTCCCGCCTGTCCTCGCCCTGGCGGTGGCTGGTCCTGGCGGCCCTCTACCTCGGGGCCCTCCCCGCGATCGCCCGCGTGCTGCCGTGGATAAGCGTTGAGGCCCGCACCCCGCTGCAGGGCTTCATCATCCTAGTCACCGCCTGGAGCATCCTGACAACGGCCGCCCTGGCCGGAGCCGCCCGGCGCCGGGCGCGCGAGCGGGTCGAGCAGGCGATCGAGCGCGCCGAGATGCTCCAGGCGCAGCAGGACACCGAGCGGCGCCTGGCCGTCTCCCGCGAGCGCACCCGGATCGCACGAGACGTCCACGACCTGCTCGGGCACTCCCTGGCGGTCATCGGGATGCAGGCCGCCGGGGCCCAGGCGGTGCTGCGCACCGACCCGGACGCGGCGCAGGAGGCCCTGGCCGTCATCGGCGGCACGGCCCGCCGCAGCGTCGAGGAGGTCCGGGCGCTCATCGACGTCCTGCGCGAGGACGCCCCCGGGGAGGACGGACACCTCGGGGCCGCACCCGGGACCGAGCCGGTCCCCCAGGCCCGGCACACCCGGCAGGGCGTGGGGCCGACGACGGCGGACGCCCCGGTCCAGAGCCTCGCCGCCCAGCAGGTCCCGGCGGGGACCGCGGCTCCGGCGCGCCCGGGGCTCGACGAGCTGCCCGCCCTCGTGTCGACCTTCCGTGACGCCGGGATGGAGGTCGGCCTCGGTCTCGAGGTGAGCGCGGCGGCGCCCGAGGAGGCGGGCCGGGTCCTCCACGAGGTCGTGCGCGAGGCCCTGACCAACGTGGCCCGCCACGCCCCGGGCAGTCCCGCCCGCGTCGAGGCCCGGGCGACCAGCACCCGCCTTGAGGTGGAGGTGAGCAACGGGGCCCCGGCCGCCGACAGCGCCGCCCCCGCAGCCACCGCGCCGGTGGTCACCGCGCCGGGCCGAATCGCTTCCGCCACCGCGGCACACGCGGCGCCCGCCGGTGCCGTCCCACCCCAGCCCCGGCGCGGCTACGGGTTGGAGTCGATGAGCGGACGGGTCAAGGCCATCGGCGGGTGCCTCATCGCGGGCCCTCGGGAGGGCGGGTCCGGCTGGCGGGTCCTGGCCGCGGTCCCGGCGGGGGCGGGGTCATGATCCGGGTGGGGATGGCCGATGACGAGCCTCTGTTCAGCGCGGGGCTCGCCATGCTGCTGGGCGCCCAGGAGGGCATCGAGGTCGTGTGGCGGGCCGCCGACGGCGCGCAGGCCGTGCGCCTCAACGCCTCGGATCCCGTCGACGTCCTGCTCCTGGACGTGCAGATGCCGGGCATGGACGGTCTGAGCGCCACCCGGGCGCTGATCGAGGCGGGGGCGCGCGGACGCATCGTCATCCTGACGACCTTCGACACCGACGGCTACGTCCTGGGGGCCATCGAGGCCGGAGCCTGCGGGTTCCTCCTCAAGTCGACGCCCCCCGACGAGCTCGTCGCCGCCATCCGCACCGTGCACCGGGGGGACTCGGTGGTCTCCCCCGGGCCGACCCGCCGGCTCGTAGCCGCGCTGCACTCCGCCGCGCTCGACGGGCGGGCCACCGCCTCCGGCCACGGCCCGCCGGGCTCGCGGAGCGGGACGGCGGGGCCGGGGCCCAGAACCGAGGAGGGCGCCCGCCGTCCCGCAGTGGCGGGGCCGGGCAGCTGGGCAGAGGAGACCGGCGCGACTGGCCTGGCCGAGGTGACCGAGCGGGAGCACGAGGTGCTCGTGCTCATCGCCAAGGGCCTGACCAACCAGGAGATCTGCGACCGCCTGTGGCTGTCGATGCCGACGGTCAAGACCCACGTGTCCCACCTGCTGGCCAAGACCGGTTCACGCGACCGGGTCCAGCTGGTCCTCCTGGCGCTGCGCACCGGCGTCGTCGCTTTGGAGGACCTGCTCGCCGACGCCCGCTGAGGCGGCGCCGCCCGGGCCCGGACGGCCATCCCGGCGACCGCCGGTCAGCGCTCGACGAGGACGGCCACGGTGCGGGCGGGGACGGTCACCGTTCCGGTGCCAGCGTCGAAGGTCGTGCCCCGAACCACGGGGTCCGACCCGGCCTCCTGGACCTCGCTCAGCTCGAAGTAGCGTCCGACCAGCGCCTCGACCCGCTGCTCAACGGCATGGGGCGTGGCGTTGAGGACGACGAGGACCCCGTCGAGGGCGGGGTCGATATCGGCCTCCCCAGCGCCGTCGTCGACGACCATGACGACCACTCCCGGGGTGGCCTCCGGCCCGGCGCAGGGGAAGGACACGCGCTCGCGGATGAGGGCCGCCGACCCCAGGGACAGCAGCGGCGTGGAGTGACGCAGGCGCAGCAGGTCGAGCGCCGCCTCCCGGGCGGTGGCGATGTCCTGGGGGGTGGGCCGCAGCTCGTCGTGCCGGAGGAGGTCGGCCTGGATGACCCAGGCCTCGAAGTTGCGCTGGGCGGGGGGCAGGCCGCGGCCCCAGCCGTTGTCCCGGCCGCTCCAGTCGATGGCGTTGTAGTGGTCCCCGGAGTCGTAGGAGTCGGTGTCGAGGGACTTCGAGCGCAGCAGCTCGGCGCCGGCCGCCCAGAAGCACGGGGACTGCCCGAGGGCGGGTACGGCCAGGCACAGCGTGTTCATCCGCACCCGGTCGGCCATCGAGGTCGTCAGGGGAAGCTTGTAGGCCAGGACGTCGAAGAGCGTCTCGTCGTCGTGGGCGCACACGTAGTTGACCGAGTCCACCGGCTCCAGCCCGTAGGCGGCCACGGCGTTACCGTAGTGGAACTCCTCGCCCAGGCGCCGGGCGCCGTCGGAGCCGCGCAGCTCCATGAGCCGCAGGTTGCCGGCCAGCCCCAGGCACACCAACTCGGTGCGCCAGGCGAGGTCGTTGCGGACTTCCCGCTCGGAGCGGTCATCGGCCCCGTTGGGGTCTGTCAGGGCCCCGGTGCCGAAGCCCTGGCCGATGCGCAGGTCGACGTCGAAGTGGTCGCCGCCGTGGACGGCGTCGCGGAGCCGGTCGTTGAAGGTGCCGATGCCCAGGCCGCCCACCTGGCCCTGGACGGCCTGGCGGAACAGGGCGTTGTCCGCGACCTCACCCATGTTCCAGCCCTCGCCGTAGAGCAGGATCCGGTGCCCCACGGCGTCGTCGCTGATGTCGTCGAGGGCGGCCTGGAGGCGGGCCATCGTGTCGACCGAGTGGTAGCCCATGAGGTCGAAGCGGAATCCGTCGACCCGGTAGTCGACCACCCAGGACACGCAGGCGTCGATCATGAGCCTTTCGGCCATGAGCCGCTCGGTGGCGACGTTGTTGCAGCAGGTGGACATCTCGATGGCCCCGACCGCGTCGAGACGGTGGTAGTAGCCGGGAACGACCTTGTCGAGCACGGAGTGCTCCTCCTGCCCCGCCCCGGCCGTGTGGTTGAAGACCTGGTCGAGGACCACCTGGAGGCCCATGCCGTGCAACGCGCCGACCATCTCGCGGAACTCCACGACGCGCGCCCCGCCGTCCTGGTGGCCGGCGCGGGCGTAGGAGCCCTCGGGGGCCATCCAGTGGAGGGGGTCGTAGCCCCAGTTGTAGGCGTCCCGGTCGGCCACCGCCGCCACGGCCGCCTGCGGGCGGCGGGAGAAGGGGGAGGCGTCGGTGGGGACGGCGGGGACCCTCTGGTTGGCGCGCTCCTCGGGCACCGAGGAGAAGTCGAAGGTCGGCAGGAGGTGGAGGGTGTCGATCCCGGCCGAGGTCAGGGCCCGCAGGTGTCGGGTGCCGTCGGAATCGATGGTGAAGGCCGAGTAGGTCCCCCGCATCCGGGCGGGGACGGACTGGTCCACCGCGGAGAAGTCCCGCACGTGCAGCTCGTAGATGGCCCGGGCGGAGTCCGAGACGACCACCGGGTTGAGGTTGGAGCGCCACGACGAGGGCCGCAGGTCCCTGCGGTCCAGGTCGACAGCCACCGAGCGGCGCGAGTCGACGGTCAGGGCCCGCGAGTACGGGTCGGTGACGACATTGAGCTCGACCCGGCCGGTCGAGGGCACGAAGACGCGCACCTCCCACAGGTACTGGCTGCCGGCCCCCACCCCGGCGGCCCCGGCGCGCTCGGCGTCGACCTCCCAGCGGCCGTCGGGCCGACGGGTCGCGGGCACGCGCACCGGCTCGCCCTCCACGAGGGGCACCGAGCCGGTGGGGTCGGGTGTCGGCCAGGCCAGCAGGGTGGCGGCGCGGGCGGTCGGCGCCCACAGGGCGAAGGAGGGGCGTGCCTCGGGCGTGCCAGGGTCCTGCCAGGTCACCCCCAGCGGCGCCGAGCCGTCGCGGGAGGCCGCCTCCCCGTAAAGATGGTCGATGACCAGGCCGATCTGAACACCGGTGATGGCCGTGATCCAGCCGCCGGTCGAGGCGGTCGTGCGTTGGACGACGGCGAGCTGGCCCATGAGCAGGGCCTCGACGTCCTCACGGCTGAGGCGCTGGCCGTTGTCCTCCACCGACAGGGCGATGTAACCGCGCAGCGCCGGGTAGGCGGTCATCGCCGGCTCCCCCAGCTCGTCCTCAAGCAGACCCCGGACAGTCAAGGGGATCTCCATGACGTAGGCGCCGCGCTCGAGCATCCCCTCGACCACCCGCGCACCGCCATCGGGGGCGGCGACCAGCCCGAAGGTGACCGGGAGGTCCGCGAGCGCCTGGCACTCCTGGCCGGAGCGCAGCTCCTCGGAGGCGACCGCGGCGGGCAGCAGCTCGGGCGGCCAGGCGAGGATCGTCTCGGTCACCCAGTGGGCGCGCAACTCCCCGGCGCCAGGCAGGTCGTGGCGCACCGGGGCGTCGTGGTGGGCGTAGTCCTCGCCGCAGGTTCGCGAACTGGTCGTCATCGGATCGCCTTCCTCATTCCTGTCACCAGCCTGTCACGGCGGGCGCCGGGGCACCAGGACCCAAAGGGACTATCCGCCACCAGACGATTCGGCCTTCTCCACCGAGGCGGCCGGGCCGGGCGGAGTCGTCCCCACCCACCCTCGCCTGTGATGCACATAACAGCGAAGGTGTGACAGGGTGGGTCAAGCCCGGCCCGCACGGCGGCCGCTGTGACGCACGAGGCGCGGGCCAGCAACGGGGCGCCGGGTCGTGGTACCCGGCGCCCCGTGAGATCCGGCCGCCTCAGGACCGGCGACGGATGGCGGTAATCCTGCCCGCCACCAGCGATCCGGCCGCCAGCAGCAGCGGCACCGCCGGCGGGCCGGTGCGCGCCAGGCCACCGGCCCGAGTCGAGCTGCCCGACGGGGCCGGCGGCGCACTGACCCCCACCTGCACGGTCACCGTCGCGCCGTCGCTCGCAGCCGGATCGGCACCCGTCGTGGGGCCGGTGCCCGAGCCGGACGTCGAGCCGGCCGTGACGCTCGGTTCGCCAGTGGCCGTGGCCGTCGCGCTCGGATCGGCTGACGGGCTGGCCGTCACGCTCGGTTCGGCACTGGCCGTTGCGCTCGGTTCCGTTGTCGGCGTGGCCGTTGGCGGGGTCGAGCCGATCTCATGCCACACCCGGTGGCTGACCGGGTCGTAGAAGAAGGTGACCGTTCCGCCGGAGGTCGTGTAGCTGATGTTGGGGCCATCGGCCACGCCGTCGGCGCCGTAGTTGACCTCCCAGCTGCCCCCGATGGCGACCTTGTACTCGTAGGTGCCCGCGGGCAGGTCGAAGGACCCGGAGTACAGGCCAGTCGCAGGATCGAGGCTGAGGGCCGCGGCGGCACAGTCCGGCTGCCAGTCGCCAGGGCAGCCCATCGCCGTGTTGTGGCTTCCCGGGACAGTCACCCCGGCGGCGGGGTCGGTGGCGGGCGCCGTGCCGCTCAGGTTGGCGCCGACAACGGCCAGGGCGGAGTCGGCCACCCGGTTGCCCGCCGCGTCCGTGGTCACCGCGCGCAGCTCGATGACCGTCCCCGTGGGCAGGCCGGTCACGTCGGCGAAGACCCGCGGGCTCGTGTCCTCGGCCGTGCCCAGGGTGGTCCACTCCTGGGTGCCGAGCTCGCGGTAGGAGAACGTGGTCTCCGCCCACCGGTGGGGGGTGGTGGTGGCCGCCACCTCGGCGGTCGCCCCGCTCAGGGCGGCCCCCTCGGCGTTGGTCAGGGTCACCGTCGGCGAACCGGCCGCCACGGTGCGGTCGGCGACGAGGACCACCGCACCCAGGGCCGGGACGGTCAGCGTGACCGAGCCCTGGGCGTCGGCGGTGACCGGGGCGTGGTCGCCGTACAGCGACGAGTAGGTGGCGCCGGGGGTGAGCGTGGTCAGGGTGACGGTGCGCTCCTCGTCGGCGTTGTTGAGGGCCACGAGGTGCTCGATCTTCTCGTCCCGGTCGACCCGGGCGAAGGTGTAGACCCCGGCGCCGTCCTCGGCGTAGAGCTCGACCTGGGAGCCGGTGGACAGGGCCGGGTGCGCGGCGCGCAGGGCCGCCAGCCGCGAGATGTGCTGGTAGAGCGGCGAGGAGGTGTCGTAGCGGTCGGTGGCGCCGGCCGTCGCGCCGTCGACCAGCGGCTGGTCGGCGTACTCGGCGACCTGCGTGGCGAACATGTCCTGGCGCGCGTTCTTGTCCGAGCCATCGCCCGCGCCGGCGAAGCCCTGCTCGTCCCCGTAGTAGACGACCGGCTGGCCGCGGGTGAGGAACATGAGCGAGTGGGCCAGCTGGTCGCGGCGCAGCGTCTCCTGCCCGCCCGTGCCGCCCGCCAGGAGGTAGCCGACGCGCCCCATGTCGTGGTTGCCCAGGAAGGTGGGCAGGCCGGCGGCGCTCGTCGTGGGGGTCGTGTAGTAGTCGTCTGTGGCGAACATGCCCGACAGTCCCTGGGCGGAGTACCCCTTGGCGAAGCCCACCGCGGCGGACTGGAAGGCGAAGTCGAGGGTGGCGTCCATGCCGGTGGTGCGCACGTAGGGGCTCAGCTTGCGCGCGTCGGCGTCGTAGACCTCACCGAAGGTGAAGAAGTCGGGGTTGGTGGCGGCGGCGTGCTCGTCGACCGTCGCGGTCCAGGACTGCCAGAACTCCATGTTGACGTGCTTGACCGTGTCGATGCGGAAGCCGTCGACACCGAAGTCCATCCAGCTGGTGTAAATGTCCTCGAAGGCGGCCACGACCCGCGGGTCCTCGGTCATGAGGTCGTCGAGACCCACGAAGTCGCCCATGGTGACCGACTCCCCCGTCCACGTCGAGTCGCCCCGGTTGTGGTAGAGGGACACGTCGTTGAGGACATCGGGGGTGACCTCACCGGTGCGCACCGGGGTGTAGGGGAAGGAGGTCGCCGGGTCGAGCGTCGGGAAGTCGGGAGAGCCGGCCGCCGCCGAGATGTCGACGACGTTGCCGGCGGCGTCCGTGTAGGGGGCGGTGGCCGTGTCGACGTAGGAGTACTGACCCTCGGCGTAGTCGATGAGGTCGGCGGTGTGGTTGGTGATGATGTCGAGGTAGAGCTTCATCCCCCTGGCGTGGAGGGCGTCGCGCAGGGCGGCCAGCGACTCGTTGCCGCCCAGGTGCGGGTCGATGCTTGTGAAGTCGGTGGTCCAGTATCCGTGATAGCCGGCCGAGGCGTTCTCGCCGGTGCCCTGGACAGGCCTGTTGGTGAAGGAGGGGGTCAGCCAGATGGCGGTGGTGCCCAGGGACTGGATGTAGTCGAGGTGCTCGATGATCCCGGCGATGTCCCCGCCGTGGTAGTAGCCCTTGTTCGTGGGGTCCAGGCCGGTGACCTCGGGCCCGCCGACCAGGCCACCGGCGTCATTGGAGGGGTCGCCGTTGGCGAAACGGTCGGTCAGGACGAAGTAGAAGGTCTCATCCGTGCCCTGGCGGACCGGGTCGGCCACGAGCGCGGCGTCCGACGCCGGGTCGTAGTCGCCCGCCAGGGAGGGGCTGCTCACCGCGACGCGGTGGGACTCGGCGTCCCAGCTGAGGGTCAGCTCGGAGTCCACGGCCAGGCGCAGGGGGATGTTGGCTCCGTCCTGGACGCCGTCGGCGCCATAGGACACGGCCCAGCCCCCATCGAGGGCCACCTTGAACTCCCAGGAGCCCGCGGGCACCACCGTCGTCATCGTGTACCGGCCATCGGCGTCGGGGTCGGTCATGGCGGTGGCGGCACAGGCCGGGTCCCAGTCCTCGGCGCAGCCCAGCTCGCTCTGGAGGCTGCCGACGAGGGTGACCGAGGCGGGGGCCGCCGCGGCCATCGGGGCGGCGACCTGCACCGTCAGGGGCAGGACGACGGCCAGCACCGCCAGGATCGCCAGGCGGTGGCGCGCGGCCCCGCCCCGTGGGCTCCGGGGACTTCGGGGGCATTGGGGGCTCCGCTGGGGCTGCAAGAACTGAAAACGCACCATGACTCCTTCGTCCGTGGCGTGCGGTGCGGGGCAGAAGACCCCCTTCGGTTCAGGGAGAATGCCCCGCAGGATCAAGCGAGATCAAGACAAGATCGGGGATGAGACGTAGGTTACGCGATGGTGACGGCGCCTGCAAGGGCTGCAAGACTGCGGCGGCCGCCCCTGATCGCCGCAGCCGGGGACGGCCGGGGCTCGCGGCTCAGGGGAGCAGACCCCGCAGGTAGGTCTCGACGAGCCAGTCCTCCCAGCCGGGCGTGAGCTCCTCGACCACGTCGGGCAGCGGGCGGGAGATCTGCGCCAGGCCGATCTGAAAGCGGGCGATGTCGACCTCCTGGCGCACCAGCCCGTCCGCCTTGGCCCGAGACAGGGCCTCGTTGAGCTTGACGAGGCCCTGCTCCCGGAACTCCAGGAGCCACGGGCTGTCGGCGAGGAGCTCGGAGTGCTCGGCGATCTGCGGGATGATCTTGCCCAGCCGCATGCCCACGACCTCGGCGACGAAGGCGCGCCAGGCCTCTGCGGAGTCCTGCGTGGGACCGGCGTCCTCGCGGGTGGCTACGTAGGTGTCCACAGCGGCGGACATGGTCGCGTACACGTACTCGGCGACGCCACGCAGGAGGCCGATCCGGTCGGGGAAGTGCCGATAGAGGGTGCCGATGCCGACCCCCGCCCGTGCGGCGACCGTGCGCTGGGGGACGTCCAGGCCGATGTCGGCGAACAGCGCTACCGCGGCCTTGATGATGGCCTCTCTGTTCGCGACGGCGTCTGCGCGCACGGCTCTCTCCTGTCTGCCAGTCGATCCCATGCGGAGCCTAGCGCGGCAGCCGGGGCGTCCCGTGCCGTCCGGGACACGCGTGCCGGCGCTCACCTTGCACCCACACAAACGGAGCGATACGCTCCGCGTTGTTCCGGAGCAAACCACTCCACTTAGAGAAACGGACCAGACCATGCCTTCCTCCACGGAGACCTCGGCGCGCGGGACACGCACCCTCCTCGCCGCGGTCATCGGTATCCCCGCCGTCATCGTCCTCATGCTGCTCGCCTTCCTCGCCCCGGCGATCAACTCCGGCGCCTCCGACCTGCCGCTGGCCGTCTCCGCGCCAGAGGCGGCTCAGGAGCAGCTGAGCACCGCCCTGGAGACTGCCGCCCCCGGCGCTTTCGAGATCACCGTCGTTGAGGACGCCGCTGCCGTGACCGAGGCAGTCACGCAGCGCGAGGCGGTCGGCGGCATCATCGTGAGCGATCAGGGCACCGAGGTGGTCACCGCCTCGGGCGCGGGCAGCCCGTACTCGGCCCTGCTCACCAAGCTGGCCACGGGGCTCCTGGGCCAGCAGGCCCAGGCCGCGCAGTCCGCTGCACAGGCGGACCAGGCGGCGCAGGCCCAGGCCGCGCAGGCCGCGCAGGCCGCCCAGGCGCAGGTGCCGACCGTGACCGTCACCGACGTCGCGCCCTTGACCGCCGAGGACCCCATGGGCGTGGGCCTCAGCTCGTTGGGGCTGCCGCTCGTCTTCGGGGGCATGGCCTCCAGCGTCCTGCTGTCGGTCGTCGTCAAGGCATCCTGGTGGAAGCGCGCCCTGGCCGCCGTCACCATGGCCGGGCTCGGGTCCCTTCTCGCCGTCCTGGTTCTCCAGACCTGGTTCGGCGCGATCGCCGGCTCCTTCGCCATGACCTGGCTCGGGCTCGCTCTGGGCATCAGCGCGATCTCGCTGACCATCCTCGGGCTGCAGTCGGTCATGGGCTACGCGGGCATCGCCCTCGGCGCGGTGACGATGCTCTTCGTGTCCAACCCGCTGTCCGGCCTGGCCACGGGGTGGCAGTGGCTGCCCAGCGGCTGGGGCGAGTTCGGCCAGCTGCTCCCGGTTGGCGCGGCGGGGAACTTCCTGCGCTCCGTCGCCTACTTCGATGGCGCGGGCATGGGCGGCTCCCCGTGGGTGCTCGCCACCTGGTGCGCCGCCGGCACGCTCCTGCTCGTCCTCGGGGCCTGGCTCAAGTCCCGCAAGCAGGCCTGAGCCGGAGGCGGCACCGGAGGATCTCGCGGGGTGCCGGCGGGGCTGCGCCGGGGCGCCCGGGTTCCTACCGGGCGCTCCCGGGCGCCCGCCTTCGTACCTTCCGCCCCGGATCCGCACCCCGTATAGCACCGACCCGGACACCCTAGGTACGAACCCGATGACCGGCCCGCCGCCCTCAGCCGGACGCCCAGGCCTCCCACAAACGGGTGTACTCCCCTCCCGCGGCGACGAGCTCGTCGTGCGGACCGAGCTCGACGATCCGGCCGTCGATGACCACGGCGACCCGGTCGGCGGCGGCAGCAGCGTCGAGCCGGTGGACGATGGCCACGACCGTCCGGCCGGCCAGCACCCTGTCGAGCGACCTCTCCGCCGAGCGCGCCGCACTGGGGTCGAGGAGGCTAGTGGCCTCGTCGAGCACGAGGGTCGCGGGGTCCATGAGCACGATCCGCGCCAGCGCCACCTGCTGAGCCTGGCCGGGATCGAGCTGGACCCCGCCGGCTCCCACGCGGGTGTCGAGACCCTCGCTCAGCCGCTGCGCCCACTGGCGGGCGCCGACCACCTCGAGCGCGCCGAGGAGCTCCTCGTCGGTGGCCCCGGGGTCGGCCAGGCGCAGGTTGTCTGCCAGCGAGCAGGAGAAGACGTGGTGCTCCTGCGTGACGAGCACGACCTCCTTGTGGAGGGCCGCCTCGGTCAGGCTGGTCAGGTCGACGCCCGAGCACTGCTCGCAGGCGGCCTCGCCGTCGTCGCCAACGGCGGGCCCACTCCCACCGGGCCCATCCGACCCGCGGACCCCTCCCACGGTCACCCGCCCGCGCGTGGGCGGGTGGATGCCGGCGAGCAGGCGCCCCAGGGTGGACTTGCCCGAGCCCGAGGGGCCCACGACCGCGAGCCTCTCGCCGGGCACGAGCCGCAGCGAGACCTCGTGGAGGACCTCATGGCCCTTCCGGTAGGCGTAGGACACCGCGTGCGCCTGTGGCGGCTCGCCGACAACCTCCTGGCTCGTGGGCCTCCGGTCGGGCTCGACGAGCTCGACGCCCACGATGCGCGCCATGGCAGCGCCGGCCGACTGGAGGGTGTCGATCCAGAAGGTCATCTCAGCCAGAGGCGCGCGCAGCTGGACGGCGTAGAGGACGGCCGTCGTCACCGCCCCGAGGGTGACCGAGCCCTGTCCGAGGAGCCAGGACCCCCAGGCCAGGGCGGCGACCACCGGTGCGAAGGCAGACAGGCTGAGGGTCGTGATGAGGACGATCCGCAGCCACAGGGTGTAGAGCTCGGTCGACCACGCCTCCTGGAGGATCCTGTCGAACAGCCGGTTGCGTCGCACCCCCAGGCCCAGGGCGTCGATGCTGGCAGACTGGTCGGCGGTCTCGGCGATGTTGCCGTCCAGCTCGGCCCACATGGCGTTCATCGCGCGGTAGCCGGGAACCGCCCGGCGCATGTACCAGCGGGACACCGGCATCGTGAGCAGCAGCGGGACGAGGAGTGCGAGGCTGAGCACGGGTGAGGCGAGGACCGAGGCGCCGATGATCGTCGCGACGGTGAGCACGAGGATGATCACCTGGCTCACGCCCCGCTGGACGACGAAGCCGATGGCGTCCAGGTCCCGGTTCGTGCGCCCCAGGAGGTCGCCCGTGCCGGCGGACTCGACGACGCTGAGCGGCAGGTGCATGACGCCGGCCATCAGCTGTTCGCGCTGCTCGGCGAAGACCCGCTCGCCCAGGACCCGGGCGAGGTAGTCCCCGACCCCACTGAGGACGGCGTTGACGGCCGCCAGCACGATGACGGCGGCGATGAGCAGGTGCACACGACCCGCCGCGCCGGCCTCGGTGCCCGCGCCGGTGACCTGATCGACCATGGCGCCCAGGACCCAGGGGATGCCAACGGCCGCCAGGGCGGCGCACAGCTGGACGGTCGTGGCTGCGGCCAGGGGTCCGGCGTGGTCGGCGATGATCCGCAGGGCCCGACGGCGCACGGCGGCGCCATCGGCGACGGGAAGTCGGCGGCTCATCAGGCGTCTCCGTCCTGGGAGGCCGGCTGCTCGGCCAGGGGCGCCGCAGGGGACTCGGCCGGGGGCGCTTGACCGCCGCGCGCCACGATCTCGCGGTAGGCCGCGCAGCCGGCGATCAGCTCGTGGTGGGTGCCACGTGCCACCTCCTTGACCGCCCCACGCCCGTGGTCGCGGACGGCGAGCAGAACGACCTCGTCGCACCGGCCCAGCAGCAGCGGGGAAGAGGTGACCACGACGGTGGTCAGTCCCTGCCTGGTGGCGCGCAGGCGCTGGGCGACGATGTCCTCGGTGTGGGAGTCGAGCGCGCTCGTGGGCTCGATGAGCACGAGCACCGGGGAGCGGCGGGCCACCGCCCGGGCCAGGGCGAGACGTTGCCGCTGGCCTCCCGAGACATTGCGCCCCCTCTCGGTGAGGACCCCGGCCAGGCCGCCCAGGGAGTCGACGGCGTCCTCGGCCGCCGCGACCTCGAGGGCGGCGCCCACGCGCTCGCGCTGCTCGGCGCTCAGGGGAACGGCGTCCCCGGCAGTGGGCCCCTGGGCGCCGAGCATGTCGGCTCCGGTGCGCAGGACCTGGGCCAGGGGGCGCGGGGCCGATGGCGGGACCTCAGCGCCGAGGACCTCCTCGGCGAGGACCCCTCCGAAGACCTCGGCGTGGGCGCCGGCGACCACGATGGTGGCGCGCACCTCCTCCAGGCTGACCGCCCGCAGGTCGGTGCCGCCCAGGGTCACCGGGCCAGCGGCGTCGTCGACACGTCCGAGCCGCTCGGCCAGGACGGCGGCACGGGCCGGGTCGGCGCATACGAGCGCCGTCATCCGGCCCCCGCGCAGGATGACCCCGGTGGACCCGTCCTCGAGGTCGCCGTCGGCGTCCAGGCGGGCGCCGGGCCGCAGGTGCGTGTCGCCGGTCAGCGGCTCGACGCCCTGGATGCGGGCGACCTTGCGGATTCCCACCCAGGCGCGGGCGGCGAACTGGATGAGCTCGGTCATGACCCCCAAGGGGCCGACGAGGAAGAGGGTGTACCCGTAGAAGGTGACGAGCTGGCCGACGGTGATGGCTCCGGCCAGCGCCGCCTGCGCGCCGGCCCCCACGACGACGGCGGTGAAGACCATGGGGGCGCCGGCTCGCACCGCCGCCAGGGAGGCCTGGGTGGCGGCAACACGGATGCCGGCGTCGCGCACGCGCGCCGAGGCCCGGACGTAGCGGGCCGAGTAGACGTCCTCTCCGCCGATGCCCCGCAGGACGCGCAGCCCCGCGACGGCGTCGGTGGTGACGGTGGACAGGCGCCCCTGGGCCTCACGCCGGGCGGACAGGCGGGCGTTGAGAGGCTTGACCAGCACGCCCACGAGACCCAGGACCACCGGCAGCCCGCACAGGACGAGCAGGCCGAGGCTCACCGAGGTGCGCAGCATGAGCACGCCCACAACCACGACGCTGAGGAGCGCGCCCAGGACCTTGACGGCGTAGTAGCCGAACTCCCCGATGTGATCGGTGTCCCCCAGGATGGTCTCGACGGCGTCACCTCCGGCGACCTCGCGGGTCACCGCGCGTGAACGCAGGGCGATGCGGTGGGCCGGAGCGCGCACGACGTGCTTCCACAGGCTCGTGAACGCGGCCATGCTCGTCGCGGACTCCATCCCCGCGGCCAGCGCCCCGACCACCCCGAGGGCCGTCAGGGCGAGGAGTCCGGGCAGGAGCTCGGTGCTCAGGCCTGTGGCCAGGCCGGTGTCGAGCAGCGAGCCCACGACGGTGGGGACGAGGGCCTGGCTGAGGAAGACGACCGTCGAGGTGGCCACGCCGACCACGATGGCGGGCGCGCCCAGACGACCCAGGGCGAGCAGGAGCGCTCCGGGGGTGGCGGGCAGGTCGGGGGGCGGGGCCGTGGGAATGGTCAGGGTCGCCGGCCAACGGCGCGGGTGACGGGCGATGGGGTAGGGCAGCGGAGTCCGCTCGGCGCCGCACTGGGCCGGGGTCCGGGAGGTCATGGTGTCTCGTCTCGTCGTAGTCGTCAGCGGCGCGAGCACGGCTCGGCGGGTCGCGGGCATGCCGTAGCGCGCGGGGGTGGGCCACATGGGTGCTCCGGGGTGCCGGAGCACGGCCTCAGCTGTGGTCTGGCGCGATGAGCATGACGACGGACATGGGACGACCATATGGGGCGGGGTTCCCGGGGGCAAGCGCCCGGAGGCACGCTCCGTACGCGCCTGCTCTGTGCGTGCCCGCGCGGCCGCGTTCGTACCTTCCGCCGTCGGTGCGCACCCCGGGGCGCCCGGGTTCGTACCTTGCGCCTCGGGCGCGCACCCTGTGGTGCCGATCTGGACGCACAAGGTACGAACCCGGCGACCTCGCCTCCCACCCCAGGGACGATCAGACCACAGTCAGCCACTCGACATCCTGCTCTGGGAAATTCTTTTCCGATACGAGGGGCTTGTGCTACGTTCGGGGCATGCTCCTCACCTTCTCCGTCGCCAACTTCCGGTGCTTCGCCGAGGAGACCACGCTCGACCTGACCCATGACCTCAAGACCATCAACCCCGGCGCCGACTCGACCTGGCAGGACTCGACCTGGCGGGTCGCCGCGATCTACGGCCCGAACGCCTCTGGCAAGTCCACCCTGCTCGACGCGCTGACCCGCCTGTCTCATGCAGTCGGGGGCGAGCGCGACCTCCTGCACCAGCCCTACCTGCTCGACGCCGCGAGCCGACGCACCCCGACCCGCTACACGGTCGACTTCGTCCACACGGGTCGGCGCCTCCAGTACTCGGTCGAGGCCTACTCCTGGGGCATCGCCCGCGAAGAGTTGTGGGCCGCGGGCGCGAGGTGGCGCAAGCTCTTCGTTCGCACCCAGGACGCGGAGGACGCCGAGCCCACCTTTGACGCCGGACCCTCCCTGAGAGGCGCGACCTCCGAGGTCCGTCGTATCACCACCGCCAAGGACCTTTTCCTCGCGGTGGCCATGCGCTACGGTCACGAGACCCTGGCTCCCATCGGTCGAGAGCTGCGCTCCATCCGCACGATCCACCACGACGATGAGGAGCGTTGGTCCCGACTCCGGTGGCTCATGAGCCGTCTGGCGGAGAAGCCCGAGTGGTGGCACGACCTCGGGGACGCGATCGCCCGCGCCGCCGACCTCGGCATCACCCGGGTCGAGCTGGAGGAGCAGGAGGTTCCGCCCGAGGTCCTCGAGGAGATCCGACGTGTCGCCGCGACATTGAGCGAGGACGAGGAGATCAAGATCCCGGATGAGGTCCTGCAAGCCATGCAGCGGTCTCTCGTGTTCTTCCACCGAGGCTCTGACGGCATGAATCACCGGCTCAGGCTCGGCGCGCAGAGTCAGGGCACACTCACCTGGCTGGCCACGGTCGGCCCGGCACTCGACGCCCTCCACAAGGGCCAGGTCCTGCTGGTCGACGAGCTCGACGCGAGCCTGCACCCCACGCTGACGGCGAACCTGGTCGAGATGTTCAAGGACGAGGGCCTCAACCGCACAGGCGCGCAGATCGTCTTCACCACGCATGACACCTCCCTGCTTGACAACTCCCCCACACAGTTGCTGGTCAAGAACGAGGCGTGGCTGTGCGAGAAGAACGACGACGGCATGAGCGAGCTCTACTCCCTGGCCGACTTCTCGAGCACCCGCCAGGGCACGAACAAGCAACGCCGTTACCTCGCCGGCGCCTTCGGCGCCATCCCACGGGTGGACACCACCGCGATCCGCCTCCTCCTGGCCTCCGACCCGGAGGAGGATTGAGGTGGCGCCGAAGCGTCGTCCTCAACGCCCTGCACGTCAGGAGCGGCGGACCGTCCTGCTCGTCACAAACGGCAAGCAGACCGAGAGGACCTACCTCGACCAACTCAAGCGGCGGGTTGCCACGAGCATCGCGGTGACGACTAAGTTCATCAACGGAGCTCCGCTGACCGTCACCAAGGAGCTGCAAGGTCCTCGCTCCGACACCTCGTCCTTCGATGAGGTGTGGATCGTCGTCGACCACGACGGGACCGACCGATCCGACTTTCTGGCGGTGTGCCGGAGAATGAGCACGCGCAAGACTGCCGTGCACGGCGTCGTCTCGGTGCCCTGCTTCGAGGTCTGGCTCAACGCCCACTACGGTCCGATCCGCAACTACCAGGACCAGGCCGACGCGCAGCGCCACTACCGCGACCTGGTGCAGGCGCCTCCGGGCGGGGACAAGGGCATCCCACCGGAATTCCCCTGGGACAAGATGTCCGAGGCCGCGCATCAGTGCTACCTCACGCACGCGGGCCTCCCAGCCATCGACACTCAGGGCCCCTGCCCCTCAACGACGATGCCGCACCTCCTGGCCGGCCTGGGGCTCCTCACACTCCCAGTGCCTCCGGCGTGACGCAGCCGGGTCCCGCGTTCGTACTTTGCGTCTCGGGCGCGCACCCTGTGGTGCCGATCTGGACGCACAAGGTACGAACCCGGCGTCCTCGGGGGCGCGATCGCCGGCTTGACGCGCGCGGCGCGGCGCGCGGTAGGCTTCCGCCATGGCCTTCTCGACGCGACAGACCCGTACCCGGCAGGTGCGCGCCCTCGTCACGCGTCGAATGCCCATGCGCTGACAGCGCCAGCCGTCGCTGTTCACCGAGTAACGGTCAGAGTCCGAGCCGCGCCAGCGCCGCTCGTCGCACTCCGCGGCCCCGCCACCGGCGGACCCGTGTTCATCCCTCCCCACGTCATTGCCGCACGCGCGCCGGGCCATGATCCGGCGTGCCCGTGCGCGCCGCCCCGAAGGAACCACAGCCATGCACGCCGCCTGGACCCAGTCCACCCCCGCCTGTCCGGCCACCGCCGTCGCCCCGCGCACGCCCACTGGCCAGGACCCTGACGGGCCCTCGGCCCCCGGCCGATCCGCCGGCCTCAGCCCGAGCACCCCGCCCGCAGGCGCCCGCGCCCCGTGGCCCGCAGGCCCCGCCGGCCCCGGCGCTGGCGGCGTCCCGGTCCCCTCCCCCGGCGTGATCTCCCCCTTCGACCTCGTCCACGACCGCACCGGCACCGGCTCACTCAAGTGGGACTTCGCCGCCGAGCGCGGCAAGCCCGCCTCCGCCCTACCGCTGTGGGTGGCCGACATGGACCATCAGGCGCCGGCATGCGTCACCTCGGCCCTGCTGTGGCGGGTGCGTCACGGGATCTTCGGCTACTCCGAGCCCGACGCCGACTACGACGCCGCCCTCGTTGACTGGTTCGCCCGCCGCTACGACTGGGCCGTCGACCCGGCGTGGAACGTCATCACCGCCGGGGTCGTACCGGCCCTGGCCCTGGCCGTGCGCGCCCTGACCGAGCCGGGCAGGGCCGTGGTCATCGAGGAGCCCGTCTACTACCCCTTCCGGGAGGTCGTCGAGGCCAACGGCCGCACGGTCGTCTCCGTGCCGCTCGTGCGCGGGGCCGACGGCGTCTACCGCCGCGACCCCGCCGCCCTCGAGGAGGCCCTGACGAGCACGGGCGCCCGGCTCCTGCTCCTGTGCAACCCGCACAACCCGGTGGGCCGCGTGTGGTCGGCCGCCGAGCTCACCGAGCTGGCGGAGATCACCGGCCGCCACGGCGTGCGGGTCGTGGCCGACGAGATCCACGCCGACCTCACCCTGCCCGGTCACCGCACGACGCCCTTCGCCTCCCTGGGCGCGGAGGTCGCCGCGCGCACGATCACCTGCACCTCGCCCTCGAAGGCCTTCAACCTGGCGGGGCTCCAGATCGCCAACATCCTTATCCCCGACCCCGGGCTGCGCGAGGCCTTCACCCGCGAGCTCGCCGCCACCGGCTACTCCCAGCCCAACGCCCTGGGGCTGACCGCCTGCCGCGCGGCCTACGAGTCCGGCGACGCCTGGCTCGAGGAGCTGCGCGAGCACATCGCCGCGGCCCGCCGCCACGTCGTGAGGCGCCTCGAGGCGATCCCCGGGGTCGAGGCGTGCCCCTGCGAGGGCACCTACCTGTTGTGGCTCGACTGCTCGGGGCTGCTGGCGGCCTCGGGGCTGCGGGCCGGCGAGCTCGACGCCTTCCTGCTGGAGGAGGCGGGCCTGTGGCTCGACGACGGCGCGATCTTCGGCGCCGGCGGCGAGGGCTTCACCCGCATCAACGTCGCCTGCCCGCGCGCCACCCTTGATGCGGCCCTCGACCGGCTGGCCGCAGGGGTCGAGGCGCTCCTGTCCCGCCGGACCAGCCGCCCCGTCCCCCTGTCCGCCTAACCCCGAGATCGGGACATATGACACCTCGACTTCGGGACATATGACACCTCGAGATCGCCACACCCAGCCCGGCCCCACGACCCAGGACCACCGATGAGCCACACGCCCCCGTCCCCCGAGTCCTCCAACCCCGCCTACGACGACCGCTCCGAGTGTCGCAGCGCACCGATCCACCACCACCCCTCCTGGGCCCTGTGGCCCGACCAGGCCGAGTCCTGGGGGATCGACACGCTGCTAGCGCACGCAGGCACCTCCACCGACCCCACCACCGGGGCGATCACCGCCCCGATCCACCTGTCAACCGCCTTCGGCCACCCGGGCATGCGCCAGTCCACCGGCTATGACTACACGCGCACCGCCGCCCCCACCCGTGACGTCCTCCAGGACGCCCTGGCCCGGCTCGACGGCGGTGCGGCCGGCTTCGCCCTGACCTCCGGGATGGCCGCCGTCCAGCTGGCGGTCACGACCCTGGCCGCTCCCGGCTCCCGGATCGTGGCACTCGAGGACGTCTACGGCGGCACCTACCGCTACCTGGCGGTGCTGGCCGAGCAGGGCGTCTACGAGGTCGACTTCGTCGTCGGCTCCCAGGGGTTGCGCGAGGCCCTGGCACGCCCCGCCTCCCTCGTGCTCATCGAGACGCCGACCAACCCGATGATGGTCCAGATCGACATCGCCGAGGCGGCCCGGTGGGCCCATGAGGCCGGCGCCCTCCTTGCGGTCGACAACACCTTCTACACCCCGATCATCTGCCGCCCGCTCGAGCTGGGTGCCGACGTCGCGGTGTACTCGGCCACGAAGTACCTCGGCGGTCACAACGACCTCATGGCGGGCACCCTGGTCGTGGCCGACCCCGCCCTGGGCGAGCGGCTCCAGTACATGCTCAACACGACCGGCGCGAACCTCGGGCCCTTCGACGCCTTCCTCCTGCTGCGCGGGCTCAAGACCCTGGCCCTGCGCATGGAGCGCCATGAGTCCAATGCGGCGCGGGTCGTGTCCTTCCTGGAGTCCAGCCCCCACGTGACGCGGGTGCTCTACCCCGGTCGCTCCGGCATGGTGTCCTTCGAGCTGGCCGAGGACGTCGACATCCCCACCTTCCTGGAGTCGGTGCGCGTGTTCACCTTCGCCGAGTCCCTGGGCGGGGTTGAGTCGCTGGTCACCTGCCCGAGCGTGCAGACCCACGCCGACGTCCCGCCGGCGGTCCGGGCGGCCTACGGGCTGAGCGACCGGCTCATGCGACTGAGCGTGGGGATCGAGGATCCCGCCGACCTCGTGGACGACCTGCACCACGCCCTCGAGGCCGCCCACACCTGACCGAGCCCGGGCCGACCCGACCGACGCCGACCCTGCCGGCGCCGGAGGCGGCGGGCAGCCCGGGGCGCCCTGCCGCCGGGCTCACCAGGACACCGGAACTGGCGCCCCCTCGCGGTACCCGGAGGCGGACTGGATGCCGATGACCGCCTTGTCGCGGAACTGCTCGATGCTCTGCGCCCCGGCGTAGGACAGGGCCGAACGGACCCCCGCGACGATCGAGTCAATGATGTCCTCCACCCCGGGGCGGGCCGGGTCGAGGTACATACGCGCGGCGCTGATGCCCTCCTCAAACAGCGCCTTGCGCGCCCGCTCGAAGGCGTCCTCCCCGGCGGTGCGGTGCTGGACGGCGCGGGCCGAGGCCATCCCGAAGGACTCCTTGTAGGCGCGCCCCTGGGCGTCGTGCTGGATGTCGCCCGGGGACTCGTGCGTCCCGGCGAACCAGGAGCCGACCATGACGTTGGCGGCTCCGGCGGCCAGGGCCAGGGCGACGTCACGCGGGTGGCGCACCCCGCCGTCGGCCCACACGTGGGCGCCCAGGCGGTCCGCCTCCTCGGCGCACTCCAGGACCGCGGAGAACTGGGGCCGCCCGACGCCGGTCTGCATCCGGGTGGTGCACATGGCACCGGGGCCCACCCCGATCTTGACGATCGAGGCGCCGGCCTCGACCAGGTCGCGCACCCCGGCCGCCGAGACGACGTTGCCCGCGACAACCGGCAGGTCCGCGGGCAGTGCCGCACGCACCGCCGCCACCGCCTCGACCATCCGGTCCTGGTGCCCGTGGGCGGTGTCGACGACGAGCACGTCGACTCCGGCCTCGACGAGCTCGGCGGCCTTGCGGGCCGTGTCCCCGTTCATGCCGATGGCGGCGCCCACCCGCAGCCGGGAGGAGGCGTCGACGACGGGGGTATAGATGGTCGCGCGCACCGCGCCGGAGCGGGTGAGCAGTCCGACGAGCCGGCCGGAGGCGTCAACGACGGGTGCCAGCCGGCGGTGGGCGGCCTTGAGGCGGGCGAATGCCTCGCGCGGGTCGATCCCCTCGGGCAGGGTGAGCAACTCGGTGCTCATCACCTCGCGCACCTGGGTGAAGCGGTCGACGTCGGAGACGTCCCCGACGTCGACCAGGCCCACGGGCACGCCCGTGGCGGGGTCGACGACGACGGCGGCGCCGTGGGCGCGCTTGGGGATGAGGCCAAGGGCGTAACCGCAGGTGTGGTGCGGCTTGACGGTCACGGGGGTGTCGTAGACGAGGTGGGAGGCCTTGACCCGGGAGACCGTGTCCGCGACAACGTCCAGGGGGATGTCCTGCGGGACGATCGTCAGCCCGCCCCGCCGGGCGACCGTCTCGGCCATGCGCTTGCCCGCCACAGCGGTCATGTTGGCCACGACCAGCGGGATCGTGGTGCCCGACCCGTCCCGGGTCGACAGGTCGACCGCCGTGCGCGAGTGGATGCCCGAGCGCGAGGGGACCATGAAGACGTCGTCGTAGGTCAGATCGAAGGTCGGGGTCATACCGTTGAGGAACTGCACGCCTCGATCCTATCGGCCCGCCCCCGACCCACCGCCCCCTTGTTTCCGCGCCGCCCTGCACCGCGCCGACCGCGGCCGTGATCGAACCGTGATCTTGTTCTCGGGGAGGAGGCCTGGGCTCCCCGCCCCGGGGGGACAGTGGCGTCATGAGACGTGTGAGACGCTCATTGACCTGTGCCCTGACGACCGCCGCATGCCTGATCCTGACCGCCACCGCCTGCCAGCCCCTGAACCCGAGCACGCGGCCACGGCCGCAACCGCCGAGACGATGGTGACCAATGGCCGGGAGACTGCGGCGCTGTGCGAGCAGTTCGACAACTGGCACCTGCTCACGGTCGATGCCGCGATTCACGGCCAGCTCGGGGCGAACAGCTGCTCGACCCAGCGCATAGGCGAGTTCCTCGTGTCCGGCACGCTGCCCGCCCAGGAGCAGACCTGCCCCTCCGATCCCCTGCCGCCCTTCGAGGGCTGAGCGGCCGGCCGGGGGCGGGAGAGCCCCCGGCCGCCCCGCCGCGGCGGGGGTGCTCAGGCGCGTGAGACCCGGGAGGCCTCGGCGACCTGCTCGGGGGTGGGACGCACCCCGGTGTAGAGGGCGAACTGCTCGGCGGCCTGGAGCGCGATGACCTCCGCACCGCTGATGACCGGCTTGCCCGCGGCCTCGGCCGCCCGCACGAGGGGGGTGCGGGAGGGGAAGGCGACGACGTCGAAGACGGTCCGGGCGGCCTCGATGAGCTCGGGGCCCACCGGCAGGTCGTTCTCCGCGGGGCCGCCCGCCATGCCCACGGGGGTGGCGTTGAGGAGCAGCTCGGCGGCGCCGTCGGCCAGCTCCTCGGGAGCGGCCGCCCAGCTCCAGCCGTACTGCTCGGCCAGGGCAGGGCCGGAGGTGGCGTTGCGGGCGACGACGGTGCCGGGCCCGAATCCGGCGTCGGTCAGGGCGGCGACGCAGGCCTTCGCCATGCCTCCGGCGCCGAGCACGGCACAGGAGGTGCGGGGCACCTCGTGGGTGTCGAGCAGGGTGCGGATGGCGATGAAGTCGGTGTTGTAGGCGACCAGCCGGCCGTCGTCGTTGACGATCGTGTTGACCGAGTGGATGGCCTGCGCCGAGGGGGTCATCTCGTCGACGAGTGCGATGACGTCCTCCTTCCAGGGCATGGACACCGAGCAGCCGCGGATGCCCAGGCCCCGCACGCCCGCGATGGCCGCGGTGATGTCGGTGGTCGTGAAGGCCTTGTAGACGAAGTCGAGGTCGAGGAGCTCGTAGAGGTAGTTGTGGAAGCGCGTGCCGATGTTGGTCGGACGGGCCGACAGGGAGATGCAGAGCCGAGTGTCCTTGCTGATGTCTCGCATAGGCCAATCGTGCCACGCGCGCCGCCCCGGTTCATCGTTTCCGGGCATTGGAAAACGCCCCGTCGCCGACTTGTCAGCCGATGGCGGGGCGTTGGTGCGCCCGAAGGGATTCGAACCCCCAACCTTCTGATCCGTAGTCAGATGCTCTATCCGTTGAGCTACAGGCGCGATGTCAGGACTGACAGTCAGGAAGATTACCCGCGGGCGGGGGGTCCGCCAAATCGGGGGGCAGTGAGTCTCGGCACAAGAGACGTCGTCGTCCGCCCTCCGGCGCCAGGTGCCGTCGCGGCTTGCTCAGGCCCGTCGGCGGCGCACCATGAGCAGCGCACCGCCGGCGAGCAGCCCGATGGCGACGACGATCAGTCCTCCGGTCGCGCCGGTGCGTGCCAGCCAGGTGCCGGCGTGCCCCGGGGCCAAGGCCCCGGTCGAGGCTCCGGCCGTCCCGCCGGCGGCCCCGCCCGTCGTCCCGCCACTCGCAGCCGGGCCGGTCGGCTGCGCCGTGGCCGGGCTGGTCGCCCCACCACTCGCCGGGTCGGTGGGCTGCGCCGTGGGCTGGTTGGCCGAGCGCTCGCCGGCCGCGCGGATCTCGGCCGCCCCAATACTGACGTCCTGGCCCGTCTGGGCGTTGGCCAGCTCGACGCGCAGGAACCGGGCACTGACGGGTGCGGGCAGCTCCAGGACGGCCGGGGCCCAGCGGGCCGGGTCGATCTGGCCGGAGGCGGCCTCGGTCCAAGTCACCCCATCCAGGGAGGTCGACACCGTCCAGCTCGTGGCGTGGGCCGAGGCGAGCTCCTGGTCGGGCGTGTAGTGCACCCTGGTCAGGTCGTAGACGGCGCCCAGGTCGGAGTCGTAGGGCGCGGTCGTGTCCTGCTCGACAGTGGTGAAGATGTTGTCGTCGACAAGAGCGACGGCATCGGCCGGGGACACGACGCTCAGCTCGGACTGCTCGATGTACCCCTCGGTCTTCCAGTCGATGCTGATCGTCGGGGAGGTCCACGTCGCCCAGTCCTCGGGGCGCCGGCCGTCGTCACCCACCGGCAGGACACTGACCCGCAGCTGGTACTGCCCGGTGGGCGCCTGCTGGACCGCCCCCGACTCATCGACATAACTGCCGTCCCACACGAGCGACGGGGCGTCGGAGCGCAGGTACCAGTTCTCGTCGATGGTGGCCTGACCGAGCTCGGTGACGGTCCCGTCGGCGGCCACCCCCAGGACCTCCAGCAGCGCGCCGCGGAAGGGGATGAGCGGTTCGATGAGGACGCCGGGGCGGTCCTCATACATCCCCTCGGTGGTCCGCGTCGAGGAGCCGAAGACGTAGGTGGCGGTGTCCACCGGGACGCCCTCGGCGTCGACCACGGCGGTGTTGGGCCCGAAGACCTCGGCCTGGCCGAGGTTGCCGCCGACCCCGGAGAAGGGGATGCGCACGGCCGCCTGCCCCGACGCCGGGGTGAGCACGATCCAGCCGCCGTAGAAGTCACCGTCGTCGATCCCCGCCGGGGCCGTGATCGTCACCTCCAGGGTCGCGCTGCCCCCGGCAGGCACCGTCACGCTGGAGCCGTCGGTCGACACGGTCGCGGGCGAGGAGGTGCCCTGCACGGGGGTCCAGGAGCCACCGGTGATCGTCACCGCGTCGACATGGCTCAAGGCGTAGGTCACGGGCGCCGCCGAGCGGTTGGTCAGGGTGAACGTCTGCGTGCGCCCGGACGGGTAGTCCTGGGACTGACCGAGGTTGATGACACTCGGGTCCGTCTCCAGCTCGGCCTGGATCGCCCGGTCGACCGCGATGAGGCCGGCGCCCTGGCGGGCCAGGGGCTCGAGCAGTGCGGGGTCCCCGGCCGCCTGGGTCCAGGTGACCGGCGCCGCCGTCGAGCGCAGCCGCCAGGCGACCTCCTCGAAGGCCTCGAAGCCCTGGGCGTTCTTGATCTCCGGGTGCGCCTGCACGATGAGCGCGGCCGCCCCCGCCACGTAGGGGGAGGCCATCGAGGTGCCCGAGCTCGTCCGGTGCGGACCGTCGCTCTCCAGGGGCCAGGTCGACCAGATGAGGCCGCCGGGGGCGACGACGTCGGGCTTGAGGGACAGGTGCTCGTTGAGTCCCCAGGACGAGAAGTACGAGACCTGGCCGGTGGTGGGGACCGCGAACTCGGAGTAGTCCTCGGAGAAGGTGAAGGTGGAGTCGGCGGTCAGCCCCGCGCGGATGGCCTGGCCGTCGGCCTGGGAGATGGTGACCACCGGCACGGAGATGACGGCGTTGTCCTCACCGTACAGGTCGGCGATGAAGCCCCCCTCGACGTTGTTGTCGAGGATGACCGCGGTGGCGCCGGCATTCTGGGCGTTGAGGACCTTGTCCCGAAAGGCGCAGGCCCCGCGGCGCACGAGAACCGCCTTGCCGCTCAGGGAGCCGTCCGGCAGGGCCTGGCACAGCACCGAGGCGTCGGTCGGCTCGTCCCCCCCGTCGGCGGCCGGGTCGCCCGCGGCCACAAGGTCGATGGCGACATCGTCGTCCCGCGTGACCGCGGCGGTCGAGCCGGAGGCCTCGGTGTAGAGGATCTCCCGCCCAGGGCTCGTGGAGACCGTGAGGTAGAAGTTCGTCTCGACGGTGTTGTCGACGCTGCCCACGGCCAGGACGTGCTCGGCCGCCGCCGGGGCGCCCATCGTCCACCGTCCGCCCTCACCGAGGTTGCCCTGGGAGGCGGTGACGATGACCCCCTGGGAGGCGAGGTTCTCGGCGGCCACGGCGGTGGGGTAGTCGGTGAAGACGACGAAGTCGGCGCCGATGGAGATGTTGACGACGTCGACGCCGTCGGCCGCCGCGCGCTCCATGGCCGCCGCGATGACGTCCGCCCCGGTGCTGCCCTGGCAGCCGAGGACGCGGTAGACGGCGAGGTCGGCGTCGGGGGCCACACCGCGGATCTCCTCGGTGCCCGGCTGCCCGTCGGCGGCGGCGATGCCCGCCACATGGGTGCCGTGGCCGTCGCAGTCGTCGGGGTAGGAGTCCGGGGAGGCCGCGTAGCGGGTCGCTATCGGGGCGGCCGGGTCGCCGTAGGCGTTGCCCACGAAGTCGTATCCGGCGGTCACCTTCCCCGTGGGGAAGGCCGTCGACCCATCCCCGTCGGCGGGCTCAGGCCCGGGTACACCCGTGCCGCCGAACTCCGGCAGGTCGTAGTCGACGCCGGAGTCGATGATGCCGATGCTGACCCCCTCGCCGGTGTAACCGAGCTGGGACTGGGCGACGTCGGCGCCGGTCATGCCCAGGGCGTGGGTCATCTGCGGGGTCGAGACGCCTTCGGCCGCCTCGGCCTGCGAGAGCGTCATCTCCTGGGCCTGGGCCTGGGACTCGGGGCGCGGGACGACGACGACCGGCTGGATCGAGACGACCTCATCGAGCGCCGCCAGGGAGTCGAGCTCGGCCTCGTCGACGGCCAGGGTCACGCCGTTCCACAGCTGTCCGTACTCGGCCGTCACCTCGGCCTCGATCCCGGCGTCGTCGATGGCCTCGACCAGGGCGTCCTGCTCCTGGCCGATGGCGGAGGCCGAGCCGCCGGCACTCTGGGCCGGCTCGGTCAGCTCGATGAACCACCGGCCGGGAATGTTCTCGGCCTGGCTGCCGTCGGCCAGGGTGACGGTGCGGGCGATCTTCGAGGAGGGATCAGCCGAGGAGCCGGTGGAGGGGTCATCGGGGGCGGCGGAGGCCGCCGGGACGACAAGGACGCAGGCCGTCAGTGCCGTGACGGCGGCCGCGAGCAGACGACGTCGTGCTGGGATCGTGGGCACGGTTCAGCTTCCTGGGCGAGGGGTGGGCGCGGGAGACGCGAGCCGACGGCTCACGGGTGACGGTATCGACTCCGGGGCGATGAGGCAAAGAACACACCGCCGCGGGGAGCTTCGTCCCGCGACCGCACCAGTGGGAAGGGACTTGACCGGACGGCGATGACTCGGGACGGCGACCCCGGGCCCGCAGGCCAGGGGTCGCACTCGGGTGGGAAGCGGTGGCGGAGATGGGGAGATTCGAACTCCCGAGGGGTTTTATCCCCAACCTTCTTAGCAGGAAGGCGCACTAGGCCACTATGCGACATCTCCATGACCCTGGCGGGCGACTGCCAGCCTACCGGTCGGCCGTCCCGCCGGGCAAACCGGGTGGGCGCGGAGAGGGAGGGATTCGAACCCCCGGTGCGCCAGGCGCACAGCGGTTTTCAAGACCGCCACATTCGGCCGCTCTGTCACCTCTCCCAGTCCCGGACAGCCGAGGCCGACGGGACGGTGCACGACACTACCACCTCCGGCCGGCCCGTCGTCCACCGGTGGCCGGCACGTCGCCGTCAGGACCGGCCGAACAGGCCCCGGCGGCGGGCGGGCTGGGCCTTGATCGGGATGTGGGCGGCAGGCTTGTCGAGGCGGCCCTCGGCCAGGGCCTGCCCCATCGCCGGCCACACCGGCAGGCGGGGGATGAGGGTGGTCTGCAGGGCGTGGTAGATGTCCGGGTGCCCCGCCCAGGTGCGGGTCGAGGGACGGTTGTCCCGGTCGAGCTCGTGGGTCCACACCCCCGGTGAGGCGATGAGGAACTCCTCGGCGTAGTCGAGCCAGGACCGGTAGCAGTGCTCGTAGTGCTCGACCTCGATCTCGCCGCGGCCGTCGTCGAGCAGGGCCCGACGGATCGCGGCGGCCGCGCTCACCCCCTCGCAGACCACCCAGTGCATCCGCTCATGGACGACCGGCTCGCCGTCGAAGTCGGTCGTGTAGACGAAGCCGGGGGCGCCGTCGACGCGCCACCCGTCCAACCGCGCCCGCTCGAACAGCTCCTCGGCGGCGTCGAGCATCCAGTCGGGCACGGGTAGGGACCGGGCCACAAGGGCGCCGCGGGCCTGGACGGTCAGGCGGGCCCACTCCAACCCGTGGCCGGGCGTGACGCCGTAGGGGCGGAAGGGGTGGGCGGGCTCGTCCTTGTTGTAGTCCGGACGGGGCCGCCAGCTCGTGTCGTAGTGCTCGGGCAGGCGCCAGCTGTTGGCGCGCGCCTGAACGTTGACCGCGAAGTCGATGATCTGGACCGCGCGCGTGAGCCAGGCGGTGTCCCCGGTGACGTCGGTGGCGGCCAGGTAGGCCTCGACGGTGTGCATGGCGGCGTTGATGCCGCGGTAGGCCTCCGGGTCGGTGAAGTCGGCGGCGTAGGACTCCACGGGCATGCCGTAGGTGTCGTCCCACCAGTAGCGGTCCTGGACGGCCATGGCCTCGCGCAGCAGCTCGTGGGCCCCGGGCCGGTCGGCGGCCGTGGCGGTGGCGGCGGCGAGCATGACGAAGGCGTGCTGGTAGCACTCCTTGCGGCCCTCCGGGTCGACCGGGACCCCGCGGCCCTGCTCGTCCAGCTCGTGGTGCACCGCGGAGTACCAGCCGCCGCGCTCATGGTCGCGCAGCGCCGTGCTCAGGGCGCGCACGCCGTGGTCGGCGAAGCGCCGGCAGCCGGGGACTCCCATGAGGGCCCCCAAGGAGAAGGCGAAAGTCATGCGTCCGGTGATCCACAGCTCGACGGGGTGGGAGGTGTCGACCTTCCCGTCCGACCCGATCCAGCCGAATCCCGCCGGCACGGCGGCCGCGCGGGCGAAGCGGAGCAGCGCGTGCGTCTCCTCAGCGAGCCAGCGGTTGTGCTCAGGTGCGCCGAACCATCCCAGTCCCATGGTGTCCTCCTTGACCCGGTGCGCGCGGGTGCCGGCTGTGCCGGCCCGAGGCCCGCGACGCGACTCGTCGCACCGTATCAGCCGCGCCCGGTCCGTGTCTGATCCGGATCGGTCGCGTCCGCTCCACCTCCGGTTCCCGGCGGAGGCAGGATGGGACCACGCGCCCTCCATCGAGCAGGAGTCGAGCATGCGCCATGGCAGCAACCTTCCCCACGTGTCCTCCTTCAACCGGGCGGTGGTCCTTGAGGCGATCCGCCACTCCGGCCACGGCCTGACCAGGGCCCAGTTGGGCCGTGTCACCGGCCTGTCGGCCCAGACGGTCTCGAACGTGACCCGAACGCTGCTCGACCACAAGCTCGTGCGTGAGACCGGCGTGGTGACCCAGGAGGGCCGGGGCCGGCCGGGCATGGCCCTTGAGCTCGACCCCACCGGAGGCTTCGCCGTCGGTATCCACATCGACCCCTCCGCCCTGGGCGTCGCGGTTGTCGACCTCACCGGCGAGGTGGTTGTCGAGCACCACGGCCCGCTGCCCTCACCACAAGACCCCGAGGCCCTGGTCGAGCATCTGCACCACCGGGTCCGCCAGATGGTCGCCGACGCGGGCGTGGCCGACGCCCGGCTCCTGGGGATCGGGGTGGCGGCTCCCGGGCCGATCGACGACAAGGCCGGGTCGGTCAGCCCGCCACTGCTGCCCGACTGGGGAACCGTGCCCCTGCGTCCCCTGCTCGCCCGGGCCACCGGGGTCGACGTCGTCCTGGGCAAGGACGTCATCGCTGCGGCCAAGGCGGCGCTGTGGACTGGGGAGGCCCCCGACCGCAAGGACTTCCTGGTCGTCTACATCGGCGCCGGGGCGGCGATCGTGCCGGTCATCGAGGGCCAGGTGGTCCGCGGCACCTCCGGCAACGCCGGGGAGACGATGCATCTGCCCGGCGACCCGGCCTCCGGCTCGCCGCACCGGTGGACCCTGGGAGGGTGCCTCGGTGAGCGCGAGCTCGTCGCCCACGCCCACCGGCTGGGTATCGACCTGCCGGGCAGCGCCGAGTCCTGGGACCCGCACGTCGTGTCCCTGGGCTTCACCCGGCTGCTCGGGCTCGCCCACGCGGGAGACTCGCGCGCCCTCGGCGTCTTCGGCTCAGCCGGCCGGGTGCTGGGGACCGCGGTCCTGGTCGTCGCCGAGCTGCTCGACGTCACGGCCATCGTCATGACCGGACCCCGGTGGGAGTCGGTCCGATCCCTGTGCGAGCCCGCGTTGCACGAGGTTGTCGATGACCATGCCGTCCATGGCCAGGCGCGGCCCCTGACCCTGCACACCTCCCGCCTGGCGGCAAGCTCGGGGACCGTCGGGGCGGCCTGCCTCATCCTCGACCGCCTCTTCTCCCCCGACCATTCCCGCCTGCTCATCACGCAGTGAGGCGCCCCCGGGCAGCACGACCAGGGCGAGTCGACCGGGCTCCACGTCCAAGGCCGGGCGGCGCCACCGGCCCCGGGCATCGCGACCCGCTTGGGACGCTGGCTGACGCAGCCTCGCACACGCGGGCACGGGCCGGCAACGGCCGGGCCCATGACGGACCATGAGCACTTCCCGCACGCGAAGATCACGAATTGGTTACGCTCCTAGCAAGCCCATTGACAGGATTTCATCCATTTGATGGAGTTATTTGCGTCACGACATTCACGGCGGATGTCGTCGGTGCAAAGGAGCCCGTCATGATCACCCCACCCCCATCCCCCGGCGCCCTGCGGCGCCCCGCCCTCCCCACCCCCTCGCGCAGGTCCTTCCTCGTCGGCACGGGGCTGACTGCCGCAGCCGCAGCCCTGGCCGCCTGCTCCGGCTCCTCGGGGGAGCGCTCGAGCACGACGCTGACCATCGCCTACCAGAAGACCTCGACCTTCTTCCAGCTCGACGACCTGCTGCACAAGGCCAAGAAGGAGTTCGAGGCCGCCAACTCCGAGGTCACCATCAAGCTCAACCCCATCGAGGCCGAGCAGGACCAGTACTTCACCAAGCTCGCCCTCATGAACGGCTCGTCGGACACCGCGCCCGACATCATCTACGAGGACACCTTCCAGATCCGCTCCGACGCCGCAGCGGGCTACCTCATGCCGATCGACGAGTACCTCGACGGCTGGGAGGACTGGAGCCAGTTCGTGGACTCCGCCAAGGAGGCCGGCGTCGGCGACGACGGCAAGACCTACGGCGTGTCCATGGGCACCGACACCCGCGGCATCTACTTCAACAAGACCATCTTCGCCAAGGCCGGGCTGCCCGCCGACTGGCAGCCCACCACCTGGGAGGAGATCCTCGCGGCCGCCCGTGCCATCAAGGAGAAGGTCCCCGACGTCATCCCGCTCAACATCTATGCCGGCAAGGCCGGCGGTGAGCAGACCACGATGCAGGGCTTCGAGATGCTCCTGTACGGCACCGACGACGTCCTGTACGACGACTCGTCCCAGAAGTGGTACACCAAGTCGACCGGAATGCTCGACTCCCTGACCTTGATGAAGACCGTCTACGACGAGGGCCTGGGTCCCGACCTCGACCTTGCCCTGGACGCCACGATCGGCTCACGCGTCGTCTCCAGCCTCCTGCCCGAAGGCAAGCTGGCCATCGCCATCGACGGCTCGTGGCTGCCGGGCCTGTGGATGTCCGGGGACAACGAGTGGCCGCAGTGGCAGGAGACGATCGGCCTGGCCAAGATGCCCACCCAGACCGGGCAGGGCGCCGGCTTCACCTCGATGTCCGGCGGCTGGACCCTGGCCATCGGCTCCCAGTGCGCCAACCCGGAGGCGGCCTTCCAGTTCATCTCCATCGCCCTCAACGAGGAGAACGCCCTGAAGTACGCCACCGAGAACGCCGCCATCGCCGTGCGCACCGACGTGGCCGACTCCGAGGAGTACCTGAGCTACAACCCCTCGTTCGAGTTCTTCTCCGGCCTGGTGGAGTACACCCACTTCCGCCCCGCCACGCCCGACTACTCTCAGATCTCCTCCAACATCCAGACGGCCTGCGAGTCGGTCATCACTGGCCAGGCCACACCCCAGGAGGCCAGTGACACCTACGACGCCGGCCTGATCAAGATCGTCGGCGACGACAAGGTGCAGGAGGCCTGATGCCTTCCACGGCAACCGGTGCGGCGGCGGGAACCGGCAAGGGAGCCGCCCGCCGCCGTACCGGTCGAACACTGGGGCGCCTCGCCCCGATCCTGCCCGCAGTACTGCTCCTGGCCTCATTCCTCCTGGGCCCGATCCTCTACTCCCTGTACGGATCCTTGACCAACCGGGCCATGAGCGGGTACCGGGCCGCCTCCCCCGAGTTCATCGGCCTGGACAACTACACCTCCCTGCTGAGCGACCCGGGCTTCCTGCGCTCCGTGGCACTGACCGCCGTGTTCGTCCTGGCCTCGGCGATCGTGGGGCAGAACGTGCTGGGCATGGTCCTGGCCGTGCTCATGCGCCACGCCCCCCGGCCGCTGCCCTCGGTCGTCGGCGGTATCGTCGTCGTGGCCTGGGTCCTGCCCGAGATCGTGGCCGCCTTCGCCTGCTACGCCTTCTTCTCATCCGACGGCACCCTCAACGCCATCCTCGCAGCACTGGGCCTGCCCGAGCCGAGCTGGTTGCTCAACCTGCCGATGCTCTCGGTCATCCTCGCCAACGTCTGGCGTGGCACCGCCTTCTCCATGATGGTCTACCACGCCGCCCTGGCCGAGGTCCCCCCGGACGTCATCGAGTCCGCCCAGATCGACGGGGCGGGACCCTTCCAGCGGTTCACCCGGATCACCTTGCCGATGATCCGCCGCTCGATTGCCACCAACCTCATGCTCATCACCCTCCAGACCCTGGGGGTCTTCACCCTCATCTGGGTGATGACCGGTGGCGGCCCGGGAACCTCCTCATCCACCCTGCCAGTCCTGGCCTACCAGGAGGCCTTCAAGTTCTCCCAGGTCGGTTACGGCACCGCCATCGCCACGGTCACCCTCGTCGTCGGCGCCGTCTTCTCCCTGGTCTACATGCGAGTCCTGCGACCGGAGGTGGACTGACATGTCCGCAGCACTGTCCCTTGCGTCCCCCCGCCGGCACGGTGTCGCCGTAGCGGCCTCCGTGTCCCTCGTGCTCATCGGCGCAGCCTTTCTCCTGCCCCTGGCCTGGATCCTGCTGGCGGCACTCGACGCCAACGCCACCGTGTCCGTCAAGCTGCCCACCTCGTGGACCCTGGAGAACTTCACCGCGATCATGAGCGTGGAGGGCACGCTCCGACCGCTGTGGAACTCGGCTCTCATCTCCTTGGGCACCGCCACGCTGTGCGTTGTCGTCTCGGTGCTGGCCGCCTACCCGCTCTCGCGCTTCCAGATGCGCTTCAACCGAGCCTTCCTCTACACGATCCTGTTCGGCACCTGCCTGCCGATCACCGCGATGATGGTGCCGGTCTACGCCCTGTTCGTCTCCTTCCGCCTGCTCGACTCCCTGCCGGGCACGGTGCTGTTCATGGCGGCGACCTCCCTGCCGATGGCGGTGTGGATGATGAAGAACTTCATGGACTCGGTGCCGATCTCCCTGGAGGAGGCCTCCTGGGTCGACGGAGCCTCAGGCATGGCAGCCCTGTGGCACGTCGTCGTGCCGCTGATGAAGCCTGGCATCGCCGTCGTCTTCATCTACGTGTTCACGGCCGCCTGGGGGAACTTCTTCGTGCCCTTCGTGCTGCTCATGAGCCCGGAGAACCAGCCGGCGGCAGTGGCCGTCTACACCTTCTTCGGCAGTCACGGCGAGATCGCCTACGGCAGGCTCGCCGCCTTCTCGATCTTCTACTCACTGCCCGTCCTGCTCCTCTACGTCCTGGTCCAGCGCCGTTCCGGCGGTGGATTCGCCATGGCCGGAGCGGTCAAGGGCTGACCCGAAAGGCACCACTCATGCACACCAACCCGCTACTGACCGAGAAACGCGCTGAGCGGATGCTGCGCGAGCACGTGTCCGCCGCGCTCCACCGCCAGAGCCTGCCCCTGGAGCTGAGCGGATGGGAGGTCCCCGACGAGCCGGTGAGTTTCCAGGAGGCGATGGCCCAGGACTTCGCCCCCACCTCGGTGGGCACAGCATGGGGCGCCCCATGGCGCACCTTGTGGCTGCGTGCCACCGGGACCGTGCCCGCACAGTGGCGAGAGGTCGCCGGCACGGAGGTCGAGCTCGTCGTCGATCTGGGCTTCACCGACACCCAGCCCGGTTTCCAGGCCGAGGGCCTGCTCATGCGCGCCGACGGCTCGATCATCAAAGCGGTCTCCCCGCGCAACCAGACGGCGCCCTGGGCGGCCGAGCCCGACCGGATCGAGGTCTACATCGAGGCGGCCGCCAACCCCGACGTGGCCGGCGGTTTCGGTTTCGCCCCCACCCCTTACGGACGCAAGTCCACCGCGGGGCAGGACCCCCTCTACCGGCTGCGACGCGTCGATGTCGCCCTACGCGACCTGGAGGTCGACGCACTGGCCGCCGACCTGGGAGTGCTCCTTGAGCTGGCGGCGGCGCTGCCCCTGGACTCCACCCGACGCGCCCTCATCGACGAGGCCCTGGACCGGGCCACCGACCTGCTCGACCCGCGCGACATCGCCGGCACCGCAGCACGGGCGCGCGCCGAGCTCGCCGGGGTGCTGGCCCGTCCGGCTCACGCCAGCGCCCACCACGTGCTGGCCGTCGGGCACGCACACATCGACTCGGCCTGGCTGTGGCCGACGCGCGAGACGGTGCGCAAGTGCGTGCGGACCTTCTCCTCAGTCCTGGCGCTGATGGACACCGACCCGGACTTCGTCTTCGCCTGCTCCTCGGCCCAGCAGTATCTGTGGGTCAAACAGGCCCGCCCTGACCTTTACGCCCGGATCAAGGAGCGCGTCGCCCAGGGCCGCTTCGTGCCCGTGGGCGGCATGTGGCTGGAGTCGGATACGAATATGCCCGGCTCGGAGGCCCTGGCCCGCCAAATCATTGAGGGCAAGGGATTCTTCCTCGAGGAGTTCGGCGTCGAGACCCTTGACGCCTGGCTTCCCGACTCCTTCGGCTACAGCGGCTCCCTGCCCCAGATCATCCGGGCGGCCGGGTCGCGCTGGTTCCTGTCCCAGAAGATGTCGTGGAACGAGGTCAACCGCTTCCCGCACCACACCTTCACCTGGGAGGGGATCGACGGCTCCAGGGTGCTCACCCATTTCCCGCCGGCTGACACCTACGGCGCCAGGCTGTCAGTCGACGAGCTGCGGCACGCCGAGTCCAACTTCGCCGACAAGCGGGTGGCCTCGAGCTCGATCGTGCCCTTCGGCTATGGCGACGGCGGGGGTGGGCCGACCCGCGAGATGCTCGCCGCCGCCCACCGTTTCGCCGACCTCGAAGGGGTGCCGACGGTGGAGCTGGCCAGCCCCAACACCTTCTTCGAGCGCACCGAGTCCCAGGCCGGCGGAGCCGGAGGGCTTCCGGTGTGGAGCGGAGAGATGTACCTGGAGTTCCACCGGGGCACGTACACCTCCCAGCTGCGTACCAAGCAGGGCAACCGACGCAGCGAGCACCTGCTGCGCGAGGCCGAGCTGTGGGCGGCCACTGCCGCCGTCCGTGAGGGCCTGCCCTATCCCTACGAGGAGATCAAGGAGTGCTGGCACACGGTGCTGCGCAACCAGTTCCACGACATCCTGCCCGGGACCTCCATCGGCTGGGTGTACGAGCAGACCGAGCGGGAGTACAGCGAGGTCTCTGAGGCCCTCGAGGCGATCATCGCCCGTTCGGCCGCCGCCCTGGTCGGCGAGGGCTCGCGGCCGCTGCGCCTCAATGCCGCACCCGTCGAGGTCGGGGCGGTCCCGTCCCTGGGCATCGGCACCGGTCGTCCAGCCACGGGACGCACTGCCACCGAGCAGGTCGATGGCGGGGCGGTGCTCGACAACGGCCTCCTGCGCGTCTCGATCGATGCCGCAGGGCTCATCACTTCGGTCATCGACCTCCGGGCCGATCGGGAGGTCCTGTCCCCCGGGGCGCGGGCGGGCCTGCTCCAGCTCCACCGGGACGTTCCCCGCCAGTGGGACGCCTGGGACATCGACGCCGAGTACCGGCGCATGGTTGAGGACATCGTGGACGTCCAGGTGCTCACCGTCGAGCAGGACGGGGCCGACGGCGTCGTCCGCATCGAGCGACGCCTGGGTGAGGCATCACGCCTGACCGAGGAGATCCGGTTGCCGGCGGACGCCACCCAGGTGGTCTTCGATCTTGATGTCGACTGGCACGAGCGTCAGCGACTGCTTAAGCTGGCCTTCCCCCTCGACCTCATGGCGGAGAGCTCGACCTCCGAGATGCAGTTCGGCCATGTCTCACGCCCGACACACCAGAACACCTCCTGGGACGCGGCGCGTTACGAGATCTGTGCCCACCGGTGGATCCATGTGGGAGAGCCGGGCTACGGCACGGCGGTGCTCAACGACTCGACCTACGGGCACGACGTGACCCGTGGGCTCGACGAGCTGGGCCGACCGAGCACGGTGGTGCGCCTGTCCCTCCTGCGGGCCCCGCTCTTCCCCGACCCCGAGGCCGATCAGGGGCGCCACCGCCTGCGGGTCGCACTGCGCCCCGGTGCCCGGATCGAGGAGGCAGTGGCCGAAGGCTACGTCTTCAACCTCCCGGATCGGGTGGTGACCGGTGACCATGAGGTCGAGCCGCTCGTGTCGGTCGAGGGGCGTGGTGTCGTTGTGGAGGCGGTCAAGCTCGCCGAGGACCGCAGCGGCGACGTCGTCGTGCGTCTCTACGAGTCCCTGGGGGCGCGCACGCGGGCGCGGGTGACCCCGGGATTCCCCGCGGGCCCGGTGCGCACTGTCGACCTGCTCGAGCGTGACGTCGCCGGTCCGGCGCTCGAGGCGGCGCCGGAGGAGGTGCGGCCGGGGCTCGATGAGACCGGGCCGACCACATCCTTCGAGATGCGGCCCTTCCAGATCGTCACGCTGCGAATTCCCCGCGCCTGAGCCCTGCGGGTCATGGCCTCGTGCCGGCGGCGCGAGGCCATGACCCGCAGGCAAAGGCACGCCCCGCATCAGTCGCTGGGCCAGGCCTCCTCGGCCTGGGCCAGTGCCTCCTCCGAGCTGAGCTCCCCGGCGGTCCACTGGGTCAGCGCCGTCCACAGTGCGTCTGTGCCCACGGCTGAGGGCATCGTGTCGGACCCGTCGAGCCGGATAACCGTCTGGCGCGACTGGAGCAGCTCGGTGGCGCGGCGGGCGACATCGGAGTCGATGTCCGAGGCGTCGACGCCCCGGTTGGCCGAGGCCATCCCGCCGAGCTCGACGCGCTCCTGGGCCCACGCCGCGCTCGTGAGGTACTCCATGACCGCGTCCGCCGCCTCCGAGGTGCGCAGGGACACGAGGTAGTCCCCGCCGACCAGCACCGGCGTGCCCCCGTCCTCGTCACCCTTCGAGGGCAGGAGGAAGGCGGAGACCGCGCCGGGGACCATGACCGTCGGGCTCGACTGCGCCTCGGGCGAGGCCGTCGCCTCGGCCTGTGGGCTCTGGCTCGTCGCGGCGGCCGCGGCGGTCGTCGTCGGAGTCACCTTGACCCCGCGCTCTCCGTTGGGGTCGGTCACGAGGGTGCCTGCGGGCAGCACGGTCTCATAGGAGCTCGAGGCATGCAGCATGAGGCACCTGCCCGAGACGAGCTGCTGGCCGGCCTCCTCCACGGTCGTGGCCACCGCCGCCTCCCGCCCCCCGGGGACGTGCCCGTCGGCCAGGACGAGGTCACCGACCGCATCGAGGGCCTCGACCGCTGGTGCGCTGTCGAGCGGGGTCTCATGGTCCGCCCAGTCGTCGAAGGCCCCGGTGCCCCGCGTGGCCAGCAGGGCATCCTCGAGCCAGTCGGTGACGGGCCATCCCGTGGCCTCGCCGTCGGCGACACCCAGGCACCACGGGGTGACGGCGCCGTCGGGGTGGTCGGCCACCACCTGGTCGGTCAGATCGACGAGCTCCTCCCAGGTGCGGGGCACCTGGTACCCCGAGGCCTCGAAGGCCGCCGGGGAGTACCAGACGAAGGACTTGACCGAGGCCATGAGCGGGGCCGCGTACAGGGTGCCGTCGACCGCGCCGACATCCGACCACGCCCGGTCCCAGCCGAGCTCGATGTTCGCCCCGACGGTGTCGGGCAGCGGAGAGACCACCCCGGTGTCGACGAGCTCGGTGACCAGCCCTGACTGCGGAACGACGGCCAGGTCGGGCAGGGTCGGGTCGGCGGTGGCCGAGCCGGCGTCGGCGGCGGCACGCAGCACCGTCTCGAGCTGGTCGGAGCCGGAGTGGACGACGTCGATGCCGGTGCACTCCTCGAAGTGCGCGAGCGAGGCCTCGAAACGCGCCGCCTCATTGCCCGTGAAGACCGTGCCCACGGTCACGGTCGCGCCCTGCGCGGTGGTGCCATAGGCCTCGAACTGCTCGCAGCCGCCTCCACCGGTGGCATCATCTGCGCCGCCGGGCGAGCAGGCCGTGGTCACCGAGGCCGCCAGGGCCAGGGCGGCCAGGACCGAGGCCGAGCGCACAGCCACCCGGGCGGAGGCCGCGGCGGGCCGGACGCCCGGTCGAGCAACCGTCGGGCGGGGCCCCAGGGGGACCCTCGGGGAGCGTTCCATCAGATCCTCCGCGTTCTTTCGACGAGGGCGTCCAGGACGGCGGCGCAGCCGTCGTGCCACACGGGCTCGGTCACGATGTCGCCACGGTCCTGGACCCACTGGGGGGCCGATCCCATGACGACGCCGGCCCCGGCCCACTGGAGCATCTCGACGTCGTTCGCCCCGTCACCCACGGCCAGGGCGTGCCCGGCGTCGGTGCCCAGCCGTCCGGCCAGGACCTCCAGCGCCGATGCCTTCGTCACGCCCGGCGGCGCCACGTCGAGCCACGCGGTCCAGCCGATGGCGTACTCCACCGAGTGCAGGCCTGAGCGGCCCACGATCTCGGCGAAACGGTCGACGTCCATGCCCGGCGCCCGCAAGATGACCCGGGAGACCGGCGCGGCGCGCAGGTCATCGAGCGGGCGGACCACCGAGTGCTCGATGAGCTCGCCGTCGGGGAAGGGCCGCGAGACCCTGAAGGGCAGGCCCGGGGTCTCGACGGCCAGGATCCCGTCGGGGACCGCCTCGTGGAGGGCATCGATGGCCTGGGCGGGGTCGAAGGTGACCGTCTCGACGATCTCGTAGCCGCCGGGGCGCTCGGGATCCATGCGCAGCGTCACCGCGCCGTTGGCGCACACCATCCAACCGGCGGTCAGGCCGACGTGGCGGGCGACGGGCAGAGCGGCTTCGACGCCCCTGCCGGTGGCGATGACGACCTGGACGCCGTAAGTGCGCAGGCGCGCGATCGCGGCCATGACGCGCTCGGAGACGCGCCCGCCGAGGTCCAGGATCGTGCCGTCGACGTCGAGGGCCACGAGCAGGCCCGGTCCGGGCACCAGGCGCGCGCCGCCTCCCAGGGGGTCGAGGGCGTCGAGGTCGGCCATGCGCCGGCGCACGAGGGCGTGGTAGTCGTCGTGCCCCAGCGGTCCCGGCATGTCGAGGCTCAGCTCAGAGGACAGGCCGAGGGCCGGGTCGGGCGGCCCTGAGGAGGGCATGGCACCGGGCACCGCGGTCGGGACCGGGGCGCTCCCCGAGGGGCCGGGTGCCGCCGGGGCTTGGGCCGCCGACGCCCCGAGGACTGACGGGGTCCCCGGGGCGATGACGTGCGCGCCCCCCGCCTGGGGGTTCGGCTCGCTCCGGGGCTCCCGGGTGTCGAGCGGGCGGTCGTCGTCCATGTCAGGCAACCGGCTCGATGAGGTCCAGGCCGCCGAGGTAGGGGCGCAGCCCGTCCGGGACGACGACGGAACCGTCGGCGCGCTGGTGGTTCTCCAGGATCGCGACGATCCAGCGGGTCGTGGCCAGGGTGCCGTTGAGGGTGGCCACCGGGCTCGTCCTGCCGTCGCGGCGCTCACGGATCGAGAGCCGACGGGCCTGGAAGGTCGTGCAATTCGAGGTGGAGGTGACCTCCATCCACCGGTTCTGGGTCGGCAGCCAGGCCTCGCAGTCGAACTTGCGGGCGGCCGAGGATCCCAGGTCGCCCGCGGCGGTGTCGATGACCCGGTAGGGCAGGTCGACCAGGGCGAGCATCTCCTCCTCCAGGGCCAGCAGGCGCTCGTGCTCCTCGGCCGCGTCCTCGGGACGCACGTAGGCGAACATCTCGGCCTTGTTGAACTGGTGGACCCGGATGATGCCCCGGGTGTCCTTGCCCGCGGCGCCCGCCTCCCGCCGGTAGCAGGTCGACCAGCCCAGGTAGCGCCGGGGGCCGGCCGACAGGTCGAGGATCTCGTCGGTGTGGTAGCCCGCCAGGGCCACCTCGGAGGTTCCCGTGAGATAGAGGTCGTCGGCCGGGAGGTAGTAGATCTCGTCGGAGTGGGCGCCCAGGAAGCCGGTGCCTCCCATGACCTGGGGGGTGACCAGCGTCGGGGTGGTCATCGGCACGAAGCCGTAGGAGGTGGCCTTGTCCAAGGCGGCGGTCATGAGCGCCAGCTCCAGGCGCATGCCCCAGCCCTTGAGGAAGTAGAAGCGCGAGCCCGAGACCTTCGCACCGCGCCGGGTGTCGATGATGTCGAGGGTCTCGCCCAGGGCCAGGTGGTCGGCGGGCTCGAAGCCCTCGGCTGCGAAGTCGCGGGGCTCGGGCCCCTCGTGGCGCAGGACGACGTAGTCCTCCTCACCCCCCGAGGGCGCGCCCTCGATAAGGTTGGCGAACTGCAGCGTCAGCGCCTCGAGGTCGGCGGCCGCCTGGGTGGCGGCGGCCTCGGCGGAGCGGACCTGCTCGGCCAGCTGCTTGGCCTGGGCCAGGACGGCCGGTCGGTCCTCCGGGCCGGCCTTGCCCACGGACCGGGAGACGGCCTTCTGCTCGGCCCGCAGGGCCTCGAAGGCACCCAGCGAGGAGCGGCGGGCCTCGTCGGCGGCGATGACGCGGTCGACGAGGGAGACATCCGCCCCACGTGCGCGCTGGCTGGCGCGATAGGGCTCCGGATTGTCTCTGAGGGCGCGCAGGTCGATCATGGGGCCGAGTGTAGTCAGGCCGTCGAGGACCTCGACGATGGCCTTCGCCATCGTGTTGCCAGGGCGGGTGCGGGTTGGCGCCGCCAGGCAGGTACTCGCCCGGACGCGCACGGACGCGCACGGACGCGCACAGTGGCGACGTCGTCCTCCCGAACCCGCAATTAGTGACCTGTGAAACCTACTTTATTCATTGGTTACGCCCTATCATCACAGGAAGGTCAAGAGGTCCGGGCCGCCCGGGCATCGTGACGACACAACCACAAGACGACACAGGAAACTCATGCCACCGTCCTCCCTGCCCTCCTTCTCCCAGCTGCGCGCCTTCGTCGCCTTGTGCGACCACCAGCACTTCGGCGAGGCCGCCACCACCCTGGGAGTGAGCCAACCGAGCCTGTCCCAGGCGATCACCGCCCTGGAGAAGCGCATCGGGGGCGAGCTGGTCGAGCGCACCACGCGCCGGGTGCTCGTCACCCCCCTTGGTGAGACGCTCCTGCCCTACGCCCGCGACGCCGTGCTCGCCGCCGAGTCCTTCAACGAGGCCGTCTCCAGCCAGGGCGCCGCACTGACCGGCCTGCTGCGCCTCGGCCTCATCCCGACCCTGGCGCCCTATCTCGCCCCGGTCATCCTCGACGGGCTGCCCAGCGAGCTGCCGCTGCTCCAGCCCGAGCTGCGCGAGATGGTGACCGGCGACATCCTCGACATGCTCAACCAGGGCCGCCTCGACGCCGCGATCATCGCCATCGACGTCGACCTGCACCGCGCGGTGGCCATCCCCATGTACGACGAGCCGCTCGTCATCCTCGTCCCGCCGAACCACCCCTGGGCGGGGCGCGAGGACATCGCGCCCTCCGACCTGGACAGCCAGGACCTCCTCCTGCTCGACGAGGGCAACTGCCTGCGCGACCAGACCCTGGCCCTGTGCCAGCGCTACGGCACCGTCCCGCCGGTGGCGGTGGCCACGACCCTGCTCACGGTCGTGCGCATGGTCACCCACGGGGTGGGGATCACGGTCGTGCCCGAGGGCGCGCTGCCGATGCTCGGCACCGAGCCCCACGCCGTCGCCCGCTTCGCCGAGCCGGCGCCCGTGCGACGCATCGGCCTGGTCCACCGCAGCTCCTCCTCGCGGGCCACCGACTTCGCCCGCCTGGCCCACGTCATCACCGACCTGACCCGCAGCGCCGGGCTGCCCGCACTACCGCTGACCGAGCGCGAGGACTAACGCCCGCCCCTGAAGCCAGACCGCCCACCCTCCGGGCAGGGCAGGCCCTCGCAGGCCTGGGGATCGCTACCCTTCACCTGTGGCACAACGACGTGGAGGCCAGCACCCGGGCACCGACCCCGGGCGCGGGGCCGTGGCCTGCGTCGTCTTCAACCCCTCCAAGCCCGCGGTCACCCCGGCTGTCCGCGAGCGCCTCACCCACGCACTGGCCGCCGCCGGCTACGCGAACCCGGTGTGGATCGAGACCACGCGGGCCGAGACCGGAGCCACCCAGGCCAGGCTGGCCCTGGCCTCGGGAGCCGACCTCGTGGTGGCCGTCGGGGGCGACGGCACCGTGCGCTCGGTGGCCGCGGGCCTGGCGGGTGCCTCGGTCGACATGGCGATTCTGCCTCTGGGAACTGCGAACCTGGCCGCACGCAACCTCGGCCTCCCGGTCGGCCGCACTGCCGAGGCCATCGAGCTCGCCTCCCGCGGCACCGCGGTGCGAACCGACCTGGCCTGGGTGAGCACCGAGGCCGGCGAGGACTCCCCCGCTCCTCCGGGAGGCTGGGCCCATCCGACCCTGGGCTCGGAGCACGCCTGCATGGTCGTGGCCGGCCTCGGCTTCGACGCGGGGCTCGTGGCCTCCACCCGCCCAGTGCTCAAGGCGCGGATCAAGTGGGGGGCCTACGCGCTGGCCGCGTTCCAGAACCTCAGCTCACCGCGCATGGAGTTCGTGCTCGGCCTGGACGCCGACGGCGGACCCCACCGCGTCGAACGGCTTCGCGCCCGTTGCCTGCTCGTCGCCAACGGGGGGCGGCTGCCCGCGGGCATCACCTTGCTGCCCGGGGCCAGGATGGACGACGGCGTGCTCGACGTCGCCGCGATCGACACGGTCGCCGGCGTCGTGGGGTGGAGCTCGCTGGCGCGACAGGTCCTGGCACCACGCACTTCAGTGCCGCGGGCCGCCGAGGACGACCGGGTCCTGCGCCCCACCGGCCGGGTCCTGCGCCGTTTCGGGCACACGATCACTGTGCGCCTGGCCGAGCCCGCCCTCGTCCAGGTCGACGGCGACCTGTTGGCGCCCACCCGCGGGGTGCGCGTGCGCCTGCAACCGGGGGCACTGCGGATCCGGCGTCCCACGTGACCGGCGCGTGCCGTCAGTCCCGCCCGCCGTCGTCGCCCCGCCCGCCGATCCCCGGACTCACGTCCCCAGCTCTGGGCCCACCCCCTCCGCGAGATCGGGACATATGACACCGCGAGATCGGGACATATGACCCGATCTCGCGGCGCATCGGACCGGCCCCAGGATCAGCTCAGACGGTCCGACCGGCCAGGACGTCGGCCACCCAGGCCCGCGCCACGATGAAGTCCTTGTCGCTCGTGCCCGCCGGCACGACGACAGGCCGGGCGTCCAGGCGGGGGTAGGAGCCCAGGAAGCGCACCATGGGGCAGGTGCGGTGCAGCCCGATGAAGGCGGCCTGGACACGCGCCTCGCGGATATGCCCCTCGACGTCGATCGAGAAGCGGTACCTGCCCAGCGACTCGCCCACGGGCCGCGACTCGATGCGCGAGAGGTTGACGCCCCTGGCGGAGAACTGCTCGAGCATGTCGAGCAGCGCGCCGGCGCGGTCGTGCGGGGCCTGGACCATGAGCGTCGTCTTGTCAGCGCCCGTGGGCTCCCCGACCCGTCCCGGCCGCGTCACCTGCACGAAGCGCGTGACGGCGTCGGGGTTGTCGGCCACGCCCCCCGCGAGCACCTCCAGGCCGTAGCGCTGGGCGGCCAACGGGTTGCACAAGGCGGCCTCGAAGGCGAGCGGCTCGTCGGACTCGGCCAGGGCCTGGGCGGGGGCGGAGGTCGATGTGCCGGCCACGTAGGCGGCCTCCGGCAGGTTGTGGCGGACCCAGCCCCGGCACTGAGCCCAGGCGTGGGGGTGGGTGCTGATCGCGCGCACCTCGTCCAAGGTGGTGCCGGGACGAGCCGCCAGGACGAAGGTGACCGGCACGGCGACCTCGGCCGCGATGACCAGGGGCGTGGAGGCTACGAGGTTGTCGAGTGTCGCGTTGACCCCGCCCTCCACGGAGTTCTCGATCGGGACGACGGCGGAGTCCGCGGCCCGCTCGCGCACGCGGTCCAGGGCGGTCGCCACGTCCTGACAGGGGTCGAGCAGGGCGTCGTCGGGGGCCACCTGCTGCAGGGCCATCTCGCAGAAGGTGCCGGAGGGGCCGAGGAAGGCCCAGGTACTCGTCATGGCGGCCAGCGTATCGACAAGCGGGGGGGGCGGTTCGCACCGGGACTGCCCTGCGGACGACGTGCCCCGGGAGCCACGCCCGGAGGCGCCGCCGACGGGGCTGCGGACGGGGCTGCAGATGCACCCTCGGGTCGTGTCGCCGCGCGACCCCGCCCGGGAGCGCCCCGCCGCGCACCGCACCCGGGAACGCACGCGGCCCGAGGAGGCCGTGGGAGGCTGGGTCCATGGGCGACACGATGCGCAAGCGGGACGACCTGCCCGGTGCCACCAGGCTCGAGGCGCAGGGGCTGGCCTGGCTGGCCGAGGCGATGCCCGACGGCGGTGCGCACACCGTGCCCGCCGTCGTAGGCGATGGGTGGATCGACGAGCCCCGACTGGGCCACGCCTCGATCACCCCTCAGGCTGCTGAGGCCTTTGGCCGGGCGCTGGCGGTCACGCACGCGGCCGGTGCGCCTGCCTTCGGTGCCGCGCCGCCGGGGTGGGACGGCAGGACGCAGATGGGGCGCTGCGACATTCGCCTGCAGCCCCATGAGCCCGCCCCCCGGGGCGGCGAGCGCAGCTGGGGCGAGTTCTACGCCGAGGACCGGTTGGCGCCCTATGTGCGCTCCGGATACGACGGCGGGGCGCTCGACCGGGGCCAGGTCCGGCTTCTCGAGACCGTGTGTCGCCGGCTGCGGGACGGGGAGCTGGGGGACGAGCAGCCCGAGCTCGTGCTCCGCGGAGCCCATGAGCGCGAGCAGCGCACCGCCGTGGCGCGCACGCATGGTGACCTGTGGTGCGGCAACGTCCTGTGGGTGTCGCTCGGCGAGGTCGGCTCCTGGGCGCCGCGCCGCGCTGGACTCGGGCCGGAGTGCATTGCCGGCGCTGACCGGGTGCAACAGGACGGCTCGTCCTCCGGGGCTCACCCTGGCAGTGGGGTCGTCGGCGTGCTGATCGACCCGCTGGCCCACGGTGCCCACGCGGAGACCGACCTCGCCGCCCTGGGGGTCTTCGGTCAGCGCCACCTCGACCGAATCGTCGGCGCGTACAACGAGGTCTCGCCCTTAGCGTCCGGCTGGCGCGAGCGGGTGGGCCTGCACCAGCTGCACATCCTCATGATCCACGTCCACCTCTTCGGCGGCGGCTACGGGGACCAGGCCGCATCGGTGGCGCGGCGCTACGCCTGAGCCCGGCGCCGGCTGGACCCGACGGTTCATGCCAGGGGGCGGGGTGGGGACACGGGCTGGGCGACACGGCTCCCGGACCCATCCCCTCCCCGAGATCGGTAGATATGACACCTCGAGATCGGGACATATGACACCTCGAGATCGGGACATATGACACGGCGGGGCGCGGGCCCGACGGTCGGCTCCCTGGTTCTGGGTGGGCCGCAACTGTCAGCACAGAAGAAACATCGTGATGCCGTGGATCGTCGTCGGGCAAGCGGTGGGTCCGGGTGATGGCGATGACGCTACCGGGCACAACGCGCCAGCGGATCACCGCGGATCTCCAAGGCGCGCCACACTGTCATCCGATCGTGCCACCAGGGCTGTGAGGTCGTGCCCCCGCGTGCCCGCCCAGCCCGCGTTCACAACCTCACAGGGAAGTACACCTAGGCTGGGGGTATGGGGTCTCGACGCGGCAGCAGCCACCGGCAGCGCTTCGTGCGGGCGGTCGTCTACGCGATCGTCATCCTGATGGTCCTCGGGCTCGTGGCCACGATGGCCTCGAGCGCCCTGGCCGCACCCCGGCCGACCCCCGCCCCCCAGGCGACCCCGACGCCCCCCGCCGCCTCCGCGCAGGCCTCCGGCCCCACCTCCCCGACCGCCGCCACCGAGCCGACTCCGAACACGACAACCGCCGCCACCGACACCGACGCCACCGACGCTGACACTGCCTCCGGGCCGATCGTCGTGCTCGGCACCACCGGCCTGTCCTGGGCCACCCTGACCGAGCTCGCCGGTTCGCAGGCGAGCACGGCGCAGGCGGCGGCCGCCCGCACCCTTCTCGGTTATGCATCGGCCAACACTCCGGTCAACCTCGTCCAACGCGCGGTCGGGGACGTCACCTGCCCCGCCGACGCCTGGCTGACGATCGGCTCGGGCACGCGCACACGCGCCTCTGCGCCGGGGTCGGACTGCGCCTGGCCCACCTCTTGGACGCAAGCCGTCACGATCTCGCAGGACGCGGGCTACGGCGCGCGGCCGGGCGCCCTGGCCGACGCCCTGGCGCGCGCCGGGGTCTCCACCGCCGCCGTCGGCGACGGCGCCGGGCTGGCCCTGACCTCCTCGGACGGAACCCAACCGGCCGCGGCCCCCACTCTCGGTGATCTCGTGGACGCGGGCCTGCCCGACCTCACTCTCGTCGACCTCGGCTCCGCCGAGGACCCGGCGTCGGCCGTGGTCGAGGCCCTCACCCAGATCCCTCCGGGGGCGCGCGTCCTCGTCGTCTCCCTGGCCGATCCCTCCGACGCCGGCCTCCAGCTCGCCGTCCTCCCGGCCGGATCCGCCTCTGAGCAGGGCGGCTCGGGCGAGCTGCTCATCGGCCCCTCGACCCACCAGGAGGGCCTCCTCCAGCTGACCGACCTCACAGCGAGCCTCCTGGCCGCAACCGGTGCCGCTCAGCAGTCGGGCAGCGACGGCGGACGGGTCGACCTGCCCGCGTCGACCGCGCTGAGCCAGACTTCGCCGAGTCGCACCCCCACCGCCGTGGTCACCGCGCTCGTCGACGACGCAGCCCGCGCCTGGGCCTCGAGGCGGGCCGTCGTCCCGGTCACCCTCGTCATCCTGACCGCGGCGCTCGCCCTCGTGGGGTTGGCCGCCGCGGCTCTGCGACGGCCGCCGGGGGCGGGCCCGGCAGGTGCTCCACCGCAAGGGGCTGGAGCCGACCCGGCGGTCGATCAGGGCCGGTCGGCCCCGCAGGCAGGGGCCCGGCGGGCGGGCGGGGTGCTCCTGCCCGCTGCCTGCGTCGTCGCCGCACTGCCCGCGGGGGTCTGGCTGGCCTCTGCGGTGCCGTGGTGGCGGGCGGGGCAGGCCGGCAGCCCGGCGGCGGCCACTGCGGCAGCGGCCGCGGTCACCATCGCCATGGCGGTGGTCGTCACCGAGGTCTGCGCGGGCGCGGCACGGCTCCTCGACCTCCTGGCCGCCCGGCGGCGCGCAGCAGGCTCCGCGGGGACGGACCCGGCGCGTCCATGGTCGGTCCCCGCGCTCACGACGACCCTTATCGTGTGCGCCTCCCCGGTCCTCCTCCTGGCCGACGCCGCCTGCGGCGCGCCCCTGGGCTTCAACGGGGTGCTGGGAATGGATGCCATCACCGCCGGACGCTTCTACGGCATGTCGAACACCGGCTTCGCCCTGGCCGGGGCCGGGTTGCTCGTCGCCCTCGGCGCCGTCGTCGGGCCGGCAGTCGCGCGCCGCGAGGCTGCGGCGCGGCGGCGGGTGGCTGTGGCCGGTGCGGGGGTGCCGGGCCTGGTTGCGCTCCTCGTCGACGCCTCCCCGCAGATGGGGGCCGACGTCGGAGGCGCGCTGACGCTCATACCCGCCCTGGCAGCCCTCGTCGCGGGGCTGGGCGGTGTCCGTCTGGGGTGGCGCCGGTGGGCGGTCGTCGCCCTGACGGCCGTGGGCACCGTGGGCGCGCTGGCCGTCGCGGACTACGCGGCGGGGTCGCGCACCCACCTGGGGCGCTTCGCCACCCAGGTGCTCGACGGCAGCGCCGGCACGACCGTGGCCCGCAAGGCGACGGCCCTTGTCGCGCCCTTCGTCTCCAGCCCGCTGGCGCTGACGGCGCTGGCGGCGGGGCTGACTGTCCTGGGGGCGTGCGCCTGGTGGCTGACGAGAGCGGTGAGGGAGGCGCGCTCGGGCGACGGGCCGTACGCGTGGCTGGCCCGTCCCGGCGTCCTGGGCCCCTGGGTGGCACCGGTGCTCAAGTCCCTGGCGGTGCTCGTCGTGCTCGAGGTGCTCGTCAACGACTCGGGTGTGGCGATGTTCTGGTTCTCCGCGGCCGCGGCGGTGCCCGGGCTGCTGGCCGTGCTCGGCGCCCGAATCGGCGCGGACGGGGGGCGGCTCGGCCCAGGCAGGGGGCGGCTCGACCCGGACGGGGCCTAGCTCGCTCTGGGGCGTCGGTAACGGCCGCGCCGATCAGTCCGGCCGCACCGGGCCACGGGGACGGGCCGACGCGGGCTGCGCCCCGGGGGAGGGACCGGACCGCGCACCGGGGCGGGGCGGGCCGCTTAGGAGGCGGGGTTCTCGGGCGCCGGCCAGGCCCGGTAGGCGAGGAAGTGCGCTTGGTCGCGGGCGGCGGACTCGAAGACTCGCGCGGGCACCCGCACCCGGCGCAGCCTGCGGGCCGCCACCGCCCGCAGGACGTCGCGGTACTGGGAGGCGCGGTGGAGGCGCCCGGCGGCGTCGTTGCCGGTGACACGGTGGGTGATGTCGCAGGGGACCTCGATGACCGTCTTGCCGGCGACAAGGATGTCGATGGTCAGGCCGACCTCCACGCCCCAGCCCTCGGCGAGCGGCGCGGCGGCCTCGTAGGCCTCGCGGCTCAGACATCGCTGGCCGGACAGGGGCGCGACCGGGGACCAGCCGGTGGCTGTCGCGATCGCCGAGCGGGCGGCACGCACGACCCGGCCACGACCGCCGGCGCCGGCCTGCCGTGGCGGGACGGCGATGGACATGTCGGCGACGCCGTCGACCACCGGCGGGACGAGGTCGGCGCAGGCGGAGGCGGAGTCTCCCAGGTCGGCGTCGACGAAGAGCAGGACGCGGGCGGGCCCGTCCTCGTAGTCGCGCATGGCCACGACGCTGGCACCGGTCTCCATCGCGGAGGCCTTCCCGCGGGAGACCGAGTGGCGCACGGTGACGGCGCCCGCTGCGCGCGCGTGGTCCTGGGTGCCGTCGGTGGAGCCGTCGTCAACGACGACGACGAGGTCGACCCGCGGGATGGCGCGGCAGGCCCTGACGGTCGTCGCGATAAGGTCGGCCTCCTCCTTGGCGGGTATGACCACGGCGACGCGCTGGCTCCCGGGGTGGGGGTCAGGGGACGTCTCAGCGGGCGGCATCGGAGTCACGTATCAAGGGTAATCACAGGAAGTCTCCTACCGGTCACAGGACGGCCTCCGGGGCGTCGCGGTCCGGTCGCGCCACACGCGTCCGCACGGGCGCCAGGAGGAGGCCGCACCACCCCCCAGCGTCCTCCCTGAGCGAAACTGTGTGATCTAGCCGTGATTCCCGCAAGTTCGAGCACAAATTGCAATACAAACGGGGTGTTCGCATGCAGATTTCGTGACAAGGTGTGCCGTGGGACCCGTCAACGGAGCCGGGTTCCGCCCCTGGCCTCTCCAGCGCCGTCCTCCCAGTGCCACCCCCAGCACTGCCCTTCCCGCGAGATCGGGACATATGACACCTCGAGATCGGGACATCTGGCACGCCGACCCCCGGGGATCGTTCGGCGCCAACGCGCCCGGCACCGCCGTCGAGTCCTCCGCCGTTGAGCTCACAGGCTCCGCGGCGGTCGGTACGCGGTCCTCTCCCCCGGCACGACCGCGCGCACGACCCGAGCGGGCACGCCCGCCACCACGGTCATCGGCGGGACGTGCGCGGTGACCACCGCCCCCGCGGCAACGACCGAGCCACGCCCGATGGTCACACCCGGAAGAATGGTGACATTGGCCCCCACCCAGACGTCGTCCTCGATGGTGACGACGGCGGAGAACTGCGCTCCCGTGGCGCGCAGCTCGGGGTCGATCGGGTGACCGGCGGTCGCGACGGTGACATGGGGCCCAAACAGGACGCGGTCGCCGATGCGGATCGCGGCGTCGTCGATGAGGGTGGTGCCGGTGTTGAACCAGCAGCCGGAGCCGATGCTCGTGTGCGACCCGTAGGCGCAGTAGATCGGAGTCTCGAGCCAGGAGCCCTCCCCGAAGGAGGCGAAGAGCTCGCCGGCCAGAGCCAGGCGGAGCTCGGGGTCGCGAATGGTGACGGCGTTGAAACGCTCGACGAGCTCCTTGCCGCGCACGCGCTCCTCTTCCAGTCCCTCCCTGCCCGGGCCGAAGTCCGTGTAGAGCTCGCCTGTGTCGAGGCGACGTCGGGTCTCGGTCTCGTCGAAGACGTACGGGTTGTCCGGGTTGCTCATGGCGCGAGGCTATCCCGGGACGGCCGACGGCGCTGGGACGGCCGGCGCCACGTTCCGACGGTCCGTCAGCGCACTCGGGGTGCCATAAGTCCCGATCTCGGCGTGCCATATGTCCCAATCTCGGGGCGGGTGGGGTCAGACCTCGGGGTGGCGGGCGGCGCGGAGCTGGCTCTCGCGCCACTGCGCCAGGAGGACGGAGGGGCCGCCATCCAGGGAGGTGCCGTGGTGACCGGGCATGTCGAGGGGCTCGTCGGGATCCAGGCCCCGTGCCGCCAGCCCGGCCAGGGCGTCGGGCACGAACTCGCGCCCGGCGGCCACGACCAGGCGCAGGTCGCGCAGAGCGCCCAGCCCTTCGCGCGGGTCTCCGGCGACGGCGATGAGGTCGGCCGCGAAGTCCTCGGCCACGACCCCGTCACCCCGGCGCAGCCGATGGCGGCCGCCGCCCGGGAGGTCGCGGCGAGCAGCACCTCGGCGCGCGGCAGCCCGACCCACTCCATGGCCTCCAGCCCGCCGACGTAACCGCGCTGGGGCACACCGGGGATGCCCGAGTCCCGACCCGCCACGATGCGCACCCCGTGCTCCCACAGCAGCCTGACCGGCGGGGCGAAGGAGTCGTCGCGCTGGAGCATGCGGGGGATGTCGGGGGTGATCGTGCAGTCGACATAGACGCCCGCCTCGGCCATGAGCGCCCCCAGCCGGGGGTCCCACACCGAGCGCCCCGCCTCGGAGATGAAGGAGGCGTGGGCGAGGTAGTCGACCCCGGCGCGCACGGCCCGCTCGATGCCCGTCACCCCGTGGGCGTGGGCGGCCGTCCACCTGCCCAGGCGGTGGGCGTCGTCGAAGAGAATGGTCAGCTCCTCGAGGCTGAACTGGGCGTTCCATGGTGTCGAGCCGCCGGTGGTGAAGCCCCCGGTGGCCATGGCCTTGATGGTGTCGACCCCCATCTTGTGGTGGGTGCGGACCTCGCGGCGGATGTCGTCGGGGCCATCGACCTCGGCGCGGTGGTACCAGGCGTGACCGGCGGTCGTCGTGATCTGGGGGCCCGAGGCGCGCACGCGGGGCCCGCGCAGCTCGCCGGCCTCGATGGCGTCGCGCAGGGCGACGTCGACGTAGTGGCGCGCCCCCAGGCTCTGGACGCTCGTGACTCCTACGCTCAGGAGGTGGCGGGCCGAGCGGGCGGCGTTGAGCGTGAGCCGGGCGACCTCGTGGGGGCCGTAGGCGGGGTACTCGACGTCGGTGTCGGAGCTCGCCAGGTGGGCGTGGGTCTCGATGAGGCCGGGCAGGAGGGTGCAGCCGGGCAGGTCGATGCGGCGGACCTGGGCGGCGGTCGATCCCGCGGCCTCGGCCAGGCGGTCCAGGCGGGCGGCGAGCTCGATGGCCGTTCCCACGGCGAGGATGCGTCCACCCGCGGTGAGGACCGCGCCTCCGCGCCCGGCGGAGCGGGCTGCCGCGAGGTCGGCGGCGGAGGCCGAGGCGGCGGTCGGGACCTCGCCGATGACTTCGAGGGATCCAGGGGCGTCCCCGCGCCGACCGGTCAGCACCCTGTCGGCGGTCAGGAGGTGGAGGGAGTGCCCGTCGAGTCGCTCGCCACCGTCGGTGGGCGGGGTGATCCAGCCGTCGAGCTCACCGGGGGCCGGCGTGGTGGGCTCGGTGGGATAGGCGTCGAAGGCGGGGAATGCGTCGGGAAGGTGCGGGGTGGAGGAGCGGGGCGATGGCATGGCTGGTTCTTACGTGGTGGTCGAGTTCCTGGGGGCCGGGCGAGCTCGGCACGGCCCGGGCCCGAGTCTGGCGCGACGGCGCGGCCGGCGTCCAGCCCACAGGCGGCCGCCCGTCCCAACCCGACGGCGGTCCCCGTGCCGGCGCTGTTCACCCGGCCCTGTCCTCCGACGGCGGTCCCTGCCGGTGACAGTCCGCAGACGCCGAACCGTCTCCCGGTCTGGCGGCGCAGGCCACGGCGACGCGCCGCGCCGCTCCATGCGCCGCCTCCCCGAGCAACCGGCTTTCTCGGCTTAGCATCCCGATATGGCCACCCTGACCCTGACGCATCAGCAGGACCTGGAGCTGCGGTTCAAGGCCGCCTCGACCAGGGACCTCCTCGCCAACGGTCTACGTCTCGTGCGCGACCGGCGGCTGTCGGAGGCGAACAAGGACTCGGTCATGATGACCCTGTCGGCCGGGGTGGGTCGGCTCTACGACCTTGTCCTGGGCCTGCGCGACCTCGACAGGCACGGGCACTGGACGGCGCCTGAGCCGCCCGGGCCCCAGATGCGCGACCTCGCCACCACCCACAGCCGGGTCTTCGGCTACCTCGCCGAGCACGCCGACGCCGACCGCACCGTCGACCGGTGGATCAACCGGGTGGCGGCCGACCCCGTGCTGCCGCCCCTGCTGGCCGCCCTGTCGGTCTACTCCGGCTCCGCGGTGCCGACGTCGCTGGGCTCCGTGGCCTGGGAGGCGGTCATGGACGCAGTGCACCGGGACCCCGGCGTCTCCAGCCGGATGGAGCGCGCCATGGACCTCGACACCGACGAGCTGTGGGCCGCCTACCGCAAGGCCTGGGATGAGCGTCTGGCCCAGGCGGTGGAGATCATCTGGTTCGCGCTCGCCGTGTGCGGGCGCCGCGGCCTGCTCGGTGAGGCCGGGCGGACCTTCGGCCGCGAGATCGTCACCCGCGAGCCCGTTCTGCGCATCGCCGCCTGAGCACCGCCGTCACCGGTCGTGTTCATATGCTGGCGTGGCTGGGCACGAGGCCGACCACCTCGCGCGCGCAGGTCAGGGCACTGCGAGCCACCAAGGATGCCAACGCGAGGATCGGCGACCTCCTGGCTGAGGTCGAGCAGTTCCTTGGTGATGTGGCGACCCTGGGACCGCACGGCCAGAGGGTGCAAGCGGGCTTCGCCCATGCCAGGTCGGCGTAGGAGGACTACTGGCGGCGTCGCGATGCCCTGGCGGGGGCCGCCGACTTCATACGACTGCTTCCGCCCCGCGGCGCACGGGTCGTGAGCGCCGGTGACCTCACCGCCGAGCCCTGGGGGCCTACTCCTCGATCCCGCGCCTCATGGCGGTACTCGACGCCTTGGACGATCCGGCCGGCGGCTGAACGACGGCCCGGGTGCGCGGCGCTGCCACCCAGCCGGCCGCAGGGAGACGGTGGGCCTCGATCCAGGCCTGCCGACCACCGCCACGAGAGTGAGCACTGCCCGGACGGGCAGCGCTATCGTCGGACCGTGGCCACCGACGTCTTCACACCTGCCGCCTCGAAGAAAGAAGCCGTCGCACGCCTCTACGCGATCACAGGCCGGCCGGCAGAGCCACTCGGGCCCGGGAGCAAGGAGAAGAAGTCCGCCCTCACCGCGGTCGCCGACCGACTCGAGCTCGACGTCGACACCACCGCGCCCAAGGACGTCCTTGCACGCCGGTTAGTGGAGACACTCGGCGGACAGTGGCACTCCGTCTACTCCTCGACGGGGCAGACGGTCACCCTCGCCGGGCTCAACACGCTGCTCAACCTGACCGAGACCGAGCTGCGCCGCACGACGGTCAAGGAGCTGCGCGCCGAGGCCGACGCGCTTCCGGACTGGTTCACCCCGGCCCGTGACAAGCTGGAGGCGGTTCGACGCATCTCGGCACTGACCGCCGCCGGCCCCCAGGACCTGGGACCGGGAAGCAAGGAACGCAAGTCCGTGCTGGTCAACCTCGTACGCGACCTGGACCTCGGCCTTGACACCCGGATGTCCAAGACCAAGCTGGGCGGCGCGATCGCTTCGCTGCTCGGGATGCGCTGGGACGACTCCTGCTGGTCGACGGGCGAGACGATCACGCTCAGCGGGCTCAACATGCTCCTCGCCGGTGCCGAGGGCAGAACACTCCACCATCAGCTGCCGTACCAGGACCACATCCGCTACGAGGCTCAGCTGCTCACGACCGCGCTCGCTGCGAGTTGCCCTCCCCTGTGGCGCGGTCGTGACTGCGTCGAGCAGATGCGAGAGAGCGAGTTCCGGCACTGGCGCCAGACCGAGTGGGCGGGATGGTACTTCGAGTTCATTGGCCTTCCTGCGCTCATTGATGCCTTCGGCGGAGAACCTGTGACGGTCGGAAGCACCGAGTTCGACTACCAGAGGCACTTCGTCTGGGACCTGAAGACACACGCGCAGCCCGGGCTCAGCTCACCGGCTGGAGTGGCGGGTCAGACCCTCCTGAACGACAAGGAGGCCATGGAGCGCTGTGTCGATGAGAAGGGCGCACTGGGCTTCCTCGTGCTGTCCGGACGGCCTTCGTTCGAGGGGCTCGCCGACTTCGACTCCTGGCACCGGAACCTTCGCGGCAAGCCGACCTCCTGCTCCCCCAAGCCCCGGCGGCTCAAGACCGCGCTCCACCCCGTCGTCGTTGAGGCCTACGTGTTCGCAGGCACCGGGTCGTTGCAGGAGGCCGGGGATGCCAGGGTGCTGGCCTCGTTCAACCAGGGCCGCCAGACAAGCGGGGCGCGCCGTCGGCCGAAGTACCGGATGGACCTCAGGGCGGCGCGCGAGGCGGGACTGGTCGCGGCGCACTGCGACCTGGGGACGGGTGACTGAGTTCTCGGCGAAACCCCACCGCTGCTCTAGGTTCGTGTCACACCCATGTGCTTAGCTATCCCCATGACGTCACCCTTCACCTACTCCGACCTGTTCGCCGGCATCGGCGGCTTCCACGCTGCCTTGTCCGCCATGGGTGGAGAGTGCGTCTATGCCGTCGAGATCGACAAGGACGCGGCCCGCGTCTACGAGCAGAACTGGGGCATCGACCCGTTGGGGGACATCACCAACGACGCGGGCGACGCAGGAGTCACCGACGCCATCCAGGCTCATGACGTCCTTGCCGCAGGCTTCCCGTGCCAGCCCTTCTCGAAGTCTGGCGCCCAGAAGGGCATGGAGGAGGTCCGCGGCACGCTCTACTTCAACATCCTTCAGATCGTGCACAAGCACCACCCCACCGTGCTGCTCCTGGAGAACGTCCGGAACCTGGCCGGTCCCCGGCACAAGCACGAGTGGGAGGTCATCGTGCGCACCCTCCGCAAAGAGGGGTACCGGGTCTCCTCGACCCCGGCGATCCTGTCGCCCCACCAGATCAGCCCCGAACGTGGCGGTCGGCCGCAGGTGCGGGAACGCGTCTTCATCACTGCGACCTACAACCCCGACGGCATTGGCGAGTCGGAGCCGGAGCCGGTCGCCCGTCCTGGCACTCTCTACGGCGAGGGGGCGACCGCCTGGGACCTGGAGGCCTTCCTGCTTGACGAGGCGGAGGGCTACGAGTTGTCGGAGGCGGAGACCGAGTGGATCAACGCCTGGGACGACTGGGTTGAGCGCTACCGGCGTTACAACCCTGGGCAAAAGCTGCCCGGATTCCCTATCTGGGTCGACGCCTGGCAAACCATCGAGGCCCTGGAGGCTCAGATCGATGCCGGCGAGCACGACGACGTCCCGGCCTGGAAGATGAACTTCCTGCGCAAGAACGCCGAGCTCTACACGCGCAACGAGGCCTGGTGCCGCGCGTGGAAGACGACATCCGGAGTGATGGGCTTCCCGCCCTCCCGCCGCAAGCTCGAGTGGCAGGCCCAGGACCTCGGGTCGCTGTGGGACTGCCTCATGCACTTCCGGCCCTCCGGGCTGCGCGCCAAGCCACCGACCTACGCGCCGGCGCTGGTCGCAATCACGCAGACGAGCATCGTTGGACCACGACGGCGACGGCTTGCTCCACGCGAGACCGCGCGGCTGCAGGGGCTGCCCGACGGGTTCTCCTTCGACGGTCAGCCCGATGCCAAGACGTACAAGCAGCTCGGCAATGGGGTGAACGTCGGCGCCGTGTGGAACATCTTCAAGCTCCACTGCGAGCGCGACCGGGACATCCTGGAGACGACGGAGGCCGGCAGGCGCATTCTTGAGGCAGTGTCCGCCGCACCTGCGAACCCCGAGGCGCCAGTCGCCGCGCTCCTGACACAGTAGGCGCCATGGACGACGAGCCCGAGGACCCCCTGCACGCACCCGAACCCGGGAGGCGCACGCCCGTTGATCCCAGCGTCTCGCAACGGTACGCACGGCTTGCGCGCAGGGACACCAGCCCCGAGATGGCACTTCGCCGGGCCCTGCACGCCACAGGCTTGAGGTTTCGCGTCCAGTACATCGTCCCGGGCCTGCCGCGCCGCAGGGTGGACATCGCCTTCACCCGGTGGAAGGTGGCCGTCCAGGTCGACGGTTGCTTCTGGCACGGGTGCCCGGAACACGGACGCAGGCCCGACCGGAACTCCGAGTGGTGGCAGTGGAAGATCGCGCGCAACCAGGCCCGCGACTCCGACACCGACGCCCGCCTCGCGGAGCTCGGCTGGACCGTCATCCACGTCTGGGAGCATGAGGACACACACCATGCTCAGCACCGCGTGCAAGAGGCGCTGACATCCCGGATGGTTACGAACAAATAACGATAACCCACCCCTTCAGCACCAGCCCCGCAAACCGACCAACCGGCCAAAAAGCAGTGCTACCCTTGGTGCGTATAGGCATCATACCGCGACCGTCCGCTATTGTACAGCCAAATCTCAGAACCCGCTTCAAGGAAGTGCCTCCTTTGCCTTCGCCCTCGCCATCAACCAGCGAAGTGACCGTTCGCCCCGGCGTCGGGATGCTCGCGCTATTCCCCGCCATGAACTATAAGGCTTGGTACGCAATCGGAGAGTTCGTTGACAACGCACTCCAGTCATGGGCGGCCAATCGGCACAGGCTGGTCGAAGCATTCGGAGACGACGCCCACCTTGAAATAGAAGTTCAGTTCAGCGAGACTTCCAACACGATCACCGTCACCGACAACGCAGCAGGAATATCGGAGATCGACATCCCACGGGCTTTCACCCCCGCATCGCCTCCGGCCGACACCAGCGGGCTTTCGCAATTCGGAATCGGAATGAAAAGCGCGGCGACCTGGTACGCAAACGACTTCACTGTCACCACGTCCGCCCTTGACGAGAACGTGCGTCGCACGGTACATTTCGATGTCCCCGCCATCGTCGAGTCAAACAGGTCCACGATTCCGCTATTCGAAGAGCCGGCAGGACCGCTCGAGCACGGGACAACGCTGATTCTGCGCCACCTAAACCAACCAATCCCCAAAGGCAGAACCCTCGGGAAAATACGCGAGTACCTTCAAAGCATATATCGCACATTCATAGCCGACCCTGACGTGACGATCATCGTTCAAGGCAGGAAGTTAGCACCAGTAAATCCAGATCTTCTTACGGCCTCCCGCTGGGACCGGCCGCACGAAGCCCCAGTCGAATGGAAGAAAGACGTCGCCATCACACTGGCGTCCGGGGCAAAAGTCACAGGATGGGCAGGGCTTCTGAAAGATGGGCAGGGCTTCTGAAAAAAGGTCGCGCCAAGCAAGCAGGGTTCGCACTTTTGTATCGCGGAAAAGTGGTCAAAGGTGCAGGCGGGGCGGCGAACGACGCCGAGGACGGATACAAGCCTTACGAAATCTTTGGCGCACCCAACTCGTTCGAGTCGCAGCGTCTTATCGGCGAACTGCACATCGTCAACGTCCCCGTGACCCACACCAAAGATGCTCTTCTATGGGAGGGCAACGATGAGGACACTTTCGTCCGTAAACTCGCAGAGATCCTCAACGCCGAGCCACTTCCGTTGCTCAGTATGGCCAAGGGACATCGCGTCACTGAACGAGGACGCAATGCTCACCAAGCAGTCACTAGAGCCCTCGATGCGGTTGCTCGGTCGATTGAGTCCCCTGTTCCACCGCAATCCTTCGCCACCTCACCACAGGTCGACACCAAGCATTTAGACAACACCAATTTCGCGGAGCCCATAGAGCACACGATCGACTTGTCGACAGTCTCGAGCAGCCTAGTAAATACGAGCATTCGAATCGTGGTTGTAGATGCCCCTCATTCCGCCGATCGATGGATTCGGCTGACACAGGACAACGGATCGCCTCCTCGCGAAAAATGGACTCTCGAAGTGAATCGTTCACATCGTTTTATGCAGTCGTTTGCGAATGTGCCAACCATGGATATGGAGCCGATCATACGTCTCGCCATCGCTTTTGCGCTCGTCCAAACCCGAGCCGAACGCAGTGGGGCACTTGAACCCAGCCTTCTCATTCCGCTACTCAACGACACCGTGAACGGTGCGCTCTCAAGAAGGATAGAACTGTGACACCTCAAACTGCAGGCTGGGAACCGCAGGTCGGCTCGGAAGCAACTGCAATGCTGGAGCGCAGCGGGCTGGAACCCGAGCAACAATCTCAGGTCCTAGGCGGGGCCAAAAGAGTTCTTTCCCGCTGCGTGAGCCCTCACGACTGGAACAGGCGCGAAAAGTCGGCGGAACTTGTCGTCGGCGAGGTACAGAGCGGCAAGACAATGTCGTTCACGGCTCTCACCGCGCTCGCACACGACAATCGATTTCCGCTTGTCATTCTTCTCGCAGGAACAAAGGTAAATCTCATGGAGCAGACGTTCAATCGTCTACATGACGACCTGCAAATGGAAGGCGACGGCGGAATCCCAACGTGGCGGCCACTCAATCTACGAAAAGAACGTGAGCCCAACGACATCGCCTCCCTGATCTCAAGCGCCCGAAAGTCCTCGACGACGACGCATACGACAACCATAGCGGTCGTGCTCAAGAATGCCAAGAACTTAGGGTACGCCAAAGATCTGGTGTCGACGTTGACTCAACAGTGCGGACGGTTTCCTGCACTGATCATCGATGACGAGGGCGATCAGGCTGGACTTAACCTGCTAGCGAAGAAGAGCGAGGAGAGCGCCAGCTATAAGGCGATCCGCGAGCTACGTGATTCACTTCCTCTTCACAGTTACGTGATATATACCGCCACCCCTCAGGCGCCGCTTCTCGTCTCCCTCGAAGACACGGTCTCGCCCCGCACAGTGACTGTACTTCAACACAGTCCAGGGTATGTTGGTGGCGAGGAACTGTTTATTAATCGCAGAAACAGTTTTGTCCGTGCCATCGATGACAATGATGATGCTCTCGACACCTCGCTCCCCACTCCCCCGAAGTCTTTTCAAACCGCATTGGCGACTTTCCTGATCGCGCTCGTGGTCACTCAAGAGCGAGGCAGACCCCGTCCACTTTCGATGCTCATTCATCCGTCGTCAGAGACAGACCTGCACGAGGTGTATGAAACTTGGGTGACCAGCGTTTTACATGATCGCATCCAGATCGCTTTTGATTCCGGTGACCGTATGCTGTTCGAGCAGCTCCGCGACTCGATGTTCCGCGTCGCTTACGATGACCTCGACTCGACCGGCGGCACTACCGTGGGCACTGAGAAACTGTCCCTGGACACCATCCTAGAACATCTCAAGAGTTATCTCGCCTCTATTCGAGTCCGGTCCGTCAACAGTAAGAATGGGGTGGATATCGATTCCCGGGATTGGAGAGGAAGTCCTGGCTGGATTGTCATCGGGGGCGCCAAGCTCGACCGCGGTTTCACGATAGAGAACCTGGCCGTGACTTATATGCCGCGCTCACCGGGAATTAAGAATGCGGACACCATCCAGCAAAGGGGGCGGTTTTTCGGGTATCGCCAGAACTACCTTGACGTCCTGCGCGCCTGGATAAATCCCGAGACAATCGATGTCTACCGGAACTATGTCGAACATGAAAAGACTATGAGAAGTTCGCTTATCGAACTGGACGAGGACGGCAGTTCTCTCGGGACCTGGAGACGTAGTTTTCTTCTCGATGAGAGCATGAATTTGACTCGCTCACAGGTTATTGCACTTGACCTGGATTCACTAAGGATGAGTCGGGGCTGGTTCGTCAAGCAAGAGCATCTTTACATCGAACACATCGGGCCTAGCGACAAGCATCTTGACCTACTGCATCATCTCAAACACGAGGCTTCGGTCGACCCGCGAGATCACCGCAAGGGCCCAGAGAGGCGAAACATGCTGGTTGAGGTCGACTGGAGTACGATTGCGCCTATTCTTGCGGACTGGAACGCGCACTCCGAGGAGCGGACAAGAATCGCGGCATTCATCATGTCGATAAACTCTTTGACGCCGCCACCAAAAGTTGACTTGCTTTTTATGGACAATTTAGAAGTGAGGGATCGCGCGCCTCTGCCGTCGAAAAAGAGTTCAGGGCGGGAGTTTTCCACGTCAAACTCGATAATGGATCACCGCAAAATCGCCAACATTCATCAAGGCCCGAGCCGACCAACACATCACACCGGCTACGCTGGCGACGCGAAGTTTCGTTCGCAGGCTGGTATTACGGTCCAGATTCATTGCATCCAACCAAAGATGAATGACGAGAATTGGGGTCCGCCGGCGTTGGCTCTTGCCCTACATTCACCCGAGGAAGGAACCCGTGTTATTCAGCAGCGCAGGTAGTACCGGCAAGGAGTCATTCAAGCGGTTCGGCGAGGACGACACGCTTGAGTTATAGTGGTCTTTCGTCTGGTTCGATACGAATACGGCGCCCGTAACACACACTGCCGGTCAACCAGCACGCCGGCGGCCGCCGTCGGAGGATGTCCGATGGCGGCCGCCGCGTGACGCTGCACCACATGCCCGGCGCGTCCAACCGGGTGACGACCGATCACGGCGGGCCCCATGCGTCCGGCCGGACCGTCCGTCATGTCCTGTCCGTCGCGCCCTGTCCTCAAGCCACCGACGCCCGGAAGATCTTCTCGACCGTCTCAGCCAGCACGGTGTCGAACTCCTCCTGGCTCTGCCCGTCGGACAACCCGTCGAGCAGGGCGCGCGAGAAGCTGGCGATGAGCCCGGGGTTGCGGGCCAGCCGGGCGTTGGGGTTCTCGCGCTCCTACCCGCCCGACAGCGCCACCACCCGCATGACCCGCGGATGCCCGATCAGCGGGGCGTAGAGGTCGTCGACGCTGGGGGATCGTCACCCTGAGCATGACCTCACGCCCCTCACCCAGGGCGTCCAAGCGCTCAGTGAGCGCGGCGAGCAGCAGATCCTCGGCCAACCTCTGGTCGACCTTGCGGAAGGGCACGACCCGCTTGACCTCCCAGAGGTACTCGGCGGTCGGACGCCCCTCGATCCGGCCATCCATCGTCCGCTCGAAGAGGATGGCACCGAGAACCCCGGCCCGTGCCGCATCCGTTCAGCCTGCTGCGCGTTCACGCTCTCTGTCCTCGGCTGCTCATGATGACCTTCCGCGCCGGGCCGAGGCTCCACCGACCCACCCCCTCTCGTAGGATGTGGACCACAGCAAGGACGCACCCGAACCAGGAGGGACCGTGAACGCCGTCGACTCCGACGCAACCGGTACCGTCACACAGCCCGCCACACCCGCCCAGGACGCCGGCGCCACCAGCACCACCGCCACCTCCGCCACCCGCGCGCCGACCGTCGACGCCGTCGCTGAAGTCGATGAAGTCGAGGCCATCGACGTCATCGACACCCACACGGCGGGCGAGCCCACCCGCGTCATCACCGGGGGCCTGCCCGAGATCCGGGGCGAGACGATGGCCCAGCGCAAGGAAGACTTGCGCGACCGCCTCGACCACCTGCGCACCGCCGCGATATGCGAGCCACGCGGGCACGCCGACATGTTCGGCTCGGTCATTCTGCCTCCCTGCCTGCCCGAGGCCGACCTCGGCGTCGTCTTCATGGACGGGGGCGGCTACCTCAACATGTGCGGTCACGGCACCATCGCCACCGTGACCGCCGCACTGTCCACGGGGATCATCGAGGCGCGCGAGCCGGTCACCCCGGTCGTCCTCGACACCCCAGCCGGAATCGTGCACACCGAGGCCCGCGTCGAGGGCTCCCGGGTCTGCTCGGTCTCCTTCACCAACGTGCCCGCCTTTGTCGAGCGCCTCGACGTGCGCACCGAGGTCGAAGGGCTGCCGGTTGTCCTTGACATCGCCTTCGGCGGCAGCTTCTTCGCGATCGTGCGCGCCCGCGAGCTCGGCGTGCGGGTGCGCCCCGAGGACCTGCCCCTCCTGCGCCGTCGGGCCCTGCTCCTGCGCGAGCGCCTCAACGCCGAGATCGCCGTGCGCCACCCCCTGCAACCCCACATCGCCAGCGTCGACCTCGTCGAGGTCTACGAGGAGACGCCCGAGGGGGTGCGCAACGTCGTCGTCTTCGGCCGCGGCCAGGTCGACCGCTCCCCGTGCGGCACCGGCACCTGCGCCAAGCTCGCCGTCCTCCACGCCCGCGGCCGCCTGGCGGTGGGCGACGAGCTCTCCCACGAGTCGATCCTGGGCACGCGCTTCCGCGGGGAGATCCTGGGCACGACGACGGTGACCGACCGCCCCGCCATCATCCCGCGGATCACCGCGGCGGCCCACATCACCGCGTTCAACCGGCTCGTCCTGGACCCGCACGACCCGCTGCGCCACGGCTTCGTCCTGCAGTAGAGCGGCCCCGCCACGCAGCGCCCTGGCAAGGGCCTAGCATGACGTCGAGGCACCGCACACGTCGCGTCACACCCGTCCCATTCGCCGCACCCGACCCAGCCCGTCCCGTCGTACCCATCCGCCGCACCGTCCCAACCCGTCGCACCCTCGGATCAGAGAACGCCCATGCCCTGTCATGACGACCTCGGCCGCACCCACCTGGTACCTGCGGGTGGCCGCCGGCAACGCCATCCCCCGCGTGTTCCTCGGCACGACCCTGCGTCAGCTCGGCATGCGCGGCCGCCGGTGGGTCAACTTCGGGCGCGTCGACCAGGGCGGGCCCGAGCGCCGTCGGGCGCACCTGGCCAGGACGGCGCGCCTGGCGGCCCAGCCCGCGCCGAGCCGCGCCGTCAGAGGTTGACCTGGCGGGAGATGATGCCGGCCTTGGCGCGCCGGGCGGCGGCGTCCAGCGGGGAGTCGTCGGCCAGGGCCGCCTCGAGGCGCTCGCCCATGGCGCGCATCGGGGCGGTCAGATCCTCGGCCTCGGTGCCCGGGTTGAGCTCCCACACCGGGATCGCCAAGCCGCAGGCGCGGAAGGCGCCGATGAACCGCGCCCCCTCCTCCAGGTCGGACTGCCGGGCGGCATGCACGCGGGCGAAGGCGTCGAAAAAGACGTCCTCGTCGTCGCCGCGCACCCACCGGACGAACTCCTTGCCGTTCATGCGGCACCAGTAGGCGTGGTCGACGCCGGGGACCGGCACCGTCGGGGCGAGCTCGTCCTTGACCTCCTCGATGGTGCGCCGCGCCTCGGGGTTGGCGGCCGCCTCCGCGTCGAGCCAGAAGTCGAAAGTGTCCGACACGGTGACCACCGGAGTGACGGCGGGGTCGAGGATGTCCTGAAGCCGCGGCCCCGGCTCGGGCAGGCCGTTCATAACCAGGCCGGAGCCCTTCTCAAGCTCGAGGGCCGACAGCAGCGCGGCGGCCACGTCACGGCTGGCGTCACCGGAGTGCATGGAGGTCTGGAGGGCGACGAGCACCTCGCCGTCGGCGCGTCGGAGCGCCGGGATGATGTCGGGCAGGAGGGTGACGAGCCGGACCTGCGCCCCGCCGTAATCCTCAGCCAGGCGCACGCTCGCCGAGGCGGCCGGGATGATCTGCATCATCGCGACCAGGTCCTCCTCGTTCACGATGCCCTCGAAGGGGCGCGCGACGAAGGGGATCTGCTGCTTCTTGGGGGCCTTGTCGGCCGAACGGCGCGGCTGGCGCTTCTTCTTCGACATGACCGCCACCCTACCGGGCCCCACACCACTCCCTGCGCCCCCACTCCCCCACCGCCCCTCACCGCTCACCCGCCGCTCCCCACCGCGAGATCGGGACATATGACACCTCGAGATCGGGACATATGACACGGTGGCGCGAGGACATGAGGATCTCCGGCACACCGACGGCGCTCCGGTCCGCGACAGTCGGCGGCCCACCGCGCCCACCACCCCAGCCGCCGTCGGCTGTCAACGCTACTGTCCACCTACTGTCAAAGGGCTTAACAGCAGGCGACAGCCCCGGACCATCAGGACCTCTGAACGACCCAGGTTGCTCGAGGATCCTGGGGCGAGTGGCCCCTGCGCTCGACAACACCCTGCTCACGAAGACTTTTAAGCCGTTTGAGGACAGTCTGTCGGCTCACCCCGATCGCCGAGGCGATGTCAGACGTCCCGAGAGGGCCGACAGAGCGCAGCAGAGCCACGATCTCCGCAGCTTCTTTTCCCAGCCCCTCGGGGTCGAGCCCGGCAATCCTCGTGGCGGCGTCGAGTCGAAGAATGACGCTGGTTGCAGTCTGCTGGTAGAGCGGATCCGCCAGCCCCGATTGCCGCATCATTCCCACCATGCGCCGGATTCCTTCACCCAGTTCCTGCGCATAACCCAAGTCGGCGCAAACCCTTGCGATCCGCGGGTTTCTCGCATATCTGGCGACTTCCAGCGGACGATCGGGGCTGACGAAGCCAGGGAACCTCCCCGGGGACGAGACCTCGATCCGATGCGGAAAGATCGAGACCCTGATGTGGTCACCCGCCATGGAGTACGAGCGGTGAATTACCGCGTTGACAACGGCTTCCAACCATGCCTCCCTCGGGATGACATCGATGCTACCGAAGCGGCCATCGGGCCTGAGCGCACGCCGCCGCGGCGCCCACTGGTCCACCAGCGCAGTGGCGGCATCCAGCATCGTCGGGATCGGGCCCTCGAGCCGCCGATCACCATCAGCGACCATCGTCTGACGAGAGCCCTCGCCGACTTCGTCGGACTGGTACCTCAGCACTCTCACGACAGCCTGCGGCAGGTAGCGCTGCGGCCTGTCGGCCAGCAGGAGCAGGCCCGCGATATTGAGCCGGTCATCAGCCGTCACCAGACTCCTCGCACGCAGGACATGCAACACATCTCCTTCGGCCCCGATCGCCTCTTGGAGCCGGAAGACATGAGCGCCGTCGACCGCGTCGGTCCCGGCTGGTGCCGGCTGTGCCTCATAACTGTCCGCCTCACGATCGTAAACGAGTTCCTGCCAGGCGGAACGACTGAGCCTGATTGTTGAGTCGCCCGCGCGCACGAAAGCCTCGCCGTCCGTCCTCTGGTGCGCATGCTGACTGGGACTCACAACGAAAAGTAGAACGTGGTCCTCCTCCTGACGATCGTTGACCACCTCAACCTCGTCAATGCGCATCAGGATCGGGGGCTCGATCAGTTCCAGCGGAACACGACGAAGCCGGTTGACCTGCTTCAGGTCCGAATCCACCCCCTCCACACGCCCCTCGCTCAATCCGACGACGACGCTCCCGCCCTCGGCGTTCGCCATGCCAATGATGGCAGCCGCGAGCGCCTTCTGGGCCACCCTCGTGGACTTGCGCTCGAACCACTGAGACTCTGGCATGGCCGCAAGATGCCGCCCTCGCTCCGACCTCGACAGCGCTCGCACTGCAGCAGCATCCATTTTCACGGTTCTACTGTAAACTAGTTGACAGTAGTTGTCAGTAGCGCAACAGCCCGCTCGACCGCTCGATCCGCAGACGACAGGCCACTCCAGACTTGCGCCACCACCCCAGACGCCATCGGCTGTCAACGCTACTGTCGCCTACTGTCAAAGGGCTTGACGGTGAGCCTGTCTCACCAGAGGGTGGGGGATCGTTGGGGTGGTGCGGGAAGGTGGGTGTGTCGTAGGCGGGTGCAGGCGGGGCTGTCGGTCCGCATGGGTTGGGCGTTGGGGGGAGTCTCGCGCGGGTGTCCTGTCGCGCGACTCTTGACGTACCGGCTGCCGCCAGTGGGGGCTCGCGGTGGCCGGCCGAGCGCCGCCGGGCCCCGCTGGCGACCCGGTCGGAGACCAGTCGGCAGGACGTCGCGTTCGTACCTTGTGCTCCCAGATCGCACCATCAAGGTCCGGACTGGTGGCAGAAGGTGCGAACACGGCGGGGACCAGCCCGGCGCCGCTCAGACGCTCAGAACTGAGAGCTGGACCCGGCCCCGGAAAAGCTACCACCGCCGTACGACCCGCCCCCGCCGCCGAAGGAGGACGAGGACGACGACGGCTTCGTGTAGGACGAGGCCGAGGAGTACCCGGTCACCAGGCCCGCCACGGGGGCAAAGCTGGACGAGGAGCCCACGCCACTGGGCAGCCCGTCAGCAGACCCTCCCGCGGAGGAGGGGTTGAGCCGGATCGTCGAGGACGGCGAGTACTTCCCGCGGCCCGACGCCGACTGCCAGACACCGGAGTACACGATGCTCTTGAGTCCGTCCTCCGACGAGTCCCGGTAGCGCCTGCGCCGCTCCTCGGCGTCGGCGGAGGTGTCTGCGTCCAGGGCGCGCCTGGCCAGGCTGCGCACGCGCTCCCGAATCTCGTTCGACATCTCATCGAGAGTGTCGAGGGCCGCTGAGGGTGTCATCTCGCGCGCCTGGAGGGCCGTCGTCGTCATGTCGAGCCGCTGACGCTGAGCGCTGATCCAGGACCGCTCCTCCGCGGTGCTCAGGCCCACGTCATGGCTGTCGACGGAATCGAGCATCTCGTCCATGGCGCCCAGGTCCTCCAGCACCGGCCCCTTCTCGTTCTCCCAGGCCTCGGGCCAGGTCGAGGACATCGTGAGCAGCGCCGAGGCATGGGCGATCGTGTCGTCCAGGGAGTCCAGCTCGCCGGCTCGGCGCTGGAGATCCTTGGTGCGGCGGGGCATGTTCATGGCGAACCAGGCTGCGCCGCGGGGACTCCCGAATTCGTTGAAGGCTGCGGTCAACTCGTGGTACTGCTTCTGGAACCACTCGAAGCGGACGAGCACCTGGGCGCCGTGCGGCTCGTCGGCCGGGATTGTGCGCGCCAGGAGCTCGGTCGACTCCCAGTCATCGGTCACCGAGGAGTAGTGACGCTGGGCGGCGGCGAAGCGACGGCCTGCCAGGATCCTCCCGACGACGATCGTCACGAGCCAGCCGGCTCCTCCGAGCATCGCGACCGCGGGCAGGACGATTCGCTTGAACACCGACGGCACGGGTCGCCCAACGACCTCGGCCGACTTCTCGGCCATATGCTCCAGGCCGCCCGCCCAGTCCCCGGCACGGAAGGCGTCCTTGCCCGCCTCCTGGATGTCCTCCTGGAGCGACAGGTCGACCTTGACGTCCTCACCGAAGTAGGTGCCTACCCAGCGGCCATCCGGCGAGACCGCCAGGACGACGAGCCCATCGGCCCAGTAGTTGGGGTCGGCTGCGCTGATCCAGTCCGGCTCGTTGCGCCGGGCCCACTCCAGCACGGCGGCGTTGAAGTTCTCGCTGATCTCGGCGCCGGGCAACGTGAGGACCTCGAGGTCGACCTCTTTACGGAACTCCAGAGAGGCCAGGGAGTCCTCGACTGCCTCGACCTGGAGGACGCCGGCCTCGTCGTGGACCTCCACCGTGGGCTCGTAACGGGCCCCGAAGGGCTGGAGGACCATGAGGGGCAGGGAGCCGATGAGGGCCAGACAGGTGAGGACCTTGGCGCTCAGGCTGAGGACGGCGCGAGAACCGCCGAGAGACTGGATGAATCCACCAGATCGCATGGCTCCGCCTTTCGCATCGGGTTCGGGTGCCGCAAGCCTAGTAGCCCGCGCCACTCGTCGAGACACTCAGCCTGGGCACTCCTCCCCATGTCGCCGCCCCACCGCGAGATCGGGACTTGTTGCACCTCGAGTTCGCCGCATCTGGCGGCTCCGACAACGGGGTGTCGGGTGCGGTGGACGGCGGTTCCCGGGCTCCGGACCCGCCGTGTCATATGTCCCGATCTCGAGGTGCCATATGTCCCGATCTCGCGGAAGGGGGGTGCCCCTATGTGGTGTGTCAAGCGGCTGTGGGTAGTTTCGTGGCTGG
>NZ_JAUNHI010000024.1 GCF_030524025.1 Actinomyces sp. | reverse complement strand
CGTGGCAATGGTCGTGCACGTGATCATGACGGTGACCGTGATCGGGCGCGAAACCGTGCTCGCGCATACGCATGATGGCCTCGAAGCGCTCCTCGCCCATGCGACGACGGGCGCCCTGCTGCCAGGCCTCGAGGACCTCGTCGGAGTCGACGCCCAGCTCCTCCTCCAGGGAGGCGATCAACTTGTCAAGCAGGGCGGCGAGGGCCTGGGCCTCCTCCTGGCTGAGGACCGACAGGGGGTCGGCCCCCTCCTGCCCCAACGGGGCCTGGCTGCCCGCCTGCGTGAGCGACACGAGCATGACGCGCCTGTCCTCCCGGCTGGGGGTGCGCTCGACCAGGCCGTCGGCCTCGAGCTTCTTGAGGAGCTCGTTGAGCGACTGCTGACGGATGTCGAGGATGAAGGCGAGCTCGCGGGTGGGGATCGGGCTCTGCATGCGCAGAGCGGCCAGCACCCTGCCGCGGCCGCGGGTCGTGTCGGCAAGCGGGCCGTGGTGGTGGTGCGCCTCGGCGCGTCGCCGGCGCAGGAGCTGCCCCAGGCGGCGGAGGCGTTCGTGGATGTCGACGTGGATGGTGTCCATGGTCGAGTCCTTCCTGTGTGTCTCATGGATCTCATATGTCTCATGGATCTCATGGGCCTCACTGTCGTGACGGCGCCCTCACCACTGGTGTTACTGGTACCTGTCACATCTTGTGCCCCAGAAGTTACAGGCACCTTCACGAACCTGTCAACGAGATTCGTCAGGTACCTTCTGATACATGGGCCACAAAGGTGCCCGGGCATGTGGTCACCAGGGGATACGGTGGGCCCCATGAGCTCGTCGACCATCGACTCCCCCCTTCGCCGACGCGCCGAGTCCGTCCTGGAGCAGCTGGTCGCGGCACCCGGGGCGCGCCTGCGCCCGGACCAGTGGACCGCTGTCGAGGCGCTCGTCGCCCACGGCCGACGGGCACTGGTTGTCCAGCGCACCGGTTGGGGCAAGTCAGCGGTCTACTTCGTGGCCACCGTCCTGCTGCGCGAGGGCTGGGGGGCGTGGAGGCCGGGCAGCCCCGCCCCGGCCCCCGGAGCACGCACGGGTGCCGGCCCCACGGTCATCATCTCCCCGCTGCTGGCCCTCATGCGCGACCAGGTGGCCGCGGCGCAGCGGGCGGGCATCCGGGCGACGACGATGAACTCCGCCAACGTCACGCAGTGGGAGTCCATCGAGGCCCAGGTCCGCGCCGGCCAGATCGATGTCCTGCTCGTGTCCCCCGAGCGGCTCAACAACCCGGTCTTCCGCGAGGAGGTCCTGCCCCACCTGGCCGCGGGCGCCGGCCTGGTCGTCATCGACGAGGCCCACTGCGTGTCGGACTGGGGGCACGACTTCCGGCCCGACTACCGGCGCATCCGCACACTCCTGGAGGGCCTCGACCCATCGACCCCGGTCCTGGCCACGACCGCCACGGCCAACGCCCGGGTGACCGCGGACGTCGCCGAGCAGCTGGGCCCGGCGGGCCTTGGCTCCCCCGAGGTCCTCGTCCTCAGGGGCTCCCTGGACCGGGAGTCCCTGCATCTGGCGGTGCGTCGCCTCGACAGCCCCGCCGCCCGACTGGCCTGGCTCACCGACTACCTGCGCCGGGCCGATGGGTCGGGGATCGTCTACTGCCTGACCGTGTCGGCGGCGGGGGAGGTCACCCAGCGGCTGCGCGAGGCCGGCCTGGAGGTGGCCGCCTACACCGGTCAGACCGACGCCGCCGAGCGCGAGCGGCTGGAGGCCGACCTCAAGGACAACCGGATCCGGGCGCTGGTGGCCACCAGCGCCCTGGGCATGGGCTTCGACAAGCCCGACCTCCGGTTCGTCATCCACATGGGCGCCCCCTCCTCACCGGTGTCCTACTACCAGCAGGTCGGCCGCGCCGGTCGCGGGGTCGAGCGCGCCGAGGTCGTCCTGCTCCCGGGCGCCGAGGACAGGGCGATCTGGGACTGGTTCGGCTCGCAGGGCTTTCCCGCCGAGGCGCAGGTGCGCGAGGTCCTCGCAGCCCTGGAGGACGCCCGGGGCCAGGGCCCCCTGTCCAGCGCCGTGCTGGAGACGGCGACGAGCCTGCGCCGCACGCGCCTGGAGTCGATGCTCAAGGTGCTCGACGTCGACGGCGCCGTGCGGCGCGTGCGCGGTGGCTGGGAGGCGACCGGTCGGCCCTGGGTCTACGACGCCGAGCGCTACCGGCGCGTCGAGGCCGCCAGGAGGGTCGAGCAGGAGGCCATGGAGCGCTACGAGGACCTGCGCGCCCCCCAGTGCAGGATGGCATTCCTGCGCGCCGCCCTCGACGACCCGCAGATGCCACCGGGCTGGCGCTGCGGGGGGTGCGACCTGTGCGGAGGACTCGTCGTGCCCGACGCCCCCGACGCCCAGGAGGTGACCGCTGCCGTCGAGGCCCTCTCGCGCGTGGGGGTCGCCCTCGAGCCGCGCCGGCAGTGGCCCGTGGGGATGAGCCGACTCGGGCTTCCCGCGCTGAGCGGACGCATCGATGACGCCGAGCGCGCCGCCCGCGGCATAGCGGTCGGGCGCCTGGACGGGCTGGGCGTCTCGACGGCCCTGCGCGCCGTGCTCGACCAGGGCTCGGACACCGAGGTGCCCGCGGGGCTGCGGGATCCGGTGCTCGAGGTCGCCGACCGGCTGGGCTCCCAGATCGACGCCGAGGGCGTCGGAGCGCCGGCCGGACAGGACCTCGAGGGGGCGGGCCTCGTGGTGGTCGTCGTCGAGTCCCGACGCCGCCCGGGCCTCGTGCGCCAGCTCGGCCGGGCCGTGGCCCACCGGCTCGCGGCACGGCCCCTGGGCGTGGTCGGCGTGGCCGGGGAGCCGGGACGTCACGATGTCTCCAGTGCCTTCAGGCTCGCCGATGTGGCCCGCTCCCTGTCCCTGGACGGGTGGAGCCGCGACGCCCTGGCCGGGCTCCAGGGAGCCCGCGTCGTGCTCGTGGACGACTGGACGGACTCGGGCTGGACGCTGACAGTCGCGGCGGCCCTGCTCCGGCGGGCCGGCGCGGCCTCGGTCCACCCCTTCGTCCTGGCCCAGCGCTGAGCCGCCGGCGGCTCAGCGCTCCAGACGGGCGCGGACCGCCTCCCCGTGGGCGGGCAGGTCCTCGCACTCGGCCAGCGCGGTCAGCGGCCGGGCCACCGCGGCCAGGGCCGCGGCGTCGTACTCGACGACCTGGACGGGCTTGAGGTAGGCCATGACGCTGAGCCCCGCGGTGAACCGCGCGGTGCCCCCGGTGGGCAGGACGTGGTTGGAGCCGGCCAGGTAGTCCCCCAGGGGCACCGGGCTGTAGGGCCCCACGAAGACCGCACCGGCGTTGCGGACGCGTCGGGCCAGGTCCGGCGCGTCATCGGTGTGGATCTCGAGGTGCTCGGCGGCGTAGGCGTCGGCGACCTGGACCCCGTGGTCGCGGTCGCGCACGATGACAACCCCCGACTGGGGCCCGGCCAGGGCGGTGGCGGCCCGCTCGGCGTGCCGGGTCACCGCCAGCCGCCGCTCCAGGGCCGCGTCGACGGCATCGGCCAGCTCAACGGAGTCGGTGATGAGCACGCTCCCGGCGCTGGGGTCGTGCTCGGCTTGGGACAGCAGGTCGGCGGCGACGAGCTCGGGGTCGGCGCCCGCATCCGCCAGCACCGCGATCTCGGTGGGGCCCGCCTCGGCATCGATGCCGACCACTCCGCGCACGGCGCGCTTGGCGGCGGCCACGTAGACGTTGCCCGGGCCGGTGATGACGTCGACCGGCTCACACAGCACCGGCCCGCCGGCGTCCCGCCGGTCGGTGTCGGTCTGGGCCGCCGCACCGTGGGCGAGCATTGCGATGGCCTGGGCACCGCCGACGGCGTAGACCTCCGTGACGCCCAGCAGCGCGCAGGCCGCCAGGATCGTGGGGTGGGGCAGGCCCCCGAAGGCGGCCTGCGGCGGGCTGGCCAGGGCGATGCGGTCGACGCCCGCGACCTGGGCGGCCACGGCGTTCATGACCACCGAGCTCGGGTAGACGGCCAGTCCCCCCGGGACATAGAGCCCCACCCGGCGCACCGGCACCCACCGTTGGAGGATGTGGCCGCCCGGCACGATCTCGGTGTCGACCTCCGTGGGCAGCTGGGCGGTGTGTCCCACCCGGTTGTGCGCGATGGACAGCTCCAGGCCCTCGCGCACGGCCGGGTCGAGGCCCGTCAGGGCGTCGGCGATGGCCTCCTCGGGGACGCGCAGGTGCTCGGGGCGCACGCCGTCAAAGCGCTCGGAGGCCTCGCGCAGCGCCGCCGCGCCCCGTCGGCGCACGTCGTCGATGAGCGGGACGACCTGGTCCAGGGCGGCCGCGACGTCGAGCGGGGCCCGGGGCAGTTCCTCGGCGAGCTCATGAGAGGTCAGGTCGGTGTCGCGCAGGTCGATGCGGGTCAGCATGGGCTGAGCCTACCCGCGGGTCGGTGGCGTAGGCTGCGGGCGTGTGCCACGGCGGTCATGCAACGCACTGCTAGCCCCTGGTCACCCTCGCCCCCGGGCTGTCCTTTTTGGGAACCGACCCACGGCCCGTCGCCGGCCCGGCTTCCGGTCGCCCGGGGCCCTGAGACTGCACCGGACAAGCCCAGAAGCGCCAGCAGGCCCGGCGCTCCGGCGGGGCCCAGCTGGAGTCGGGAGTGCCCACCTCCCCGGTGCCGGCCGACACGACGAGCGCGGGCAGCGAGGGCTCCCCGCGCCCGGCGCAGTCGTGGCCGACCATGTGCAGCAGCGGCCCCATGTGCCGGGGCAGGACGGTCCCGCCGATCGCCTCGCTCAGCTCGCCGTAGGTGAGGACCTCGCCGTGGGAGGCAGCATCAATCAGCGCGAGACGCGCCAACAGGGCGGCGCGGGCCAGGCGCGGTGTCAGGGTGTGCATCCGCTCCCCCACCGGGTACCGCTCTCCCACGACGAGCGTAAGACCACAGGACGGGGAGGACGGGACGCCTGCCCCGTCCTCCCCTGTCGCACGCTCCGGGTTCACCGCCGGGGCACCTGCTCAGTGCAGGTGCCCGCGGCTCGCGCAGCGGGCGGCGCGGTCATGGAGCCTCAGACGAACCACACCCGGCGCACGATGAGCAGACCGAGAAGGAGGGTGGCCAGCGCACCCAGCCCCATCATGGCGCGTTCGACAACGGTGGCCGCCTGGATCCTGCGCGCCACATCCTGTTCCTGCGACGGGTCGACCCAGGAGCCGGCCGGCGCCTGGGCGGCCCCGGCCTGAACGGCTCCGCCGTCCTCGGAGCCATCCAGGAGGGTGGCGCCGTCACTCGGCGTGCTCTGGGCCTCGGCGGCCTGTGCCTCCTGGGCGGCCGGGGCGGCTGCAGCCGCCGCAGCCGGGGTGGCAGCGTCGGTCTGCCAGGCGACGTTGACCAGGGCGCCGCGGTCAACAGCGCCGCCCGAACTCAGCCCCAGCACCTCGGCCACGTCGGCGGGAAGCGCCGCACCGGTCCCGTCCCCCGGGCCGCCGTCGGCGGCATGCAGGTCGGAGGTCTTCCAGGCGGTGGGATCGGCCGACTCGCTCACGAGCACCGGGTTGGTCTGCCGCGTGCCCGACAGGTCCAGCCCGTTGCTCTCCCGGCCCTCGGCCTGGACGTGTGGGCTGGCGGAGAAGTCGGCCAGGGTCGGGGCGTTGACGGTCTGGCCCGCCCGGTCGGCCCCGTACTGCCACAGGACCGTCGTCGACGGGTTGGACGTCGGCTCGCGGTAGTACACGTTGTAGTCGATGGCGGCGATCATCTGGTTGGCGTAGACGCCTCCGGAGCCGTTGGTGTCCTCACCGCCGGTGACCTGCACCATGGCGGAGTACTTCCAGTAGTCGCCCTCGGCGATCGTCTGCTCCGAGGACAGGATGTTGTTGTAGATGGTCGTCCCGCCGGTGTCCCAGGTCAGGCCCTGGGAGGCCGACCAGCTCTCGACGACGTGGCAGGTGCCGTCCGCGGCGTGCGCCATGCAGCCGTCACTGCGCCCGTCCTCCTGGACGACGATCGAGGTCAGCGCATGGGTGACCGTGTTGTTCCACACCTGGGTGCTCTCCGAGCCGGAGATCTGGATGCCGATGTTGGCGCCCTCGATGAGGTTGGAGGCGATGACGTTGTTGCGCGACACCTCGTTGAAGATCGCCACCGGCGTGTTGACGAAGCTCGATGCGATGATCTCGGAGTCGATCGTCCCCTCGTCGAACCAGGCCCCGACCATCCGGTTGGTCTCGAAGGACTCGACCTCGGAGTGGTCCGTGGCCACCGCCGAGTAGTCGACCGTGTTGTAGGCGTAGCGGATGTTCTGCGAGTGGGTTGTCTTGAGGTCCGCCATCGAGCAGTAGGCCGTGCACGCCGAGGTCGTGAAGCCCGCGGTGTTGTTATCGGTCCAGTAGTTGTTCTCGATGACCACGTCGGAGGAGTCGTCGACGCCGGCACCCACACCGCCGTTGGACACGAAGCTGTTGCCCGTCACCGTCACGCGGCTGGCCTGGGAGACCACCATGGCGGTCCCGGCCGAGGAGTGGCGGAAGGTGTTGCCCGACAGCTCGACGTCGTCGCCCGAGGCCACGACCATCGCCCCTCCGGTGGCGGTCGAGATCTCAGGGTCGTTGTAGTCCCAGCGCTGGACCGGGGCGTACTTCTCGACGGTCATGCCCGACAGCGTCACACCGTTGCCGGCCAGGGACAGGGCGCGCGAGTGCTGGGTGACCTCGACGGTGTGCTGGGAGGGGTCGACCCCGATGACGTAGGAGGTCCCGCGGTGCGGCTTGACGTTGTAGCCGGCGGTGTTGTTGCCCGGGCTCTTGAGCGTGATCGGGTCGGGGTCCTCGACGTAGAAGGTCGACTCAGTCACCTCGGCCCGCGTGGCGACCTGGGTCAGGGGCTTGCCGTCGACGAAGACCTGCTCGGGGTGGGCGGCCATGCCCTCCACCGAGGGGTCGGCATTGGTCGTGCACACCGTGCAGAACCGGACCATGTCGGCCGATGTCGACCAGGTGCCCGAGCCCGATGCGGACCAGGATGTGGGCACCTGCGCTCCCGACAAGACGGGGGAGGCGCCGTCCGCGGCGCGGATCGTCACGTCCTTGCCGACGTAGATCTCACCCTCGCGGTACGTCCCGTCAGCCACCTCGATCGTGGTCCCGTCACTGGCCGCTGCGACGGCATCGGTGATCGTGGCAAAGGGCCGTGCTGCGCTTCCATCACCCCCCTGCGCTGCCGAGGCCGAGACGTAGAGGGCTCCTCCATCAGGCTCGGCCAGTGCCGTGGAGGCGGTCAGCGGGAGCGCGATGGCGGTGATAGCGACTGCGGCTATCGCGATGAGACGGCGCATACGTTCTTCCGTTAATCCGGGAGCAGGGTCACGGTCACCGTACCGTGATCGACGCCGGTCCTCGACTGCCTCGTCGACGCCGTTAACGCAGGATTGATCACATCCGCCCCGGCCCGGCGGCGTCCTGATCACGCGACGGGGGCGCCCGCCCGGGACGGGCGCGCAGCCGGCCCGGGCGGAAAGTCGAGCCTGACCTGGAAGGATCGGAGCGAATCGGAGAGGATCGCGCCCATGAGCACCGCACAGCCCTACCGGTCCGTACCCGTCGACGGGCAGATCAAGCTCGGGCAGTTCCTCAAGCTCGCCGATCTCGTCGAGGACGGCGCCGAGGCCCGGATCGCCGTCCAGGCCGGTGATGTGACGGTCAACGGACGCGTGGAGAACCGCCGCGGCCACCGCCTGTCGCCCGGGGACGTCGTCGAGGTCGAGCTGCCCGCTGGGACCGCCGGGGCGGTGGTCGGCGGAACGGAGGCGTGATTCGCCCCGATGATGGATCCCCGGGGCGGGTGGGAGGCACCGGCCTGGGCGCACGAGCCCGGGGCTGAGACCCCGCCCCCACCTGCCGAGATCGGGACATATGATACCCAGAGGCGCTGGTCCGCAGGTCGGGCCCTTGGTCCTGGTGCGGACCGCCGCCGTCACTGTGACCACGATGCGCGGTCGTCAGGCGACCTGGGCGGGGAAGATACCGTGTGATGCCACGGGTCGTCGTCGGACAAGCAGTGGGGCCGGGTGCGTGTCTTGGCCGCACCTGGGCACGGTCACCGGCCTGGGGCATGCCTGTCGTGGCCGACACAGGCCCGCTGACCGACGGCGACGAGGACCGCCTGCACACGCTCGACCTCGACCAGCCGCACGAGCGCGTCAGGCCACCCAGCCCCACGCCGCCCCCGAGCCCCGGCCCGATCCGCCACGCAGCACCCGCCCCACCAGGCTTGACCGACGCTCCCGCGCCCGGCCGTGCCATATCTACCGATCTCGAGGTGCCATATGTCCCGATCTCGGCGAGGGGGAGGGGTCCGGACTCGCCACGTCGGTCCCGGACCCGTGTCACCCAGCCCAACCCTGGGAATCACAGGAGTCAGTGATCGTGGCGGTGCCCCGCTGCCCTTGAGGTCAGGGCAAGGCGGCCGACATGCCGCCGCCGATCGGCACCGCGACCCGGCCCTCAAGGACGCCGCCCACGCCACCATCATGCTGGTCGAGCGCAGCGGGGCCTGGCTCACCCGCGGCATCCTCGGCGCCCCTGAGGGATAGCCGCCCCAGACCGATCGATCGGAGCCGGCCTCCCCGGTCCTGGGTGCGGGCGACCCCGGACCGGTGCCCGCCTCACCGACGCAGGCAGGCCGGTCCGAGCAGCGCCTTGATGTCGCCGTAGAAGGCGGGCGAGGCCTCGACGCTCAAGGAGGCGTCGAGCTGGGTGCGCACCTCCCGGCCCGGACTGGTCAGGGTCAGGCGCACGGTCGACATGCCCGGGTGACGGGTGAGAACCTCCTTGAACTGCTCGACCAGCGCCCCGGTGCACCGGTTGGCGGGCAGGGCGATGGTCACCGCCTCGTGGGTGGCGCGGGAGACGTCGGGGATGGTCATCTCCTGGGCGTAGATCGACACCTGCCCGTCACGGCGGCTGAGCCGGCCGCGCACGGTGACCACGGTGTCGGGGGCGAGCATCGTGGAGACCGTCTGGTAGGTCGCCGGGAAAAACAGGGCCTCGATCGTGCCGCCGAGGTCCTCGATCTGGGCGATGGCCCACAGGTTGCCCTGCTTGGTCGTCTTGCGGGTCAGACCGGTGATGAGACCGGCGATGGTGACCATCGTGTTGTCCGGGCGCTCCTCGTCCTCGTGGAGCTCGGAGATCTCCGTGTCGGCCAGGGAACCCAGCACGCCCTCCAGCCCGAGCAGCGGGTGGTCGGAGACGTAGAGCCCGAGCATGTCGCGCTCGTAGGCGAGCTTGTCCTTCTTGTCCCACTCCGGCAGGTCGGGGACCTCCGAGGAGAACACCGGCCCGGAACCGAAGGCGTCCTCGGCGGCGCTGTCGAGCAGGGAGGCGAACAGGTCGAACTGCCCAGCGGCCTCGTTGCGCTTGACCCCGATGATCTCGTCGACGAGGTCCTCGTGGCAGGCCTGCAGGGCGCGACGGCTCTTGCCCAGGGAGTCGAAGGCCCCCGCCTTGATGAGGGAGTCGATGGTGCGCTTGTTGCACACGACGGCCGGTACCTTGTCGAGGAAGTCCTCGAAGCTGGTGAACTCGCCCTTGTCCCGGCGGGCCTGGACAATGGCGTCGACGACGTTGAGCCCGACGTTGCGGATGGCCGCCAGGCCGAAGCGGACGTCGTCGTCGACGGCGGAGAACTGCGCCCGCGAGGCGTTGACGTCGGGGGGCAGGACCGTGATGCCCATGTGGCGGCACTCGGCGAGGTAGACGGCCAGCTTGTCCTTGTTGTCCTTCTGGCTGGTCAGCAGGGCGGCCATGTACTCGGTGGGGTAGTGCGCCTTGAGGTAGGCCGTCCAGTAGGACACGACCCCGTAGGCCGCCGAGTGCGCCTTGTTGAAGGCGTACTTGGCGAAGGGGACGACGACGTCCCACAGGGTCTTGACGGCCTCCTTGGAGAAACCCCCCGCGACCATCCCGGCCTCGAACTCGACGAACATCTTGTCCAGGATGTCCATCTTCTTCTTGCCCATCGCCTTGCGCAGGGCATCGGCCTTGCCCATCGTGAAGCCCGCCAGGTCGGTGGCGATCTTCATGACCTGCTCCTGGTAGACGATGAGGCCGTAGGTCGTGCCCAGGATCGGCTCGAGGGCCTCCTTGAGCTCGGGGTGGATCGGGACGATCTCCTGCTGGCCGTTCTTGCGCAGGGCGTAGTTGGTGTGGGACTCAGCCCCCATGGGGCCCGGTCGGTACAGGGCGCCGACGGCAGAGATGTCCTCGAAGTTGTCGGGCTTCATGAGGCGCAGGAGGGTGCGCATGCCTCCGCCGTCGAGCTGGAAGACCCCGAGGGTCTCGCCACGGGCGAGCAGCTCGTAGGTACCGCGGTCATCGAGGCCCACGTTGTCGATGTCGAGGGCCTCCTTGCCGTTGGCCACGATGTTGTCCAGGGCGTCGGAGATGACCGTGAGGTTGCGCAGCCCCAGGAAGTCCATCTTGAGCAGGCCCAGGTGCTCGCAGGTCGGGTAGTCGAACTGGGTGATGAAGGCGCCGTCCTGGAGGCGCTGCATCATGGGGATGATGTCGGTCAGGGGCTCGGAGGACATGATGACCGCGCAGGCGTGCACCCCCCACTGGCGGGTCATGCCCTCCAGGCCGCGCGCGAGCTCGACGATCTTCTGGGCGTCGGGGTCCTCGGCGTGGAGCTCGCGGAAGGCCTGGGCCTCCCCGTAGCGGGGGTCCTCGGGGTTGAACATCCCTTTGATGGAGATGTCCGAGCCCATGACGGTCGGCGGCATCGCCTTGGTCAGGCGGTCGCCGACGGCGTAGGGGTAGCCCATGACGCGGCTGGAGTCCTTGAGGGACTGCTTGGCCTTGATGACCCCGTAGGTGACGACCTGGCTGACGCGGTCGGCCCCGTACTTGGCCTTGACGTACTCGATGACCTCGTCGCGCCGGCGCTCGTCGAAGTCGACGTCGATATCGGGCATCGAGATGCGCTCGGGGTTGAGGAAGCGCTCGAAGATGAGCCCGTGCTCCAGCGGGTTGAGCTCGGTGATGCCCATGGCGTAGGCGACCATCGAGCCGGCGCCGGAGCCGCGTCCGGGGCCCACGCGGATGCCGTGCTCCTTGGCCCAGTTGATGTAGTCGGCCACGACGAGGAAGTAGCCGGGGAAGCCCATCTGGACGATGACGCCGATCTCGTACTCCGCCTGGGCCCTGCAGTCCTCGGGGATCGAGCCGTGGAAGCGCCGCTCCATACCGGCCCAGCACTCCTTGATGAACCACGACTCCATCGTCTCGCCCTCGGGGACGGGGAAGACGGGCATGAAGGAGGCTCCGTCGTCGACGGTGGCGAAGCTGACGTCGCACTGCTCGGCCACGAGCAGGGTGTTGTCGCAAGCCTGCGGCATCTCCTTGAACAGCTCTCGCATCTCCCGCCCGGGACGCAGGTAGTAGGTGTCGCCGTCGAACTTGAAACGGTCCGGGTCGGTGAGCACCGAGCCGGAGTTGATGCACAGCATCGCGTCCTGGATGGTGCGATCCTCGGGGCGCACGTAGTGGGAGTCGTTGGTGGCCAGGAGGGGCGCGCCGATCTCCTTGGCCAGGGCGAGCAGGTCCTTGGTGACGCGCCGCTCGATCTCCAGGCCGTGGTCCATCAGCTCGACGTAGAAGAACTCCGGCCCGAAAATGTCCTGAAGCTCGCCGGCGCAGCGCAGGGCCTCGTCCCACTGCCCCAGACGCAGACGCGTCTGGACCTCGCTGGAGGGGCAGCCCGAGGTGCCGATAAGGCCGGCGCCGTAGCGTGAGAGCAGCTCGCGGTCCATGCGCGGGGCCTTGCCCCACTGTCCCTCCAGGGAGGCGTAGGAGTCCATGCGCATGAGGTTGTGCAGGCCCTCGTTGTTCCGCGACAGCAGGGTCATGTGGGTGTAGGAGCCGCGGGCGGAGACGTCGTCGGAGCGCTGGGACTCCTCGCCCCAGAACACCCGCGTCTTGTCGAAGCGGGAGGTCCCCGGGGTCATATAGGCCTCGACCCCGATGATCGGCTTGATCCCGGCCTTGGTCGCGGCGGCGTAGAACTCGTAGGCGCCGAACATGTAGCCGTGGTCGGTCACAGCCAGGGCGGGCTGGCCCAGCCGCTTGGCCTCGGCGACGTAGTCCTTGATCTTGCCCGCCCCGTCGAGCATCGAGTAGTCGGTGTGGACGTGGAGGTGGACGAAGTCGTCCCTGGTCTCGGTACCCCGGTCCTGCCCCGCCTCATCACTCGTCGCCGCCATGTCCTCATCCTAGGGCCACGGCCGCCGGGGGCGGGCAACGGCCGTGTGCGGGGCGCCACCATGGCCTCGGCCGGGCCTCACCGGGCCCCCGCGCCCGGCGCGCTCCCGCGGGTCAGGGTGCGGGCCATGTCCTGGTGGGGGATGCCCGCGTCGAGGTAGGACTCGCCGGTCAGGACCCGGTAGCCGCAGCGCCGGTAGAAGCCCATCGCCTGCTCCTGGGCCGACAGGATGACCGTCACTGTCCGGGCGCCCGGCCCGAGCCCGGCGGCCGGGTGGGCATCCACGGGCGTTCCGGCGTGCTCGATGGCCGCCTTCTCCAGGGCGGCGACCATCCTGGCCCCCAGGCCCGTGCCGCGCGCCACCATCCGCACCGCCAGCCTGCCCAGGTGGACCCGGCCGGGGTGGCCGGGCTCGGTGAGCAGGCGCCCGGCGGCCAGAGGGATGGAGTCGGCGCCGCGGGCCAGGACGTGGATCGTGCCCGGCTCGAAGTCGCGGGCGTCGATCTCCTGGGCGAAGGGCACCGCCTGCTCGGCCACGAAGACCTCGAGGCGCACGTCCATGATCCCCAGCCGCACGGCCTCGGCCCGGGCGCCGGCCTCATCGCCGCGAATAGCCGTGAAGGACACCGGCTCATGGAGCTGAAGGGCCGGCGGGATGCGCAGGACGGGGAAGCCGGGCCGGAGCGGCTCGGCGATGGGGGTCTGTGTCATGGTCGCTCCTTGTGCGCGGCTCCTGGGCCACCCATTCCCGCCCGGAGGCGGGCTCAGGGCAGGCGCAGGACGTCCAGGGCGTGGACGAGGTCCTCGGGGTACTCCGAGCTGAAGGTCATCCACTCCCCCGTGATCGGGTGGGCCAGGCCGAGCTCGCGGGCGTGGAGCCACTGGCGCCGCAGCCCCGTGCGCTCGGTCAGGGCGGGGTCGGCCCCATAGGTGGCGTCGCCGACGCAGGGGTGGCCCACGGCGGACATGTGGACGCGGATCTGGTGGGTGCGCCCGGTCTCGAGGTGGATCTCGGCCAGGCAGGCCCCGGGCATCGCCTCGATGACGTCGTAGTGCGTGATGGACTCCCGGCCGCCGTCGATGACGGCCATGCGCCACTCCCGGCCGGGGTGGCGTCCGATCGGCGCCTCGATGGTGCCCGAGGAGGGGTCGAGGTGGCCCTGGACGAGGGCGTGGTAGACCTTGTCGACGGCGTGCTCGCGGAAGGCGCGTTTAAGCACCGAGTACGCCCGCTCCCCCTTGGCCACGATCATCACTCCCGAGGTGCCCACGTCCAGGCGCGAGACGATGCCCTGGCGCTCGGCGGCACCCGAGGTCGCCACGGTCACGTGCATGGCCGCCAGGGCGCCCAGGACATCCGGCCCGCCCCATCCCATCGAGGGGTGGGCGGCCACCCCAGCGGGCTTGTCGACGACGATGATGTCATGGTCCTCGTACAAAACGCCCATGCCCTCGACCGGCGTGGCCACGGGCGCCGTCGGCCCGGGGTCGGGCAGGTCGGCCTCGATCATCGAGCCCGGCGTCAGGCGCTCGGACTTGCCGACCGGGCGCCCGTCGAGGAGGACCCGACCGGCGGCGCACAGCTCCCCGGTGCGGGTGCGCGACAGGCCGGTCATCCGGGACAGGCCGAGGTCGGCCCGCTCGCCGGCGAGCCCATCGGGCACCGGCAGCAGCCGCAGGCTCACGCCTTGTCCTCGCTCTGCGGCTCCGTGGCGGGCACGGCAGCGTCGGGGCCATCGGCGGCCGGCTCAGAGGCGGCCGCCCTCAGCCCCTGGGAGCGCAGGGCTCGCAGCTCGGCGCCGTCGGCCCAGGTGGACCCGGTGTCAGCCGGGTCCGCCCGCTGCTCGGACTCCCCCACCTCCAGGTCCCAGGACAGGCGCCTGGGCGCCTGGGACTCCACCCGGTCCCCGGCCAAGCCGACGCCCGCGGGCGCCTCGGGTGCCACGGGTACCTCGGGCTCCACGGGCTCCACGGGCTTGGCGGAACCAGCCGCCGGGTCGTCATCGGCCTCCCCGGTGGGGGCGGTGGTCACGGCCGCCAACCGCCTGCCCCGGGCCCCGCCGCGTCGGCGCGCCTGACGCCCCAGGGTCTGGACCGCGGCGGACTCCCCGTGGTCAGATGCCTCGCCCACCCGGGTACCGTCGATCTCGATGCCCAGCAGAGACAGGACGACAATGAGGCCCGCCGCCCCGACGATCGCGATGTCGGCGACATTGCCGACGAAGAAGCCCGCGTAGTCGATGAAGTCGACGACATGGCCGCGGAAGACCCCTGGTGCGCGCACGAGGCGGTCGATGAGGTTGCCCACGGCCCCGCCCAGGACCAGGCCGAGCGCCAGGGACCACCAGATCGAGGCGAGCCGGCGGGAGATGCGCAGGACGACCACGGTGACGACGATGGCCACCGCCGTCAGGATCCAGGTCTGGCCCGAGGCCAGGGAGAAGGCGGCGCCCGGATTGCGCACGAGGACCAGGCCCAGCCAGTCTCCGAGCAGGGCGACGCGTTCGCCGTCGGCCAAGGCCCTGGTCGCCCAGACCTTGGTCAGCTGGTCGAGCAGGACGACCGCCACCGCCAGCAGCCACAGGACCACGACGGCGCGGCCCGGTCGCCGCAACCCGCCCGCCGTCTGCGAAGGCTCCCCCTGGACCCGCCACACCGACGTCATCGCGGTCTCCTTGTCAGTGCCCGCCGCCTGGTCGGGGCCCAGGTCGGTGATGGAGTCTGTCGGCTGAGGGCTGGTCGTGCTCATGGGTCCTTCACAGGTTCGCAGGGCGCGGCATGCGCCGCCCGGACATGGTTCGGGGGCGGCGGCCCGGGATGGGCCGCCGCCCCCGGGGGACCGGAGTGGACCGGGGCACGGCAGGACGCGACCGGTGCCTCAGCCCTCTCAGCAGGTCAGAGGTTCGAGGCGTCGGTGCCGCCGTCCTCGACATTGGCCAGCAGGCCCTGGAGGTAACTCTTGAGGCGGGTGCGGTAGTCCGACTCGAAGCGGCGCAGCTCGTCGATGCGGTGCTCCAGACCGGAACGCTCCTTCTCGAGCTGGGCGAGGGTCCGGTTGCGCTGGTCCTCGGCCTCGCGGACGATCTGCTCGCCCGTGGCGCGGGCCTCGGCCACGATGCGCTCGCCCTCGGCACGGCCGTTGGCCACGTGCTCGTCGTGCAGGCGCTGGGCCAGCTCGAGCATCCCAGAGGCCGCCGAGGGCTCCTCGACACCACCGGCGGGCACCGGGACAGCGGCGACCGGCTTGGCCTCGACAACCGGGGCGACGATCTGGGTCTCGGTGACCTTGGGCGCGACAGGGGCGCCCGCACCGAGCTCGGCCACGCGGTTGTTGGCAGCCTCGAGGCGGGCCTTGAGGTCGGCGTTCTCAGCTTCCAGCTGCCGCATGGCCTCGACGACCTCGTCGAGGAACTCGTCAACCTCGTCCTGCTCGTAGCCCTCGCGGAACTTGGTCGCCTGGAACTTCTTGTTGAGGACGTCATCTGCCGTCAGAAGCGTCATAGTCGTCACCTCGGTGTCGTTACGGAAAGTGTCACGAGCACCGGGAGAGCCGGTCACTCATGCGGACAGAGTACCTGAACTTCAACTTCACGCCATAGGGGACGTCGAAGATCACCCGTCGGTCTCGGCGTGGCGCCAGCTCCGGGATGTCAGACCAGGAGCGCGAGAACCCGCTGCAGGACGATGATGCCGAGCCACAGGACGAGGAAGCTGAGGTCGATCCCCATCGCCCCCAGCCGCAGGACCGGCACGACCCGTCGCAGCCACCGCAGGGGCGGGTCGGTCAGGGCGTAGACCACGTTGGCCAGGATGAGAATGGCGCCGGTGGGCCGCCACTGGCGGACGAAGAGCTGGATCCAGTCCAGCACCACCCGCACGAGCAGGATGAGGAGGTAGAGGTTGAGCAGGGCTGAGACGATGGTCACAACCGATGCGAGGGTGCTCACGGCGCAGGGCCGCCCGTCAGCTCTGGTTGAAGAAGCGGCCGCGGGGCTCGTCGGCCGCCTCGCCGCCGTCGATGTCCACCGTGGCAGGGGTCAGCAGGAAGACGCGGGGGGTGACCCGCTCGATGGCGCCGTGGAGACCGAAGACGAGGCCAGCGGAGAAGTCCACCATGCGTCGGGCATCGGACTCGCTCATGTTCGTCAGGTTGACGATGACCGGCACGCCGTCGCGGAAGGACTCCCCGATGACACGGGCCTCGTTGTAGGTCGAGGGGTGCACGGTCACGATGCGCCTGAGGTCCGGCGCGGCGACGGGCGCGGGCGCGGCGGCCGGAGCCTCCTCGAAAGCGTCCTCGTAGCCGTTCTCGCTGTCCGCGAAGTCCTCGTCGACATAGTCCTCACCGACGCGGTACTCGTCGTCGTAGGCCTCCTCGACCGGCTCGGCGTAGCCCAGGAAGGTCGACATCTTGCGCAGGGCGCTCATGGGTTGCTCCTTGTCTGTCCAGCCCCGACGGCCCGGACGTGCTGAACGGTATCGAGCATCGGCCTGCTCCCGGGTCATTGGGCCCGGCGTGTCACCGCCGTCGTGGGTAGCCGCCGTCCGCCCGCGCCTGCGCCGGGCCGACACGGGCTCTGGACGGCCCCGGCCGGTCCCGCGCCGGCCCGTCGGCCGATCTCACGTGCGGGCGATGACGACGCCGGCGAGACGGCCCGTGACCGCCTGGCGGCGGTAGGAGTAGAAGCGCTCGTCCTCGTAGGTGCACCAGGTGGAGGCGGCGACCCGTCCCACGCCGGCGCGACGGAGCTGGGCGAGCACGCCGGCGGCGACGTCGAGGCCGGGGGTCCCCCAGCGCGTCGTCGAGGCGCAGGCGGGCTCGATCTGCGCGCTGCTGCGGTGCAGGGTCTCGGGGACCTCGTAGCAGCGCCCGCAGATCGACGGGCCGGTGGCCGCCCACAGGTCGGCAGGCTCGGCCCCCAGCGCCGCCAGCACCTCCAGTGCCGCGCCGACCACGCCGTCGAGCATGCCCCGGCGCCCGGCGTGGACCGCCGCCACGAGGGCCCCGTCGTGGGAGGCCAGGAGCAGTGGGACGCAGTCGGCCACGAGCACGCCGACCGCCGCCGGCCCGGGCCCGGCGGTCCGGGCGTCCAGCACGAGGGCGTCGGCCGTCGGCTCGGCACCGGTGTCGGCGGGGGCGACGAGGGCGGAGTGGACCTGGTTCATCCACGCCACGGCGCTGCGCCCGTCGGCGCGCCGGGCGGCGCCGACCAGTTCCTCGAGGCGGCACCTGAGGGCCCCGACGCGCGCCGGGTCATCACCGACATGCAGGGCCAGATTGGCCCCGGCATAGGGCTCCTGCGGCGTGACGGGCCGGGCCCCCGCGCCGCGGGTCGTGAAGTACCCGCGGGCACGGGGGCCCAGGTCGACCTCGAGCAGGTCCTCGCGGTGCAGCACTCCAGTGCTCAGCGCAGGAAGTCGGGCAGGTCGATCTCGTCGCGCTCGGCGTCGATCCCGATGACCCGGGGGACCTCGAGCTCGGGGACGGCCTCGGGTAGGGAGTCGTCGACATAGGCCGGAACCTCACTGGTGACCGCCGACAGCGGGACCGCCGGGCTCGGACTGGGGGCCGAGGCCGGGCGGGTCACCGGGTTGTCGGCGGCGTGGGCGCCGCGCGGGACGGCCACCGGCTCGGTGCGCGTCCGCGCGGCCGGGCGCGCCGAGGCCGCGGCCCGCGACAGGGAGCTCTCGACCGCCTTGGGCCGGAAGGTCTCGGCCGGGCCGGCGGTGACCGGCTCGTCGTCGAAGCCCGCGGCGATGACGGTGACGCGGACCTCATCGCCCAGGGCACCGTCGACCACGTTGCCGAAGATGATGTTGGCCTCCGGGTGGACAGACTCGCGCACGAGGTTGGCGGCCTCCGAGATCTCGAACAGGCCGAGGTCCGACCCGCCCTGGAAGAACAGGAGCACGCCGTGGGCGCCCTCGATCGAGGACTCCAGCAGGGGCGAGGCGATGGCCTGCTCGGTGGCGGCCAGCGCCCGGCCGTCCCCGGTGGCCGAGCCGATGCCCATGAGGGCGCTGCCGGCGTCCTGCATGACCGACTTGACGTCGTTGAAGTCCACGTTGATGAGACCGGGGGTGGTGATGAGCTCGGTGATGCCCTGGACACCCTGGAGGAGAACCTGGTCGGCCTGCTTGAAGGCGTCGACGACGCTGATGTGGCGGTCAGCGATCTGCAGGAGGCGATCGTTGGGGATGACAATGAGGGTGTCGACCTCGGCGCGCAGGTTGTTCACGCCGTCCTCGGCCTGGGCCGCACGGCGCCGGCCCTCGAACATGAAGGGGCGTGTCACGACGCCGATGGTCAGCGCGCTCAGCTCGCGGGCCACCCGGGCCACGACCGGCGCGGCGCCCGTTCCGGTGCCGCCGCCCTCCCCCGCAGTGACGAAGACCATGTCCGCGCCCGCCAGGGCCTCGCGGATGTCCTCGACGTGGTCCTCGGCCGCCTTGCGGCCGATCGCAGGGTCGGCACCCGCGCCCAGCCCGCGCGTGAGGTCCCTGCCGATGTCGAGCTTGGTGTCGGCGTCCGACATGAGCAGCGCCTGGGCGTCGGTGTTGACGGCGATGAATTCCACGCCGCGCAGGCCGGCCTCGATCATGCGGTTGACGGCGTTGACGCCACCGCCGCCAACGCCCACCACCTTGATAACTGCCTGGTAGTGCTGGGATTCCGCCACTGTCTGCCTCCGGGTGATCGTGCCGAGCCCGTCGGGGCTCCCCTCAACCTTCAACCTCAGGTTAAGGTTTATACTTATGTCATTCCTGCGATGACGAGGGCAACGCTATGGGGCGCGTCCGCGGCCCGGCCGTATTGAGCCCCGGCGTGTTCCGAGTTGTCACGGTCGGATCACGACGCGGTCACGAGGTGGTCGGGCTGCGCGGGCTCGACACGTCGTAGGTGCTCGCCTGGCGGGTCATCAGCTGGGCCAGGACACGCGCCTTGAGCGCCGATTCGGAGGTGTCGCCCCACACCACGGTGGCACCGGAGGCCAGGGTCAGGGTCACCCGCCCGGAGGCGGAGGCGCTGCCCGATACCACCTGTTCCCGGGTTGCCTGGTCGAGGCTGCCGACCACCTGCGCCACGGCACTGACCTGCGCCGCGTCGGGGTCCTGGTCCTCCGAGACGATCGTCACCAGGCCGGCCGGGGGCTGCTCGACGGTCTCGAGCACCACCGCCTCCCCGTCCAGGACCTCATAACCGGCCTCGACCTGGCGCACTGCCACGGGCACCCGCATCGTCAGGGTCACCGTCAGGCCGTGGGGCCAGGAGCGGGTCACGCTCGCCGAGTCGACCCGCACGAGGGAGTCGGCGACCTCATCGCCCAGGACCGACACGTCCAGGCGCACCAGTGCCATCCCTTCGTGGGTGGCCAGGACCTCGCGGACCTGCTCGGTCGAGACCGTGCCGTCCGAGCCGGTCACGGTCACCTCCCCCATGCGCAGGGCCAGCAGCGGGGAGAAGGCCAGTGCCCACACGAGCGCCGCGACCACGCCCAGGACGATGAGGACGGCTCCCAGGCGCCGGGCGTGCAGGGACCGCGCGGCCTGGCGCTGCTCAGCGAGCCTGTCGGTCAGTCCGGTGGACACCACCCGGTCGCGGCGGGCCGGCCCGGGCTGGGTCGCCGTGCCCCGGCCGAAGACCTCGAGGCCTCCGCCCGCGCGCTGCCGGGCCAGCTCCCGGCCCGGGCCCCGTGCGCGGCGCCCGGAGGCGGGCCCAGTGGCGCCCGTGGCCCCGGCGGCCCCCGAGTCGACGTCCTCGGGGGCGGAGGGGCGCGGGGAGCCCGGTTTCCTCATCGCGCCTCGCCCACGCGCAGGTGGGCCAGGACGACGTCGGCGATCTCGGTGACGTCCCCGGCGCCGACGGTCAGGAGCAGGTCGCCTCGACGCGCAGCCCCGGCTAGCTCCTCGGCGGCCTGCAGGCGGTCGGCCACGTAGCGTCCGCGGCCACCGGGGACACGCTCGGCGACGGTCAGGCCGCTGACCCCGGGGAAGTCCTCGGCGACCTCGCGGGCGGCGTAGACGGCGGTGACCACCACCAGGTCGGCCCGTCCCAGCGCCGCTCCGAAGCGCTCGGCGAAGTCGCGGGTGCGGGAGAACAAGTGCGGCTGGAACAGGACGAGGACCCGGCCGCCGCGCTCCTGGGCGACGCTGCGGGCGGCCTTCATGAGGGCCTCGATCTCGGTGGGGTGGTGGGCGTAGTCGTCGACCACCCGCACGCCGCCCGCCTCACCGCGGTCCTCGAAGCGGCGCCCGGTTCCACCGAAGGAGCCCAGGGCGCGCGCCATCTGCTCAGCCCCGACGCCCAGCTCGAGGCCCGCGGCCCAGGCCCCGGCGGCGTCGAGGGCCACGTGGTCCCCCGGCAGGGACAGCTCGAGGGCGACCGGGGCCGAGGCCTGCAAGCCGGCGGGGCCGGCCGTCCAACGCGTGAGCGCGGCGCCGGTGGAGCCGGCTCGGCGGTCCGTGATCTCCAGGACGACATGGGCCTCGCCCACCAGGTCACCGCCGGGCAGCTCATCGGGTCGGGCCGTGCCGAAGGTGATGACGCGGGCTCCACGCTCCCCGGCCCCGCGGGCCAGGCGCAGGGCCCCGGGGTCGTCGGCGCAGGCGATGAGCACCCCCCCGGGCACGAGCCGGTCGGCGAAGTCGGCGAAGGCCTTCTCAAAGGCCTCGGTGGAGCCATAGGAGTCGAGGTGGTCGGGCTCGACGTTGGTGACGAGCTCGATGGCCGGGGAGTAGTTGAGGAAGGACCGGTCGGACTCGTCGGCCTCGGCGACGAAGGCCCGGCCGGAGCCCAGGTGCGCACCGGTGCCCAGGGCGCGCACGACCCCGCCCACGGCGAAGGAGGGGTCCTGACCGGCCTCGCTCAGCGCCTGGGCGAGCATGCCCGAGGTGGTCGTCTTGCCGTGGGCGCCGGCGACGGCGACGAAGTCGCGGCCGGCCGCCGCCAGGGCGAGCGCCTGGGAGCGGTGCAGGATCTCCTGGCCGCGGCTGCGGGCCACGACGAGCTCGGGGTTGTCCTCCTTGATGGCGGTGGACACGACGAGTGTGGCCTCGGCGGGCACGTGGTCGGCCGAGTGGCCGACCACGACGCGCAGGCCGCGCGCGCGCAGACCCGCCAACGCCCGCCCCTCGGTGACGTCCGAGCCCGACACCCGGGCACCGCGCTCGGCCAGGAGGAGGGCCAGGACGCTCATCCCCGCCCCTCCGATGCCCACGAGATGGAAGGACAGGCCCTCCAGGTCCGCCGGAGCCGTGTCCGTCGACGGGATGGTGCTCATCGCTCCTCCTGACCGGGGTCGTCGGTTGCGGCGCCGTCCTGCGGGCCGGGCGGGTCGGCGGGAAGGTCGCCGGCCACGTCGCGCACGAGGGCGGCCAGGCGGGCCGCCGCGTCGCGCACCCCGGTCGAGGCCGCCGCCCGCGCCGCCTTGTCCCGCTCCTCGGGATCGCTCAGCAGGTCGATGAAGGAGCGCAGGTCGTCGACCGACAGGTCGGCGTCGGCCACGAGCCTGCCGCCGCCGGCGGCCACGCAGTCCGCGGCGTTGAGCCGCTGCTCACCGTTGCCGATGGGCAGGGGCACGTAGAGGGCCGGCAGGCCCAGTGCGGTCAGCTCGGCGACCGTGCCCGCGCCCGAGCGGCAGACGACGCCGTCGGCGCAGGCGTAGGCCTGTTCCATGGTCGTCAGGTAGTCCAGGACGTGGTAGCGCTCGGCCAGGTCTCCGTCCCCCGCGGCTGCGGCGACCGCGGCGCGCACCGGGCCGTCCTTGTCCCGGCCGGTCAGGTGGAGGACCTGAAGGTCGGCGGGCAGGTGCCCCAGGGCCGCCGTGACGACCGCGTTGAGGTGCTGGGCGCCCAGGGAACCGCCGGTGATGAGCAGGGTCGTGGCACTGGGGTCCAGGCCGAGCGCGGCCGCGCCCTCGTGGCGCGCCGCCATGGCTCCCTCGGCGGTGGCACGCCGGGCGACGAGCTCGCCGATGGCCGGGCGCAGGGGCAGGCCGGTCACCTCGGTCCTGCCCGAGGAGGCCGACAGCCGGGTCGATGCGAAGGTGAGGGCCACCGCAGCCGCCCATCCGGCGCCGAGGCGGTTGGCCAGGCCCGGACGGGCGTTCTGCTCGTGGATGACCACCGGCACCCCGCTGCGGCGGGCGGCGAGGTAGGCGGGGGTGGACACGAAGCCCCCGAAGCCGACGACGACGTCGGCCCCGACGCGCTCGATGGCGGCACCGGCGTCGGCCACCGCCCGGCGCATCCGGCGGGGCAGGAGGAACAGGTCGCCGGTGGGCCGCCGGGGCATGGGCACCCGCGCCACGTGGGCGAGCTCGTAGCCGGCCTCGGGGACCAGGCGGCTCTCGAGACCCTCGCGGGTGCCCAGCACGAGGACGCGGGTGCCCGGGTCGCCGCCGGAGCCGGGGTCCTGCAGGGCCGCCGCCGTGGCCAGCAGCGGGTTGACGTGCCCAGCCGTGCCGCCCCCGGCCAGTAGGACGCGCAGTGGGCGGCCGGGGGGCGCGGGGCGGTCGGGCTCGGTCGACGGCCCTTGGGGCGGGGTCTCAGGCACGGTTCCTCCTGCGGGGTGCGATGACGGCCAGGGTACGGCGCACGGCCCCGGCGCGGGCACGCAGCGCCTGACGCGCCCCGGGCTCGTTGCGTGCGAAGGCGAGCAGCACACCGATCCCCAGGAGCACGGACATGAGTGCGGAGCCGCCGGCGCTGATGAGAGGCAGCGGGACGCCCAGGACGGGCAGCAGCCCGACGACCACCGACATGTTGATGAGGGCCTGCCCGACGATCCAGGCCATGAGCCCGCCGGTGACCACCGAGACGTACAGGGAGGTCGAGCGGCGGATGATCCGCACGCAGCAGCCGCCGAGCACGGCGAACAGGGCGACGACGAGCAGGGTGCCCACGAGGCCGAACTCCTCGCCCAGGACGGCGAAGATGTAGTCGGAGTCGGCCTGGGTCAGGTAGCCCCACTTCTGGCGGGACTCCCCTGGGCCCACGCCCCACCAGCCGCCTGTGCCCAGCGCCCACAGGCCGTGCTTGGGCTGGTAGCCGACGTCGAGGGGGTCGGCGCCCTCGGGGTTCCACCAGGCGATGATGCGCGCACGCCGGTTGGCCGACAGGGCGGTCAGCAGGCAGAAGGCGGTGGCTCCCGCCGCGCCGAGCCAGACGAACCAGCGCCAGCCCAGCCCACCCATCCACAGGGCCCCGGCCACGAGCAGGGCCAGGACGATGACCGTGCCGAGGTCCCCTCCGCCCAGGACGAGGACGACGGCCACGGCGGCGGGGGCGAAGATCCAGCCCAGGAGCCGGCCGGCCTGGCGCCAGGTGGTCACCCCCTCGACGAAGGCGTCCTGGCGCGTGGAGACCATGACGCCCAGGAAGAGGCACAGGCCCAGCTTGATGAACTCCGAGGGCTGGATCGTTCCGACCACGGGGATCTTGATCCAGTTGCAGTTGCCCCCCGCGCAGTAGCGCAGGCCTGGCGCGTAGACGAGCAGCTGGGCGGCGCAGGAGGCGATGAGGGCCGGCCAGGCCATCAGCTTGAGCATCCTGATGGGCGTGCGGGCCAGCAGTGCCATCCCGACCAGGCCCAGGACCGCGAAGACGAGGTAGCGCGCGAAGCTGGTGAAGGCGTTGCCGCCGGTCTGGGCGATGGTCACCGACTGGACGGAGAAGACCATCGTCAGACCCAGGGTCAGCAGCGTGAGCGCGGCGATGAGCAGGGCGTAGTAGGTCAGTGTCGAGCGGTCCCCCTCGATGGGGCCGTCCGGCCCGGTCAGCCGGTGCCACCGGTCGGCGATCGACCCCGGTCGGGGGACCCTCGGACGGACCTTCGGCGTCCGTCCGCCGACCGGCCTCGGGTCGGCGGAGGCCATCAGTCCCCCTCCCGGTGGGAGGGTGCCGGGTGGGCCGGGCCGTTGACGTGCGCACGGGCTGCGCGGGTGAACAGCTCACCGCGCTCGGCGTAGGAGCGGAACTGGTCCCAGGAGGCGCAGGCCGGGGCGAGCATGACGGTGTCCCCGGGGCGGGCCATGGCCGCTGCGGCGGCGACCGCGGCATCGGCCACCTCACGCGCCCCGCCATGGGGGACCCGGGTGACCGGGAGCCCGGGGGCCTGTTCGGCCAGTGCTCTGAGGACCCCCTCGGGGTCAGCGCCGATCACAACCGCGCCGCGCAGCACCGGCCGCACTGCCTGGACGAGGTCGGTCAGGTCGGCGCCCTTGGCGTCGCCCCCGACGATCCACACCCCGGTGCCGGGGGGCAGGGAGCTGAGGGCCGCCTCGGCGGCGTGCGGGTTGGTGGCCTTGGAGTCGTCCACCCAGGTCACCCCTGCGCCCTGCGCCACGGTCGCCAGGCGGTGAGCCCCGGGGGTGAAGGCGCGCAGGCCGCGTGCCACGGCGCGGGGGTCGGCGGCCACGGCCTCGTGGGCCAGGGCCAGTGCGGCGGCGGCCAGGGCGTCGGCCACGACGTGGGGAGGCAGGCGCTCGGCGTCCCCACCGGGGGCCAGGTGGGCCAGGTCGGCCAGGGTCGCCAGCTCGGTGCCCGAGCGCAGGCGGTCGGCGTGGTGGGCGCGGTCGACCAGGACCTCCTCGACCATCCCGACCTGCCCCAGGGCGGGGGCCGCCAGGGTGAAGCCGACAGCCCGGCAGCCCTCGACGACGTCGGCCTCCTCGACCATGCGTACGGTGGCCGGGTCGGCGACGTTGTAGACGGCCGCCCGCCGGGTGCGGGCGTAGACCCGGGCCTTGTCGGCCGCGTATGCCTCGAAGCCCCCGTGCCAGTCGAGGTGGTCAGGCGCCAGGTTGAGGCAGGCCGAGGCCAGAGGAGAGACCGAGCGGGTCGTGTGGAGCTGGAAGCTGGACAGCTCAACGGCCATGGCCTGGGCGCGGCCCTCGAGCACGGTGGTGACGACGGGCACGCCGATGTTGCCCACTGCCGGGGCGTTGAGGCCCGCGGCCGCCAGGATCGCCGCGAGCATGCCCGCCGTCGTCGTCTTGCCATCGGTACCGGTCAGCGTGAGCCAGGGCACCCGGGGGTCGCGTGCCTGCTGGAGGCGCCAGGCCAGCTCGATCTCGCTCCACACCTCGATGCCCGCGCGTCGGGCAGCGCCCAGGACCGGGCCGGTGGCGGGCACCCCCGGGGAGACGATGAGCAGGTCCGCGCCGAGCCCCTCGAGCGCCTCGGCCAGGTCGTGGGCCTCGCCGACCGTCGAGGCCTCGACGCGCCCGCCCAGCCCGGCGACGGCCTCGGGCCGCGTGTCCAGCAGGTGGGCGCGCGCCCCGAGCCCGTCGAGGGCCTCGAGGACGGCCAGGCCCGTGGTTCCCGCCCCGACGACGCCCACGAGTGCGCCGTCGAGCCGTTCCAAGGACGTGGGGGTGGTCGTCATGGTCCTTACCTGATCATCGTGCGTGCCCGTGCCTGGCGGGCGGGGAGGCGGTCGGTCAGTTCCGTCGCCGCGAGTGGCCTCAGGACACGAGGTACTCGGCGTAGAACAGCCCCAGGCCCACCACGACGCAGGCGCCGGCGATGATCCAGAAGCGGATGACGACGTTGACCTCGGTCCATCCTCCCAGTTCGAAGTGGTGGTGCAGCGGTGCCATGCGGAAGACACGCCGACCGGTGGTCTTGAAGGACAGGACCTGGATGCCCACGCTCATGACCTCGGCGAGGAACAGCCCACCGATGACGACCGCGAGGAACTCGGTGCGTGTGAGGATCGACAGGCCGGCCACGGCCCCTCCCAGGGCGAGCGAGCCGGTGTCCCCCATGAAGATCTTGGCCGGGGAGGCGTTCCACCACAGGAAGCCGAAGCAGGCCCCCATGAGCGCCGCGGCGATCATGGCCAGGTCTCGCGGGTCGCGGGTCTGGTAGCACAGCGTGGCCACCGCATCGCCGTGGCCGTAGGTGCAGGACTGGTTGGTCTGCCACACCCCGATGAGGGTGTAGGCCCCGAATGCCATGGCCGAGGACCCCGCGGCCAGGCCGTCGAGTCCGTCGGTGAGGTTGACAGCGTTGGACCAGGCGGTGATGAGGAAGTTGGCCCACACGACGAACAGGACCACGCCCAGCCCGGCACCGGCGAAAGCCAGGTCGATGGTGGAGTCGCGGGCGAAGGACACGCGGGTGGAGGCCGGGGTCAGCCCGTTGCGATCAGCGAAGGCCAGGGCCGCCACCGAGAAGGTGATGCCGATGAGTGCCTGGCCGACGATCTTCTGCCAGGCCCGCAGCCCCAGGGAGCGCTGCTTGGAGATCTTGGCGAAGTCGTCGACGAAGCCGATCAGGCCCAGGCCGACGATGAGGAAGAGCAGGAGCACCCCCGAGGCGCGCGGGGTGCGCAGCTCGACGAGGTTGGCCACCGCGTAGCCCAGCACGGTGGCCACGATGACGACCATGCCGCCCATCGTCGGAGTGCCGCGCTTGGTCAGGTGCTGCTGGGGGCCGTCCTGGCGGATGAACTGGCCGTACTCGCGCCGGTGGAGGAAGCGGATGAGCAGGGGCGTGCCCAGCAGGGTCACGAGCAGGCCCACAGCGGCGGACAGGAGGATCGCGGTCATCGGTCGGTGGCCTCCTTGAGGTGGTCGGCCACGCGCCAGGCGCCTGAGCCTTGGGATCCCTTGACGAGGACGGCGTCGCCGTCGAGCAGGAGGTCGTCGATGGAGGCGACCGCCTCCTGCGCATCGGTCATGAGCACGGTGCGCGCGCCCGCGCGGGCCGCCTCCTGCAGGAGCGGATCGGTGCCCGCACCGATGCCCACGACGAGCCTGGCGCCGACCTCCCCGGCGATCCTGCCGGCCAGGGCGTGGTCGGCGCGGGCGGACTCGCCGAGCTCGAGCATCTCGGAGACGACGACGACCGTCGGCCTCCTGCCGGCGACCACCGGCAGCGAGCGCAGGGCGGCCGTCATCGAGTCGATGTTGGCGTTGTAGGAGTCGTCGAGGAGCAGGACCTGGCCGGCCGGACGCTCGACGAGCCCGACGTCCATCCGGTGGGGGCTCTCGATGCGGGCCTGCGCGAGCGCCTCGACCAGGTCGCGGGGGTCGGCGCCGGCGGCCAGGGCCAGGCCGGCCGCGGCCAGGGCGTTGGACACGTTGTGGCCGCCGGGAAGGGCCAGGGTGAGGTGCTGGGGGCCCGGCAGGCCGGGCAGGTGCAGGTCGAAGGAGGCGTGGGCCCGGTCCCCCAGCCGGACCCCGGTGGCGCGCAGCTCGGCCTCGGGGTCGCCCGCCGCCGAGAAGGTGAGCACCCGCGCCGGCGCCAGCTCGGCCATCGCCAGGGCCCGGGGGTCGTCCCGGTTGAGCACCGCCGTGCCGGTGGGCACCAGCCCGCGCAGGATCTCGGCCTTGGCGGCGGCCACGCCCTCAACCGAGCCGAAGCCGCCCATGTGGGCGTGGCCGACCATGAGGACCGCGGCGGCGTCCAGCGGCGCGATGTCGGTGAGGTAGTCGATGTGCCCCGGGCCGGAGGCCCCCATCTCTAGGACGAGGTAGCGGGTGGACTCCTCGGCGCCCAGGACGGTCATGGGCAGGCCGATCTCGTTGTTGAAGCTGGCCACCGGGGCGATGGTAGGCCCCTGGGCGGCCAGGAGCTGACGGGTGAGGTCCTTGGTCGTCGTCTTGCCCACCGACCCGGTCATGCCCACCACCGTCAGTGCCCGGCCACGGCGAACGGCGCGCTCGCGCAGGTCGGCCAGGTGGCCGCGTGCCAGCGCGCCCAGTGCCTCAACCGTGTCGGGGACGACGAGCAGGGGCAAGTCCTGCCCGCCGCCCTCGCGCTCCAGGGCCGCCCGGGCCGCCTGCGGGTCGGAGACCAGGGCCGCGGTCCCACCGGCCCGGGCCACCTGCCCCAGGTGGGCGTGCCCATCGGTGCGCTGCCCGGCGATGGCAACGAACAGGCAGCCCGGCCCGGCGCGGCGGGAGTCGGTGATCACGTCCGTGACCACGCCAGTGACCACGCCCGTGACCACATCGGTACCGGGCCCGCCGGCCGCTGGGACGGCCGGCGCCCGCTCCGCCACCAGGTCGGTCGGCACGGCGCCGACCATGGCGGCGATCTCGGTAAGGGAACGGGGAATCATGCGTGTCAGCTCCTGCCCCACTTGTCCGCGACCGCTTGGCGCATGACGGGGGCGTCGTTGTAGCGGATGAACTCACCGGCGGCCTCGAGGAAGGGCTCGTGGCCCTTGCCGGTGACGATGACGGTGTCCTGGGGGCCGCACAGCTCGACGCCGCGGCGCACGGCGTCTGCGCGCCAGGTCGTGACCTCCTCGACGTCGGCCAGGTCGGGACGCACGGAGCGCACCCCCGACAGGACCGCCTCGCGGATCGACCCGGGGTCCTCCGAACGGGGGTTCTCGTCGGTGACGACGAGCACGTCGGCCAGGCGGGCCGCGACCTCGCCGAGCATCGGGCGCTTGCCCTCGTCGCGGTCGCCGTCCGCGCCGAAGACGACGATGAGGCGTCCCGGGGTGATCTGGCGCACCGCCGTCAGGGCGAGCTCGAGGGCGTCGGGCGTGTGGGCGAAGTCGACGATGCACGTGCCCCGCACCCCGTCCCGCTGGCAGACGCGCTGCATCCGGCCGGGGATGTCGTGGGCCCGGGCCAGGGCGGCGACCGCCGTATCTGCCGGGACGCCTGCGCGGATCGCCATGACCAGCGCCAGGGCGGCGTTCTGGACGTTGACCAGTCCCGGCAGCGGACAGGAGGCCTCGAGGCGCTCGCCCTGCGGCCCGTGAAGGACGAAGGTCGTGGCGGCGTCGGTCATCGACACCTCGGCGTCAGTCACCCACCAATCGGTCTCCGCCTGGCCGGGGTAGGCCCGCAGCCGGTCGAGCTCGATGAGCCCCGCCTGGCGGACCCGTGCTGCCAGTGCGGCGCCCCACTGGTCGTCGACGCAGACCACGCCCCGGCGGGAGTGCTCGGGGGTGAACAGGGTGGCCTTGGCCTCGAGGTAGTCCTCCATGGTCCGGTGGAAGTCGAGGTGGTCGCGCTGGAGGTTGGTGAAGCCGGCGACATCGACGACAGTGCCGTCCAAGCGGTGCAGGACGATGGCGTGGCTCGAGGCCTCCAGGGCGGCGCCGCCCACGCCCTCCTCGACCGCCAGCGCCATGAGGCGCTGCAGGACGGGGGCCTCGACGGTCGTGCGCGGCGACTCCACCGACAGCCCTCCGACCCGCAGCTCGACGGTGCCGGCGATCATGCAGGCCCCCAGGTGGGCGGCCAGGATGGCGTTGAGGAAGTAGGCGGTGGTCGTCTTGCCGTTGGTGCCGGTCACCGCCATGGTCGTCAGCCGCCGGCAGGGGTGGTGGTGGACCTCCGCGGCGACCGGGCCCGCCAGCGCCCGGGGTTCGGGGTGGACGAGCACCGGCACGCCGGGCGCCTCCCGCCTGACGATCGCGGCACCCTCGGCGTCGGTGAGCACGGCCACGGCCCCGGCGGCCACGGCCTGGGCGGCGTAGTCCGCTCCGTGGGCCCTGAAGCCCGGCAGGGCGATGAAGAGCTCGCCAGGGGCGACGTCGGAGGAGTCCACGCTCACACCGACCACCTCCAGGCCCGAGCCGGCCCCCGGGTCACCGGCCAGGCCGAAGCGCTCGGCCAGCGCCCCCAGGGCAGTGGGCACCGGGTGGCGCGGGCGCAGCGCCGCTGCGGACTCGTAGGCGTGGGTGCTCATGGTTCCTCAATCTATCGCGACCGGGCAATCGTTTTAGTCAACCGGGATGCTAGCGCAGGGCATGGGCCGAGACACCGCAGGCGAGGGCCTCAGCCGACGGGTCACGCAGTGCGCAAGCACACACCCGCCGCCGGCCCGGCCGGCTCAACCCGAGGAGCTGGCGTCGGTGGCCTGCGGCGTCGGGGTCACCGTGGTGGTGTCCTGCGGGGTCTGGGCAACGCCCGCCTCCTGTGCGGCCTGGGCGGCATCGGCGTCGGCCTGGTCGGCGGCCTGCGAGGCGATGACCCCGGGGTCCGGGGCGATGCCCAGGGTGTGCATGGCTGCCAGCGCGATCTTGCGGAACACGGGAGCGGCGACCGTGCCGCCGTATGTCCCCTCGGGGCGGTAGACGATGACGGCCACGGCGATGGCGGGGTCACGGGCGGGGGTGAAGCCGACGAAGGAGGCCACGGTCCCGTCCTCGGTGAGGATCTCGGTCGTGCCGGTCTTGCCCGCCACGAGGTATCCGTCGATGGAGGCCGCCTCGGCCGTGCCGCCCTCCTGGGTCACGCCGATGAGCATCTCGGTGAGGGTCTGGGCGGTGGCCTCCGAGATGACCCGGTCGCCCAGGGCGGGCTCCTGGGCGGTCTCGACGCCCTCGGCGTCGATCCAGGCGTCGATGACCCGCGGGTGGACCATGACCCCCTTGTTGGCGACCGTGGCCAGCACCTGGACCGCCTGGAGGGCGGTGCCGGCGATGCCCTGGCCGAACATCGTCGTGTACCGGGTGCGCGCGTCCCACTCCGCCACCGGGATGACCAGGCCCGCCGACTCCCCGGGCATCTCGATGCCGGTCGTGGCCCCGTAGCCGAAGCGTTCGAGGTAGGAGTGGCGCACCTCGTCGGAGAGCCGCTCGCCGATCTGCACCGTGCCAACGTTGGAGGACTCGGCCAGGACCTGGGCGCTGGTGAGGACCTGGAGCGGGTGCTCGTGGGCGTCGCGGAAGCTCTCACCGTTCGATGTCGTCCAGGTGAAGGGGACGGTCCACTCCTCGGCGGGGTCGAGCACCCCCTCCTCGAGCGCCGAGGCGAAGGTGATGACCTTTCCCACGCTGCCGGGCTCGAAGACCGCCTGCACGCAGCGGGCGTAACGGTCGGCCTCCGGGGTGGCCGCGGGGTCGGCCGGGTCGACGGTGTGGGAGTCGGCCAGGACGAGGACCTTGCCGGTGGACGGCTCCATGACGATGGCGCAGCCCCACACGGCGCCCTGGGCGGCGACGACCTCGTCGACGGCCTCCTGGGCCAGTGCCTGGAGGTCGGGGTTGAGGGTGGTGCGCACGGTGACGCCCGGCACCGCCGGGACCTCCTGCTGCTCCCCGGTGGGGATGATCTCCCCGGTCTTGCCGATCTCGACGCTGCCCCGGCCGCCGGTGCCGGTCAGCAGGGCGTTCTGGGTGTTCTCCAGACCGGCGTTGCCCACGAGCACCCGCCCCTCGTCCTCGAAGGTGAAGCCCAGGACGTTGCCGGCCACGGTCCCCGCCGGGTAGGTGCGCCGGGTCCGCTGGTCGGGCTCGACCCCGGGGATCGCCAGGGCCTTGATCTGCCGCCAGGTGTCGGGGGCGACGGCCTCGGCGACGACGACGTAGGTCGAGTCCCCCACCATGGCCGCCCCCAGCTCCTGGGGGTCCAGGCCGAGGATCTCCCCCATCTGCTTGGCGGCGGCGGCGGGGCCATGGCCGACAACGACGGACTCCATCCGGCCCGTGCGCTGGTCGACACGGTCCTCGACGTGCTCGTACTGGGCGATCTTGACCTGGTTGACACCGATGTCGTAGGACACCGCCGAGGAGGCCAGCACCGTCCCCTCCCGTCCCAGGATGTCGCCCCGCGGGGCGCGGTTGACCCATGTCACGGTGCGCTCGGCCTTCGCCTGGGCCGCCAGCTCGGGCCCCGCGACCGTCTGCAGCCACGCGGTTCTGCCGGTCAGCGCGACGAAACCGGCGAGTCCGAGCGACTGGAGGACACGACGACGGCTGGGGTTCACGCGCCCTACTCCCCCGGCTTCTCGGCGGGCGCGCCGCCGGCCACCGTGGAGCTGTTGAGGTCGACGACACCGGGCGCGGCCGCGGGCACCATGCCCAGCTCGGCGGCGCGGGCGGCCAGGGCGTCGGGGGCCGAGACGTCCTGGACATCGGCGCGCACCGTCTCGATGTGGTCGTTGAGGACATTGAGCTCGACCTGGGCGGTCTTCATCTTGAAGGCCGTGTCGGCCATCCTCGCGTTGAGAGCCATCGAGGCGATGAGCGCTCCGGCCAGGATGACAACGACCAGGAGGAGGAAGGGCAGGGTCGCCCGCGCGGGGACGACACCGCGGACGACCCGCAGCTGGGGGGCCTCATGCTGATCGGCCGGGCGCGGGCGCGCCACGGTCTCGGTGCGTGCGCGACGCACCCGGGCGGTCGCCCCGTCGGTCAGGGCGCCCCAGGAGGGGGCGGCGGCGCTGCGCGCGGCTGTCGTGGTCATCGAGGCGTCCTTCCACGGTGGTTCTTGCTTGTCTGTTGTGCGCCCTGGGCGCGGTGCTCGGCGCCCGGTGCGGGGGCCTGGGCGGCGGGCCGGGTCCGGGCGGCGGCGCGCAGCCGCACCGAGGCGCTGCGCGGGTTGGCGGACTGCTCGGCGGCGTCGGCCCGCTCCGCACCGCGGGTGAGCAGCTCGAGGTAGGGCCGGGCCTGGGCCGGGACGACCGGCAGGTCCTGGGGGGCGCGGGCGGTGGCGCCCGCGGCCAGTGCCTGCTTGACGACACGGTCCTCCAGGCTCTGGTAGGACTCCACGACCAGGCGCCCTCCCACCCGCAGGGAGTTGAGCGCCCGTGGGACCGCGAGCTCAAGGACCTCGAGCTCGGCGTTGACCGCGATGCGCAGCGCCTGGAAGGTGCGCTTGGCCGGGTTGCCCCCGGTGCGGCGCGCTGCGGCCGGCACCGCGGCCCGCACGAGCTCGACCAGCTCGTCGGTCGTCGTCACCGGCTCGCCCGCCCGGCGCCGGCGCACGAGCGCGGAGGCGATGCGCGGGGCGAAGCGCTCCTCGCCGTAGGAGCGCAGGATCCTGACCAACTCGCGCTCCTCGGCCGTGTCGAGCAGCTCCTGGGCGGTCATGCCCCCGGACTGGTCCATGCGCATGTCCAGCGGGGCGGACCGGGCGTAGGAGAACCCGCGGTCGACCTCGTCGAGCTGGAGCGAGGACACGCCCAGGTCCATGAGGATCGCGTCGACGGTGCCGTCCTGGCGGACCGAGGCGGAGCGCGCGACCTCGTCGACGTGGTCGTAGGTGGTCTGCACCGCGCTGAAGCGCGGCCCGAAACGGGCCAGGCGCTCCCCGGCCAGGGCGATGGCCTGGGGGTCGCGGTCGATGCCCACGACCCGCAGCCCGGGGAAGCGCTCGAGCGCGGCCTCGGTGTGCCCGCCCATGCCCAGCGTGCAGTCGATGAGCACGGGCCCGTCGCCGTCCTGCGGCGCCAGGGCGGGAGCCAGCAGCTCGAGGCAGCGCTCCAGGAGGACCGGGATGTGACGACGGGAGGCGGGCGCAGCGGCCTCGGCCACCGGCACGACCGTGTCACCCGTGGTGCCCCTGGCACGCGAGGTGCGTGTGGGGCTCATGTTGCCCTCAATGGGAGTGCAGTCCACCCCAGTCCTCCTTTCGTGTCGTGCCCCAGGCGTTCCCAGCGTCGATCCCGGTCCGGCGGGCGGCGCCGTCGGGCGCCCGTCCGGGCTGCGCTCCCCGCCCCGGGCCGTCCCGCCAGGACTCCTCCCGCAGGTTCCGGCGCCGGGGAAGAGGCGTCGGACGGTGCGGCGGGCGGAGACCTCACGGGGCGGAACCGCGGGCGGTCAGCTCCAGGATGTCGTTGTCGTCGATGCCGGCCGTGGTGGCCGGGTCGGAACAGGTCAGAAGAAGCCCGGGATGATCTCCTCGGCGGTGTCGGCGAAGACCTGTTCCTGGGTGGCCAGGTAGTCCTCCCAGGCCGCTGCGTCCCAGATCTCCACGCGCGCCCCGGCGCCGATGACCGCCAGGTCGCGCTGGAGCCCTGCGTAGGCGCGCAGCGGGGCGGGGAGCGTGATGCGCCCCTGCTTGTCCGGGATCTGGGAGTCCGCGCCCGAGAGCATGACGCGCACGTAGTCGCGCGCCTGCTTCTGCGCCAAGGGCGCCTCACGGAGCTGGGCGTACATGCGCTCGAACTCCGCGGTGGTGAAGGCGTAGACGCAGCGCTCCTGCCCCCGGGTCAGGACGATCCCACCGGCGAGCTCGTCACGGAACTTCGCCGGGAGAATGAGCCGGCCCTTCTCGTCGAGCCGGGGGGCGTGGGTGCCCAAGAACATCGGGCGTCACTCCCTTCCCCCTCGACGATCCAGTGCACCCCACATTACTCCACTTCCCTCCCTTTCCTTCCACCATGACGTCGCCCTTCAGTCACGACGACGGCGTGACCCCGCTCAATCCGCAGAATTCCGCGGTGGAGGACAGTGGAGGGGCATGTGTCGACCCGCACCTCCCGGCGTGGCGCGGGCGGTGGGCACGGCCACTGGCAGTGGACTGGCAGTGGA
>NZ_JAUNHI010000051.1 GCF_030524025.1 Actinomyces sp. | reverse complement strand
CCCGGCCCCGGCGGGCCCGGTCTGAGATCATCGGTGCACTACTTGCGCACGGTGATCGACCACGAGGCCGTGCCGGTTCGGGAGAACTTGGTGACCGTGTAGCCGTTGTCGGCCCCCCCAGGAGGCGGGCCAGGCGATGACGGCGACCACTCCCACGAGGGCGCCGGTCACCAGGGGGTTCCACGCCCGCTCGAACAGCAGGTGGGCCAGTCCCGTGCGCTGGGCCGGAAGCTGGATCCCCACCGGGTGCTGCGCCGCGCGGCGCCGCTCGCGGCGCACAAGCGCGGCCGTCACGCCCACGACGAGGAGCACGCCGGCCCACTGGGGCAGCCCGATGGTGATCGGGATGGTGGTCAGCCCGGTGGTCCACAGGCCCTCCACGACCTCGGGCTGGCCGCCCTCCTCGAGGCCATCGTCCCCTTCTGAGGCCTCCCGTGTCTGACCTCCGGTCAGGCTCCCGGCGCCCGGCGTGCGGTGAGGAGCTGGGCCACACCCTCCTCGGGCAGCTCGGGCGTCGTCCCCCCGAACAGTGGGCAGCGGGCCTGGTGGGAGCACCAGTCGCACAGGCGCGAGCGCCGGGGGGCGAAGCGTCCCGAGGCGGCGCAGTCCTCGATCTCCTCCCACAGCCGTGCCAGCCTGGTCCCGGTGGCCTCCAGCTCGGCGGGGCGCGGGTCATGGGACAGCGTGCGCCCGTCCTTGAGGTAGAGCAGCTGGAGCCTGGCCGGTGCCCGGCCGCGCAGGCGCTGAAGGACCAGGGCGTAGAAGCGCATCTGGAACAGCGCCTCCTCGATGAAGCGCGGTCCGGGCGAGCGTCCCGTCTTATAGTCCACCACGCGCATCGCCCCGTCGGGCGCCACGTCCAGGCGGTCGACGAAACCGCGCAGAAGCAGTCCCTCAGCGCTCTCGGCTTCCACGAGGAGCTCGCGCTCGGCCGGCTCGAGACGACGGGGGTTCTCCATCGAGAAGTAGGTGCTGATGAGCCCGCGCGCCTGGCCGAGCCACCCCTCGACCTGCCCCGGGGAGCCGAACAGGTCCATGACGGCGGGATGAGACGCCCGGTGCGCCTCCCACTGCGCGGGAAGCAGGGCGATCGCCGACTCCGCGGTCCGCTCCTGGGGCGGCAGGTCGAAGAGTCGCTCGAGGACGCCGTGGACGAGCGTGCCCTTGTGGGTGGCCAGAGAGCCGGGCTCGGGCAGCCTGTCGACGGCGCGCAGGCGAAACAGCAGAGGGCACTGCATGAAGTCCTTGGCCCGCGACGGCGAGAGCGCGGCGCGGCGCGGACCCGCCGGGCGCGCCGCGGCGAGTCCGCTCCGTCCGGGTTCGGTCCCTGTGTCGGTGTCGCTCACGGCCACGAACCTACCGCGCCTGGCCGGGGTGCGGCGCAGTGCCGCTCGCCCGCCGCTAGCATGCGCCCATGACCGACGCGCCACGCTCCGCCCCGGGCCTGCCGGACACGGGACCCGCGGGCTGCACCGCCCACGAGGAGGCCCTGGCCCGCATCGGGGACAGTTGCGGAGCGGGACACGCCGGGGTGGCGCGCGCCCAGCTGGAGGTGCTCGCCGTGCTCGCCGACGCCGGCGTGCCGGCCCGGTGGCTAACGGGGCTCGACGCCGGGGGGCAGGACCCGGAGGCCGCGTATGCCGCCCTGGACGCCTTGGTCGAGCACGGGGTATGCACCCTGTCGCGCGACGGCGCCCTGGTCAGGCTCGAGGATGCGGCCGCGGTCCGGGCCGGCATGGATGACATGACCAGACAGGCCGCGGAGGACCGGGCGGCACGGCTGCTCGGCAGGATCCGGCTCGACCGCGTGCGCGACCCACGGGACTGGCGCCGCGAGGTCGAGGACCTCGTCGACCAGCTCCGGGCGCTCGGCGCCCAGCGGCACTCCCACCCCGTCCTCGGCCGGGAGGAGGGCGCCGCCGCCCTGGCCCACGCCGCCAGGCTCGCCCCCTCCCCGGTCACCCTGACCCTGGCGGAGCCCATCGAGGTCCTTGTTGCCCAGATGGGTGCGGGCCATGCCCATGTGCTGACGGCGCGCAACAGCCTGGCGGCCGCACTGCGGGAGACGGGCGACCCGCGCCGGGCGGTGCCCCTGTTCGAGCAGGTGCTCAAGGGCACGACCGACCTGGTCGGCGAGGACCACCCCCTGACGCTGACGGCGCGCAACAACCTGGCGGCTGCCCTGCGGGAGGCGGGGGAGCCGGCGCGGGCCGTGCTCCTCTACGAGGAGGTGGTGCGCAACGCCGAGCAGGTTCTCGGCCCATCCCACCCCGACACGCTGTCGGCGCGCAACAACCTGGCCTACGCCCACGAGTGCGCCGGGTCCCCGGAGCTCGCGGCACGTCAGCTCGAGCAGCTCGTCGAGCAGGCCGTCCGCCAGCTCGGTGAGCAGCACCCCTACGTGCCGTCCTTCCTGCGCAACCTCGAGCGCGTGCGCTCGGCGCTGGCCGCCGGCTGACCCGAGCCGACGGGACCGGTGCGCGCCGGGTCCTGCGACTCGCGTAGGCTCCGGCCATGCCATCCGCCTCCGCACCCGAGGGCTGGGTCCTGGGCCGGGTCGGCGGCGCACCCGTCGTCGTCGCCCCGACCTCGCTGCTGCTCGGGGCACTCATCGCAGCCAGCTGGTACCCCCTGGTCTCCTCCGCCCTGGCCGGCTTCGGGACCCTGACGGTCCTGAGCGTGGTCGGGCTGACCGTGGCCGGTGTCGCGCTCAGCGTCACCCTCCATGAGCTGGCGCACGGCATGGCGGGCACGGCACTGGGACGCGGGCCCGTGCGCTACGAGCTCTACCTGTGGGGCGGGCGGACCAGCTTCGGCCCGTCCCAGTCCTGGCGGCCGTGGAAGGACGTGCTCACCTCCCTGTCCGGCCCGGCCACCAATCTGGTCCTATGGCTGATCGGCCGGTGGGTCCTGGGAGCCGGCATCGTTGAGTCCGCACCGGTTCACGTCGCCGTGTGGGCCCTGACCTGGGTCAACCTGGCACTGGCGGTTTTCAACGCCCTGCCGGGCCTTCCCCTGGACGGTGGGCACGCCCTGGCCGCACTCGTCGAGCAGCTGACCGGGCGCCCCCGTCTGGGCAGGCAGGTCGCCGCCGTCGGGGGCCTGGCGGTCCTGGCGCTCATCGCCTGGCGCTGGCTGCTGTGGCCGCTGCTGGTCCAGGGCAGCAGGCCGGGCTCCTTCCAGCTGATCCTGGCCGTCATGGTCGGGTGGCCCATCGCCGTCACCTCCTGGCAGGTCCTGGGACTGGGACGGGGCGGGCGCGCGGCCGCCCGGCTCGACCTGCGGGAGCTGGCCAGGGCGGTGGCGGTCCTGCCCGCCGACGCGCCCCTGGACCAGGTGCGTTCCCGCCTGGAGGACGGCGCCGCCCTCGTCCTGGTCCTGGATGGCACGCGGGTCCTGGGAACGGTCGACGGCCGGGACCTGTCCGGGCTCGACCCGTCGGCGCTCGCCGAGGCGAGTGCCGGCCAGGTGTGCACCGTCCTGCCTGCCGTCGCGGTGACCTCCGAGCTGAGCGGCACCGGTGCTGCCGCGGCACTGGCCCGCGCGCGCGAGGTGTCCCGGTGGCTTGTCGTGGTCGAGGAGGGCGCCATCGTCGGAGCGGTACCCACCGGGGCGCGCTGACCAGGCTCCGGCGGGAACCGGCCGCCCAGGACACGCCGACGCGGCGCTGGTAGCCTGACCTGGTTTTGTCAGAAGGAGGTGGGTACGTGTCGGTCGAGCGCGTCCCGTGGGACGTCGTCGAGCACGCCAGGCATGTCGAGGAGTGCCTTCGTCTCTACGGCTCTGAGCACCCCGACACCCTGACCGCCAGGCACCATCTCGCCCGGGCCTACGAGACCGTGGGGGAGACCGGACGCGCCATCGAGCACTACACGAGCGTGCTGGCCGACGCCGACCGGGTCCTGGGGCGCGAGCACCCCCTGTCGGCGCTGTCCTGCTCCCGGCTGGCCCGCGCCCGGGCCTGCGCCGGCGACGCCGCGGGCGCCGTGCCGTTCTACGAGCGGGCCCTGGCCGTGCGTCGTCAGGCCCACGGGCATGACACCCCGGCCGTCCTGGCCGCCGCGAACAACCTCGCCCAGGCCTACAGCGCCGTCGGCGAGCCCGCCAAGGCGCTGCCCCTGCTCGAGGAGGCGCTCGGTACGGCGGAGGCCAGTGTGGGCGCCCGGGACGTGCTCACCCTGCGCATCCGAGTCAACCTGGCGACCACCCACCGCACCTGTGGCGACGTGGAGCGGGCCGTGGCCCTCAGCGAGCGGACACTGGCCGATGTCGAGGACATGCACGGCCCGGGTCACCCCGACGTCCTGGCTCTGCGCCACCACCTGGCGCAGGCATGCCAGGCCGCCGGGCAGACCGCACGCGCCCGCCGCCTGCTCCAGGAGGTCCTCGACGAGGCCGACCGGTCGGGCGCCCAGGACGATCCCGCCGTGCGCTCGGTGGTCGAGGCGGTCTGCGCCCAGCTCGGCGGACTCGCCGACGAGCCGAGCTCGGCGGCCTGAGGCCATGGCGAGAACCCCATCGGGACGAGACACCGTCCCCATCGCGCTCCTGGCCGCCCTGGCGGTGCAGAACGCCGTGCCGCCCTTCGCCACCGACATGTACTCGCCGGCCTTTCCGGAGGTCGTCCAGGACCTGGCCACGAGCTCGACGGCGGTGGGGCTGACCCTGACCGCCTTCTTCGTAGGCATGGGCCTGGGACAGGTCATCGGCGGGACGAGCTCGGACCAGTGGGGGCGCCGACTGCCCATCATCCTGGGCGGGGCCGTGTGTACCCTGGGCGGCGTCGTGTGCGCCACCGCGCCCGGGATCGGCGTGCTCATGGTCGGACGCGTCCTCCAGGGACTGGGTGGAGGCGCGGCCGCCGTCGTCGGGAGGGCCGTGCTCGTCGACGTCGCCCGCGGCAACCAGCTGGCCCGGACGATGTCGATCCTTATGGCCGTCGGCGCCCTGGCGCCCATGATCGCCCCGGTGGCCGGGGGAGCGGTGCTCTCAGCGGCCACATGGCGGGTCATCTTCTGGTGCCTGGCGGGCTTCGGCCTGTTCATGATGGTCATGGCCGCCGCGCTCGTCCCCGAGACCCTTCCCGTCCAGGAGCGGCGGGGCGGAGGGATGCGCCGCTTCGCGGCGAGCTTCGCCATGCTGGCCACCCGCCCCCGCTTCGTGGGCTACATGCTCACCTCGGCCTTCTCCGGTTTCGCCATGTTCGCCTACATCTCGGCCTCCTCCTTCGTCCTGCAGGAGATCAAGGGCCTGAGCACGATGCAGTACTCGGTGTTCTTCGGGTGCACGGCCGGCAGCAACATGCTCATGGCGATCCTCAACTCCCGGCTCGTCGGACGTTTCCAGCCCCGCCGTCTCATCGGGGCGGGCCTGACCATCTCGGCGACGGGCATCGCCCTCGTCGCGTTGAGCGTCCTGGCCCCCGGTCTTCCTCTCATTCCCCTGCGCACCGGATTCGTGCTGACAATGGCCGCCCAGGGCCTGGTCTTCGGCAACGCCAGCGCACTGGCCCTCACCGAGGTGCGGAGCACCGCGGGGGCCGCCAGTGCTCTGCTGGGGCTGGCCCAGGCCACAGCCATGGGGATCTCGGCGCCGCTGGCCAGCTCCGGGGGAGGCGCGAGCGCCCTGCCGATGCTCATGGTCATGCTGGTGGGCATCATCGGCGCCTGGTGCGCCTACCTGCTCGTGGGCCGCACCCCACCCCCGAGATCGGGACATATGGCACCCCGAGATCGGGACATATGGCACGCCCCGGCCAT
>NZ_JAUNHI010000023.1 GCF_030524025.1 Actinomyces sp. | reverse complement strand
AATGACGCCCCTGCAGAGAATGACTCATAATCCAAGACTCCTTCGTCAGTGTCGACAACAATCGGCGGTGCCGATCCTACCGGACTGTCAGTAGACCGGGTCGCGGTCGATCGGGCAGGTCATGCAGTGGCCGCCTCCGCGGCCGCGACCCAGCTCGGAGGACGGGATCTCCAGGACCTCGATGCCCGCGGCGCGCAGGTTGGCGTTGATCGAGTAGTTCCGGTCGTAAGCCACAACCACTCCCGGGGACAGCGCGACGACGTTGTTGCCGTCGTTCCACTGCTCGCACTCGGCGCCGTAGCGGCCGGCGGTCGACTGCACGGCATTGAGCTTAACGCCCAGGGCGTCGGAGACGACGTCGACGAAGTAGCCCTCGTCGTAGGTGACCTTGATGCCGCCGCGCTCGGTCTCGTCGGGGCGCAGGGAGAAGGTGTCCATGGCCCTGACGACCGGGTCGTAGATGTTGACGACCTCCTCGGAGCACATCGTGAACACGGTGTCCAGGTGCATGGCGGCGCGCTCCTTGGGCATGCGCGCGGCAATGACCCGCTCGGCCGAGCCGGCGTCGAACAGCGACTTGGCGATCTGGCTGACGGCCTGGAAGGTCGAGCGCTCCCCCATGCCGATCAGGACGATGCCCTTGCCGATCGGCATGATGTCGCCGCCCTCGATGAAGGTGTGCCCCATGTCCTTGTCGACCGTGTCGAGCCAGACGTTGTAGTCGTACTTGAACAGCGGGTGGTAGCGGTAGATAGCCGTCAGGAGGAGGACCTCGCGGCGGCGGGCGCCCCAGAACATGCGGGACAGCTCGACGCCGTCGTAGATCCAGGCCGAGTTGTCGCGGGTGAACAGGGTGTTGGGCAGGGGGGCGATGAGCAGCTCGGGGTCGTCGCTGTTGACGTGGAAGGGCGAGATGCACGTGCCGAAGACGTCGGCGGGCACCTCGTCGGACACGAGGCCGCCGATGAGGAGCTCGCCGAGCTCGGCCGAGGGCATCTCATCCATCCAGGCGCGCAGGTCCTCGGCGACGCCCACGCCCATCGTGGCGTGGTTGACCCGACGGTCGAGGATGAAGGCGCGCGCCTCGGGGATGTCCAGGACATCGGCCAGCAGGTCGCGCAGCTCCAGGACGTCGATGTCCCGCTCGCGCATGAGGTTGACGAAGACCTCGTGGTCGCGCTGGGCCTTGGGGACGTCGAGGACGTCGTCGAAGAGCAGGTCGTGGCAGTTCGACGGTGTCAGGTGCTCGTGGGCGCGGCCCGGCCGGCAGACCATGACCCGCCGCAGGGTTCCGACCTCGGAGTAGACTCCGTGCTTCTGTTCGGACATATTGACTTCCTTTCGTGTGGGAGCGGGGCATCCTCGCCCCGGCGTGTGGTGAGGTGTGGTCAGAGGGCCAGCATTCCGACGGCCAAGCCGAAGACGGCGATGACGGACAGGACCGCGAAGAGGGCCACGAGCGCCCACTCGACGGGCTTGAGGAGGCGCCCGCCCTGCTCCCGGCGGGCCCAGAGGAAGAAGGGCACGCCCACCAGGTAGAAGATCGCCGTGTAGAGCAGGTAGACCAGGCCTGCCGCGTAGATGAGCCAGATGCCGTAGATGGATCCCAGGACGCCGACGACGAGGTCGACCGAGCTCGTGGCGGGTCGCTCCCTGACGGCGACGAGGAGCTGGTAGAGCGCCGACAGGAGGTAGGGCAGGAGGATGAGCGAGGAGGCCAGCAGGATGAGGTTGGTGTAGGTCGAGGCGTTGAAGTAGGTCCAGATGAGGAAGGCCTGGACCAGCCCCATGGTCAGCCACAGGGCGTTGACGGGCACACCCTTGGCGTTCTCACGCCCCAGGGCCTTGGGCATGAGCCCCTCCTGAGCGGGGACACGAATGATCTCGGCGCACATGAGGAACCAGGACAGCAGCGCCCCCACGAGGGAGATGATGAGGCCCAAGGCAATGAACTTCGCCCCCCAGGCGCCGACCGCGGCCTCGAGCACGCCCGCCAGGGAGGGATCGTTCAGATCGGCGAGCTCGGGGCGGGACATGATGCCGTAGGACAGGACGTTGACCGCCAGGAGCAGGGCGAGCACGGACACGAAGCCCAGGATGGTGGCCCGGCCGACATCAGTGCGGCTCTTGGCGCGCTCGGAGAAGACCGAGGCCCCCTCGACGCCGATGAAGACCCAGACGGTCACGAGCATCATGGCCTTGACCTGGGTGAGCACGGAGCCAGAGTCAGCGCTGCCCCAGAAGTCCTGGGTGAAGACGTCGAGTCGGAAGGCCAGCAGCCCCAGGACGATGAAGACGAGCAGGGGCAGGACCTTGCCGATGGTCACGATGGCGTTGACAATGGCGGCCTCACGGATGCCGCGCAGGATGAGCACGTGGAAGAGCCACATGACCACCGAGGCGACGCCGATGGCCAGGGCCGTGTTGCCATCGCCGAAGCCGGGCACGAAGACACCGATGGAGGCCATGAGCAGCACGAGGTAGCCGACGTTGCCGATCCACGCCGACAGCCAGTACCCCCAGGCCGAGGAGAATCCGACCAGGTCGCCGAAGCCCGCGCGTGCGTAGCCGTAGATGCCCGCGTCGATCTCGGGCTTGTTGACGGCCAGGCGCTGGAAGACGAAGGCCAGCATGAGCATGCCGAACCCGGTGATGAGCCAGCCGATGATGAGCGGCCCGGGTGCGGCGGCGCCGGCCATCTGCTGGGGCAGGCCGAAAATACCGCCACCGATCATCGAGCCGATGACAAGGGCGGTGAGCGCGGCGAGGGAGACCTTGGGGGACGAGGACGGGGAATCCTCGGATTGGCCGGGAACAGCCTCGGACGGGGAAGATGACATAGTGTCCCGCTCCTTTGCGAGATAGAGGTGTGCACTCATCTCGTACCGTAGAACCGGCTTGCCAGCAAAGCAAGCCCGCGACAGGCGGAATAGGTACTATGCGCCGCGCATAAACAATGAATACTCATCGCCTCCGGGCGCCACCACCGTCATAGGTCGGATTCGGCCCCGCGTGTACTCGCGGTTCACAATAGTTATTCATTCCGTCCCGGCGGGCATTTCTGGGACGAAAGTCGTGCGTGGGGGGCCTGCGCGGCCCCGAGCCGGGGGGGGCGGCCGACTCAGCCGGCCGCCCGCATGTCCCGCAGCTCCTTCTTGAGGTCCTGGACCTCGTCGCGCAGGCGGGCCGCGAGCTCGAACTGGAGGTCGGCGGCGGCGGCCCGCATCTGGGCGGTCAGCTCCTCGATGAGTGCGACGAGGTCGGACTCGGCGGCGCCGGCCAGACGCTCGCGCACGGTGGCCTCGGCGGCACGCTTGCGCCGTCCGACGACGGCCCGCTCCTCGTGCCCGCGGTAGCCCCCGGCCAGGAGCTCGGCGGTGTCGACCTCCTCGCGCGCCAGCATGTCGGTGACGTCGGCGATCTTCTTGCGCAGAGGCGTGGCGTCGATGCCGTGCTCGGCGTTGTAGGCCAGCTGCTTGGTGCGGCGCCTCTCGGTCTCCTCAATGGCCTCGGCCATGGCGGGGGTCACCGTGTCGGCGTACATGTGGACCTCCCCCGAGACGTTGCGGGCCGCTCGCCCGATCGTCTGGATGAGGGAGCGGGTCGAGCGCAGAAAGCCCTCCTTGTCGGCGTCCAGGATGGACACGAGGGAGACCTCGGGCAGATCCAGACCCTCCCGGAGGAGGTTGATGCCCACGAGCACGTCGAAACGGCCCAGCCGCAGCTCGCGCAGCAGCTCGACGCGGCGCAGGGTGTCGACATCGGAGTGGAGGTACTCCACCCGCACGCCGCGGTCGGCCAGGTAGGTCGTCAGGTCCTCGGCCATGCGCTTGGTCAGCGTCGTGACGAGCACCCGCTCCTCGCGCTCGACCCGGGCGCGCACCTCCTCGAGCAGGTCGTCGATCTGACCCTCGGTGGGTTTGACGACAACCTTGGGGTCCACCAGGCCGGTGGGGCGGATGATCTGCTCGACCACGCCGTCAGAGCGCCCCATCTCGTAGTCGCCCGGGGTGGCCGACAGGTAGACGGTCTGACCGATGCGGTCCTCGAACTCCGTGAAGGTCAGCGGCCGGTTGTCCAGGGCACTGGGCAACCGGAACCCGTGCTCGACAAGAGTGCGCTTGCGTGAGGCGTCGCCCTCGTGCATGGCGCCGACCTGGGGGACAGTCACATGGGACTCGTCGATGACGAGCAGGAAGTCCTCCGGGAAGTAGTCCAGCAAGGTGTTGGGCGGCGTGCCGGGATCACGCCCGTCGATATGCATCGAGTAGTTCTCCACCCCCGCGCACGACCCGATCTGACGGAGCATCTCCAGGTCGTAGGTCGTGCGCATCCGCAGGCGCTGGGCCTCGAGCAGGCGGCCGTCGCGCTCGAGGACCGCCAAGCGCTGGGCGAGCTCGTCCTCGATGCCCGCCAACGCACGCTCCAGCCGCTCGGGCCCGGCGACGTAGTGGGAGGCGGGGAAGACGAAGACCTGGTCGACGGTGTCGATGACATTACCGGTCACCGGGTGCAGGGTGGCCAGGGACTCGATCTCGTCGCCGAAGAACTCCACGCGGATGGCGAGCTCTTCATACATGGGGATGATCTCGACGGTGTCCCCGCGCACGCGGAAGGTTCCCCGCGTGAAGTCGATGTCGTTGCGGGCGTACTGCATGCCCACGAAGCGCCGCAGTAGGTCGTCCCGGTCGATGACCTGGCCGACCTGCAGCGGCGTCATGCGGTCGACGTACTCCTGAGGCGTGCCCAGCCCGTAGATGCAGGACACCGAGGAGACCACGACGACGTCCCGCCGGGTGAGCAAGGAGTTGGTGGCGCTGTGGCGCAGACGCTCGACCTCATCGTTGATCGAGGAGTCCTTCTCGATGAAGGTGTCCGTCTGGGGCACATAGGCCTCGGGCTGGTAGTAGTCGTAGTAGGAGACGAAGTACTCCACCGCGTTGCGGGGCAGCAGCTCACGGAACTCCGCCGCCATCTGCGCCGCCAGGGTCTTGTTGGGCTCCAGGATGAGTGTGGGCCGCTGGACCTGCTCGACCAGCCAGGCGGTGGTGGCCGACTTGCCCGTGCCCGTGGCACCGAGCAGGACGATGTCCTTCTCCCCCGCCCGCAGCCGCTCGGTCAGCTCGGCGATGGCCGCCGGCTGGTCACCACTGGGGCGGTAGGGGCTGATGACCTCGAAAGGCTTGTCGGCACGGCGCAGGTCGGTCACGGGACGCATGTGCTCAAGGCTACGTCGCCCCTCGGACATGCTCGACCGCCGACCGCCTCCTCACCGCGGCGGCCCGGACATCAGGAGTCGTCCTGGTTGTCGTCGGCGTCGTTGGTGATGTCGTCGGTGTTGTCATCCGTGTTGTCGTCGGTGGAGCCGGAGTCGTCCTGGTCGTCCGTGTCGTTGTTGGTGCCCGAGTCGTCCTGATTGTCGTCCCGGTCGTCGTCCCGGTCGTCGGTGTCCTCGGCGTCGTCGGCGGCGCAGGCGGCCAGAACACCCACAAGGGCGGTTGATGCCAGGGCCAGGGCCCCTCGGCGGGTCGGGAGATGGGTGCGCATGCCGTGACCTTCCGTCTCGTCGTGCGGCGATCTTCGCCACAGTCGACACTGTAGAGCCGCCGGCCGACAGGTGCCAGGGGACGTTCGCCCCGAGGCGACCGGCGGCTGCTCACTGCGCCGTCAGGCACCGCCACAGGCGACCGACGGCCACGGCGAGGTCATCCGGTGAGGCGTCGTTGCTCAGTACGACGTCCGCCACGGCCCGGCGCTCGCGGTCACCGGCCTGGTGGGACATGCGCTCCAGCGCCTGGGAGCGGCTCATCCCCCGCCCGGCCAGGCGTGCGAGCCGCTCCTCCAGGGGGGCTTCGACCACGACGACACAGTCGAACAGGTCCGCCATACCGCCCTCGGCCAGGAGCGGAACGTCGTAGACGGCGACCCGCGCGCCCCCATGGCGCTCCATGCGTTCGGCGGCCGTCTCGGCGATCAGGGGCAGGGTCAGGGTCTCGAGGCGGGAGCGCGCCGAGGGGTCGTCGAAGACGATCTCGGCCAAGGCCGCCCTGTCCAGAGAGCCGTCGGCCTCGAGCACCCGAGGGCCGAAGGCCCGAGCCACCGCGGCGAGGCCGGGTGTGCCCGGCTCGAGGACCTCCCGGGCGATGGCATCGGCGTCCACGATGTGGGCCCCACGGTCCCTTAGCTCCCTGGCGGCCGTCGACTTGCCCGCGCCGATCCCCCCGGTCAGGCCGACCCGGATCACGCGCCTCCCCCGGTGGACAGACAGGCGCGACCAGCCGCCGCGCGCGCACCGGCCGCGTCGGGCCTGGTCGGACAGCTCGATGATGAGGTCACGGAGCGCTGCCGCGGCCTGATCGGCAGGAATCACCTCCGGTGGGGCAAGGCACAGGAGGCCGATGACAGGAGCCGGCCCGCGGCGCCCCGGCCCCTGTGCGGCGTTGAGCGCTGCGTACAGGGCGGCGTTGCACAGCTCGCGGCCGGCATCCTCGGAGCGCTCGACCCGGTGCCCGGCAGCGCGCAGGCGGCCCACCATGGCGCCGGCCTGCCACGTGGATGGCAGCCTCGGCGGTCCGTCGGGCACCAGAGGGCCGTCGGCACGATCAGTGGCCGGATGGGTGGCCGGATGGGTGGCCGTGGTCTCGAGGCGGAGCGTCGTCGCCGACCGGTCGACCCCGAGGACAACAAGCACGTCGGGCTGCTCATCGACCAGGGCTCGGGCGGCCGCCATGGCTCCATCGACGCAGGCGGGCAGGACCTTGCGGTCAACCTCGGCAGTGCCGCCGGGAGCGGCGAGGCGCTCGGGCACGCGGCGCACGACCTCCCACGAGGGACTGGGCGCCCTGCCGGCGCAGACCTCGAAGGCCGTCAGGCGCACTCGCACCGGGCGGGCCGGGTCGGCCGCGCCGCACTGCCCGGTCGCGCGGTGCTCGATCATGCCCCGAGGCTAGACGATTGACTCCAAGGGGTGGGGGTCGGTCGCCGCCTACTGGTCAGATCCCTCCTCGGCCAGCACCGCGCGGTGGCGCCCGCCCCGCCCGCGCCCGAAGGGAGCCACCGTGCGCTCGACGACGTCGAGGCGGTCGGCCACGCCTTCGGGGACGGTCTGGGAGCGCTCGAGGAGCTCTCGTCCCCGCTTACAGGCCTCCCGGGCGGCCGAGGCACGGGCGGCGTCGGTCTCGACCCCCTGGGCGAAGGCCTCGCCCAGGATGGCCATGACCCGGGCGGCCGTGGCCGGATCCCCGATCGCCTCGACCACCACGGAGATCCGCTCTTTGCTCCGTGCAGTGCCCCAGTCGGCCATCAGCTCGCCCACCCGCTCCCAGTAACGCTGGACCGCGGCATGGTCGGCGCGGAACAGGGCGGCCCGCGCGCCCGTGGCCAGGCTGGCGCAGGCGAGCTCGACCCACCCCTGGGACAGGCACGGCTCGGCCGTGTCCAGCGCCTCAAGCTCGGCCCGCTCCGATGCCCCCAGGGCCAGGAGGAGGCGTGCGAAGGCGACCCGCAGGTCGACGACGATCTCGAGCTGGGAGTCGTCGGTGACCGTGGCCAGGGACTCACTGACGGTCTCGGCGGTGGTCACGGCGCGGTCATGAACGGACTGGAGGCCGTAGCCGCGGGCCAGGACGAGGAGCTGGTTGACCTCGGACAGCAGAGCGACACGGTTGGGCAGGCGGGACTGGTCGACCGCTGCCGCGGTCACCGTCCCGTAGGAGCGTCTCGACAGTCCCCCGGGCTCGGCCGCCATGCGCGACTCCTGCCGGTAGGACACACCGTTGTTGCCGTTGCGCGTGTCGAAGCGCACGGCCAGGGACCGGGCGAAGGCCGTCACGGCGTCGTAGGCGTGGACGACGGTGTCCCAGCCGGTGAGCTGGAGGGGCGGCGCCCACGGAGTGGCCCAACGCAGCGTCGAGCCCAGGGCGCTGGCACCGTAGCCGGCGCGGTTGGCCGCACGCAGGACGAGGCTGGCCCCGACCGCGGCGTTGAGCAGCGCCCAGGCGCTCGAGGCACCGGTCTCGGCCAGGTCCGTGTGCCGCAGCACCGCCAGCCCCCGCTCCCACTGGCTGGACAGGCCGAGGTACTCCAGCCGGTCTCCCAGCAGCCGGAATCGAAGGGACGGAGGAACATCGAGCTCCTCGAGGGTCATGAGCGCGTCCTCGGCCTCGACCTTGCGCCCCTGGGCCAGGTACGGCAGCAGGCTAGCGCCCAAGGACCTGGCCGTGCCCGCGGGGTCGGCGTCGGGACGCTTGACCACCGCCGTCGTTGTGCGGATGACCCCGGAGTAGTCGTCATGAAGCCGGGCGGCCGCCAGGGTCGCGGAGGCGTCAACACCGCTGTGGGAGAACAAGCGGGCCTCGCGCAGTTGCTCGAGGGCGTCAGCACCCTCGCCGAAGAAGGTGCACAGCTCAATCCTGGCGAAGCGCAGCGGCAGCAGGCTCTGTCCGGCGGCTGTGCGCACCGCGCTGCACAGGTCGATGGCCTGGTCCACCTCCTCGCGGGTGCGCACCGGGTCCTCGCCCAGGGCCGCCAGCCAGGTCCGGTCGACCGTGCCGAGTGCCTCGGCCAGGGCGACCGCCTCTCGTCTGCTGGGCTCACCCGCGGGGTGGGAGCGCACCAGCACGTCGAACAGCCTGCGCTGCGGCGCAGGGCTGCGGGGGTCTCCCGCAGCGGCGACGAGAACGGGCAGCTCGTCCCAGGTCGTCATGGTGCCTCCCGTCATCGGCGTGGGCCACCCACCGGTGGCACGGGGTCGTGGTCACAGCCTCACACATCGACCTACTGCGGGCGATGGGGAGCGCGGCCCCAGGCGTATCGGGTGACAACGGCCCGTCCACCCCAGGGTGGACGGGCCGTTGTCATGAACTCGGTCGTGCCGCTCAGTTGCCGGTCAGCTTCTCACGCAGCGCGGCGAGGGCCTCGTCGGAGGCCAGGGTGCCGGAGGCCTCCGAGGCGGCCGAGGAGTAGGAGGTGCCGCCGGCAGGCGCGGGAGCCGCCGAGCCGGTGTCCTGGTCGTCCTCCAGGGCCTTGGAGACCTGGGCCTTGTGCGCCTCCCAGCGCGCGTGGGCCGCGGCGTACTCGGCCTCCCAGGCCTCGCGCTGGGCGTCGTAACCCTCGAGCCACTCGTTGGTCTCCGGGTCGAAGCCCTCGGGGTACTTGTAGTTGCCGTTCTCGTCGTACTCCGCGGCCATGCCGTACAGCGAGGGGTCGAAGTCCTCCGAGGCGGGGTCCACGCCTTCGTTGGCCTGCTTGAGGGACAGCGAGATGCGGCGGCGCTCGAGGTCGATGTCGATGACCTTGACGAAGACCTCGTCACCGACCTTGGCGACCTGCTCGGGCACCTCGACATGGCGCTGGGCGAGCTCGGAGATGTGGACGAGGCCCTCGATGCCGTCCTCGACGCGCACGAAGGCGCCGAAGGGGACGAGCTTAGTGACCTTGCCCGGGACGACCTGGCCGATAGCGTGGGTGCGGGCGAAGGCCTGCCACGGGTCCTCCTGGGTGGCCTTGAGCGACAGGGACACACGCTCGCGGTCGAAGTCGACGTCGAGGACCTCGACGGTGACCTCGGTGCCGACCTCCACGACCTCCGAGGGGTGGTCGATGTGCTTCCAGGACAACTCGGAGACGTGGACGAGGCCGTCCACACCGCCCAGGTCGACGAAAGCGCCGAAGTTGACGATCGAGGACACGACGCCGGAGCGGACCTGGCCCTTCTGCAGCGTCTGAAGGAAGTTGGTGCGGACCTCGGACTGGGTCTGCTCGAGGAAGGCCCGGCGCGAGAGCACGACGTTGTTGCGGTTCTTGTCGAGCTCGATGATCTTGGCCTCGAGCTCGCGGCCGACGTAGGGCTGCAGGTCACGCACTCGGCGCATCTCGACCAGGGAGGCCGGCAGGAAGCCGCGCAGGCCGATGTCGAGGATGAGGCCGCCCTTGACGACCTCGATGACGGAGCCGGTGACAACGCCGTCCTCCTCCTTGACCCGCTCGATGGTGCCCCAGGCGCGCTCGTACTGGGCGCGCTTCTTGCTCAGGAGCAGACGACCCTCCTTGTCCTCCTTCTGAAGGACCAGAGCCTCGATCTCGTCGCCGACGGAGACGATCTCATCGGGGTCGACGTCGTGCTTGATGGACAGTTCGCGAGCCAGGATGACGCCCTCGGTCTTGTAGCCGATGTCAAGAAGGACCTCATCGTGGTCGACCTTGACGACAGTGCCCTCGACGATGTCACCGTCGTCGAAGTACTTCATCGTCTCATCGACGGCAGCGAGGATCTCCTCGGTCGAGCCGATGTCGTTGACGGCGACCGGGGCGGGGCTTGGCGTGGTAGTGGTCATTGAGTGGATGCTCCGAATGCGGACTGAAGGTCGGGTCGATAGATACCGCGCGCTCCCCGGACCGCGGCCCAGCCCGGACTGGAACCGCAGTGCGGTTGGGCGATGCCCTGCACAGTGAATCGACGCGGTGGCGTGTCACAGCCCGTCATGGAGTGACGGGCGGCACGGACAACGCTGAGAATGCTGACAATGCTCAGCACTGCGCCGCACGACAGGTCACAGATCATGACTGCTCACACAGTTCACATCGATCGCAGGGCGTATGCCCAGGAACGCACATGAGGACTCTATCAGGCGGATCTCAAACCGTGACCCCGTCGTAACCAACAAAGTTACAGCCATCCTGCGTGGATTCCCTCACGTGGTGGCAACCGGGTTTCCAGCGTAGGTGGGCCGGCGATTCAGTGCGCCGCCTGCGCCCAGGTGGTCCCCCGGCCCACCGAGACGTCCAGCGGGACGGCCAGGCTCGCCGCAGAGGCCATGCGCTCGCGCACGAGGCGCTCGACCTCCTGGGCCTCGCCCCGGGCGATCTCGAGGAGGAGCTCGTCGTGGATCTGAAGCAGGATCCGCGAGGCCAGGCCCGATTCCTCCAGGGCGCGGGAGACCTCGACCATGGCCCGCTTGACGATGTCGGCCGCCGAGCCCTGGATCGGTGCGTTGAGGGCGGCCCGCTCGGCGATCTCCCGCCGCTGGCGGTTGTCGCTGGTCAGGTCGGGAAGGTAGCGGCGCCGTCCGAACATGGTGGCCGTGTAGCCGTCGCGCCGCGCCTGTTCGACGACCCCGACGAGGTAGTCGTGGACCCGGCCGAAACGTGCGAAGTAGGCGTCACGCAGCGCCGCGGCCTCGGCGTTGTCGATACCCAGCTGCTTGGCCAGGCCGAAGGTGGACAGGCCGTAGGCCAGGCCGTAGCTCATCGCCTTGACCCGGTTGCGCTGGTCGGCCGTGATGTCCTCGACCTCGACGTCGTGGACGAGCGCCGCCACGTAACGGTGGAGGTCCTCCCCCGAGCGGAAGGCCTCGATGAGGGCCTCATCGGCCGACAGGTGGGCCATGATGCGCATCTCGATCTGGGAGTAGTCGGCGGTCATGAGGCACTCGTGCTCCGGCCCGACCGTGAACGCCTCCCGGATGCGCCGGCCCTCCTCGGTGCGGGCCGGGATGTTCTGCAGGTTGGGGTCCTTCGAGGACAGACGCCCCGTGGCCGCCACGGTCTGCTGGAAGGTGGTGTGGACACGGGAGTCGGGGCCGACCGCCTTGCGCAGACCCTCGACGGTCTGACGCAGCTTGGTGGCGTCGCGGTGCTCGAGGAGGTTGACGAGGAAGGGGTGACCGGTCTTGGCCAGCAGGTCCGCCAACGCGCCCGCGTCGGTGGTGTAGCCGGTCTTCGTCTTGCGGGTCCTGGGCATCTCGAGCTCGTCGAAGAGCACGGTCTGGAGCTGCTTGGGGCTGGCCAGGTTGACCTCGTGGCCCACCGCGGCGTAGGCCGCGGCCGCCGAGCGCTCCACCCGGCGGTCGAGCTCCTCGGCGCGGGCGGCCAGGACGGCGTCGTCGACGGCGATGCCGGCGTCCTCCATGGCCGCCAGCGTCGCCGCCACCGGCATCTCGAGGTCCTCGTAGAGCTCGAGGGCGCCGATCTGGGCCATGTGCTCCTCCAGGACCCGCTGGAGGGGAAGGACGACGGCGGCGCGGCGTGCGGCCGCCAGCTCCTCGGCCCTCGGGCCCGAGCCGTCAAGGGCGTCGAGATCGAAGGAGCTCTGGGTCCCGGTCTCCTGGGCGGGGGACCCCATCAGCTCCAGGTCGATGCCGAGCCAGCGCTGGGCCAGGGTGGCGATGTCGTAGGAGCGCTGCTCGGGCCGGCACACGTAGCCGGCCAGGGAGGGGTCGGCCACGACGCCGTCGAGCGCGATGCCCGATCCCGACAGGGCGTGCCAGGCGCCCTTGGCGTCGGCCACAACCAGGGGCCGGTCCGGGTCGGCCAGGAGGCGGGACAGGGCGGCCGTGTCGGCCTCGTCGGCCGCCTCGAGGTCGAGGGCCACCGCACGGCTGCCGTCCGACAGGGCCACGATCCCGGCACGGCCCCGGCCGGGGCTGGTCTCGCCGACGACGTCGAGGCCGAGGACCACCGGCGTGCCGGCCGCCGGGAAGTGCTCGCCGAGCCAGCCCGCCAGCGCTCCGGGGGTCAGGTCGTGCCCCAGGACCGCCACCTCCAGGTCCTCGGCGGGGCCGCCGGTGGCACCGGGGCTCTCGGAGTCGAAGTCGAGGACGCGCTCGGCCCGCTGGTGCAGGGTGCGGAACTCCAGGACCTCCATGACCCGGGCCAGCTCGGTCCGGTCAGCGCCCCTGACCGCAAGGTCCCGCAGCGGGTCGATGCCCAGCTCGAGGTCCGTGCGCAGGTGGTTGAGGCGCCGGTTGCGCAGGACATCGTCGAGGTGGTCCCGCAGGGACTGGCCCGCCTTGCCCTTGATCTGGTCGGCGTGTGCGATGACCCCCTCGAGGCCGTCGTAGAGGTTGATCCACTTCGCCGCGGTCTTGGGGCCCACCCCGGGCACCCCGGGCAGGTTGTCGCTGGACTCCCCCACGAGCGCCGCCAGGTGGGGGTAGCGCTGGGGCGGGACTCCGTAGCGCTCCTCGACCTCGGCCGGCGTCATGCGTCTCATCGTCGAGACCCCCTTGACGGGGTAGAGCACCGTGCACCGCTCGGTCACCGTCTGGAAGGAGTCGCGGTCCCCCGAGCAGATGAGGACCTCCATGCCCTCCTCCTGACCGCGGGCGGCCAGCGTGGCCAGGATGTCGTCGGCCTCGAAGCCCTCGGCGGTCACCGTGCGCACCCGCATGGCCGACAGGACCTCGTCGACCAGCTCGACCTGGCCGACGAAGGGCGCAGGCGTCTCGTCACGCGTCGCCTTGTACTGGTCGTACTCCTCGGTGCGGAAGGTGCCGCCGGGCAGGTCGAAGGCGACCGCTACATGGGTGGGCTCCTCCTGCTCGAGCAGGGACAGGAACATCGACACGAAGCCGTGCACGGCGTTGGTCGTCTGCCCGGTCGAGGTCGTGAAGCTGTCGACGGGCAGCGCGAAGTAGGCGCGGAAGGCCATCGAGTGTCCGTCGATGAGCAAGAGGCGTCCTGCGGAGGGCTCTGCGGTGCCTGGGCTGGTCTCAGTGGTGGTCACCGTGCCAGCCTACGGGTATGAGCGACGACAACCCCCCGACCTCCCAGTCCGCCGACCTGCCTGTGGCCTTCCCCGCCTTCGCCGCCCGGCCCTTCCCCGACCCCCGCCCGGCGGGCTCGGCGGTGTCGGCCACGAGCGCGCTGGGCACGGCGGGGCTGGAGGACTCCGAGCGCGGCACGCTCATGGCGACGCTGCGGATGGAGGTCATCGAGCGCTCTGCGGAGCGGACGGTCGTACGCATGCCGGTCGAGGGGGCTCGGCAGGTCGTGGGGATCCTGCACGGCGGGGCGAGCGCGGCGCTCATCGAGACGGCCGCCTCAGTGGCCGCACGGCAGGCCGGACCGGAGGGGACCGTACCGGTGGGCGCCGAGCTCCACGTCAGCCACCTGCGCCCGGCGCACCGCGGCTGGGTGACGGCCGTGGCCACGCCGACCCACCGGGGCCGCCGCACAGCCGTCTACGAGGTCCGCGTCTCCGACGAGGACGGCGAGCCCGTCGCCCGCGGCAGCCTGCGCTCGCTGTACACCCCGGTGGAGACGTCGCCGGAGCCCCTTGAGGAGGTCGCCGGGAGCGTCGAGCCGCGGGAGTGAGGCGCGCGGGTGCCCGGCTCAGGAGCCCCCGACCTGCTCGATGACGGCGTCGGCGACCTCACGCATGGTCAGGCGCCGGTTCATCGAGGTCTTCTGCAGCCAGCGGAAGGACTCGGGCTCACTGAGCCCCATCTTCTCCATGAGCAGCCCCTTGGCGCGGTCGACGCGCTTGCGGGTCTCGAAGCGCTCTTGGAGGTCGGAGATCTCCGACTCCAGGGAGCGGATCTCCTCGTGGCGGGAGACCGCGATCTCCAAAGCCGGGATGAGGTCGGCCGGAGTGAAGGGCTTGACGACGTAAGCCATGGCCCCCGCGGCGCTGGCGCGCTCAACGAGCTCGGTCTGGGAGAAGGCTGTGAGCATGACCACGGCCAGAGAGTGCTTGTCCAGAATGCGCTCGGCCGCGGTGATGCCGTCCAGGACGGGCATCTTGACGTCCATGACCACGAGGTCGGGCTGGTGCTCGTCGACGAGGCGGACCGCCTCCTCGCCGTCGGCGGCCTCGGCAACGACCTCGTAACCGGCGTCGGTGAGGATCTCGACAATGTCGAGCCGGATGAGTGTCTCGTCCTCAGCGACGATGACCGTGCGGGTGCGGGAGGAACCAGACTCGTTGCTCACGCCACGATCCTAGTATGCTCATCCACAGCATCGCACGTCGCACGCGCCTCCGTAGCCCAACTGGCAGAGGCATCCGACTCAAAATCGGAGTGTTGAGGGTTCGAGTCCCTCCGGAGGTACCACTAACCGCGCCCCGGCGCGGTGCGCCGGGGCGCGGTCGGTCTCAGTCGACCTCGCCGACGGTGTGGACGCGGATCGAGTTGGTCGAGCCCGGCGTGCCGGGGGGCATGCCGGCCACGATGATGACCGTGTCCCCGACGCGGGCCAGATGCCTGGCCTGAAGCATCTCGTCGACCTGGGCGACCATCTCATCGGTGTGCGTGACCGCGGGCACCTCGTAGGGCGCCACGCCCCACGAGATCGCGAGCTGGTTGCGGGTCGAGCACAGGGGCGTGAAGGCCAGCAGCGGGATCGAGGAGCGCAGGCGGGACAGCCGCCGGGCGGTGTCTCCGGACTGGGTGAAGGTGACCAGGTAGGTCGCGTCGAGCTGCTCGCCCATCTCGGCTGCGGCGCGGGTCAGCGCCCCGCCGCGGGTCTGGGGGTAGGAGCCCAGCGCGGCGATGCGCTCACCGCCGTTCTCCTCGACGTTCTCGATGATGCTGGCCATCGTGCGCACGGCCTCGATCGGGTAGGCGCCCACGGAGGTCTCCCCCGAGAGCATGACGGCGTCGGCGCCGTCGAGGATCGCGTTGGCGCAGTCCGAGGCCTCGGCGCGCGTGGGCCGCGGGTTGTGGATCATCGACTCGAGGACCTGGGTGGCCACGATGACCGGCTTGGCCTGCCTGCGGGCCAGCTCGATGGCCCGCTTCTGGACGAGGGGCACCGCCTCGAGGGGCATCTCGACGCCGAGGTCGCCGCGCGCCACCATGATGCCGTCGAAGGTCGAGACGATGTCGAAGAGGTTCTGCACCGCCTGGGGCTTCTCGATCTTGGCGATGACGGGGATGCGCACACCGACCTCGTCCATGATCTCGTGGACGTCATTGATGTCATCGGCCGAGCGTACGAAGGACAGGGCGATGAAGTCGGCCCCGATCTTGAGGGCCCAGCGCAGGTCGCCACGGTCCTTCTCGCTGAGGGCCGGGACCGACACGGCCACACCGGGCAGGTTGATGCCCTTGTTGTTCGACACGTAGCCGGGGACCTCGACCTTGGTGACCACGTCGGTGTCGGTGACGGCCACGACACGCACGGCGACATTGCCGTCGTCGATGAGGAGGCGGTCCCCAGGACGGCAGTCCCCGGGCAGGCCCTTGAAGGTCGTCGACACCCGCTTGACGGTGCCCAGGACGTCGTCGGTGGTGATCGTGAACTCGTCGCCCTTGTTGAGCATGACCTTCTGGTCGCCCACGAACCTGCCCAGTCGGATCTTGGGGCCCTGAAGGTCCACAAGGATGGCCACCGGCCGCCCGGAGGCCTCGGCGGCCGCGCGCACGCGGGCGATGACCTCTTCCTGGTCCTCGGCGCGCCCGTGGGAGCGGTTGATGCGGCACACGTTCATGCCCGCGTCCACGAGCGCTTGCACCTGCTCGGGGGAGTCGGTGGCTGGTCCCAGGGTGCATACGATCTTGGCTCTGCGCATGGGTCAAGCCTAAATGATCGGCTCCGGGCGGTGGAGTGTCGTGTCGGCTACGCCCCGGGGAGCTCTCCCGCGGCGATCCAGGCCGGCTCGGTCATCAGGGCTGGAACTGGACCTGGGTCGGGGTGACCGGGGAGGCCAGCCCGGTGGACCCCGACAGGTAGCGATCCACGGCGGCGGCCACGGACCTGCCCTCGGCGATGGCCCACACGATGAGGCTCTGTCCGCGCCCGGCGTCGCCGGCGACGAAGACCCCGGGGACCGCGGTGGCCCACTGGTTGTCGCGCACGACCCGGCCGCGCCCGTCGACCTCGAGGCCGAGCTGGGCGACGACACCGGTGGGGGCGACGCCGGTGAAGCCCATGGCAAGCAGGACGAGCTGGGCGGGGATGACGCGCTCGGTCCCCGGGACGGGCACCGGACGGCCGCCCTCGAGGCGGACCTCGGTCAGCCGTAGGGATCCCACGCGTCCCTGGCCGTCATCGACCATCTCGACGGTCGAGGTGGCCCACAGCCGCTCCCCGCCCTCCTCGTGGGCGCTGGCGACCTTGTACAGCCGGGGGTAGGTGGGCCAGGGCTGGTTGTCGGGCCGCTGGACCGGCGGGGCGGGCATGATCTCGATGGAGGTCACCGAAGCGGCCCCTTGGCGGATCGCCGTGCCCAGGCAGTCGGCGCCGGTGTCCCCGCCGCCGATGATGACGACGTCCTTGCCCTCGGCGCTGATGGGGGTCGGCCCCTGGCCGTGGACCTCCCGGGTGGCGGCGGTCAGGTAGTCGAGCGCCTGGACGGTGCCCTCCAGCTCGCGGCCCGGCACGTGCAGGTCCCGGCGCTGGGGGGTGCCCACCGCGATGACCACGGCGTCGTAGGACTCGAGCAGCTCGGCGCCGGTGATGTCGGAACCGACCTCGACGCCGGTGCGGAAGCGGGTCCCCTCGGCCTCCATCTGGGCCAGGCGCCGGTCGAGGACCGACTTCTCGAGCTTGAACTCGGGGATGCCGTAGCGCAGCAGCCCGCCGGGCAGGTCGTCGCGCTCGAAGACGGCCACGGTGTGCCCGGCGCGGGTCAGTTGCTGGGCGGCGGCCAGCCCGGCGGGGCCCGAGCCGATGACCGCCACCGTCGACCCGGTCAGGAAGGCCGGGACCTGGGGGGCGACCAGACCGGCCTCGAAGGCGTCCTCGGCGATGGAGTGCTCGATGTTCTTGATCGTGATCGCCGGCTGGTTGATGCCCAGGGTGCAGGCGTACTCGCAGGGCGCCGGGCACAGCCTGCCGGTCAGCTCGGGGAAGTTGTTGGTCGCGTGGAGGCGCTCGACCGCCGAGGCCAGGTCGCCTTTCCACGTCAGGTCGTTCCACTCGGGGATGAGGTTGCCCAGGGGGCAGGCGGAGTGGCAGAAGGGGATGCCGCAGTTCATGCAGCGCGAGGCCTGCCGCCGCACCATCGCCTCGTCCTGGGTGCTGCGGTCCTCGACCTCCCGGTAGTCGAGGATGCGGACCTCGACCGGCCGGTAGGACGGGAGCTCGCGCTCGGTCGTCGTCAGGAAGCCGCGGGGATCAGCCACGGGACACCTCCAGGATGCTCTGCCACACGGTGGGGTCGGACGGGGTCAGGCCCTCGGACTGGGCCTGGGCCAGGATCCTGCGCACCGCCGCGTAGTGGCGGGGCAGGATCCGGGTGAAGCGGGCGGCCAGCTCCCGGGGGTCGGCCAGGAGTGCGGCGGCTCGCTGGGAGCCGGTCTCGGCCACGTGCTCCTCCAGGACCGCTGTGAGGTCGCGGATGTCGCCCTCCTCCAGCGGGGCGAGGTCGATGGCCCCGGAGGCCAGCGCCTCGGCGTTGACCCGGGCGGGGTCGAGGTCGAGCACGTAGCCGGTCCCGCCGGACATGCCGGCGGCGACGTTGCGTCCGGTGGGACCCAGGATGACGGCCGTGCCTCCGGTCATGTACTCCAGGGCGTGGTCGCCGGCGCCCTCGGCCACGAGCGTGGCCCCGGAGTTGCGCACGGCGAAGCGCTCGCCGACCCGGCCGCGGATGAACAGCCGGCCGGCCGTCGCGCCGTAGCCGATGACGTTGCCCGCGATGACGTTGTCCTCGGGGACGAAGCCGGCGTCAGGGCCCGGACGCACGCTGACCCGCCCGCCGCACAGGGACTTGCCGACGTAGTCGTTGGCGTCCCCGGTCAGGCGGATCGTCACGCCCCGGGGGACGAAGGCGCCCAGGGACTGCCCGGCCGATCCGGTGAGATTGATCTCGATCGTGCCATCGGCCAGGCCGTCGTCGCCGTGGGTCTTGGCGATCTCGTGGCCCAGCATCGTGCCCACGGAGCGGTCGGTGTTCTCCACGGTCAGGGACACGCTCACCGGTGTCCCGCTGCGCAGGGCCGGGGAGGCCAGGGAGATGAGCGTGCGGTCGAGCACCCCGTCGAGGCCGTGGTCCTGGGGCCGTGCGTGGTGGAGGAAGGAGCCCGGGGTCGGCTGGGCCATCGTCAGGGTCGCGGTCAGGTCGAGTCCCGAGGCCTTCCAATGGTCGATGGCCTCTCGCGCGTCGAGCAGGTCGGCACGTCCGACGGCCTCCTCGATGCTGCGCAGGCCGAGGCTGGCCAGGAGCTCGCGCACCTCCTCGGCGATGTAGCGGAAGAAGGTGACGATGAACTCGGGGCGCCCACTGAAGCGCTCGCGCAGGACCGGGTTCTGGGTGGCCACGCCCACCGGGCACGTGTCGAGGTGGCACTTGCGCATCATGATGCAGCCCGAGACGACCAGGGCCGTCGTGGCGAAGCCGAACTCCTCGGCGCCCAGGAGCGCGGCGACGACGACGTCGCGCCCGGTCTTGAGCTGGCCGTCGCACTGGACGACGATCCTGTCCCGCAGGTCGTTGAGCACGAGGGTCTGCTGGGCCTCGGCCAGGCCGATCTCCCAGGGCGCGCCGGCGTGCTTGATGCTCGTCAGCGGCGCCGCCCCGGTGCCACCGTCGAACCCGGAGATGAGGACGACGTCGGCCTTGGCCTTCGACACGCCCGCGGCCACGGTGCCCACACCGATCTCGGAGACGAGCTTGACGTGGATGCGGGCGTCCTCGTTGGCGTTCTTCAGGTCTGAGATGAGCTGGGCGAGGTCCTCGATGGAGTAGATGTCGTGATGCGGCGGCGGCGAGACCAGGCCGACCCCGGGGGTGGAGCGGCGCGCCTGGGCGACCCACGGGTAGACCTTGTGGGCGGGCAGCTGGCCGCCCTCCCCGGGCTTGGCGCCCTGGGCCATCTTGATCTGGATGTCCTCGGCGAAGGTGAGGTACTCCGCGGTCACGCCGAAGCGGCCGGAGGCGACCTGCTTGATCTTCGAGCAGCGCTCGGGGTCGTGGAGCCGCTCGCGCATCTCCCCGCCCTCACCGGTGTTCGACTTGCCTCCCAGGCGGTTCATCGCCACGGCCAACAGCTCGTGGGCCTCCTGGCTGATGGAGCCATAGCTCATCGCCCCCGTGGCGAAGCGGGTGACGATGGACTCCACCGGCTCGACCTCCTCCAGGGGCACCGGCACGACGTCGTCGGTGCGCAGGCGCATGAGCCCTCGCAGGGTCATCAGCCTGCGGGACTGGTCGTTGACCTCGTCGGTGTAGCGGCGGAAGACCTCCTGCTGCTCGGTGCGGGTGGCGTGCTGGAGGCGCGCGATCGTCTCGGGGGTGAAGAGGTGGTCCTCGCCCTCCCGGCGCCAGTGGTAGTCGCCCCCCGTGGCCAGGGTGCGGTGCGCCGGGGAGATGCCCGAGGGCGGGTAGGCGGTGCGGTGCCTGGCGGCGACCTCCTCGGCAATGACGTCGAGGCCGACTCCCCCCAACGGGGTGGGCGTGCCGGTGAAGTACTCCTCGACGAGCTCGGCCGACAGCCCGATGGCCTGGAAGACCTGGGCGCCGTGGTAGGAGGCCACCGTCGAGATCCCCATCTTCGACATGACCTTGAGCACACCCTTGCCCAGGGCCTGGACGAGATTGTCGACCGCGCGCTCGGGGTCGACGTCGATGGCGCCGGCGCGGGCGAGGTCCTCGACGGACTCCATGGCGAGGTAGGGGTTGACCGCCCCCGCCCCGTAGCCGATGAGCAGGGCGACGTGGTGGACCTCCCGCACGTCGCCGGCCTCGACGACGAGCCCCACCTTCGTGCGGGTGCGCCGGCGCAGCAGGTGGTGGTGGACCGCGCTGGTCAGCAGCAGCGAGGGTATCGGGGCCATCTCGGCGGTGGACTCGCGGTCCGACAGGATGATGAAGGAGGCGCCCGCCTCGACCGCGTCATCGATCTCGGCGCAGATCTCGCCGATGCGCTCGCGCAGGGCTTCCTGTCCTCCCGAGACGCGGAAGAGCCCGGAGACCTTGACGGCGGTGAAGCCCTTGCCCGCCCGGGCCCGCCCGATGTGGGTCAGCTGGGCGAGCTGGTCGGAGGTGAGCACCGGGAAGGGGATGACGAGCTTGCGTGCGTGCTCGGGCAGGTCGGCCAGGAAGTTGGGCTCCGGGCCGATCGTCATCGACAGGGAGGTGACCAGCTCCTCGCGGTAGGAGTCCAGGGGCGGGTTGGTCACCTGGGCGAAGAGCTGGCTGAAGTAGTCGAAGACGAGCCGCGGCCGCTCCGACAGCACGGCGATCGGGGTGTCAGTGCCCATCGAGCCGATGGCCTCGGCCCCGCCCACGGCCATCGGGGCCAGGAGCATGCTCAGCTCCTCGTGGGTGTACCCGAAGGTCTGCTGCCGGCGCAGCACCGAGGACGGGGAGTGGCCCACGTGCTCGCGCACCGGCAGGTCCTCCAGACGGACCATCTGCTCGGCGAGCCACTGGTCGTAGGGGGCCGAGGAGGCCAGGGCGTTCTTGATCTCGGCGTCGGGCACGATCCTGCCCGACTCCAGGTCGACCAGGAACATCGTCCCCGGCTCCAGGCGCCCGCGCGCCACGATGTCGGACTCGTCGATGGGCAGGACCCCGGTCTCGGAGGCCAGGACCACCGTGCCGTCCTTGGTGGCGGTCCAGCGCCCGGGGCGCAGCCCGTTGCGGTCCATGACGGCGCCGACCTGGGCGCCGTCGGTGAAGACCATGGCGGCCGGGCCGTCCCAGGGCTCGCAGATCGCCGAGCAGTACTGGTAGAAGGCGCGGACCGCGGGGTCCATCGTCGTGTTCTTCTCCCAGGCCTCGGGCACGAGCATGGCCATGGCGTGGGGCATTGAGCGGCCCGCCAGGGTGAGCAGCTCGAAGACCTCGTCGAAGGAGGCCGAGTCCGAGGAGCCGGGGCTGCACACGGGCAGCAGGGCTGCGAGCTCACCGAGCTCGGGGCTGGTCATCGAGCTCTCACGGGCCGCCATCCAGTTGCGGTTGCCGCGCACGGTGTTGATCTCACCGTTGTGGGCGATCATGCGGAAGGGCTGGGCCAGGGGCCAGGAGGGGAAGGTGTTGGTCGAGAAGCGCGAGTGCACCAGGGCCACGTGCGTGGCCACGCGCTGGTCGGTCAGGTCGGGGAAGAACTCGGCGAGCTGGGCGGTGGTGAGCATGCCCTTGTACACCAGCGTGCGGCTGGACAGTGAGGCCATGTAGACACCGGCCTCGTGCTGGGCGCGCCGGCGCAGCCGGTAGGCGAGCCGGTCCAGGGCCACCCCGCTGGCCCGCCCCGAGCGGTCGGACACGACGAGGTGGCGGAAGTCGGGCATGCAGCCGCGGGCGGTGGGCCCGATCATCGAGTCGTCGGTGGGCACGTCGCGCCACCCCACGACCCGCAGGCCCTCCTCCCGGGCGAGGCGCTCGACGGCGGCCACCGCTGTCGAGCGCGCCTGGGCGCCGTCGTGGGGGCCGGGCAGGAACACGAGACCGACGGCGTAGGCGCCCGGCGCCGGCAGGGAGGCGATCTCCTCGCGCAGGAAGGCGTCGGGCACCGCCATGAGGATGCCCGCGCCGTCACCGGAGTTCTCCTCGGCGCCGACCGCGCCGCGGTGGTCCAGACGGGCCAGGACGTGGAGGGCGTCGGTGACCACCGAGTGGGTGGGCCGTCCGTCGAGGCGGGCGACGAAACCCATGCCGCAGGCGTCGTGCTCGTTGGCCGGGTCGTACAGACCCTGGCGCTGCGGCATCGCGGAGTGTCGTGGCTGGGGCACCGGTTGCTGCATGCGGACCGTCCTTGTCGTCGTCGCCGTCCTCGTCGACGCCGTCGCCCCGCGACGCAGACCGTTGTCCGAGATGCGGGACTACTGCGTCTCGTCCTCGCGAAGCCTGTCAGGCCGTGATTTCGCATGAATTACGCGATCCTCGGCTTGCGCATCGTCGTCCGGGCGGGTACCGGTGGAGGAGGCCGGCGCCGTCTCGGGGTCCTCCGAGTGAGCGGGGGCCCGGCCGGGCAGGGCGATGTCATCGCTCAGGGGCCGCCGGGAGGACCATACGTAGCCCACCAGGCCGACGAGGAAGATGACCAGCGAGGTCCACACGTTGAGGCGCAGCCCGGCCACGACCTGGGCGTCATCGACGCGCAGGTACTCGATCCACACCCTGCCGGAGGTGTAGACCATGAGGTAGGCCCACATGAGCCGGCCGCCGCTGACCCCGCCGTCGCGGGTCAGGCGCCGCCCCAGCCCGAGCAGGACGAGCGCGCCGAACAGGTTCCACAGCGCCTCGTAGAGGAAGGTGGGGTGGAACAGGGTTCCCGGTGCGTACCCGAGCGGCAGGTGCGCGGCGTCGATCTCCAGGCCCCACGGCAGTGTCGTCGGTCCGCCGAAGAGCTCCTGGTTGAAGTAGTTGCCCAGACGCCCGATGGCCTGGGCCACGAGGACGGTGGGGGCCGCGGCGTCGGCGAAGGGGGCCACGCGCAGGCCGCGGCGGCGCAGCAGCCAGGCGCAGGCCGCGGCACCCGCGGCGATGCCCCCCCACACGCCGAGGCCGCCCTCCCAGATCCTGGGGATGAGCCACAGGTCGCCCTCCGGGCCGAAGTAGCGCTCCGGGGAGGACAGGACGTGGTAGAGCCTGGCCCCGACGATGCCCACCGGCACCGAGACGAGTGCGAGGTCCAGGACGGTGTCCTGTGGCCCGCCCGCACGCCGGTAGCGCCGGTCGGTCCACCACACGGCCACGGCAATGCCGGCGAGCATGCACAGGGCGTAGGCGCGCAGGGGGACGGGGCCCAGGTACCACACGGACTGGGAGGGGCTGGGGATGGAGACGGGCCCCACCGAGGAGGTCGATGAGGCCGATGAGGCCGCGGATGGCACGAGCGCGGTCAGATGCGCGGCGACCGCCGCTGCGGCTGCGGGCACTTAGAGCCCCTCTCTGTGGGTGGCGGTCAGCAGGGCGGGATGGCTTCCCGCGGCGACCAGCTCGGCGACGAACTGCTGGGGGTCGGCCGAGCGCAGGACGGCCTCCCCCACGATGACGACGTCGGCGCCCGCGCGAGCGTAGCCCATGACGTCGCGGGGGCCCCGCACTCCCCCGGTGGCGACCCGGGTCACCGAGGCGGGCAGGAGCTCGGCGACCTGCTCGAAGCGGCGTCGATCGACGGCCAGGGTCTCGTGGTCACGGGCGTCGACCGCCACGACGCGGGCTCCCGACTCCACGGCGGTGATCGCCTCGCGGCGGGAGTGGACGTCGACGACCGCAGTCATCCCCATCGAGTGGGTGCGCTCGATGAGCGACTCGAGGACCAGTGGCTCGAGGCGGGCGTCGAGCAGCAGCAGCTCGGCGCCGTGGGCTCGCGCCTCGTGGACCTGGTAGGGGGTGACGACGAGGTCGTTGACGAGCACGGGCACGTCGACGGCGGCGCGGACGGCATCGAGGTCTGCCAGGCAGCCGTGGGAGCGCAACGGCTCGGTGACCACCGACACGCAGGCGGCCCCGCCGGCCTCGTAGAAGCGGGCGAGGACCGCCGGGTCCCCCACCCCGGTCAGGTCGGCGAAGGTGGCGGTGGCACGCTTGACCTCGGCGACGACGGCCACCGCGCGCCCGGGGGTGCGCAGCAGGGCGCTGGCGTCCCGGGTGCTGGTCACCGAGCGCACGAGCTCGCGCAGGTCCTCCAGGGGGGTGAGCCGCTCGCGACGCTCCACCGCCGCCTTGGCGGCGGCGACATGGGTGTCGAAGACGGTCATGGGTGCACCTCCTCGCCGTGGCCCGGGACTCGGTCTGCCAGGGAGCCGACGTCGTTGTCCACGCCCATGGTCCTCGGCCACGGGCCTGACAGGCAAATCCGCTCAGGTGACGGGACGCCCGCCCTCGACCGCCTCCAGGTCGCCTCCGGCGAGGAAGCAGGTGCGCGCCCCGGTGTGGCAGGCGGCACCGACCTGGTCGACCTCGACGAGCAGGGCGTCGCCGTCACAGTCGATGCTGACCGCCTTGACGTACTGGTGGTGGCCCGAGGTGTCGCCCTTGCGCCAGTATTCCTGGCGGGAGCGCGACCAGAAGGTGACACGCCCCTGGCTCAGGGTGCGCCGGAGTGCCTCGTCGTCCATCCACCCGACCATGAGCACCTCACGGGTGTCGTGCTGCTGGACGACCGCGGCGACCAGGCCGTCCCGGTCCCGCTTGAGCCGTGCGGCGATCCCGGCGGGCAGCCCGGGGGCGTCGGGGCGCCGCGCAGGTGCCGCTGAGGTGGGTGTCGATGAGCTCGGGACGGTCACGCCTCGATTGTCGCACGCCGGTTGCGGACCGTGGCCGGGGCGTCCGGTCCCGCCTAGCCCGGAGGCCCCAGGAGCGGGCCCAGGTGGACCCACATGCCCGGCATGTTGCGCACGACGGCGAACAGGGCGGCGGCGCCGGCCAGGACCGCGACCTCCCTGCCGGTGACAAGCCCCGTCAGCAACGGACGGGGCCTGCCCCGCACGCGGCGCAGGAGCCAGCGCGCCACGAGGGCGCCTCCGGCCACGAGGAGGAGCAGGGCGAAGGGGTTGTAGCCCACGGCGGTGTGCAGGTCCCCATGGACCAGCGCATGGGTCGCGCGGGTGCCGCCGCACAGGGGGCACCAGTACCCGGTGAGCCGGTGCACGGGGCACAGGTCGGGTCCGGCCGGGACTCCACCGCCCAGCACCTGGGACCCGAGGAGCACGACGCAGGGCAGGAAGGAAGCAGCGAGCGCCGTACGCTGTGCCGCTGTCAGCCCACTCCTGCCCCCGGTGACCTCCGGGGCCTCGGCCGCGCCCACCGAGTCAGGAGCCGATCAAGTCGGTGTAGGTGCCCGTGAGGAAGCCAACGATCGTCAGGATGATTCCCATCGCACCCAAAGCGATACCGATGATCGACAAGGCGTTGTTGGTGGCACGCCCCTCCTTGGCGGCCTGGAGGCCCAGGATGCCAAGAATGATCGCTGGGATGCCGGTCAAGGGCCCGCAGCAGACGATCGAGGCGATACCCAGGCCTAGCGCCCAGCCACCGAGGCTGTTCTTCTCAGTCCCGCCGTTGTACCCACCATACGCAGGTCCGTTGTGACCCTGGTAGGGCGGCGGGCCTGCCGGGTAGCCCTGGTCCCCTCCGGTCTGGTAGGGCGGCGGGCCGGCCGGGTACCCCTGGTCACCTCCGGCCTGGTTGCTCGGGTACTGGTCGGGGTTGTTGCTGGTCATCGGAGAACCTTTCTATGTCGGACGGCACATGCATCGTGCAGGCGTGGAACCAGACCCGGCCCCAGCACCAGCGAAGTCTAGCCGCAGGACGGACCCGGCGCCGCATGGTGGGGCTCAGCGTACGGGGTGGCCGCCCACCCGCAGGGCGTCCTTGGCCTGGGCGATGGTCAGGACCCCGTAGTGGAAGACGCTGGCGGCCAGCACGGCGTCGGCGCCGTGGTCGGCGGCGGCTGCGAAGTCCTCCGCGCGTCCCGCGCCACCGGAGGCGATGAGCGGGACGGTGACGACCTCGCGCACCGCGTCGAGCATCTCCAGGTCGAAGCCGCCGGTGACACCGTCGGCGTCCATCGAGTTGAGCAGGATCTCCCCGGCGCCCATCCCGGCGGCGCGCACGGCCCAGGCCACCGCGTCCAGGCCCGTTGAGCGGGTGCCACCGTGGGTGGTCACCTCGTAGCCCGAGGGGGTCGACACCCCCGGCGGGCAGCGTCTGGCATCCACCGACAGGACGAGCACCTGGTTGCCGAAGCGCTCGGCGACCTCGGCCAGCAGCTCGGGGCGGTGGATCGCGGCCGTGTTGATGCCGACCTTGTCGGCGCCGGCGCGCAGGAGCCTGTCGACGTCCTCGACGCTGCGCACCCCTCCGCCCACGGTCAGCGGGACGAAGACCTGCTCGGCGGTCCGCGAGACGACCTCCATCATCGTCGAGCGGTCCTCGCTCGAGGCGGACACGTCCAGGAAGGTGATCTCGTCGGCGCCCTGCTCGTCGTAGCGGCGGGCCAGCTCGACGGGGTCGCCGGCGTCACGCAGCCCCATGAAGTTGACGCCCTTGACCACGCGGCCGTCCTTGACGTCGAGGCATGGGATGACGCGGATCGCGACACTCATCGTCTGTGGTCCCTCCCGGCGGGCGTGTCGGTGTGCTCGGCTGGCACGAGGCTACACCGGTCGGCCGGGGTCCTGTCTGCGCCCGCCCACCGCCCCCGGGACCGATCATCTAGCCTGACGCGATGACCTCTACGCATGCCAACGGGACGGTGAGCCGACCGAGCGTCGTGACTCCCGGGCAGGCGCTCGAGGAGCTGGCCCGCCTGTGCTCCGACCGGGAGCGGTGGACCGCACCGGGGCGCGCCCACGGGGTGGTCATCGCCATTGACGGCCCGCCCGGCGCGGGCAAATCCACCCTGGCCGACCGCCTCGCCGGGGTGCTGGGACAGCGGTGCGCCGGCGTCCTGGCGATCGACGACCTCGCTCCGGGCTGGCAGGGCCTGTCCGCCGGCGTCGACCGGTGCGCGCAGGTCGTGGCCGCCCTCGACCGAGGACTGCCCGCCCGGGCGCCGCGCTGGGACTGGCGGCGCATGGCGCCGGGAACCGATCTCGTCATCGGGCCCCTGGACGGCGCGGTCCTCCTCATCGAGGGCTGCGGCGCACTGGCGGCGGTGGCCCAGGACCTGGAGGCCCTCGCGGTACTGCGGGTCCTTCTCGAGGCGCCTGAGGAGCTGAGGCACCATCGGATCAGGCGGCGAGACCCCTATACGTGGGACATCGAGGCCTGGGAGTCCCAGGCCTCGATCGTGGCGCACCGGTGGCGCGGCACCTCCTGGGAGCCCCGGCTCATCGTGGTCACCGACCAGTGCACAGTCGGGGCCCGCCCTCAGGGCGCGGCCGACGGAGTGACGTAAACCACCCCGTCCTCGGTGGCCTCGGGGGAGGCTGAGGCCTGCGCCAGCGCCTCGTCGTCGGCGATGGCCAGGACGTCGATGACGACGGCCACCGCTCCGTCACCCGTGGCCTGGTCGGCCGGCAGGGACAGGACGATCCGGGAGCCGACCGTCACATCGACCAGGTGCCGGCTGATGCCCGACAGGGTGTCGGTCATGTCGATGAGGCTGGGGACGGTCGTCACCCCGTAGGTGTTGTTGCGCATGGCCCCATCGGCCCAGCCCACCGTCGCGTAGCGGGCGATGACGACGTCGTCGCTCTCGACCTGCTGGCCCTGTCCGCGCACGAGCAGCGCCGAGGCCGAGCGGGTGGGGGCGGGCAGCCCCTGGACCGACAGCGTCACCGTGGAGTCGGCCGCGACGGTGACGGCGGGTGTGCCGGCCGGAGGGCTCAGCTCCTCGCCGGTGGCGGTGGTCGGCAGGATGTCGACCACCGTGATCTCCGTGGACACCGCGCCCGCGGCATCGGTGATGGGCGCGCGCAGCACAATGCGCGACCCCTCCGTGACGCCCGTGACCGCTTCGGCCAGGGCCTGGCCGAGCGTCGAGGTGTCGAGCACCCCCCGGTAGATCCGGTTGCCCGCGGTCGTCCCCGTCGTGTTCGTCCCGTCGGTCCCCGAGAAGGTCGACACGCTGAGCAGGACGGCCTCACCGGCGGCCAGCGCCCTGCCCTGCCCGACGACGACCTCGTCGGTGCGGACGGCCTCGACGGCCGTCAACGGCCCGGACAGGGAGACGACCGGGACACTGCCCACGCGCCCGGCAACCTCCATGACCTGGTCGAGAGGGGCGTCTCCCGGCACCGGTGCGCCCTGGCTCGCCGTGGTGGTCGTGGCGTCGGTCCCCCCGGCGAACCGGGAGACCGTCACGGGCACGAGGACGATGGCCAGGGCGGCGACAACCGCCAGGACCAGGGCGACGCGCCCGCGCGGACGAGGCCGGCCCAGGGTCGCCCCGATGGCGCGCTGGGCGCCGGTGGAGGTCCCCGGCTCCTTGTCCCGGTCCTGCGCGCTGTCCTCCGGCTCATCGGGGGAAGCGGCACCCACTGCCTCATCGGCCGACCCTGCCGACGCCACCGGCACAGGCGACACCGTCCGCCTGGACTCCCGGCTCACGCCCCCGGCCGCCGCCCGGCGCAGGGCCGAGGGCGCGGGGGCCGGCGTGAGCACCGGAGGTGTGTTCCGGCCGGGCGGCGGGAACGGGGGGACGCGGGGGGCGGCCTCAGGGGTGGCGGCCGTGGGAACGGGCGGAACGGCGTGGGCCTGACGCCCGACGGCGGCGGCACGAGGCTCGCCGGCAGGGGTTGCCACGGATGCGGCCCTCGCTGCCTCAGCGGCCCTGGCGGCCGCCTCCCGGGCGCGCTCGCGCTCCCTCATCTGGCGGCGCGTGAGGGGCTTGCCGTCAGCGCCGCCGAGCGGCAGGTCGGTCGTGTCGTCGGGGGTAGTCATAGGAGATCCCGTGAGTATGCCAGAACCGAGTCAGGCGCACGGCGGCGGCTGGCCGGTCGCCTGACGGTCCATCGCGGCCAGCAGGGCGTCGACACGATCGTCCTGGGCGGCGAAAGGATCGCGCAGGGACACCGGGGGAACGCTGCCGTCGTCGAGCCGGAGCATGACCCAGTCGACACTGAGGTCGCGGCGCAGGTCCTGCGCCCGAGACACCGCCATGCCGCGCAGGCGGGCCCGGGTGGTCGACGGCGCCGTGTCCACCGCCCGGCGACAGGTCTCCTCGTCAACAACGCGCCTGAGCAGGCCCGCCTCCTCCAGCGCGGGCCTCAGGCCATCGGGGCCGACGTCGTGGTAGGCCAGTGCCAGGCGCCGGACCCGGGGGTCGTCCAGGTCGGTGCCCGCACGCTCGGCGTAGCGCAGGAGCAGCCGGTGCTTGACCGCCCAGTCCAGGTCGGTCTCCACCGGCGTGTGGTCCCCCGAGCGCACCGCCTCCAGGCCCCGCTCCCACAGGTCGAGGGCACCGGCGCGCAGCGGATCGAGATCGAGCTCGGCCCGGCAGTGGTCGGCCACCCGGTCCAGCAGCTCGCCCTGGAGGTCGACCGGCGTGATCGTGCGGCCGCTCGCCAGCTCCAGGGCGGCCGAGCCCGACAGATCGTGACAGGTGTCCCGGATGGCGCGCATGGGCTGCGCCAGCTCGAGGTCGGTCAGGTCACCGCCGTGCTCGAGCAGGTCGAGGACCAGGTCCATGGCGCCGACCTTGAGCAGGGTCGATCCCTGGGCGATGTTGGAGTCGCCGACGATGACGTGCAGCCGCATGTAGCGCTCGGCGTCCGCATGCGGCTCGTCGCGGGTGTTGATGAGGGGACGCGCCCGGGTCGTGGCCGCGGAGACCGCGTCCTCCATCTGGTCGGCCCGCTGAGAGAAGACGTAGCGCGTCCCCCGGGGCCCGGCCAGGAGGTGCCCCGCGCCGACGAGGATCTGACGGGTGACGAGGTGGGGCACGAGGGTGCGGGCGTCGTTCCAGAACTCGGCGCGACGGCGCACGAGGTAGTTCTCATGGCAGCCGAAGCCCTGGCCCCGGGCGTCGAGGTTGTTCTTGAGCAGGTGGATGCGGCCGGGGACCTCCCGGTCCTCCAGGCGGGCGTTGGCCCGGGCCGCCAGGTCGGCCATGACCAGCTCGCCGGCACGGTCCTGGGCCAGCAGGTCGGTCAGCCGGTCGCACTCGGCCGTCGCGTACTCGGGGTGGGAGCCGACGTCGAGGTAGAGGCGGGCACCGGAGCGGGTGAAGACGTTGGAGGCGCGGTGGCGCTGGACCACCGGGTCGAACAGCTCGTGGGCGGCGCTGTCGGCGTCCATCGGGGGCGGGCCGCCGGTGGTCGAGGCGCAGGTGATGCCGTACTCGGTCTCCAGGCCCACGACGCGTCGGGCCGCGGGCCGGCGCCCGGGGGCCGGCCCACCCGTCACGCCCGCCTCCCGGCCGGGGTCCGAGGTGCTCACTGCCCGCCCTTCTGGACGAAGCCCTCGACGAAGGCCGCCGCATTGGTCTCCAGGACGGTGTCGATCTCGTCGAGGATATCGTCGACGCCCACCACCCTGGCCTGGCCGGAGCCGCCCGTCCCTGCCGGGGCATCCTCCCCCAGGCCGGCGGTGGGCCGGATCTGCTCGTGCTGGGTCATAGCGTGCCTCCTGCTGGGATGAGTGCGCCTGGCGCACGGGGACGGGCTCAGTGTCCCCCACCGGAGCCCCTGCGCCCAAGCGCCCGCCGGATGTCGGCCAGGACCCCCTCGACCCCCTCCTCATCGAGGACGACCTCGCCGGGAAGCTCGAGGCGCAGCAGGTCGGGCCCGCCCGGAACGTCCACGACCAGGCTCGTCCATGATGCGGCGACGACCTCGCCGAACTCGGCGACAGCACGCCCACGTGCCGCGGCGCGGGTGCCGCGGGGCGCCGTCACAGCAGCCGAGGCGACCTCCTCATCCGTGCACAGCCGTCGGGTCAGCCCGGCACCGATCAGCTTGTCGGCCACCGAGCGTCCCGTGCGCAGGTCGGCCCACTGGATGTCCAGAGCCGCCAGCCGCGGATCGTCCCACGGCGCCCCGGTGCGCTCCCGCAGGCCCCGGCACAGCTGCAGCTTGGCGATCCACTCGATCATCTCGGCGGCCCGAGATGCCGCCCACCCCTCCCGCGGCCCGTCCAGGGCCCGGGCGTAGGCCTCGAGGCGCGACAGCGCCTCCTCCCACAGATGGAGGGCCTCGGCGGTGTCCCGCCCGGCCTGCTGCGCGCCGGTCCCCCCGAAGTCCTCGGTGATGGCGGCGCGGACCGCCTCGAGATGGGCCCGCTGAATCTCCAGGGCGGTCATCGGGCCCGTGGCCGTGGCCAGGGCGTGCCTCAGTGTCGTGTCGTGGCTCAGTCCCCAGTGCTCCTCGACCGGATCGCGCGTCAGGCGCAGGCGCTCGAGCCCCGCCATCGCCTCGCCGCGGTCGTGCGCCCGCTCGAGGTACCACAGGACCAGGTCGGTGGTGGCAACCTTGAGGTAGATGGGGACGTCGAACCGGTTGGCGTCCCCATTGATGATGTGCAGGCGGCGGAAGAGCTCGGCCTGGGCGTGGGGCTCGTCGCGGGTGTTGACGATCGGCCGGTTGAAGGTGGTCTGCAGGCCGATCTCGGTCTCGACGTAGTCGGCCCGCTGGCTGATCTGGAACCCCGGCGCCTCGCTGCGCTGGCCGATGCCCACCCGGCCCGCGCCGGCGATGACCGGGCGGGTCACGAGGAAGGGGATGAGGGCGGTGGCCAGGACGTGGAAGGGCAGGTCGCGGCGCACGAGGTAGTTCTCGTGGGAGCCGTAGGTCGCCCCCTTGCCGTCGACGTTGTTCTTGTAGAGCACGACCCCGCCGCCAGTCGCGCCGCCGAAAGCCGCGGAAGGCTCGCGGGCGGGCGCGGCGTCCAGAGCGCTCATGGCCTGCCGGGCGATTTCCTCCCCGGCCCGGTCCCACACGAGTGCCTCGCGCGGGGTCAGGACCTCCGGGGAGGAGTACTCGGGGTGGGCGTGGTCGACGTAGAGCCGGGCGCCGTTGGTCAGCACCGCCGTCGTGGCCCGCGGAAGCGGTGCCTCGGCCGCCGAGGGGCGCGGCCGGCTGCCCCAGGCCGGGGAGCCGGAGCCCTCCGGGGCCGGGGGCGCCAGGCGCGCAGGGTCGTCTGTCAGCTGGCTGGGGTGGGCCGCAGAGCGATCCATCCGCCCGCCCCGCAGGTCCGCCAGCGGGTCCTCGGCCTCGTAGTCCCAGGCGACGGGCGGGCCCTCCAGGCCCGGCCGGGACAGTGCGCCATAGGCCTCCACGACCCTGGTGGCCAGGACGACCGGGTTGGCCCGGGGGTTGCCGGGCTCGACAACGCCGTACTCAGTCTCCAGCCCCACCGGCCTGGAGACCGGGCCCAGGAAGTCCATGGTTCCGACGGCGCTCATCCCCGCTCCCCCGCCTCGGGCGGCGGCCCGCCGCCCAGCAGCCGGACCGAGGCGACCTGGATGGAGCGCCCGCCCACCAGACGGGCCCATCCCTCCGGGCTGGTGGCACCGGTGATCTCCTCGTTCTGGCGTGCCTCGGCCGCGGCCGCCTGTAGGAGCCCCGCCGTCGACAGCCCCCCGGTGCCTCCGGCCAGCTCGTCCTTGATCGCCTGGGTCTTGGCCCGCGCGACCACGGCGGCGAGCATGGCCCCTGAGACGAGGTCCGCCACATGCAGGACCTCGGTCGCCCCTGAGGTGTCGGTGACCTCGAGGACCGCGGTCGAGGGCGTGCGCGCGTAGAGCGCCGCGACAACCGCCTGGCCCATGGCCTGCACGGTAGCCTCGCGGTCCCCTCCGTGCCCGGCGAGCTCCCCGGGGTCCAGGGGCAGGGCGGGGGTCAGGTGCCGGGACAGGACGTCGAGGGCACCGGCGGCGTCGGGGCGCCCGACACGGATCTTGACGTCGAGGCGGCCCGGGCGCAGAACCGCCGGGTCGATCATGTCCTCCCGGTTGGAGGCACCGATGACCACAACGTTGCTCAGCGACTCCACGCCGTCGATCTCGGCCAGGACCTGGGGGACGATCATCGTCTCAACGTCGCTGGACACCCCGGTTCCCCGGGTGCGGAACAACGCCTCCATCTCATCGAAGAACACGACGACAGGCCGGTCCTCTGCGGCCACTTTCCGGGCCTGCTCGAAGATGGCGCGGATCTGCCGCTCGGTCTCGCCGACGAACTTCGAGAGCAGCTCGGGCCCCTTGATGTTGAGGAAAGCCGCCCCCCGTCCGGATCCCGGCGCCGAGCCCGCCAGGGAGGTGGCCACCGCCTTGGCGATGAGCGTCTTGCCGCAGCCCGGCGGCCCGTACAGGAGCAGTCCCTTGGGCGCCCGCAGCCCGTAGCGGCGGTAGAGCTCGGGGTGGGTGAAGGGCAGCTCGAGAGCGTCGCGGATCTGCTCGATCTGCGGCGCCAGCCCACCGATGTCGGACCAGGAGACGTCCGGGGTCTCGGCGACGACGAGCTGGGCGACGCTCGTGCGCTCGATGACCGCGGTGGCCGTGCCCGCTCGCAGGTCGGCGGCCAGGGTGTCGCCGGGGCGCAGGGCGTCATGGTCGAGGTCCCCGCCCAGGACCAGCACGCGGGTGGCCCCTCCCCCGGTGGTCGCCAGCGCGCGGCGCTCGTCGAGGACCTCGTCGAGGACGACCGCCTCCCCCGTGTCGGGCGCGGGCAGGACGTCGACGACGAGCATCTGGTCGTTGACCGCCGCGAGCCTGCCGGCACGCAGCTCGGCGGAGTCGAGGCCGGGGTGGACACCCAGGCGCATGGGGCGCCCGCCCAGCGCCACCGGCACCTCGACCGGCCACCCTCCACCCGCGCCGGTCTCGGCGTCGGCGCCATCGTTGTCGTCCTCGTTGTCGTCCTCGGCCCTGGGCGCTTGGCGAGACTCAGCCGGGCCGGTGAGCACGGCCAGGGTGACCGGCGGCAGGGTCACGGCGTCGAGCTGGGTGCCAAGCTCGGCGATGCGCTCGCGAGCCGCCCCCAGGGCGGTGACGAGGCGCTCATTCTTGGCGGCCAGGCTCACCGCCTCAGAGCGGGCCTCGCGCAGCTGGTGACTCGTGAAGTCCTTGGCGGGCATGCCCAGCTCCTGGGGGGCCGCGCCCTGCCGCGTCGGGGGGATGGACGGCGCCGAGGGCGCCGCGGAGTCAGGCAGTCCCGTCATAGGAGTCATTCCCGTCAGTCACGTCGGTCATATCAGTCAGGTCAGTCGCCTCCGTCCCCGGTCGGCGTCGGGCCTTGTCGGAGCCCCCGTCCTGGCCCAGTGGTGTCCCCGGCAGCACCGGGGTGCGGTCCTGCGGCTGCTTGGCCAGGCAGTCGCGCAGGACCCGGCGGACCTTGCGGTCGGTGCTGGTGCGCTCGCGCACGTCCTCGGGCAGCCAGTAGCCGGCGTCGTCGTAGGCGCCCCGGGCGGGCGGGCGTTTGCGGGTCAGGGGCAGCGACCCGGCGGCCAGGCGCCGTGCGGTGAGCAGGAAGCCGGTGTGGGCGACCATGCGGTGGTCGGGACGCACCGACAGCCCGTCGACGTTCCAGGTACGCACCATCGACTCCCAGGACTCGGGCTCGGTGAACAGGCGGCTGTGGCGCAGGGCCTCGACCGTGCGCGACAGCTGGGTGGTGGTGGCCACGTAGGCCAGGAGGAGGCCGCCGGGCACGAGCACGCGGGCGGACTCGGCGATGTTCTCCCAGGGGGCGAGCATGTCGAGCACGATGCGGTCGATACTCCCCTGGGCGACATGGTGGGCCGTGACCTCGGCGAAGTCGCCGGTGCGCAGCTCCCAGGCGGGATGGTGGCGCCCGAACCAGGAGTCGACGTTGGAGGCGGCGATCTGGGCGAAGTCCGCACGTCGCTCGATGCTCAGCAGGCGCCCGCTCTCGCCGACCGCGCTGAGTAGGTTCATCGTCAGGGCTCCTGAGCCCACGCCGGCCTCGACGACGCGGGCACCGGGGAAAATGTCGCCCATCGCGATGATCTGGCCGGAGTCCTTGGCGTAGACCACTTGGGCGCCACGCGGCATTGACAGGACGTAGTCGGCCAGCAGGGGCCGCAGGAGGAGCAGCTCATGGCCCGACTCCGTGGTGAGCACCGTGCCCTCCTCCAGGCCGACGACGTCGCGGTGGCGGAAGGAGCCGCGCACCGACTGGAAGTAGCCGCCGGGATCGAGTTGGAAGGTGTTCTTGGCGCCCTTGACATCGGTGACCTGGACGCGCTCGCCATACCGGAAGGGACCGCGCCGACCCGCCTGGCCCAGGACCTCCTGGGTCGCCGTGCGCGGTGGGAGGACGGCCGCGGTCTGCCGGGAGTCGGCGACGGCGGTCGCGTCCTGGGCCTGTGGCGGGCTCGTGTGCTGCTCAGTCATCACCGGCGAGTCTAGTGACCGTCTCGGGCCCCAGGCCCGGCCGTCCGCCGGTCGATCGGGTCCCGGCATGGTCGTCAAGCGTGTGCCATATGTCCCGATCTCGAGGTGTCATATGTCCCGATCTCGGGGTG
>NZ_JAUNHI010000050.1 GCF_030524025.1 Actinomyces sp. | reverse complement strand
GCGGTGCCCCCGCCCGGACTCGAACCGGGAACCTGCGGATTAGAAGGCCGCAGGCCCGCGCGCCGGTAGGCGACAGGTGCGGACCGCAAATCGCTGGAATTCCGCGGTATTCTCGCCCTCGCACACCCCACAGAGTGCCCCTGCGGTTGCCGAGCAGGTTGCCAATGGCCATCGTCGGCGCCGCGCTGGCCACCCTCTTGCGCTTGCCTCCCCCCATCTACCGCTACGCCGTCACCGTCGACGAGGTCACCTACTGGGCGGCCGTCGCCCGCCATGCCATCGACCAGTGAACACCCGGGGGCGGCCACAGAGAGTGGCCGCCCCCGGGCCCACCCCTGCGCGCTCCCCGCACAGAGGGGGGCATGAGCACCTACAGGGAGTCAGACTGGCGGAGGGACGAGCGCGGGCGCTACGCAGGCCGGGTGGTGCCGCCTCCTGCGGCGCGACTCGACGACGAGCGCCTGGCCCTGATCGCCCGCACCGGACAAGCCCCGGCCACTTCCATCACCCGCAGAAGCCAGGGGACCTCCCGGCAGTTCTGGGCTGACGCCCTGCGCACCGCCCCCATCGACCTGGAGCGTCCGGCACCGAAGATTGCCCTGCGCATCCGGGGTGTCCGGACCGTCCAGCGCGCCTACACCGGGGGCGCGGGGACACTGCGCATGCCCGCGGTGGCAGCCCTGGAGAGGATGGCCGACACCGGGGTCAGGACCTTCGACATCCCCGTCCAGTCCACCACCGAGCACGGCCACGTCGCCGGATGGTGCAGGGTGTCGCGCAACGACCGCGGGGCCTGGGCGGTGCAGCCGCTGGGCATGGACGGCCGGGCTGCGGACGCCGCCCGCAGGCAGGTGTCGTGGGTGCTGGGCAACGAGCACCCGAGCTTCGCGCTCAACGAGGTCGGGTCGCTGGCCGAGCTCGCGGCCGAGACAGAGCGGCGCGCCGGCGTGGAGCCCGCGGCGGTGAGGTCGTCGGCCCTACGGGAGATCGGGTACAACGACCGCGAGTCCACCCTGTACGCCACGACCCTGGACGGGTCCACCTACGGGTGGACGGCCCCCAGGGACGTCTATGAAAGGATGCTGACCGGCTCGGCCGGGAGGATCTTCTCCCGCGAGGTCGCGCACCACCTGGAGCGCGTGGAGGCTGAGCAGTGCCCCGCGTGCGGCCGCTTCTACTCCGTGACCGGCGGTGTCGACCACGACTGCCCCACCACGGTGGGCACGGCCCCCGTTGGGGGTGACGACGCGGTGTGGGCTGGGCGTGCTGTCACGGGCCGCAGGCACACGTCAGAGTGGGAGGAGGCGAGGCAGGCGGTCGCTCGGCACATGGTGGACCCGAGGAGCCTGCTCATCCCGGGCCTGCGACTGCCTGAGGGGCAGAACCGCACCCGCCGGTTCCGCGGCGTCGGAGGCGGAGACGCTCGGCGCCTGACACGCGCCCTGGGGGAGCGCGCCTGGACCTCGAACCCGGCGCCGGGTGAGGTCCTAGCGGTCGCGGCGGCTGATGAGGCTGTCGCGGTCAACGGGCGCTTCGACGACATGGGGATGGCCGTCGAGGAGATCACCTACCGGTGCGACGCGCCCGATGGTGACGCCGCCTGGCGGGCTCTGCGTGAGGCGCACCCGCTGCCGACGACCCCGGATCCGGACCGTGTCCTCCAGGCCGCCGACGGGACCTGGCGGTTCTGGTTCGCTTCCGCCGGTCGCCAGAGGTGACGTAGGCGAGGCTCTGCGGGACCAGCCCAGCCTGGCGCCTGGAGCGCGCTCAGGGCGTCGTTGGGCCGCCGACTGGGAGTGCCGACGTCGAGCAGGCGAGGGCGCGCGCCGGCAGCCGGCGATGGAGTCGGCGGCTGGGAGTGGTTGGTGCACTCCGGGGAGGCCCACAGCACGTCCGTGCTCGGGTATCGGCGCGGGTCCACCTGCGAAATGTCGGCACAGTCATGGTCTGTGTCTGGATGATTCAGCTGGTAGGTGGTGATAGCCAACCGCCAGTGGTTGGCGGCCATCACCACCTCCACCCCCTCCACCTGGGCGGCACCAGTCGACGATCCACCCGCCCCGCAGAAGAGGTCGGTCATCGTGACCATGTCAGAACGGGGGCTCGGCGGAGAAGGCATTGCCTCCGGTGGCCCATGGGTCGTCGGCGGCGCCGCCGGCCGGGGCGTTGTAGCCGCCCTGACCCTGCTGGCCGAAGCCGCCCTGTCCGCCCTGAGGCTGGTAGCCGCCCTGGCCTGCCTGGCCCCGTCCGATGCGGGTGACCTGGGCGCGGGCGTAGCGCAGGGAGGGGCCGATCTCGTCGACCTGCATCTCCACGACGGTGCGCTGCTCGCCCTCGCGGGTGGTGAAGGAGCGCTGGTTCAGCCTGCCCTGGGCGATGACGCGCATGCCCTTGGTCAGGGACTCCGAGACGTTCTCGGCCGCGTCGCGCCAGATCGAGCAGCGCATGAACAGGGTCTCCCCGTCCTTCCACTCCCCGGAGGCGCGGTCGAAGGTGCGCGGCGTCGAGGCGATCGTGAACGACGTGACCGCCGCACCCGATGGCGTGTAGCGCATCTCGGGGTCGGCGGTGAGGTTCCCGACGATCGTGATGATCGTGTCACCGGCCATGGTCACTCCTCCTCGTCGTTGTCGTCGAACACTTCGGGGTGGAGTGTTCCAAGAGCCTCGCACCCGGTGACGCTCCCCTGGGCATCGCGGGTGAGGAGGTCGGGCCAGACGAGGTCCTCCCGGTCAGCGAGGTACTCGGCAATCGCACGGGGCACGATGATGACCGTGCCCGGCGTGAGGGGTGGGAGCTCGGGATGGACACCAGTGGGCTTGCGCCCACCGAGGACGGTTATTGTGCCCCCGCAGACACGGATGGTGGTGCGGTCCGACTCGGTGAGAGTCAGGCGCGGGGCCTGCTTGGGCTCGATCTCGGGAGGGATGCTGACCGTGGTGCTGTCGCCGGTCTTGATGTTGATCGTGTGCGGCGTGAAGTTCTTGACGAGCTTGTCGATTGTCATTTCAGTCTCCTGTGTTCAGTTGGTGTGCCGCTAGCGGAGGAAGGGGAGAGCAGGGAGGGGGAGCACGTGCCCCCTCCCGCGGCTGCCCGTGGTGGTCGGGCGGCCGAGGAGCTTCCCAACCTCAGTAGTGGTCGGGACTGCCCACGCGGGGGCCCGACCACCACTGGTGCATGAGCAACGTGACGCCGTTGACGATCGCCCTGCCCCGCTGGCGCCGGCCCGCAGTCCCGGACGCGACTGCCGTAGCCGTCGTCGAGGCCGTTCGAGCCCCCGCGGGGCCCGTGGTGAGTCTCATCGCCGCGGTCAGGCCCCCCGCGGGGGAGACCCAGAACCTGGTCGTCAACCTGACGACGTTCACGTTGCATGAGCGGGCCGAGGCGTTGCACCGCCTGGGTCGCGAGCTCGCCCGCAGGTGGCCGGGGGTGCGCCTGTTCGTCGGTCGCGCGGGCCTTCCGCTTGACCGGGCCCGACGCTGCCTCGAGAACCTGCAGAGGGTCAGTGTTGAGGCGGGCCGGCCCTGCACGCTGCACCTGGACACCGCCGACCCCGCCTGCGTGCTGTCGCGCGCCGGGACGATCGTCCTGCCGTCCCGGCGCGTGACGGTTGCCACCGACGGGGCACGGAACCCCAGTACCGGCGTCTCGGCCGCCGGGTACGTCACCGACACGGGCCTGGCCTGGGCTGCCCGGTGCCAGTATGACGGGGTCGTCGAGGCCGAGGTCACGGCGATCTGCATGGTCATGGAGGCCCTGCCGCTGCACGACCTGGAGGTCCTGACGGACTCGCGCCCGGCGCTCCGCATCGTCAGGGACGCCCTGGCCGGCAGGCCGACGCGGTTCCGCCTGCACCGGATGCTGCGCCGCGCTCTTGACCACCATGGTGGGGCCACGACGGTCCGTTGGGTGCCCGGCCACGCGGGGCACCCGCTGAACGAGGCGGCGGACCGGCTGGTGCGGGCCGAGCGCCGGGAGGCTGAGGGGCGTGCCGCGCCGGGGAGCGCCCGTCGGGTCCGTGCGAACGTCCGCGAGGACATCCTGGCCGCCTGGACGGCCGATTGCGTGTAAGCCGTTCTGACGGCCTTTCCCACCCCGACTGGTCCCGGGGGTGCGTCGACGGCGGTTCCGGCACCCCAGTGGCCCCGCAGCACCTCAGGACGGGGTGTTCTCCATGGGTGGGTGGCTCACCCTGTCACCCTGGGGACCACGTCAGGTCGTTGAGCGTCGCCGTCGCTCCGTCACGCTCCAGGCGCACGCCCCCGGTCGGTCCATGGCGGTTCTTCGCGACCAGCACGTCCAGGCGCCGCTGGTCGGGAACCCCACCCTCGATCGGCACGTGCAGGAGCAGCACCACGTCCGCGTCCTGCTCGATCGCGCCGGACTCCCGCAGGTCCGCCAGGCCCGGGCGGCCGTCACCCCGCCCCTCGCTGGCACGGTTGAGCTGAGACAGGGCGATCACCGGGCAGTCCAGCGTGCCAGCGAGGATCTTGAGCTGGCGCGACTGCTCGGCCACGACCTCGTGACGTGCACGTCGATCACCACGGGACGCCGAGCTCAGCAGCTGCATGTAGTCCACGACCACGCCCGCCAGCGCCTGCCTGCGGGCCAGGAGCCGCGCGTGCGTCGCGACGTCCCACACGGTCGCGCCCGACCGGTCATCGATGCTGATCGGCAGGGTCCGCAGGTGCTCGGCGGCGCGGCGGACACGCTCCCAATCAGCCTCGCTCGGGCGGCCCTGCCCGTTGATGCGTCCGATGGGGACCTGCGCGGCGTGCGCGAGCAGGCGCGTGTGCACCTCCCGCTCTGGCATCTCCAGGCTCGACACCGCGACCGGGCCGTTGTGGGCCAGGCTGTACGCGGCCTGGAGCCCCATGATGCTCTTGCCCTGCGCTGGCCTGGAGCCCACGACGTACAGGGCTCCGGGACGCCAGCCGCCCACGACGTCGTTGAGGGTCGACCAGGGGGTGGCCAGCACCCGACCTGGCCGGTCGATCGCGTCGATGGTCTGGTCGAGCGTCTGGCCAACCAGACGGCCCACGGTCTGGCTGGTGGGGGCCGCCTGGTCCAGGCAGGCGCGCACGAGCGCATCGGCCTCCACCGGGTCCGGGGTGGCCTCCAGGACCTGCTGGGCCCTGACCAGCGCGGACTCCAGCGCACGGTGGCCCGCGGCCTGAGCGAGCCGCGCCACGTAGTCGGGTGCCAGCACCCTGCCTGCCGCCGGGGCCTCATGGAGGCAGTCCAGCAGGTAGGAGTCGTCGATCCCTCGCCTCTGCTCGGGCAGGATCGTCGGCAGCGCGCCGGACACCGTGATCGGGTCGGGCGTCCGTCCCGAGGCCGCCAGCCCGCGGATGGTGCGCCACAGCGCCTCGTGACGCAGGTCCGCGAACTGCTCGGGACGTACCTGGTCGAGGTCGAGCAGCACCTGGGGGTCAGCGGTGAGCGCCAGGCCGATGATGGCACGCTCCAGCGCCTCGGTGCCGCTCATGCCTCGGCACCGTGGAACGGCGTGTAGTCCCACTGGGAGAGCGGGCGAGGCTGCGGCGGCTCGGCGGGCTCGTTGGCCCAGGAGCCGGCGTTGAGCCAGGTCGCTGCGTGCTTCGTGAACTCCGGTTTGCGCCCCGGGTCGCGGGCGTAGCGGCGGGCGGCGGCGATGAGCTCACCGTTGTCCACCTCGCGCACCGCCTTCCGCCAGGCGCGCAGGGCCGCCTTCTTGTCTGAGTGCCTGGGATAGGCATCCCAGAAGGCCTCGAACTCCTCGGGGTAGGTCCGCCGGGTTCTCGGTCTCGGATCGGGCACGGGAAGAGGCGGGGCCTCGGTGAGCAGCGCGGTGCCACCGAGCAGGTCGGTCTGCTGCTCACTGGCTTCGTCAGCCTGCTCCGACGGCGCGTGCGGCTCCGCGTCAGCGGAGTCATCCCCCGAAGAGGGGAAGGGGGTATCTCCTGTTC
>NZ_JAUNHI010000049.1 GCF_030524025.1 Actinomyces sp. | reverse complement strand
GAGCCTGTCAGCGCCCGTCAGAGCCTGTCAGTGCCCGCCAGTGCCGGGAGCCTTGGTGGCCGCCGCAGCCGCAACCGCCGTGGCCACAGCCGCAACCGCCGCGCCCCGGGGCGCTCGCATCGCGCAGGCCCAGGTCGTTGCCGGCCTTGCGCCCGGGCACCACGCCATTGGCGTCCGCCTCCTGCGCCCGGGGCTGGACGACGGCAGGGGCCTCGGCGCGCTCGGGCTCGACGACGGGTGCGTGGCGGTGCTTGCCGCAGCCGCAGCCCGATGTGTTCTCGCTCATCAGTTCCTCCTGGGTGCTCATTCCTCGGTGCGTCAGGACCCCGACGGCGATCGCCTCCGGCGGGCCGCCAGTCAGGCGGGATCCAGGACGAGCACGGGGCGGACCCGCCCGTCCCTGGATGCTAACAGTGCCACGACCCGGCCATCGGGGTCGAACCCGGCCACCACCTGCGAGGCCTTCCCCGCGCCCGGCCCGGCCTCCGGAGGGCCGGCATGGGCCCGCCCACGGGATCGGGCCAGGACCTCGGGTGGCAGGCCCTGGCCATGACGCACGCGGCGCGCCTCCTCATCCGAGAGCTCCACGACGGCGAAGCAGCGGCCGGCCGCCTCCGAGAGGGGCATGACCGCCAGGGCCTCGGCGGGCCGGCGCCCGGCCGCCTCGGCGACGGCCTCGGCCAGTGCGGGCACGGTGCGGGCCTCGCAGACCTCGAAGGGACCGACCCGAGTGCGCCGCAGGGCGGTCAGGTGGGCCCCTGTGCCCAGCGCACGACCGATGTCCCTGGCCAGCGCGCGCACGTAGGTGCCCGACGAGCAGGACACGCCCAGGTCGATGTCGACCACCGCGGTCCCGTCGACGGCGGTGGCTCGGGGCTGGCCGCGCATGGCGAGGTCCTCGATGACGACGGGCCGGGCCACGAGCTCGACCTGCTCGCCGTTGCGCACGCGGCTGTAGGCCCGCACGCCGTCGACCTTGATGGCCGACACGGCGCTGGGGACCTGCATGATCGGCCCGGTGTGCGCCGTGAGGGCCTCGGCCAGCCGGCGCTCGAAACCCTGGGGCCCGCCGTCCCAGGCCTTGGGGGCGGGGCAGCCGGAGGCGGAGATCACTTCGCCGTGGGCATCCTCGGTCGTCGTCTCCTGCCCCAGGCGGAGCGTGGCCTCGTAGTGCTTGCCCGCACCCACGAGGTAGGTGAGCAGGCGGGTGGCGCGCCCGGCGCCCAGGACGAGCAGGCCGGTGGCCATCGGGTCCAGGGTTCCGGCGTGCCCGACCTTGCGGGTGGCGCCCATCCGGCGGACCAGGGCAACGACGTCGTGGCTGGTCAGCCCCGCCGGCTTGTCGACCAGGAGCAGTCCATCGGCGACGGGGACCGCCCCGCGGGGGACCTCCGGTCGGGGCCCACGGTCCCCGGTGGAGGCCAGGCGCCGGCTCACGCCTCGCCCCGCTCCTCGCCCGCCGCGTCGGCCTCATCGACCGTACGGGCCTCACCGTCGCCCTCGTGGCGGTCGTCATGCCGGTACGGGTCCGCATCCCCCGCGTAGGTGGCGCCCGCGTAGGTGCGGGCGAGCTCCTCGTCCTTGGCGCGCGCCTGGGCAAGGGCGTCCTCAAAGGTCCGCGCCTGAGTGGGCAGGGCGTCGAGCTGGAAGGTGAGCGAGGGGGTCAGGCGGATGCCCAGAGCCTTGCCGACCTCGGAGCGGATGAGCCCCTTGGCCGAGCTGAGGGCCGCCGCAGAGTCTCGGCGGTCGGCGTCCGAGCCGTAAACGGTGTAGAAGATCGTGGCCTGCTGGAGGTCGCCGGTGACCCGCACGTCGGTGATGGTCACGAAGCCCAGGCGCGGGTCCTTGATGCGCCCCTGGAGGAGGCGGGCGACGGTTTCGTGGATGCGGTCGGCGACCTTGCGGGCGCGGGCGGCGTCAGCCATGTCTGTCTCCTCGGGTGCTGGATGGACCGGGCTGCTGAATTCTGCCAGACCCCCACCGGCCGACGCTGCGGCGCGCCTCACGCGGCGGTCTGCTCCCGGCGCAGGCCGGCGGCCGCGATCTTCTCGATCATGGGCCCCGGACCCGTGTCACCCAGCGCGTGTCCCCCACCCCACCTCGTGGACGTACTCATCTAGGGTGGTGTGGTTCCCGCGCCGCAGGCCGGGCACGACCACGCCCCGGAAAGGAAGTGCCGCCCATGGGTCAGCGCCCCGGTCCGCCCCGTCGACCGACCAGCCTGTCCCGGGCGGGAGCGGCCATGGTCCTGGGCTGCTACCTGCTGTGGGGATTCTTCCCGCTGTACTTCAAGCTGCTCGACGCCGCCGGGGCGATCGAGATCATCGGTCACCGCATCACCTGGACCCTGGCGACCTGCCTCGTGCTCGTCGGGGCGCTGCACCGCTGGCAGCGGCTGCGCACCGCCCTGCTCCAGCCGCGACTGGTCGGCTCCTTGTGCCTGAGCGGCGCGTTGGTGACCGTCAACTGGAGCGTCTACGTCTACGGCGTCAACACCGGCAGGACGGCGGACGCCGCCCTGGGCTACTTCATCAACCCCCTGGTCACCGTCGCCCTGGCGGCGCTCGTCCTGCGCGAGCGGCTGCGACCGGCGCAGTGGGCGGCCATCGCCCTGGCCTCCTCGGCGGTCCTCGTCCTCGTTGTCGCGCAGGGATCCCTGCCATGGATCTCCCTGGCGCTGGCCTTCTCCTTCGGCTTCTACGCCCTGGTCAAGAAGCGCGTGGCGGGGCAGGTGGACGCGCTGACCGGCCTGACACTCGAGAGCGGTGCGGTCCTGCCCCTGGCCCTGGGCTACCTGGGGTGGCTGGCGGCCACCGGCGCCTCGGCCGCCCAGGGGCAGCAGGCCGGCCCCGCCCTCCTGCTCCTGCTCATCGGTGCGGGACCGGTGACGGCCGTGCCCCTGCTGCTCTTCGCCGCCGGGACCCGCAGGGTGCCCTTGACGGTGGTGGGCCTGAGCCAGTACATCGCCCCGATCATCCAGTTCCTCCTGGCCTGGGCGGTCTTCGGTGAGGAGATCTCGACCTGGCGCTGGGTGTCGATGGTGCTGGTGTGGTCGGCGGTGGCGGTCTTCGCCGCCGACGTCCTGCGTCAAGCAGCCCGCCACTGAGCCGGCCGGCCCGCCGCAGGGCCGAGGCTGATGGTCGCAGCGGAGTCACAGAACAGTGTCACTTGAGCGACAGTATTATCACTAAGGTTGTAAGCAACCTACTTGCTACTACCATCCTAGAAGCGATGTGTTGAGGGTGATGTCGCCCCTCACGGACGCTCACCGGTTCCCCTCCCCGCGGTTCTGCCCGCACCCTCCCCACCCCGGCGGTCCCATCGCAGCCACGGGTCGCCGGACACGTGGAGTCGGACGCGGTCACGGACGTGGAAGGAGCACAAGCATGAGCGATGCCCTGTCCGGGATGACGGATCTTCTGGGTCTGCTTCCCGTGAGGGCCTCAGTGTCGACGGGATCGGTCCTGCTCGCCGTCATGCTGCTCGTCGTGTGCACACTGGCCGCAGTCGGCATGCGCTGCACGACCCAGGCCTGCCGGCGGGCGCGCGCCGGGCACGACCTGGGGGTGGCGATCCCCCGGGGCTTCCGCGTCAGCCGCTCCCAGCGACTGCGGCGGACGGGCTCTTACCACCTGGCCTACCCCCGGTGGCGCTACGCCATCCAGGACGGCACCCGCGACCACCGGCGCTCGGGCAACCGGGTGGTCAAGAGCTGGTCGGTGCTCGAGGTCGGCCGGTGGCGCGTGGCCTCCAAGGACGTCCTGGCCATGTACGACCTCGTTCTCAGCCTGCGGGCCGCGGGTGTCGACATCGCCTACTCCCGCCATGAGCAGACCAAGCTCCGCGCGATCCAGGCGCGCACGCAGGACCGCCCCCGTGGCTCGAGCCTCGACGGCGTCATCGCCGAGTTCGCCAACCGGTCCACCGGATTCGAGGCCTTCTGCGCCGACCTGTTCCGCGGCATGGGCTACCAGACCGAGCTGCCCGGGACCCGCGGGGGCGGCTTCGACCTGCGGCTGCGACGCGACGGGACGACCTCGATCGTGCGCTGCGCCTGCCACCCCGGCGACCGGGGGGTGGGTGCGCCCGCCGTCCACAAGCTCCATGGCGCCAATATCGTCGAAGGGGCGGACTCCATGATTGTGGTGAGCACGAGCTCCTTCACCCCCGACGCGGTCGACTTCGCCCAGGAGGCGGGCGTCGACCTCATCGACGGCGACCGCCTGCGGGCCATGTGTCACCGCGTGTGGGGGGCCGCCCTCCCGCCGTCGGCCACCCCCGAGGGCAGCGTTGAGCTGAGCCTCGAGGAGCTGCTCACCGGTTTCCCCATCGACATGCGCCACCGCTCCATCTGAGCCCTGCGCCGCAGGGGCCCGGACCACCGGTCACGCGGCCCGGGCCGCCGCACGCACTGGTCCCCGGCCCGCTACGGGCCGGGGACCAGGCATGGCGCCCGACCGGTGGTCACCGATCGGCTCCGGTCTCAGCCGCGCGGCTTCTCTCGCATCTCCCAGGTCTCGATGACATCGCCCTCGGCGAGGTCCTTGAACCCCAGGTTGATGCCGCACTCGTAGCCCTCGCGGACCTCGGTGACATCGTCCTTCTCCCGGCGCAGCGTCTCGATCGACAGGTCGCGGCCCACAATGACGCCGCCACGCACGAGGCGGGCCTTGGCACCGCGCCTGATGACGCCCGAGCGGACGATCGACCCGGCGATGGAGCCGAACTTCGAGGAGTGGAAGACCTGCCGGATCTCGGCGGTGCCCAGCGCCACCTCCTCGTAAATCGGCTTGAGCATGCCCTTCATCGAGGCCTCGACGTCCTCAAGGGCCTGGTAGATGACCGAGTAGAACTTCATGTCGACGCCCTCGCGATCGGCCAGCTCGGCGACCCGCTCGGCGGGGCGCACGTTGAAGCCGATGATGACCGCGGAGTCCACCGTGGCGAGGTTGACGTCGTTCTGCGTGATCGCACCGACACCGCGGTGGATGATGCGCAGGGCGACCTCCTCGCCCACGTCGATCTTGAGCAGCGAGTCCTCCAGCGCCTCGACCGCACCCGAGCTGTCGCCCTTGAGGATGAGGTTGAGGGTGTCGACCTTGCCCTCCTTGAGGACGTCGGTGAGGTTCTCCAGCGAGACGCGCTTGCGCCGCTTGGCCAGGAGGGCGGCGCGCTCGGCGGCCTCCCGCTTGTCGGCGATCTGACGGGCCGTGCGGTCGTCGGGGGCGACGATGAACGAGTCGCCCGCGCTGGGCACGCTCGTCAGGCCCAGGACGAGGGCGGGCCGGGCGGGGCCGACCTCCTCGATCTGCTGACCGTGCTCGTCGAACATGGCGCGCACACGCCCGTAGGCTCTGCCCGCCACGATCGGGTCGCCGACCCGCAGGGTGCCGCGCTCGACGAGGATCGTCGAGATGGCGCCGCGCCCCTTGTCCAGCTTGGCCTCGATCGTCACGCCGCGCGCGTCGGTGCTCGGGTTGGCGCGCAGGTCGAGGGCCGCGTCCGCGGTGAGCAGGACGGCCTCGAGAAGGGCGTCGATGTTGAGCCGCTGCTTGGCGGAGATGTCGACGAACATCGTGTCGCCGCCGTACTCCTCGGGCACGAGGCCGTACTCGGTGAGCTGGCCACGGATCTTGTCCGGGTTGGCGCCCTCCTTGTCGATCTTGTTGACCGCCACGACGATCGGCACCCCCGCCGCCTGGGCGTGGTTGAGGGCCTCGACCGTCTGCGGCATGACGCCGTCGTCGGCAGCCACGACGAGGATGGCGATGTCGGTCACCTCGGCACCTCGGGCTCGCATGGCCGTGAAGGCCTCGTGACCGGGGGTGTCGATGAAGGTGATCGGACGGGTCTCGTCCTCGAACTGGACCCGCACCTGGTAGGCGCCGATCGACTGGGTGATGCCACCCGCCTCGCCGGCGACGACGTCGGTCGAGCGGATCGCGTCGAGGAGCTTGGTCTTACCGTGGTCGACGTGTCCCATGACCGTGACCACCGGGGGGCGCGGGAGCAGGTCGGTGTCGGCCTCCCCGGCCTCCTCGGCCTCCAGGTCGATGTCGAAGGACTCGAGCAGCTCGCGGTCCTCATCCTCGGGCGAGACGATCTGGACGTTGTAGCCCAGCTCGGCGCCAAGCAGGGCGAAAGTGTCCTCGTCCAGGGACTGGGTGGCCGTGGCCATCTCGCCCAGGTGGAAGAGCACCGTGACCAGTGCCGCCGGATTGGCGTTGATCTTCTCAGCCAGATCGGTCAACGTGGCGCCCTGGCGCACGCGCACCGGGGTGGAGCCGTCACCGCGCGGGACGATGACGCCGCCGATCGACGGGGCCGACTGCTGCTCGAACTCCTGGCGCTTGGCCCGCTTGGACTTGCGTCCGCGCGGGGCTCCGCCGCCGCGCCCGAAGGCGCCCTGGGTCGAGCCCCGTCCACCGCGCCCACCGCGGGGACCGCCGAAGCCAGCTCCGCTGCGCGGCGCACCGGCGCCGCCGGCACCCGGGCCGCGCCCACCGGCGCCGGGGCGCCCGCCCCGTCCGCCCTGACCGCCGCGGGCCGGGGCGCCGGGACGCGGCACCGAGGAGGTGCCCGGCATCATGCCGGGGTTGGGGCGCGGGGCGCCCGGGCGGGGGCCGCCCTGGGGACGGGGACCACCCGAGCCGCCGGGACGCGCACCGCCCTGGGGACGGGGACC
>NZ_JAUNHI010000022.1 GCF_030524025.1 Actinomyces sp. | reverse complement strand
CACCCATTCAGCTCCCCCTCCACCCGAGATCGGGACATATGGCACCGCGAGATCGCCGCATCTGGCACGTGCCGGGTGCCCCGCACCCAGGCAGCCGGGCCTCTGCCCGCCCCTGCGCCGATGAGCCGGCGCCAGTGGAATAGGTACCCTCGCCAGGCTGTTGCCTGGACGATCGGATCACCGTCTGAAAGGGACGTAGCAGATGGCCACCACGAACATCACCGGCGAGCAGTTCAACGAGACAGTGCGCGGCGAGGGCATCACCATCGTCGACTTCTGGGCCTCCTGGTGCGGGCCGTGCGTGCGCTTCGCGCCCGTGTTCGACAAGGCCTCCGAGGCCAACCCGGACATCACCTTCGCCAAGGTCAACACCGAGGAGGAGCAGGGGCTCGCCTCGGCCCTGGGGATCTCCTCCATCCCGACCCTCATGGTCTTCCGCGACGACGTCCTGGTCTACCGGGAGGCCGGCGCGCTGCCGGCCAAGGCCCTGGACTCCCTCATCGAGCAGGTCCGCGGCCTGGACATGGCCGAGATCAAGGCGCAGATCGACAAGGAGGCCCACTCCTGAGGCCCCGGGCCACGGCCCGGCTCCGCCCGTCGGCGGAGGGCCGCGGTGGGTGCGACGCACCCGGCTATAGGGGTAGATATTGAGTGGGTCCCGATCGTAAACTGGGGTCCATGAGCATCAAGGCTGTCAAGAACCCTGCCGTCATCCCCTCCTTCACCGCCTCCGAGACCCTTGCCGCCGACCTCCAGCGCGCGCTGGTCGACATCACCGCCCTGAGCCTGGTCGGCAAGCAGATCCACTGGAACGTCGTGGGTCCCAACTTCCGCGACCTCCACCTCAACCTCGACGAGGTCGTTGTCATCGCCCGTGAGGGCTCCGACACCCTGGCCGAGCGCATGCGCGCCATCAACGTCTTCCCCGACGGGCGCCCCGGCACCGTCGCGGCGCAGACAAGCGTGCCGGTGGCCCCCGAGGGCGCCGTCATCACCTCCGACGCCGTGGACTACATCGTCGCCGCGATCAACGCGGTGGTCACGACCCTGCGGGAGATCCACGACGCGGTCGACGAGGCCGACCCCTCGTCCTCGGGGATCCTGGAGGACTTCACCCAGCGCCTCGAGCAGCAGAGCTGGTTCCTGTCCGCCCAGAACTACAGCGCCTGAGCGGAAGGCACCTGACACGCGGCCCGCGCGGCTACCCGCGCGGGCTGGTGCATATGTGGCGCCCGGGGGTCGACAGGCGTCGTTCCCCCGGGCCGCAGGTTCGGGCCGGCACGGGGCGGCTCCGTGCCGGCGTCTTAGCGGCCGTCGGCGTCGGGCATGATGATCCAGCCCACGACATAGGCCACCCACATGGGGCCGGGCAGCAGGGCAAGACCGAGGCAGGCCAGGCGCACGAGGGTGAGGCTGACACCCCACTCCTGGGCCAGGCCGCCGCACACCCCGGCGATGAGGCGACGGCGCGAGCGGCGCGGCAGGCCGGCACGCCACGACTCGGTGCGGTTGGAGGCGGAGGACGGCGGGTACTGGTACTGCGTGCTCATGGCATGAGCATGCCGGACTCGCCGGTGACCCGGTATCCGGGCTTCCCCTGAACCTCCCCTGAACCGGTGCGGCTCGCCCGGACGCACCGGCGGGAGCCGTCATGCCGGGGGCGCGGCCTGCGCCGCCGCCCGGGCCGCTGCCCCGGCGGCCCGGGCGATGAGCTCGACCTCGTCCTCGCCGTGCGCGGCCGAGACGAACCATGCCTCGAAGACGCTGGGCGGCAGCGCGACGCCCGCCTCGCGGAAGGCGTGGAAGAACGGTGCGAAGCGCCAGGTCTCCTGGGCCTGGGCGTCCTCGTAGCTGTGCACCCCCCGCTCGGCGGCCCGCTCACCGAAGAACACCGAGAACAGGGAGCCCGCATGCTGCACCCGGTGGGGCACGCCCTGAGCCTCCAGCGCCTCGTCAACGAGTTGAGAGATCTGCCCGGCGCGCCGCACCACGGTCGCGTAGACCGCCTCGTCGGCCAGGGTCAGGGTGGCCAGCCCCGCCGCGGTGGCCAGGGGGCTGCCCGACAGGGTGCCCGCCTGGTAGACCGGCCCCAGGGGCGCCAGCAGCTCCATGAGCTCGGCGCGCCCCCCGAGGGCCGCCAGGGGAGCGCCCCCGCCGACGACCTTGCCGAAGGTGAGCAGGTCGGGCACCCAGGCGGCGCGCTCCCTCCACGCGGTGCCGGGCCAGGTGGGCCGGGCGCCGGCGCCCTCCTGCGTGCGGTCCCACCCGTCGAGGGCCTCCAGCCCCCAGAACCCCGCCGGGCCGACCCGGAAACCGGTGAGCACCTCATCGGTGATCATGAGGGCGCCGTGCGCGGCGGTCACCCGGCGGATCGCCTCGTTGAAGCCGGGGGCCGGCGGCACGACCCCCATGTTGGCCGGCGCGGCCTCGGTGATGACGGCGGCGATCCGCTCCCCGTGCGCCGAGAAGCAGGCCTCAAGGGCCTCGACGTTGTTGTAGGGCAGGACGATCGTCAGGCCGGCCACGGCGGCGGGCACGCCCGCCGAGCCGGGCAGGCCGCCAGTGGCCAGTCCCGAGCCGGCCTCGGCGAGCAGGCCGTCGCTGTGGCCGTGGTAGCAGCCGGAGAACTTGACGACGAGATCGCGCCCGGTGGCCCCCCGGGCCAGGCGCACGGCGGTCATCGTCGCCTCGGTGCCGGTGGACACGAAACGCAGCTGCTCGGCGGCGGGCACGCGGGAGCGCACCGCCTGGGCCAGCGCGGTCTCGGCCGCCGTGGGGGCGCCGAAGGACAGCCCCCTCCCAGCGGCCTGGCGCACGGCCTCGACCACTTCGGGGTGGGCGTGGCCGAGCAGCGCCGGGCCCCAGGACCCGACGAGGTCGACGTAATCGCGGCCCTCGGCATCACGCAGCCGTGCGCCGCCAGCGGACTCGATGAAGGCGGGCACCCCGCCGACCGACCCGAAGGCACGCACCGGGGAGTCCACGCCCCCGGGAATGACGGCGCGCGCCGCCTCGAAGAGCGCGGCGTTGGTCGCGGGGCCGGCGCGGTGCGCGGGGGAGGTTGTCGGTGTCATGGTGGCTCTCCTGGATGGTCGTCCTCGTGGCCAGCCTACGGGGCCGGGCGGGTGTCTCTGGGACGCGAACCGACTCCTCCGCGGGCCCGGCAGGGCGGGAGCCTTCCTGTGGGTGCCCGGGAGTGTGTGTTGCACATGATTGAGCCCCGGATCTGGGGCGGATCCGCAGAATTTCAGCGTTTAATGATCGTTTTGTCGCACCAGGCGCCTCAGCGCAGGCTGCCACGGCTCTCGGCGATCTCGCGCGCCCAGTAGGTCAGGACCGTGCTCGCCCCAGCGCGCACGATGCCCAGGACCGACTCGGCGATGACCCGCTCCCGGTCGATCCAGCCGCGTGCGGCGGCGGCCTCCACCATCGCGTACTCCCCGGAGACCTGGTAGGCGGCCACCGGCACCGGGCTGGCGGCGGCCACGTCCGCGATGACGTCGAGGTAGGGCCCGGCCGGTTTGACCATGACGATGTCGGCCCCCTCGGCGATGTCGAGCAGCGCCTCGCGCAGGCCCTCACGCCGGTTGGCCGGGTCCTGCTGGTAGGTGGACCGATCGCCGACGAGGGTCGAGCGCACCGCCTCCCGGAAGGGGCCGAAGTAGGCCGAGGCGTACTTGGCCGAGTAGGCCAGGATCGCGACGTCCTCGTGGCTGGTGGCATCCAGGGCCGCCCGGATCGCCGCGACCTGCCCGTCCATCATCCCCGAGGGTGAGACCATGTGGGCCCCGGCCTCCGCCTGCGACACCGCCATCGCCTGGTAGAGGGCCACGGTGGCGTCATTGTCGACCTCGCCGGCGCGCGGGCCCTCACCCCGCAGGACGCCGCAGTGGCCGTGGCTCGTGAACTCATCGAGGCAGGTGTCGGCGCACACGACGAGGGCGTCGCCCACCTCGGCTCGTACCGCCGCCAGCCCCCGGTTGAGGATCCCTGCCTCATCCCAGGCGCCCGAACCCACCGCGTCGCGGTGCTCGGGCACCCCGAACAGGACGATCCCCCCGACCCCCGCCTCGGCGCAGGCCGCTGCCTCCCGCCGCAGGGAGTCCAGGGTGTGCTGAACGACCCCGGGCATCGCCTCCACCGGGGCGGGCGACTCGATGCCCTCGCGCACGAAGACCGGCTGGGCGAGCTGGGCGGGCGCCAGTCGGGTCTGGGCGACCAGGCCGCGCAGCGCCGCCGTGGTGCGCAGCCGCCGGGGACGCGCGACGGGGGGTGCGGGGGTCGGGATGCCGCGCGCGGCCAGAAACCCGGCCGCGGGAGAGGCGGTGGGGGGCTCGGCCGCGGGGGAGCGGTGCGCCGGCCGAGCGGCGTGGTCGGCGGCGGCTCCCGCAGCGGTGGGCGCCTGGCTCAGGTCGTGAGCATTGGTCATGGGGTCTCCTGTCCTCCACAGTGGTTCAGCGCGGACACGACGGCCTCGCGCACCTGCGCGGGCAGCGGCGCCGCGGCCACTGCGTGCGGGCTCAGGCCGAGCCGGCGCGCCCGGGCGGCCGTCGAGGGGCCCAGGGCCACGACGCGTGTGCCCGGTGGGGGCGGTCCGAGCAGCTCGATCAGCGCCTGCGCGCTCGAGCCCGCGGTCAGGACGACGGCGTCGAACCGGCCGCCGCGCCATGCCCGGCGCAGCCCGGCGCTCACCTGCGCGGGATCGGCGGTGGCCGTCGTGTAGACGGGCAGGACCTCGACCCTCCAGCCCCGTTCGCGCAGGCCCCGGGCCAAGCGGTCCGGGGCGATGGCCGAGCACGGCAGGACCACCCTCCCGCGCCCCCGCGGCGCCGACAGGGCGGGCTCGGACAGGAGGGCTGCGGCGCTGCCGGCCGCGACAAGGTCGGGGCTCCGGCCGGTCAGCTCCCGCAAGGCCTCGGCGGTGGCCGGCCCGACGGCGGCCACCGGCATGGCGGCGGGCAGGTCGCCGGGGTCGAGCGCCTCGAGGGCGCGGGCGCTGGTGAGCACGAGCCAGGTGTCCTCGCCGTCCTCGCCCGCGCTGTCGCTGTCGGTGTCGGGGTGGCGCCCGGTGCTGTCCAGCGCCGCGGACAGGGCCGCCCGGGCGCCGGGCACGGGCACAGTCACGGCCAGTTCGGCGGTGAACACCTCGGCGCCGGCCTGCCGCAGCGCCCCGGCGAGCCCGTCACGCCGCCGGGTCCGGGGCAGGAGCACGCACCGTCCGGCCAGGGGGCTCGGCGAGTCCTCCGGGCTCTGGGCGCCGGGGCTCATCGGCGGCTCCTGCCGGGCCAGCCCGCACCGAGGTCGGCCAGCTCGGAGGCCCCGGCCGCGACGAGCTCGTCGGCCACCGCCTCCCCGAGCACCTGGGCAGCGCCGGGCAGCTGGTCGCCCGCGGCGAGATCCAGGGGGGCGTGGCCACTGCGGCGTACGAGGGCCGAGCCGTCCACCGCGGCAATGACCGCCTCGAGCCGCAGGCTCCTGCCCTCGACCGTCGCCAGCGCCCCCACCGGCGCGGCACAGCCCGCCTGGAGGCGGTGCAGGACGGCGCGCTCGGCGGTCACGGCCGTCCGCGTCGCGGCATCGTCGAGCGCGGCCAGCAGCGCGGCCACGTCGGGGTCGGTCTCGACCAGCTCGGTGCGCACCTCGACCGCCAGAGCCCCCTGACCCGGCGCCGGCACCATGACCGGGCCACCCGGCCCGCGCGGGACGGCCGGTCCGGCCTCCGGGTCCTGTGCCGGCGCCGCCCACGGGCCGTCCACGGCGGGCAGCACCTGGCTGACATGGTCCTCCAGGTCCAGCCGCCGCAGCCCGGCCAGCGCCAGGACGACCGCGTCGAGGTCGGCCTCGCGGGCCCCCATCGGGCCGTCGGGGCGGGCGCTCGCCCCGGTGACGCGTGCCAGGCGGGTGGGGACATTGCCCCGGATCTCGACGATCCGCAGGTCCGGGCGCGCGGCGAGCAGCTGGGCGGCGCGCCGCGGGGACCCCGTGCCCACACGCGCCCCTGGCGGCAGGTCGGCCACCGTCAGGCCCTCCGCCGCGCCCCCGGTGGCGCACAGCGCGTCACGGGGGTCCTGCCGCGTCGGCACCGCCACGAGGGTCAGCCCGGGGGCCGGCACCACCGGCAGGTCCTTGAGGGAGTGGACGGCCAGGTCGCACCGCCCCTGGAGCAGTGCCGTGCGCAGCGCCGCGGTGAAGACCCCCGCCCCGCCCAGGCGGGCCAGGGCGGTGGGGTCGACGTCGCCCTGGGTGCGCACGAGGGACCGGGAGACCTGGAGGTCGGCCCCGGCGCGCTCGGCGACTGCGGCCAAGGCCTGGGCGACATGCCCGGACTGCGCCCGGGCCAGGGTGGATCCGCGGGTTCCCAGGCGGAGTGTGCGGGTAACGGCCATGGTGCCCTCCGTTCTCGTGCCGCGAGCGGGTCGCGGGCTGTGTCAGCCTACCGGCGCCCCGGGGGCGGCGGTCAGTGCGGCGGCCCGCCTGCGGGCGTGGGTCAGCACCGCAGCGATCCCGGTGCCGGCCACCCACTCGCCGGTCACCGCCAGCCCCGGCACGGCTGCGACCGCGGACTCGAGGCGATCGAGGCCCTCGCGGCGCTCAGGGGTGGCCGGCGGCGGCCTGCCCTGCCAGATGACGCGCGTGGAGTCGATGACCTCATGCGCTGCGATCCGCACCCCCGTGAGCTTGTCAATGTCGGCCAGGGCCCGTGGCAGGTCGACAGGTGGCGCTCCGGCCCTGCCTGCCGCGCCCGCAGCGGCGCCGGCCCGCCCGTAGGACAGGCGCAGGGCGTGGACGTGCTCGCCGTGGGCCTCGCGCAGCGCCTGGGCGATCCACGGCCACTTGACCGACAGGTGGGTCAGCGCGGTGACCGCCGCCCGGTCCGGGTCGGCTGTCGGGGAGCCCCGGCGCCCATCGGCCACGAGCGCGCCCGGCCCCAGGGGCGCGTCGTCCAGTCCGGCGGCCCGCGCCACGACGATGAGGCGGGACACTGGCGTTCCCGCCCTGGCTGCGACCCCGGGGTCGAGGTCGACCACACCGGTCAGCAGCCGCAGCGCCTCGGCCATCGGGCAGGCCAGGACCACCGCGCCGGCGCTGACCGCGCGCCGGGGGGCCTCCTCCGCCGTGGGCGCCAGGCCCAGCGACCAGGAGTCCCCGCCCCCGCGGCGCAGCCACTGCACCGTGGTGCCGGTGGACACCCGCCCGCCCGCGGCCTCCACGGCGCGACGCAGCTCCTCGGCGAGGCGGAACATCCCGCCGCGCGGGGCCAGGGCCGCGGCCCCGCCGCCGCGGCGGGACCGGGTCGCGACGAGCTCGGCGACCGCCGCCTGGAGCGAGCCCAGGCGCGCGGTGGCCTCCCGCAGCCCCGGTGCGACGGCCTGGGTCGCCAGGACCGAGGCCGGCGAGCCGTGGATGCCCGTGACGATCGGGTCGACGAGCCGCTCAACGACCCCGGGCCCCATGCGTGCGCCGACGAAGGAGGCCAGGTCGGCCGGGTCGTGGGGGCCGGTGCCGACCTCGCCGGGCAGCTGTGCGTCCTGGGCGGCCCGGCGTGCGGCCTCCTGACCAATGATCGACACGACGTCCTCGGCCAGGGGGGCTGCCGGGATGCCGAGGTAGGAGTCGCGCGGGAAGGGGTGGGACCGCCAGCCCCGCTCGGGCGCCCCCGGCTCGGGCACCAGCAGGCAGGACCGGCCCCCCGCCGGTGCGAGGAGCTCGAGGCCGAGGTCGTCGACGGCCTGGGTGACTGCTTCCCCCCGCAGGACCAGGGACTCGGCGCCGAGGTCGACCCGCACTCCCGCGACGGTCCCGGCGCGCAGAAGCCCGCCGACCTCGGGACCGGCCTCGACCAGCAGGGGCCGCATGCCCGCGCGGGTCAGCTCCCAGGCGGCCGACAACCCGGCCGCCCCCGCGCCGACGACGACCGCGTCCCAGGCGCCCGGCCCCGACCCGGCCCGGTCGACCAGTGAGCCCGACCCCGACCCGGCCCGGTCGACCAGTGAGCCCGACACAGACTCGGCCTGGTCGGCCTGATCGGCCACAGCCCCGGCCACCGACCCTCCCGGGCCGGAGTGGTCGCCGGCCCCGCCGTGGCGAGCCTGCCGCCCGCTCACGCCGCGTCCTCCAGGTCCCGCCAGTCGTCCCACGACTCCCACCCGTCGACGGCCGTGCGCTCCCACCCCGGCGAGCCGTGCACCCGTGCCACGATCCGGGTCAGGACGTCCGGATCGGTTGACGGCGGCACCCCATGGCCGAGGTTGACCACGTGCCCCGGCGCGCGCCGCCCGGCCTCGAGGCAGGCGTCGACGGCCTCGCCCAGCACCTCCCACGGCGCGGCCAGGAGCGCGGGGTCGATGTTGCCCTGGACGGGGCAGGGACCCTCGGAGTCCTGGCTGAGGGCGGTGATCGCCTCGACCAGGTCGGTGCGGTTGTCGATCCCGACGGCCTGCGCGCCGGCCCGGCGCATCTCGGGCAGGATCCGCGCCGTCCCCGTGCCGAAGTGGATGACCGGCGCCGGCCTGCCGGTTGTGGGCGACATGGCCCGGCTCACGATCCGCAGGGTGAGGGCCGAGTAGGGCAGGACGCGCTCGCGGTAGTCCGCGGGCGACAGGGATCCGGCCCAGGAGTCGAAGAGCTGGACGGCGCTGGCGCCCGCGTGCACCTGGGCGGTCATGAAGGCCGCCGTCGTCCTCGCGCACCAGGTCATGAGCGCGTCCCAGGCGGCGGGGTCGGAGTGCATGAGCGTGCGCGCCGCCAGGTGGTCCCGGCTCGGCCGGCCCTCGACGAGGTAGGCGGCCAGGGTGAAGGGGGCGCCGCCGAAGCCGATGAGCGGGGTCCAGCCGGCGTCGCCACGGGACTCCCGGGCGCCCGCGAGCCGGCGCTCGGCGAAGGCGGGGTGCTCCTGCCCTGACCTGCCCGCGCCCCAGACCCCTGCGCCGGCGGCCCCCGGGCGTGGGGGGGCGGCCGGGGAGCCGAGCTCGTCGACCACCATCGACACGGCATCGCCGATGGCCTGGGCGCCCAGGGCCCCGGCCTCGTCGTCGCCGAAGGAGCGGGCCGTCAGCCCGGCCACCTCCCTGCCGCCACGGACCGGCTCGGCGATGACCGGCCCCGTGCCCGGCTCGATCCGCACCCCCACCCCGGCCAGCCGCAGCGGCACGACGATGTCGGAGAAGAGGACCGCGGCGTCGACGCCGTGGCGGTGGACGGGCTGGACCGTGGCCTGGGCGGCCAGCGCCGGGGTCAGGCAGGCGTCGAGCATGGAGACCCCCGCCCGCCGGCGCAGCGCCCTGTACTCGGGCAGCGAGCGCCCCGCCTGACGCATGAACCACACCGGCGTACGCCGGGGGCGGCGCCCGGCGAGGGCCTCGAGCAGCGCCGGCGCGGGCGGGTCCTGCCGGCTCGGGGCGTTCCGGCCAGTGTCCGGGCGCGGGTGCCTCCGGTTGTCGTCGATCATCGCGAATGCTCCTCATGTGCGTGCGACGCGCATTCCGTGCGTCGCACCGCGTGCAACCCCGTGCTATCGAGGACGCCGCTGTGCGCAGGCTTGGAAAAACCTGGTGGAATGCGGTGTTTGAGGCGATGGGAAGGTGATCGGAATAACAATGTTCCGCTTCCCGTCGCTTTTTCTGATGACGCGTCGTAATAAACTTCCGATGGGCTCATGCGCATTATGCCTCATTCGGTGGGCTGTGATTGACTGAGCCGGTTATGACGCTTCATCTGTTGTCCTGCGACCACCGGACGCATGGCCTGGACACCGTCGCGCGCCTGGGATCGGCCGCCGCGTCCTGCGCTCCCGACCTGCTCCGGGAGGTTGCGGGCCTGCGCGGCGCCCTGGTCCTGCGCACGTGCAACCGGCTGGCCCTCCTCCTCGACGCCCCGGACGGGGTGCCCGTCGAGGCCCTGCGCGAGGGGGTCGAGGACGTCCTCCTCTGCCGCCCAAGCGCCTCCGGCGGCCCGCTCGCCCCAGAGCCCGACGACGCCCGAGGACCCGGCGCGCTGGGCGGGGCGGCTGGGGAGCGGGTGCGTCTGCGCACCTGGTCGGGCACGCAGGCCCACCGCGAGCTCTTCGCCACCGCGGCGGGCCTGGAGTCGATGGTCGTCGGGGAGCGGGAGATCGCCGGCCAACTGCGCCGGGCCCTGGCTGTGGCCGCCCAGGAGGGGACCGTGACGGGGGGCATCGCCCGCGCCGTCGAGCACGCCTCCTCGGCCTCCCGGCGCGTGGCCCGCGAGACCGGGTTGGCGGGCGCGGGACGGTCGGTCGTCGACGTCGGCATCGCCCTGGCCTCCCCCTACCTGCCCGCCCTGCCCGACACGCGCGTCCTCGTGGCGGGCACCGGCGCATACGCCGGCGCCACGGTGTCCTCCCTGCGCAGGCACGGGGTCACCGACATCCGTGTCCACTCCCGCTCGGCGCGCGCCGAGTCCTTCGCCCGCAAGCGGGGGCTGCGGGCGGTCGCCCTTGAGGAGCTCCCCGGCGCCCTGGGTCAGGCCGATCTCGTCGTCACCTGCCGCGGCCTGGACGCCCCCGTGCTCAGCCGCGAGCTCGTCGCCGGCGTCCTGGCGGACCGGCCGCCGGCACGCGGGGACCTCGTCGTGCTCGACCTGGCCCTGACCCGCGATGTCGAGGAGTCGGCCGGGGACCTGCCCGGCATCGTGCTCATCGACCTGCCCGCCGTGCAGCGGGGCGTGCCCGAGGCGCAGGCCTCCCAGGTCGAGGCGGCGCGCGCGATCCTCGACGAGGAGCTCGAGCTCTACGAGCGGGTGCTCTCGGGGCGGCGGATGGACCCGGTCGTGCGCACCCTGCGCTCCCACGTCGAGGGCGTCGTCGAGGAGGAGATCGCCCGCCTGCCGGTCGACGGCCTCGTCGAGGTCGACGAGGCCGCGCGGGCCCTGCGCCGGGTGGCGGCGCGTCTGCTCCACCTGCCCACCGTCGCCGCCCGGACGGCGGGCGAGCAGGGGAGGGCCCAGGCCTATCTCGACGCCCTCGAGCTCGTCGTCGGATCGAGCGCGGCGGCGGCCCTCCACCACGAGGCGGCGCGACCCGACCCGCTGGGAACCGACTCCGGGCCGACCCGGCGCGCCCGGGCCGGCCATGGTGCCGCGACGGCCGGGACGGAGGGGGCGTGAACGACCCGCTGGCGCCCTACGACGCCATCCTCATCCTGTCCTACGGGGGGCCGGACGGGCCCGAGGCCGTCCTGCCCTTCATGCGCAACGCCACCGCGGGGCGGGGCGTACCGGACTCCCGCCTCGTCGAGGTCTCCGGGCACTACCGGCGCTTCGGTGGCGTCTCGCCGATCAACGCCCGCAACGCCGAGCTGCGCCGCGCCCTGCGGGCCGAGCTGGTCACCCGGGGCTCCCGGCTGCCGATCGTCGTGGGCAACCGCAACTGGCACCCCTTCGTCTCCGAGGCCCTGCGCTCCCTGGCCGACAGGGGAGCCCGCCGGGTCCTGGCGATGACGACGGCGGCCTACGCCTCCTACTCCGGCTGCCGGCAGTACCACGAGGACCTCGCGGGGGCCCTGGCCCTGCTGGCGGCCGGCGCTGACGGCCGGACCGGGCGCGGTCCCGAGGCCGACGCCGCCGCCCGCGTCGGCGGCCCCGGCGGCCCGCCCGTCGAACTCCTCGTCGACAAGACCAGGCCGCCCTTCAACACTCCCGGGATGCTCCAGGCCAACGCCGAGGCGATCGCCGAGGCCTTCGCCGCGCTCATGGCCCAGGGGGTCCAGGCCCGGGAGATCCGGCTCGTGTGCGTCACCCACTCCATCCCCGAGGCGATGGAGCGCCTCTCGTCGCCCGCTCCGGGAAGCAGCGGGACCTCGCCGGCCCTGCACGGCGGGGAGCCGGCCGCCCCGCAGGGCAGGCCGGCGCCGCCCGGGGAAGCCTACCGGCCCGACCCGGCGGCCTGCCCGGGCCTGGCCGTGGACCTGAGCACCGAGGTCTCCTATGTGACCCAGCACGAGCAGCTCATCGCCGCCCTCCTGCCGGTCCTCACCGAGATCCTCGGCCTGGCGGAGCCCCCCGCGACCGATCTCGTCTACTGCTCCCGCTCCGGCCCCCCGCAGGCCAGGTGGCTCGAGCCCGACGTCAACGACCACCTCACCGCCCTGGCGGCCGGAGAGCTGACCGACGGCCGACGGGTGTCCGTGCCCACCGGCGTCGTCCTGGCCCCCATCGGCTTCATCTCCGACCACATGGAGGTCGTCTTCGACCTCGACACCGAGGCCGCGGGCACGGCCGCCTCCCTCGGCCTGCCCTGCCACCGGGCCGCCACCGCCGGCACGCACCCCGCCTTCGTCGCCTCCCTGGCCGACCTGCTCCTCGAGCGGGCGGCCGCGGCCAGGGGCGAGGCAGTGACACCGGTGTCGACCACCGGCACCGGCCCCTTCCACACCGTCTGCCCACCGGGCTGCTGCCGGCCCGCCCCAGCACGCCCGCGGCACTGAGGCCGCGCACTGAGATGGCAGCACAGAGGCTGTGGCACCGAGGCCGCGGGCAGACACGGCGGCTGAGCGAGGCGGCGGCCCCGCCACCACCCACGACCTCCGGAACACCGACCGCAACGAACCTACCGAAACACGGCAGACAAGGAGCCGCATCATGACCGGAACGAAAGAGACGACGGGCACGGCCGGCGCGCCCGGCGGGCTGCACCGCTTCGAGGACGAGGAGCGCCGCCCGCACCGCGACCCGCGCGATGCCGTCGACGTCGACTTCGACGCCATCAACACGGGCACCCACTACGCCCTCTACGCCGTCCTGCGCCTGTCCTCGGCCCTGCCGGGCCGGGCCGAGGACAGGGACGCGCTCGTCGACGAGGCGGTCCGGGCGGTCGACGGCACCGGCGTGACCACCCGCGGCTGGTACGACGTTGCGGGTCTGCGCGCCGACGCCGACCTCATGGTCTGGTGGCTGGCCGAGGACCCGCTCGTGCTCCAGGAGGCCTTCCACCGCCTGCGGGCCTCGGCGCTGGGGCGCCACCTCGAGCCGGTGTGGTCCTGCATGGGCCTGCACACCCCGGCTGAGTTCAACCCCCGGCACGTCCCCGCCTGCCTGGCCGGGGTCGCCCCGCGCGACTGGTGCATGGTCTACCCCTTCGTGCGGTCCTACGAGTGGTACCTCCTCGACGCCCAGGAGCGCTCGCGGATCATGGCCGAGCACGGCCGCCACGGCTTCACCGCCTACCCCGACGTCAAGGGCTCGACCCTGGCCACCTTCGGGCTGAGCGACTACGAGTGGATCCTCGCCTTCGAGGCCGACTCCCTCGACCGGCTCGAAGGGGTCATCCACCACCAGCGCTACACCGAGGCGCGCCTCCACGTCCGCACTGACGTGCCCTTCTACACCGGGTGCAGGGTCGACCTGCACCAGTGGGCCGAGCGCCAGCCACAGGTCTGAGCCGTGGGGCGATGCTGCGGCGCCCGGGCCGGTGTCGGCGCGGGCGCCGCAGCATGACCGCGAGACGACACCGGCCGGGATCGGGGCCGGTACGGCCGGCGCCGTGGCGGCCCGCCCTCAGCCGACGACGGGTCAGCCACCGGTCGGTCTGTCGACCAGCAGCGGCCGCCGACATGAACGGCCCGCCCTCAGCCGACGGATACCGGTGGCCCGAGACTCGAGGCCGCCGCGCCGGCATGCTGGCGCACCTCGACCAGCCAGGGGCAGCGGCGTCGCAGGAGGTGGGCGAAACGGGCCTGCATCGTGACGACCGCTGCCGGGCAGTCGTGGCAGGCGCCCTCGAGCGCCACCTCGACGACGCCGTCGCGCACCTCGACGACGGTGAAGGACCCGCCGTGGCTCGCTGCCAGCTCACCCACGGTCCCCTGGGCGATCTGGCGGGCGGCCGCCGCCAGGACGTCGTCGGGCCCGGCCCCGACCGCCCCCGGGCCAGGGCTCCAGCCCTCGGGCAGGCTGAGGGCCTCGAGCAGGGCGCTGCGCACCCGGGGCCCTTGCCCCGACCACGTGTGGCCGTCGGCCAGGACCGTGAGCACCGCATCGGGCGCCACCTCGACCGACAGGAGGGTGCCGTCCTCGAGCAGTGCCTGGAGCGGGGCGGGGGCGCGCCCCACCGTCCCGGTGAAGGGAAGCAGGCCATCGGGCACCACCCACCTCAGGCTCGCCGGATCCGGTGTCGACACCGGGTGCATGGGGACGGGGCGCACGGCTCAGACCAGGGCGTCGACGACGGCGCGCACCGCGGCAGCCGCCACCCAGGCCAGGACGAAGAGGTAGGTGTAGGCGACCACGGGCCACTTCCACGTTCCGGTCTCGCGGCGGATCACCCCGGCCGTGGCCATGCACTGCATGGCGAAGACGAAGAAGGCGAGGACCGCGGCGATGGTCGCCGGGTTGAACAGGGGATCACCGGCCCGGTTGGTCAGCGTGTCCTCCTGGTAGGTCATCGCCGCCAGCTCGGCCGCCGGCTCCTCCGGGTCGCCCGCGGCCGCGATCTGGCCGAGAGTCGCCACGAAGGTCTCGCGCGCGGCCAGGGATGACAGGACGGCGACGTTGATCCGCCACTCGAAGCCCAGGGGCTCGAAGACCGGCTGGACGGCGCGGCCGATGGAGGCGGCCCACGAGTGGTCCATGATGTAGCCGGTGCGCTGGGCGTCGTAGAGGGTGGCGAGCTCCTCGGCGTCGGTGACCATGCCTCCGTCCAGGCCGACGACGGTCGAGGAGGCCGGATCCTCCACGGCCTGTGCAATCGAGGCGCACTCGGTGTCGGCGGCGCAGAAGGCGTCGAAGTCGGCCTGTGAGCGCGCCGGGACGTTGAGCAGCGCCCACACGACGATCGTGGCTACGAGGATGATCGTGCCGGCGTCCTTGAGGAAGCCCTTGCAGGCGTCCCACACCATCATCGCCACGGTGCGTGCGCGCGGCAGGCGGTAGGGGGGCATCTCCATGTAGAAGGGCAGGAGGATCCCGCCGCGGCCGGTCAGCCGCTTGACGATCCAGGCGGCGCCCACCGCTGAGCAGGCGCCCGTCAGGTACAGGACGAACATGATCGTGCCGCGCGCACCGAAGGGGCCGACGCGGGTGTCCTCGTCGACGAGCAGCGAGATCATGATGATGTAGACCGGCAGGCGGGCCGAGCAGGTCATCAGGGGTGCGGCGAGCATCGTGGCCAGGCGGTCCTTGGCGCTAGGCAGGGTGCGGGTGGCCATGATCCCGGGGATCGCGCAGGCGAAGGACGACAGCAGCGCGACGAAGGCCCTTCCCTCCAGGCCCGCCTTGCCCATGACCCGGTCCATGAGGAAGGCGGCGCGGGACATGTAACCCACGCCCTCCATGACGGCGATGAGCAGGAACATGATGGCGATCTGGGGCAGGAACACGAGGACGCCGCCGACGCCGCCGATGATGCCGTCGGCCAGGAGCCCCGCCAGCAGGGGGGCGGGCTCGTCGAGCCAGGTGTGGACGGCGTCCCCGAGCAGGCCGAAGAAGGACTCGATCGCGTCCTGGAAGGGGGCCGCCCAGGTGAAGATCGCCTGGAAGAAGACGAACATGGCGGCCAGGAAGGTGAGCGTGCCCAGCACGGGGTGCAGCAGAACGCGGTCGATGGCCGTGGTGACCGAGTCGCGCTCCGGGGGCTCGTAGTCCGCCGCGGCGAGGATCGACTCTGTCCAGCTGAGGCGCTCGGCGCCGTCGGTGGGCGGGGGCACGGGCACGCGCGACCAGTCCTGCCAGGAGCCCAGGGCGGCGCGCAGCTGGGGGATGCCGGTGCGACGGTTGCCGATGACCCGCACCGTGGGCACGCCGAGGGCGGTACTGAGGGCCTCGACGTCGAGCCGTCCGCCGCGGCGGACCAGCTCGTCGGTCATCGTCACCGCCAGGCAGGTCGGCAGCCCTAGGGCGAGGGTCTGGGCCACGAAGCCCAGGGAGCGCGACAGGGTCGTGGCGTCGACGACGACGACGAGGGCGTCGGGGGGCTCGATTTGCTGGGCCGAGCCGGTGAGCACATCGTGGACGACCTGCTCGTCGGGGCTCATGGGCTCCAGGGAGTAGGCGCCGGGCAGGTCCTCGACCGTGATCCGGCGGGACTGTCCCCCGGCCTCGTCGGCGCTCAGAGCGCAGGTTCCCATCGCTCGCGAGACGGTGACACCCGGGTAGTTGCCGGTTTTGGCGCGCAGGCCGGTCAGGGCGTTGTAGATGGAGGTCTTGCCGGAGTTGGGGGCGCCGGCCAGGGCGATCCGCTCGGCGCCGGGGTGGACCGGGCCCGAGGCCTGGCCGCAGTGGCATGAGCCCCCCTCCTCGTGACAGGTGCTGTGGGCGGCGCCGGTGTGGTGCTCCGGCGGAGCGCTCACCGCGGGCACGGCGGTTCCGGGTTCGGTGCTCATGCGACCACCTCGACCAGGACGAGGTCGGCCTCCTGACGGCGGAGGCCCAACTCGTAGTCGGCCACCCGGTAGATGGTGGGGTCGCCCAGTGGGGCCCGGCGGATGACCTCGATAGTCCGCCCGGGATCCAGACCCAGGTCCACCAGGCGGCGTGCGAGCCCGGTGCCGCGGGCGGTCGAGATCGAGCAGATGCGTGCACGTGCCCCCCTGCGCAGGGCGGACAGCTCGGTGACGGTGTCGTTGACCGCCGTGGCGGTCTGCTCCACTGCGGTGGTCACGGGGCTCCTCGGGTCGGTCGTGCTCGGTGGCGCGAGGCTTGGCTGGAATGGTTGCGAACCGATCACGGCTCGCGTCAAGATCAGGATAGCCTTAGTTCACTTATTGGCAAAAGCGGCGGGTGGCGCCGCACCACTCGGGTGTGCCGCGACCGCTCGCCGGGCGCGGCGGTCGCCGGGCCGCCCAGGCAGCCCAGGCGCGCGCCTGGGGGCCGCTCCTCGCGCGCGGCGGCCCCGCCGGCCCACTGGTCGCCGTTCGCTCTTTCCTGCCGGTCCGACGTCACGCCGGGCTGCCCCGGTGGCGCCGGTCCGCAGGCGGTCGTCGGCCCGGGTCGGCTGCGGTTCGGCTGCGGTGGTCCGGGGGAGGTCTCAGCGCACGAAGCGTGCCGCGCGGACCGGGTCGGCGAGCCAGTCCAGGGCGGCCTCGATGCGCGGGGGCGTCGTCGTCACGAGGGGCTCGGGCAGGTCGGTGAGCGCGAACCAGCCCACCGCGGTGGACTCCTCGTCCCCGACGTGGGCCCGGGCCGCGGCCTCGGGGCGGGCGCGCGCCACGAAGGTCGTGTCCATGAACACGCAGCGGTCGCCGTTGGGGAAGGTGAGGGGCTTCTCCGCGAGTACACGGCACACCCCGAGGATGTCCGGGTCGACGCCGGTCTCCTCGATGCACTCGCGCAGCGCCGCGGCTGCGGGCTGCTCACCCGGCTCCGGGATGCCCGAGATGACGCCCCATCGGCCGTTGTCCGCCCTTCTGCCAAGGAGCACCCGGTCGGTCTCGTCGAGGACGACGATGCTGACCCCGGGGAGCCACAGTTGGTCGCGACCGATCTTGGAGCGCAGGGACACGATGAAGTCGGGGATCGGCATGCAGTCAGCGTAGATGATCCCCGCGCCGTCGGCGCCTCCCACCCACCCCACCGACCTCTCTGCCGCCCCTCACCGCCGAGATCGGTAGATATGACACCTCGAGATCGGGGCTGAGAGACTGAGCCTTGCTCACCAGGCCCTCGGCCGCCGTGTTCGTACCTTGTGCCTCCAGACCGGAGGTTGATGGTGCGACTTGGGCACGCAAGGTACGAACGCGACGTCGTACGAACCGGCCCCGATGACGTGCAGACCCCCCGGGAACCATCCGTCCCGGGGGGTCTGCACGTCGTGCCAGATGCGGCGAACTCGAGGTGCCATATGTCCCGATCTCGAGGTGTCATATGTCCCGATCTCGCGGTTAGCGGGGGCGGGACATGGCGACGGCGCGCGCCTTGTCCGCCCAGGCGTCGACCGGGTCCTCGAGGGGAGCCGGGTCCCAGGCGCCGCCCGCGTGCTCGACCGCCCGGGCCAGCAGCCAGTCGGCGACCACCGGGTTCTTGGGCAGCAGGGAGCCGTGCAGATAGGTCCCGATGAGGTGGTGGACCCGCGCGCCCTCGGTGGAGTCGGTGCCGTTGTTGCCGTTGCCGCTCAGCACCCGGCCGAAGGGCTTGGCTCCCGGGCCCAGCGTCGTCAGCCCCGAGTGGTTCTCGTAGCCGACCACCTGACCAAGGGCGCCCGCATCGAGGGTGATGTTGCCGATGAGGCGACCGTCGCCCGCCACGGTCTCGGCGTCGATGACACCGATGCCGGGGATCACCGAGCCCGTGCCGGTGGCGAAGCGGTGCCCGAAGAGCTGGTAGAGGCCGCAGATGACGAGCATGGGCACGCCGTCGGCGGCCCAGGCCCGCAGCTCGCCGGCGCGGGAGCTGAGGTCGTCCTTGATCCGGCTCTGCCCCGAGTCCTGACCGCCGCCGCCCACGACGAGGTGGACGTCCCGGGGCAGCTCGTCACCGGGGTCATAGGACAGGAGCTCGACGTCGTAGCCCTGCCACTGCGCGCGCCGTACCAGGACGAGGGTGTTGCCCCAGTCCCCATAGATGTTCATGTCGCGCGGGTAGAGTTGGAGGACCCGCAGCCTCCCGCGTGCCGGGCCCTGGGTCGTGTGCTCCCACACGCCCCCATGCGTCTGACCGGTGCCGCCTGCGCCGCCCGTGCCGCCCGTGCCGTTCGTGCTGCTCATGCCATGGCCTCCTCGACGTCGGTGATCTGCCCCAGCCGTGCGCGCAGGGCCAGCATCGCGGTGTAGGTGGTGAACACGCGCATCGGGCGGCCCCGGCCGTCGTCGGCCGCGGCGGCGGCCGCCCGCAGCAGCTCGAGAGCCGCGTCCAGGTCCGGCTCGACGGCCCCGACCGGGACCTCCTCATAGCGCAGGCGCAGGGCCATGTCCCAGGCGCGCACACCGGTGACCACGGCCACGCCGTCGCGCAGCCCGGTGAAGTCGACGTCCCAGAGCCAGGACATGTCCCGTCCGTCGGCGTACTCGTCGTTGATGGCGATCATGACGACCTCGTCGGCGGTGGCTGTCGCCGCCGAGAGCAGGCTCATGCGGAATCCGGCGGGGTTCTTGACCAGGGCGAGCTGGATGCGGCGCCCGTCGAGCTCGAGGACCTCACCGCGGCCGAAAGCCGCCTCGACCGCGCTCAGAGTGGTCAGGAGCCGGGGCAGGTCGGCGCGGTCGCCGAGCACCTCGAGGCACAGGCCCAGCGCGGCGCAGGCGTTGAGCATGTTGTGGATCCCGGGGATGGCGAAGTCGATCGTGTGGGCCTGGCCGTCCACGGTGACGACGGCCCGCTGGTCCTCGATGGACTCCAGGAGCACCCGGGGGGCAGGGCAGGACTCGGGGCGGGGGGCCCGGGACCCCGTGTGACCAGTGCGCAGGTCGTCGTCGGACAGGAACAGCGAGCGCAGCTCCTCGCCGGCGCCGAAGGATGCGCTGCGGGCCGTCAGGCCGGTCAGGAAGTGGTCCGCGGCCAGGCGGGGGTCATCGGCGTTGACGACGACGACCCCGGTCGTGGCGGCGGCGACCTGGCGCAGGAGGGAGGCGGTGTAGTCGATCTCCCCGAAACGGTCGAGCTGGTCGCGCATGACGTTGAGCAGGAGGGCGGCGCGCGGTCGGACGAGCTCGACGAAGCGCACCGCGTGGGCCTCGTCGAGCTCCAGGACGGCGATGTCGGCGTCCAGGCGGCCGCCAGCGTCGACCTCGGTGAGCAGGGAGGCCAGCACGCCGCGCACGAAGTTGGACCCGGAGCGGTTGGTGAGCACTCGCAGGCCCTGGTCCCGCAGGAGCTGAACGACCATCTTCGTTGTGGTCGTCTTGCCGTTGGTTCCCGACACGACGATGACACCGTGGGGCAGCTGGCCGAGGGTGCGGGCCAGGAACCCCGGGTCGGTGCGCTCGACGACGAGGCCCGGCAGGGCGGTGCCACCCGAGCCCCCTCCGCGCAGGCGTGCCGCGGTGCGGGCGGCCCGGCCCAGGGCGATGGTCACGCGCGATCGCAGCGAGGCGGCGGGGGACAGGTCCATCAGTGGGGCTCCTGCGGGTCGACGACGGGGCGGCGTCAGTCTAGAGGAGCCCGTGACCCGGGGTGTCCGGGGCGTCTCCGGCGGGAGTCGGGCGGGACGGCGTGACTGCACGAGTCCGGTCCCGGGCAGGAGGGGGCGCGCGGGACCGGCCTCAGGCGTCGGGGGCGATGACACGCAGGGCCCCGGGCTCGACCTCCACTGTCAGGGACCGGGTGGTGCCGGCGGTGTCGCCGTCGAGTTCGAAGGGCACCGGCTCGTCGGTCTCGATGTGCAACCGGGCGGCTGAGAAGGTGGCGAAGCCCTCCATGTCCTTGCCGGTGAGGATCTGGGCACCCAGCCGGGCCCAGTCGATGACCTTGTCCGGGCTGGCGAGCATGAGGTCGATCCGGCCGTCGGAGGGCGAGGCCTGGGGGAAGAGCGTCATTCCTGCCGTGATCGTGCCCACGTTGCCCACAAGGACCATGACGACGTCCTGCTCGGTGGGCTCGCCGTCGTCGAGGGTGACCGTGGCCGGGAAGGGGTTGGGCACGGCGTTCTGGACGGCGGCCACGGCGTAGGCTCCCGCACGGATGACCTTTTTGAGCCCGTCGTTGGTTGCGTCCATGATCTGCGCGTCCAGGCCCAGCCCCGCCATGACGACGAAGCGCTCGTCGGCGTCGTCGGTGCGGGCGCGCACGACGTCGATGCTGCGGGCGGCGCCGGTCAGGGCCAGGCGCAGGGCGTCGTCGATGTCGAGGGGGATCCCGAGGTTACGGGCCAGGAGGTTGCCCGTGCCCGAGGGCAGGAGGGCCATCGGAGTGCCGGTGCCAGACAGCTCTGCAGACACGGCCCGTACAGTCCCGTCGCCCCCCGCGACCAGGACGACGTCGACCCCCGTGTCCAGTGCGCGGCGTGCGGCCTCATGGCCCGGGTCGTCCGGCGTGGTCTCCAACCACACGGTGGGCTGCCAGCCGGCGGCGAGAACCTCGGACTCGACGCGTCGGCGCAGCAGTGACAGGTCGTCGAACTTCGTGGGGTTGAAGACGATGGCTGCGCGTTTGTCGATGTCGCCCTCGGGCAGGCCCAGACGGGCCCAGTTGGACAGGATGGTGTCCACCCCGCCGACGAGCAGCGCGAGGTTGGCCACCGCCGCTCCCAGGAGGAGGCCGCCGATGACATCGGAGACGTAGGTCAGGCCCATCGTCCACTGGCAGACGGCGGTCAGCGTGACGGCGGTCGTGGCGAGGATCGCGGACCGGGCCATCGAGGACCCGGGGCGCCGGTGGGCCCGGGCGAGGGTCATGAGCACCCAGGCCCCGACAGTCACAGCCGTGACATGGCTGGCAGGGTAGGCACCGCCGACGTGGGAGATCGAGTCGGCGAAGGCCGTCGGCGGGCGGGGCCGGTCGATCCAGAAGGCGAGCAGTCCCTGCAGGGGGATTGCCAGCGCCGCGACCCCCAGGGCCACCGCCAGGCGGCGCATCCTGCGTTGGAAGGACAGATAGGCAGCCACGCCGATCGCCGGGAAGATGACGAAGGGGTGGGTGAGCAGCGAGAACGCCTCGGAGATCTGCCCCGGGGCCGAGCGCGGATCCAGCAGCGGCGGGCGCAGGTGGGTATCCAGAGTGCGGGCCCCGTCGGTGATGACCAGCACGGTCCAGACGACGAACAGCACCGACATGATCGGGAAAAGGCTGAGCTCGAGGCGGTGCAGGTGCGTGATGCGCATGTGTCTCCTCCGGGGGCCGGACGCCCCGATCCTATGCGCTGGAGGTCGGCACGGCGGTGCGGCAGGCGGGACCGGAGGGCGGAGAAGTCTGCACGGCGGGTATCGACGGGCAGGTGGGGCCCGGTGGTGGGCGGGCATGTCAGGCGGGACCTCGTGCCCTGCCCGAGATCGGGAGACATGGCACCTCGAGGTCGAGAGATGTGGCACCTCGAGATCGGTACATATGGCGCGGCCGGGCGCAGGCCCGACGGTTACGTCCATGGGTCTGGTGTGGGCAGCACGTGGACCCACACCGGGAACCCGGCGAGAATCGGTGACAGCCTGGACATTGCCCCAAAGGCCTTGCGCACGACACGCGTACCACTGGTGGTAGCCGGTGCCCGGGCGCCGGGGAGGGATCGTTACCTCACCCCCATGGTCGGGTGATGCACATAACAGTGGAGTGGTGGGTGGGATGTGTCGAGGGGGAACCGCGGAATCCCGCCGAATTCCTCCGCCGGCCATGGCTGCCGCGGCGGCGGTGGAGCCCAAAAATGTGCATCGAGGTGCCCGGTGCACATTTCAACGTGCGCCGGCTGCTACAAAACGATCATAAAACAGCGGGTTCTCAAGGATCCACCCCCACCGTCACGGGGTGATCATGTGCAAGGCACCCCTTCAGGCCCGCACCAGCACACCCGCCCGGGCGCCCCGGTGCGCATGACGGCGCCCGGTGGCGGTCATCTGGGCCGGCCACCACCCGCACGGCCCGACAGATCAAGGACACCGTGACCGCCCGCGCCGCCGCCCCGCCGCCAGCCACAACCCCACCCAGGCACCCGCCCTCCGCAAGCCCTCCGGCCTGAACCGATAACTGGATTGTCCTGGGTGTGGTGGAGGGTATGAGTCCACGGAGGGGTGGGGATCATGGCAGCACCGAGGAAGTGTCGAGGAGCTTAAGGAGCGAGTGGTCCGGTTGTGCCTGGAGGCGTTGAGGGCCCCTGAGCGCGCCGAGTGAACCTGTTTGCCGCGAACCGGACCGGTTTCCTGGGCTGCGCCGACCGCCTCCACAGGTGTTCCGACCACTACCGGGACATGACTCTTGCGTATGCGATCCTCGTGGGTAGGGGTGGCGATGACAGACAGCACGCAGATGGAGCGCCGGGAGAACATGCTTACCGTCAAGGAGCTGGCGGTGATGCTCTCGCTGTCGTCCCGGACGCTCGACAACTGGCGCTCCACCATCCGCGGTCCCGCCTACGTCCGGCTCAAGGGTGCGGTCCGCTCCCGTGTGAGCGATGTCGTCGCCTGGCTCGAGAGGCAACGGGTTCAGACCCTGGAGTCTGTGGGGCGCGGCCGGTGACCACCGGTGAGGTGCTGTCCCGGGTACGGGCGCTCGTGGGGATCGGCGGGGAACGAGAGGCCGACGCCGTCAGGCGGCGGGGTGTCCTGGTCTGTGAGGTAGGCCTCGAGGGCCGGATGACGGCACTGGCGGCGGTGGTGCTGTGCGACTTGGTGTAGGCGTCAAGGGCGGTGTTGGTGTGCTCGGGCGGGCGGACCTGGCGGGGGCGGGTGCCCGGCGATCGTGTTGTGGGTCATCGTTCCAACGAAAAGTGGCTGCCGTCTCAGACGGCAGCCACATGCTGACGGGTGTTCGGCCCGGGGGGCCTGCAACCCCTTCCTCCTCCGACGCCTCACGAGCAAGCTCGCGGGCGTCCTCGTCGTCGGGGTGTTCGGCCCGGGGGGGGCCTGCAACCCCTTCCTCCTCCGACGCCTCACGAGCAAGCTCGCGGGCGTCCTCGTCGTCGGGGTGGCGGGATTTGAACCCACGACCTCTTCGTCCCGAACGAAGCGCGCTACCAAACTGCGCCACACCCCGTGTGCAGCGCAGACACTATATCCATCGGCAGGTGGGGGAGGGAAATCGCCTTGCTGAGTCCTGCGTCACGTCCGCCCGAAGGGAGGTTGCGCCGCGCCTCCGGCGCACCGGCGGCTTAGGAGGCGGGCAGCAGCGTGAGCAGCGTGGCCTCGGGTCGGCAGGCGACGCGGACCGGGGTGTACGGGCTCGTGCCCAGGCCCGCGGAGACGTGCAGGTACATGTCCTGGGTGTCGCTGTCGCCTGTTCCCGGCCGGCCCGCACCGCCCCGGCTGCCGCTGGCACCCACGCGGTCACCTGTGGCACCCTCGTGGTCGCCGACGGCCGGCACGGGCCACCTCGACAGCCCGGAGGCGCGGCCGCGGTCCAGGTCGCAGTTGGTGACGAGGGCGCCGGCACCGGGCAGGCACAGCTGGCCGCCGTGGGTGTGCCCGGCCATGGCAAAGCCGACCCCCTCGGCCGCCATGGCGTCCAGGACCCGCCGGTAGGGGGCGTGAAGAAGACCCAGCCGCAGCGGCTCGCCGTCGCTGCCGAGCACCGCAGGTGCGGAGGATTCCGCCGGCGTTGGGCTGACCTGCGGTGCCGGGTAGACGTCGCGGTCGGCGTGGGGGTCATCGACGCCGACCAGGGCGATGCGGCGTCCACCGACCTCGAGCGAGCCGCGCGCATTGGTCAGGTCGACCCAGCCGCCGTCGGCCTGGAGGTTACGCAACTCCTCCCAGGGCAGCTCCTCGATCGCCGCCTCCCGCGCGGGGTCGTTCGCCGTGCGCGGGTCGCGCAGCAGGTAGCGCGTCGGCAGCTTGAAGACCGTCGTGCGGTAGTCGTGGTCGCCCAGGACGAAGGCGCCCGGCAGGCCCGTGAAGGGCTCCAGGGCGTGGCGCAGGGGCTCCAGCCCGGAGGCGAAGGACAGGTTGTCGCCGGTGTTGACGACGACGTCGGGGCGCAGACGGGCAAGATCGCGCACCCAGGCCACCCTGGCCTCGGTGCGGTCGGTGAGGTGGAGGTCGGACAGGTGCAGGATGGTCAGCGGCTGCTCACCGCGGGCCAGGACCGGCACGTCGACGCGCCGCAGAACCGGCCATCGGGCCTCCAGCAGGGCGTAACCGAGCAGTCCCGCCCCGGCCAGGCCGACCGTGCCCAGCGCGGTCGGCACCGTCAGGCGTGGCGCCATCTCAGTCGTCCTCCGTGATGGCCTGCTCCTCGGGCGCCCTGGCGCCCTCCTGCTCCTCAACGACCACCGGCTCCTCGGGCTGCGCGGGCTCCTGCGCCTCCTGTGTCGCCTGACCGTCAGAGGTGTTCCCCTCCCGGTTGGACTGGAAGGATGTGGAGGACGATGACGAGGAGGAGGACGACGATGAGCCGGCGCCCAGGCTCACCTGGGGGAAGCCCTCGACCGCCGCCGAGCCGAGGGCGGCGTCCATGTACATCTTCCACAGGGGGGCCGGAGCGTCCGAGCCGTACATCGTGGAGTAGTAGCGCCCGCCGATCCACTGGTCGTCCATCGGCGAGTAGCCCTCGGAGTGGCCGAGCCACACCGCTGCGGCCAGCTGCGGAGTGTAGCCGACGAACCAGGCGTTGTCCATCCTCTCCGTCGTCCCGGTCTTGCCCGCTGCGGGGCGTCCGCCGGCAAGGATGGCGTTGCGTCCGGTGCCTTGGGAGGTGAGCACCTGTTGGAGCGTGGCCGTTGTGCGGTTGGCCGCGGTGGCATCCATCGCCTGGGTGCACTCGGCCGAGGGCACGGGCATCTCGTTGCCGTCGGTGTCGACGATCTTGTCGATGGCGATCGGCTTGCAGTACAGGCCGCTGGCGGCGAAGGTCGCGTAGGCGTTGGCCATCTGCAGGGGCGTGACCTCCTGGGATCCCAGTGCGATCGAGGGCGAGGGGGACAGGGCCTCACCGCCGTTGTTGGTCACCCCCATCTTGGCGGCCAGCCCCGTGATGTCGCAGATGTCGAGCTTGGAGGTCATCCTGGCGTAACCGACGTTGATCGACATGGCGGTGTTCTGGATGACGTTGTGCGTCCCGCCCTCGGAGGAGTTGGCGTTGCCGACCTTCCAGGAGTCGGCCTTGGACGGGTCGCACGAGATCGTCCAGGTCGAGGCCGGGAAGGTGGTGGGGTCGGTGTTCATCGTCTCGTAGCCTGATCGCCCCGAGGCGTACCACTGGGCCAGGACGAAGGCCTTGAAGGTCGATCCGGGCTGGAAGCCGCTCGTGCCGTCACTGTTCTCCATGCCGCCGTGGGAGGCGTCGACGTTGAGGGAGATCTGCGTCGTCGAGGAGTCCCCGGAGGTCGCCTCGCCGTAGGTGGTGTTCTGGCTCAGTGCCAGGATCCTGCCGGTCCCCGGTTCGACCGAGGCCAGCGCGGCCTTGACCCCGGAGGCGTCGCCCGTGGGCACGTACTCCTGGACGGCGGCGTCCGCCGCCGCCTGCTTGTCCAGGTCGATCGTGGTCGTGATGTCGAGCCCTCCGCGCAGGAGCAGCTGGCGGCGCTCGGCCTCCGAGGCGCCGTAGAGCTCGGAGTTCTCGATCTCAGAGACGACGTACTCGCAGAAGTAGGCCGCGCTCCCGGCCGCGGCGCAGCCGCCGGGAGTCGAGGTGATCCGGAGCATGTCGGAGATCTGGGTCGCCAGGCCCGCCTGGTAGTCCTCCTCGGTGATGAACTGCTCCTCGTACATCTTCTTGAGGACCCAGTCCATCCGGGACTTGGCTTTGTCCGGGTAGGTCTCCGGGTCGTAGGCGCCCGGGGCGTTGGTGATGCCGGCCAGCAGGGCCGCCTCGGGGATCGTCAGCTCGGCGGCCGAGTGCGAGAAGTAGTAGCGCGAGGAGGCCTCGACGCCGTAGGTCGAGGGGCCGAAGGCGGCGATGTTGAGGTAGCCCTCGAGGACCTGCTGCTTGGTGTACTTCTGCTCCAGGGTCAGGGCGTACTTGATCTCGCGGAGCTTGCGGGCGACGGTGGGAGCCTTCGCCGCGGCGATCGCGGCGGAGTCGTCGCTGCGCAGGCCGGCCTCGATGAGCACGTTGCGCACGTACTGCTGGGTCAGGGTTGAGGCGCCCTGGGTGTCACCGGAGTTGGCGTTGGACACGACGGCGCGCACGATGCCCGCCGGGTCGACCCCCTTGTGCTGGTAGAAGCGCTGGTCCTCCACCGCGATGATCGCGTTCTGGATGTTGACCGACATCTCCGACAGTGGCACCACGATGCGGTTCTCGGCATAGAACTGGGTGATCTGCTGCCCGTTGGAGGCGCGGATCACCGAGATCTCGGAGGGTTCGAGGACGTTGAAGTCGTCGGGCAGCTCGTCGAACAGCTGCGCGGAGGCGTTGGTCAGCGCCGAGGCGGCGCCCACGAAGGGCATCGCGAAGCCCGCGGTGAGCAGGCCGCCGGCGCTCGACAGCAGCAGGAAGACCAGCAGCATCGAGACGACCTGGGCGGGTGACAGTGACCGGCCGCGGGGAGGAGACGTCGACATGGTCACCACGATACGGCCTGACGCCCGGTTGGCGCTGTGGGCCACGACGCCCTCAATGGGCCTGCCGGTGCGCGCGGGGGCGCTGCGCTGAGCGCTGAACCTGGGACGTAGATCCCAGGCTGGACCGGCGGCCGCGCCGTGCCGGGCTTTGGTCGCACCTGCAGCGCCGCGGTCGGGGCGGGGGCCTCGGGGCAAGGATTTGGTCAATGAATGACGATTGGCATACGGTCGGAGATGTGACGCGGCTGACATGGGGGTCGGCCACCCTGGCTTGCGCATGGGAGTGAGAGATGACGACGAGCGACCAGACCTGGGCGGCTCGCGCCGCCTGTTCGGGGGGCGAGCCTGACCAGCTCTTCGGCAAGGGGGCGGAGCAGCGCGACGCCCGTTCACTGTGCTTCTCCTGCCCGGTGCGCATGGAGTGCCTGGCGGAGGCTCTGGACACCGAGTCCTCCTTCGGCGTGTGGGGCGGCCTGACCGAGCGGGAGCGTCGGGCGCTGCTGCGCCGCTTCCCCGAGGTGACGGACTGGACGGCCTGGCTGCGGCGCGAGGACGACGAGCTGGTGGCGGAGATCCACGCCCGCCGTGCCCCCAGGATCCTGGCCCGCGTCCGCTGAGCACCTTGCCCGCGTCCGCTGACGGCGTCGTCGACTCCGTGACGCCGAAGGGTGCCGTCGACGCCGTGGCCAGGCCCCGGCCGCCTACCGGACTGCTCGCCCGTGCCCGGTCAGTGCCCGTAGGCTCGGGCCATGACTACATGGGAATACGCCACCGTCCCGCTGCTCACCCACGCCACCAAGCAGATCCTCGACCAGTGGGGGGCTGACGGCTGGGAGCTGGTCCAGGTCGTCCCCGGCCCGGCCGGATCGGAGAACCTCGTCGCCTACCTCAAGCGCCCCCGCGCCTGAACGCGGCCCGCCCCGGCGCCATGTGCGGCGCCGGGGCGGGCCTGTCCGGGTGGAGGCCGTGTCGGCCCCCGGGAAGACGCTGGGCCTCAACGTGCGCGGCGGCGCAGGCGGTCGACGTCGAGCAGCGTGACCGCCCGTCCCTCCAGGCGGATCCAGCCGCGGGAGACGAACTCGGCCAGCGACTTGTTGACCGTCTCGCGGGAGGCGCCCACGAGCTGGGCGAGCTCCTCCTGGGTGAGGTCGTGGGGGACGTGCACGCCGTCCTCGGTCGGCGAGCCGAAGCGGTCGGCCAGGTCGAGCAGCGCCTTGGCCACCCGGCCCGGGACATCGGAGAAGACCAGGTCCGCCAGCGCCGTGTTCGTCCGGCGCAGGCGCTGGGCGAGGGCGCGCAGCATGTCCTTGGCCAAGGCCGGGTGGGACTCGATGAAGCCCATCAGTTGGCCGTGCTCGAGGGCGAGCAGGTCGGTGGGGGCCACGGCGGTGGCCGTGGTCGACCGCGGGCCCGGGTCGAACAGGGTCAGCTCGCCGACGACCTCGCCGGGGCCGAGCACGGCGAGGAGGTTCTCGCGGCCGTCGGCCGAGGCGTGGCCGAGCTTCACCTTGCCCGACAGCAGGATGTAGAGGCGGTCCCCCTGCTCGCCCTCGTTGAAGAGGATCTCGCCGCGCCGCAGGGTCGTCTGCGCCATCATGGCGCGCAGCTCGTCCTGCTCCTCGGAGCTCATTCCCTCGAAGAGCGGGATTCTGGAGATGATGCTGTCTTCCACGACGGTCCTCCTGTGGTGTCGTCTGCTGGGGGCCCGGTAGGCGGGCTTTCGTCTGTCCGTGTGTTCCTGACCTGCCCCATCCTGCCATGGCTTGTGACCTGTGGCACGCCGTCGAGCATTGTAGTCTTCGCGTGTCTCGGGTCAAATGAGGTCGCTGGCGCGTCGTTGCGCGAATGCGGACCGTATCACGAGCGAGGTGCCCGAGGTGCGGGTGGGGCGCCGCCGCGGATCAGGGAGGCATGATGGCGGGGAACAGGGCTGCGATGACACCCGGGCAGCGGGCGGCCGCGGTGGATGACGAGCTGATCCGCCTCTACCCCGACGCCCGCTGCGCGCTGCTCCACAGCAACGCCTTCCAGCTGCTCGTGGCCACGGTCCTGTCGGCGCAGACCACCGACGCGCGGGTCAACACGATCACCCCGGAGCTCTTCGACCGGTGGCCCGACCCGGTGGCGCTGGCCGGGGCCGACCGCGCCGAGCTCGAGGCGCTGCTGCGGCCCCTGGGGATGCAGCGCACCCGTGCCGAGCGGCTCATTGGCCTGGGCGCCGAGCTCGTGGCCGACGACGGCGGTCGGGTCCCCGCCGATGCCGCGGCCCTCCAGGCGCTGCCGGGTGTGGGGCGCAAGACCGCCAACGTCGTTCTGGGCAACGCCTTCGGTGTCCCCGCGATCACCGTCGACACCCACGTCGGGCGCCTGTCCCGGAGGCTCGGGTGGACGACGGCGACCGACCCGCGCGCCGTCGAGCGCGACATCGCCTCCCTGTGGGAGCCGTGGCGGTGGACCGACGGCTGCCACCGCCTCATCGAGCACGGGCGCGCGGTGTGCCGGGCCCGCTCCCCGCGGTGCGGCGACTGCGCCCTGGCCTCGCAGGACCTGTGTCCACGGGTGGGCGTCGCCTGAGCCAGGGGAGCGGTCGCCAGACGGGAGCCGGGAGCAGGGCCGGATGAGACGTGCCGGGCTGCCGGCGCGGGCCGGCCGAGGGGTGGCCGAGGGGCGGCCGTCCACCGGTCGCCGGAGGGGCGGCCGGGTCGGACCGGGTGCTCAGGCGGCCTCGGCCAGGAAGGGCAGGAGGACTGTGAGGAGTTCGGCGGGCGCCTCGACCTGAGGGAAGTGGCCGACCCCGCGGATCGTCGCCTGGTGAAGCCTGCCGGCCACGTGGTGGGTGTCGCGGGCGTAGGCCTGGGCGGGCTGGACGGGGTCGAGCTCGCCCTGGACGGAGAGCACGGGGACGCCGACCGGCGCGCCGAGCGCGACGGCCTCGGAGCGCGACAGGCGGGTGCGACGCACGGTCTCCAGCGCCGAGCGTGCCGCACCGGGGCGCGCCATGAGTGCGGCGTAATAGCCGGCGGACTCGGCGACCTCCGACTTCGTGCGCGGACCGGCCCAGGAGCGCAGGAGCCCCTCGACCCCCGCCGTCGTGCTCAAGGAGCGTTCCGGCAGGACGGGGAGCTTGAAGGACAGGTACTGCAGCGCCGACCCGGAGAAGGACCGGCCCCTGAGCGAGCGGACCGCGACCGGGTGCGGCGCCCCGACCGGGACGATGGCCGCCGTCGTCGACGGGGACAGCCCGGCCAGCACCCAGGCGACCTGCCCGCCCAGTCCAGAGCCCACGACGACCACCCGCTCGTGCCCCAGGGCCCGGACGACGGCCATGACGTCCTGGGCGAGGGTCACCAGGTCGTAGCCCGAGGGCGGCCGGTCCGAGCCGCCGAAGCCGCGCAGGTCCATGGCCGCCACGCGGTGCCCGGCGTCGGCCAGGCCGGGGATGATCTCCCGCCAGGTCCACCAGCACTCGGGGAAGCCGTGCAGGAGCAGAATGAGCGGGGCAGGCGGGTCGTTGGCCGCGTCGGAGGAGTCGACCACGGGGGCCTCGGGCCCGGCGAGGGCCACATGGAAACGGGTACCGCCGGCGCTCAGGTCGCGGTGGGTCCAGGGGCCGGGTCGATTGACGGTCACAGGCACGAAGGACAGCCTAGATGATCGTCTCCTCGGGGCCGGGGCCGGTCGGGGCGGTGGCGAGGAGGACGCTCCTGCGCCGGGCGGCCTCCTCAGGGTGCCTCAGGTCATGAGGAGGGAGACGGCGACGTAGACGGCCGTGCCCCCGATGAGGGACAGGGCGATGGAGCGGCGCCACAGGTGCAGGCCCGCCGTCGCACCGATCCCGGTGGCCGGGGGCAACCATGTGGCCGGGTCGAGGCTCACCTGGCCCACGGTGTAGGCCACGAGCACGATCATGACGCCCAGGGGCATCGCCGTGGACAGGAAGGAGAGCAGGGGGCTGCGGCCCCGTCCGCGCAGGAGGGCGAAGGGGGCGATCCTGCAGGCGTAGGTGATGGCCGCGACGACGACGAGGGCGATGAGGACCTGGGCCGGGTTCAGCATGGGCGGTCTGCCGGCTCGAGGGTTGCGCTTCGTCCGTCGGCGGGACCGGCCGGCGGGCCGGAGGCTCCGGGAGGCCCGGATGTCTGGGGTGGCTCGGACGCCCCGGGAGGTGCCGCTCCCCGACTCTCACGCCTCCGCCAGGCGTAGAGGGCGACCAGCCCGGCGGCCAGGATCCCGAGCCCACTGAGCAGCGCGGCGGAGCCTCCGACGGCGATGGCCACGCCCCCGGAGCACACCCCCAGGATGAGGACCGTGGGATCGGGGTGGGTCCGCCAGTTCTCAATGGCCAGGACGACGAAGAGCGCCGTCAGGACGAAGCCGAGCAGTTCGATGCGCTCCCCGACCAGGGAGGCCAGGCCTGCGCCGGCCAGCGCCCCCGCCGTCGTCCCCGTGATCCAGGCGGAGTGGCTGAGCGCCTCGACGGTCAGGATGTAGCGGCCGCTCATGGCGAGGCGGTCCTTGGAGGCCAGGAGCGCGTAGACCTCGTCGGTGATCGCGTGCACGGCGTAGAGCCGCGCCAGCCTGCCCCCGCGCACCCGGTCCAGGGGGAACCCCAGCCCGTAGAACACGTGCCTGCCCGAGACGAACACCGCCGATGCGGTGATGGCGGCCAGCGGCTCCCCGGCCGCGGCCAGGGGGACCAGGAGCATCTGCATCGTCCCGGAGTAGATGACGAGGCTCCACACCGGCGCCCACCACCAGGCCAGCCCGGAAGCGCTGAGAAGCATCCCGGCGGCCAGGCCGAGGGTGGTGTATCCGATGACGACGGGCACGGCGTCGCGGGCGCCGTCCCTCGAGCTGGTCATCGGCGCGGTGTGGGAAGAGGCGGGCACCGCCCCAGGGTACGGACCGGTGCCCGCGTGCGCGTGCTGTTCCGAGTCGTGGTGGTCGTTGACGGCGGCCGTTGACGGCCGTCGGCTCAGGCGGCGTGCCGCCCCCGGATGATGACCTCCTGCTCGCGGCGTCCGGCCCGCCGGGCCGAGTGGGACACCCACCCCACCATGAGCATGAACAGGCCGAAGGCGAGGAACTTGCCGGTGACCGCGTCGGTCCACAGGTAGGCGGCGAGGTCGGCCCCGAGGTCGGAGTGGATGGTGAGACGCTCCAGCGTCGGGGTGAGCGCACTGCTGAGCACGCTGGGGAGCGCGACGGCGACCACCCCGATGAGGGTCGACAGCACACCGACGACGGTGACACCGAGGCTGGAGCGCCGCGCCGTCCACAGGGCCACGACCAGGGCGCAGGCGCCGATGGCGAGGGCCGTCAGCGCGCCGGCGTGGATGGAGAAGCGCAGCGGGTCCCCCGCCTCGACCGCCCGGGCGGCGCCCAGGTGGAGGAAGTACCAGGACACGGGCAGTGCGACGATCGACACGAGGACGCCGGCCCAGTGCGACCCGGCGCGCGACTGCGGCTGCCCCAGGGTCACCGAGCCGTCGAGCAGGACCTCGTCCTCGCTGCGCTCGGTGCTCACGTGCCGGCCGTGTCCGACGGCGCGGTGCGACCGCGCTGCGGCCTCGGGCTGGTCGGGCTCGGTGGGCTCGAGGGGGGTGCCGGGTGCGACGGGTTGGCCGGGTTTGACGGAGCTGGGGGGCTCTGCCGGCTTGAGGGGGGTGCCGGGTGCGACGGGTTGGCCGGGTTCGGCGGGCTTGACAGCGCCGGCGGGCCGGCGGGATGGCGTGTCCGCGGCCCGCCGGCCATCGGCCGCCGTCGGGGAGGCTGAGGCAGCAGGCGGCACCGGGCTCCTCGCGGTGTCCCGGGCCTCGCGCTGGGATACGGGCTGGGTGACCGCCTCGGATGCGGCCCCGGTGGAGGGCCCCGTGGCCTCGGGGGGTTCGGAGGGCAGCAGCGACCGGCGGCGCACGGCGGTGTCTCCGGTCTCCCGGTGCGGGGCGAGGTGCTGGGGGCGTGCCGGGGACGCGGCGTCGGTGAGGTCAGTGGGCTCGCGCGGCTCGGCGGCGGGCTCGCGCGGTTCAGTGGAGCCAGTGGTTCCACGTGCCTGGGCGGCGTCGGCAGCTCCACGTGCCTGGGCGGCGTCAGGGGACTGGCCGGAGTCACGGGCCTGAGCGGCGTCGGCGGTCTCAGTAGTGGCGGCGGCCGACGGCACCGGCTGGGCCTTGCCGACCGGGGCCGGAGCGACCGGTGCGGCGGAGGCGCGGGGTGGTGCGACCGACTCGGGGGCGGCCTGCTGGGTCGTGGGTGCCGCGGTCGGGTCCTGGTCCTCCCGCGGTGCCGTCGAGGGCACGGGCCGGGCGGAGCCGACCGGGGCCGGAGCGACCGGCTCGGGTGCGGCCTGCGGTGCGGACTCCTCGGGGGTCGTCGCATCGACCGCGGCGCCCATGGGCCCGTCCAGGGGAGTCGTGGCGGCGCTGTCCCAGTCGGCCCGGGCGGCAGCGGACGCAGCCTCTTGCTGGGCGGAGCCGGCCCCGGTGCCGAGTTCCTCGGAGTCCTCGGGATCCGGCGAGCCAGGGACGGCTCCCTCGGGGGCGTCAGTGGGGGTGGTGGTGCTCTCGGTACTCACATGACCTCCTTCAGGCTGTCCCACGGTAGCGGTATGCCGTACCCATGGCGTGCAGGCGTGCCGGTCCGGGGGCTCAGGTGCCCGGTCGGGCCAGGCCGAGGGGCGGCGTCGTCGGGTCCTGGGGCCGGCGCTCGGCAAGCACCTCGGTCCGGCCCTGACGACGTGCCAAGTGGGCTCCCCAGCCCAGCGCCATGAGCAGCAGGCCCGAGCAGATCAGTGTGAGGGCCCTGGGGTCGCCGGGCAGCCAGTCGGCGACCGCCCCCTGGCCGGGCAGGCCGGGGCGCGCCACCGTCAGGAGGGCCGGCAGCCCCGCGAGGACGAGCAACGGTCCGATCGCCCGGGCCCCGAGGCTCGACCGGCCGGTGATCGCCGTGCCCGCCGCCACCGCGCCCCACGTGCACACTGCGCCCGCCCAGGTGCCCGGGCCCGCGGTGCCCGCAAGCACCTGGGCATTGTCCTCGCGCAGCACGACCACGGCGATGAGAGCAGCGGCGAGAGTCAGTGGCAGAGAGACGATGTGATCCCGGCGTCGTGAGGGCGGGGCCGCCGGGGTCCTGCCCACGGTCCGGTCGTGCGCCGCCAGACGTGCCGCAAGGCGGGCCTCGGCCCTGCCCGCCCGCCGGGCGTGGCGCATTCCCCACGCGCCCCCGATGAGGAGAGCGGAGAGGACGGGGACGACGCCCGTGTGGACCAGATCGAGGAGCCAGGCGGCCGTGTTGGAGGAGCCGGCCTGAGAGCGGGCCGCCAGCACAGGTAGAGCGATGAGGGCGAGGGCCCCCGCCACGAGCCCTCCCAGGGAGGAACGCGCCGCGAACAGTGCCTGCGCGCAGGCCGACACGACGAGCATGAGCACGACAGGTGCGGTAGCCAGGAGGAGGCGGCCCTCGTTCGCGCCCTGGAGAGCCAGGGCGATGAGGACGAGCACGAGGGGGGTCAGGGCGAGCCCGGCCACGGCAGACACGATGTGGTCGCCCCGACGCGAGCGGGGTGCCAGGGGCAGGCCGCCGGCCGGGGTGGGGGACGCGGCGCCGGCGGCGGGAGGGCTCGACGTGGTTCGGGGGCTCACGGCTGCGAGCCTAGATGATTGATTCCCAGGGGTGGGGTGGGCGGTTCGCTACAGTGGGCATGGTGACAAGGATGGTGGTGGGTCTGGGAGCACGGCCCGGTGGCGGGCCTCGGCGGGGACGGTCCGGGTCTGGCGGGCTCGTCGCCGCCCTGCGGGCGCTGGCCGCCGATCCGCAGGTGGTCCGGGCCGAGGAGGCGTTGCGGGACGCCTCCGCCGAACTGCGGTGGAACGAGGCCCTGCGGCGCCGGTGGCGGGAGGCGCGGGCGGAGGCAGCGGTGCGCTCGGCGGTCGCCTCGGCCGCTGTCGAGGGCGCCGTCGTGCCTGTCGAGACCCTGCGCGAGGCCGTCGCGGGACGGGGCCTGGGCCATGCCCTCACCGGTGACCCCGCCCTCGATGCCGCCGCCGGCCTGTGGCGCGCCGGCGTGCGCCTGACGACCTGGATGCCCGACCTGCGCGGGGCGGGGCGGCCCGTCCCACCCGGGGCTCGGGCGCTGCTGGCCTCCCTCCACCGCGACGTCGTCGGCCCGTTGGCGGCCTCCGGACGGATCGGATGGGACGAGGTGGCCGTGCCTCGGGAGCCGGGGACGGCCCCCCGCGAGGCCGGCCCGCTCGCCTCTCCCGACGCCTCTGCCGACGACGCCGGCCTGCGCGACCGGCTGGCGGGGCTGCTGGCGCTCCTCGAGGCCGAGGAGGCGCCCGCGCTGGTGCGGGCCGCGGTCGTCCACGGCGAGATGCTCACGGTGCGGCCCTTCACGGCAGGCAATGCGGCGGTCGGCCGGCTACTGGCGCGCCACCTCGTGACCCGCGACGGCCTCGAGCCCACGGGCACGGCGGTGCCCGACCTTTACGCCGCCCGCGCACCGGGGGCCTACGCCCAGGCGGCCGCCGCCTACGCCTCGGGTGCTCCGGAGGGAGTGACGGCCTGGGTCGTGTGGCAGGCCGAGGCGCTGCTCATGGGGATCGAGGAGGCCCGCTCGGTGTGCCGGGCCGTCCAGGCGGGCACGACGCGCGGCGCCTGAGCGACCGGGCGAGCGCCTCCGGTCACCGGTGCCCGGCTGGCCGGTAGACGAGGTAGGCGGCGGTGCCGACCGCGGCGGAGACCGTGAGCACGATGCCCACGCCCAGGGCCACGGCCGTGGCCGAGGGGCGGGGGAGTGCTCGCTCCCGGTCGCCGGCCCACGGTCGGGGCGGCTGGAAGGGGTGGCGCAGGTCGACCGGGCGGGTGAAGTCCTGGACGGGCCACCCTGCGTCCATGGCCAGGCGTCGCAGCTCGCGGTCGGGGTTGACGGCCACCGGGTGCCCGACCGCCTCGAGCATCGGCCGGTCGGAGATCGAGTCCGAGTAGGCCCAGGAGCGCTCCAGGCTGATGCCATGCGCCGCGGCGTCGGCGGCGAGCGCGTCGACCTTGGCGCCGTGCAGCAGGCAGTGGGCGATCCGTCCGGTGAACCGGCCCTCCTCGTCGACCTCCATGCGCGTGGCCACGGCCCGGTCGGCCCCGACGAGCTCGGCGATCGGCTCGACCATCTCGGCCCCCGAGGCGGAGACGACGACGATGTCGTGACCGGCGCGGCGGTGCGCCTCGATGAGGTCGAGGGCCTCGGCGTAGACCGCGGGCGCGATGGCGGTCGCCAGGGCCTCGCGGACGACCTCCTGGAACCGGGAGCGCTCGACGCCGGCCGACATGCGGGCGAGCCGGGTCATGAGGCGCGCCGTGTGGCCCTCGTCGGCGCCCACGAGGAGGTAGGGCAGCTGGGCGACGACACCACGGGCCAGGGAGGCCGTCGAGATGATGCCGCTGCGGCGCATCGGCGTGCCCAGGGCCAGGGTGGTCGAGGTCGCCAGGATGGTCTTGTCCAGGTCGAAGTAGGCGGCTGTGCGCCTCCCGGTGCGCTCGGCGCGGGTCCGGGGTGTGGTCGGTTCGTCCATGAGCGCTCCTGTCTGCGGCTCTCTGCAGCGGCCATGCCCTGACGTCACAGAGCCTAGATGATGGGCGCAACGGGTGAGGTGCCGGACAGCGGGCCTGGGAGGCGTCCTGGGCCGGCGGCGTGACAGCAAACGCGTGAGGTCGACAGGAAACGCCTGAGGTCGCACGCCAGGCGTGCGACCTCACCGGTTAGCAGACGACCTCACAGTCCTGGTGTGGGACTTGACCGTTATCAGCTCCTCCGGGACGACAGGCGCCGGGTGCTGGGCACCGGGCTGCGCGAGATCGCCGATGGGCGCAGGGCGCGGGAGATCTCTGGAGCGCTCGCAACTTGGTTGCTAGTGCCGCTGCGGGGTGCACAGAGGGGTCGTTCGGCCTCGCCATCCACAGGTCGGAGCCGGCTCTCGTGCGCGGGGGTGCCCGGCGCCTCACGCTGGTGGGAACCGCCCCGCAGCCGGCGGGCAGCGACCCAGGAGCGCCTCATGGACGACCTCAGGCCCGACACACCACCTGCCCTGGCACCCGGTGTACGGGTGCTGCTCCCCGCCGGCCCGGCCGGGTCCTCCCACGCCGACGGCGGCGCCGACCCCGACATCGACCAGCTCGTGCGTGCCTGCACCGCGCACGCTCCCCATTCCTGCCCGCTCGGCGCCGATCCGCTGGCCGAGGCACACCGCCTCCTCGAGGGCATCGGGGTGGAGGCGGTCGTCGTCCTCCAGCCGCCGGGATCGACCCCGATCGACCAGGTGCCGACGGGCGAGCGCATCGTCGTCGGCAGCCTGGAGCAGTGCACCGGACCGGAGGGGGCCGACGCGCTCGTCGCCCTGCTCCTGGCCGCCCAGGACCCGCCCCGCGCCCGTGTCGTGGTCCTGATCGGAGCCCGCGGGGGCCTGGGGACGAGCACCTTCCTGCTCCACGTGGCGCGGTCCTGCTCCGCCCGGGGGCCACGGGTCGCCCTCCTGGACTGCGATCCCGCGGGTGGTCTTGGCCTGCTCATCGGCTCGGACCTCCTGCCGGGTCTGCACTGGGCCGACCTGCCCGACCGGGAGGCCGCCTTCAGGCCCGAGAGGCTGGTCAGCGTCCTGCCCACCTGGATCGGCATGCCCGTGCTGACCGGAGACGGGCGTGGCGGTCCGGCCGCGCCCGAGGCGGTGGCCCCCGCGCTCGAGGCCCTGCGCGCCCGGCACGACCTCGTCATCGTCGATCTTCCCCGCGGCGCCCCCGTGCCCCCGGGATCCACCGTCCTGCTCGTGTCGGCCCTCGACCTGCGCTCGGCCGTCGCCGCCGAGGCGCTGGCCGCCCGCCTCCGGCGGGCCGGCGGCCCCGGTGAGCTCCATCTCCTTGTGCGCCTCGACGGCGAGGACGTCTCGGCCGAGGAGCTGAGCGCCATGGTCGGCGCCCCGGTGCTGGCCACCTTCGTGCGTGAGCGCTCGATCGCCCAGCGCATCGCCCACGGCGATGACCCCACCCGCGGTCGGGGTCGCCTACGCGTCCAGGCCAGGCGCGTGGCCGCCCGGGTCCTCGAGACCGTCGGCGCTCTGGAGCCCCCGGCTCAGGCCGACGGCGCAGGCCCCGGGAGCACGTCATGACCACCGTGAACGGCCCGGGAGGGCCGGCGCCCCACGGCACGGCCCTCGAGGCCGAGCGGCGGGGCGTCGAGGTGGCGCGCGTGCGTCGGGCGCTGGCCCGCGGCGCCTCCCTCGATGCGGCGCTCGGGGCCGGGGCCGAGCCGACCACCGGCGCGGGCGGGCTGGCCCGCCTGAGCAGGACGGTGCGGGCCGAGGTCGAGGGCGCCGGTCCGGTCCTCCAGCCGCTGCTCGACACCGACGGGGTCACCGACGTGCTCGTCGGGGGCGGGCGCATATGGATCGACCGCGGCCAGGGGCTCGAGGAGGTCGAGGAGGCCGCCCTGGGCGAGCCGGAGGCGCGGGCCCTGGCCGTGCGGATGGCCGCCGCCTGCGGGCGCCGCCTTGACGACGCCTGCGCCGTGGTCGACGCCACCCTGCCCGACGGCACCCGGCTCAACGCCGTCCTGCCGCCACTGAGCGCCGACGGCACCCTGATCTGCCTGCGCACCTCGCGGCGTCGGGCCTTCACCCTGGCCGAGCTCGTCGAGGCCGGCACGCTCGCCCCGGGGCTCGACCTCGTCCTGGCCGCCCTGGTCTCGGCCCGCGCCTCCTGCCTGGTGACCGGAGCCACCGGGACGGGCAAGACGACGCTCCTGGCGGCCCTGCTCGGGCTGGTGCCTGCCACCGAACGGATCGTGTGCATCGAGGAGGCCAGCGAGCTGCGCCCCGCCCACCCCCACGTCATCCACCTCCAGGAGCGCGGTGACAACGTGCAGAACGTCGGCGCCGTCCCCATGACCGCCCTCGTGCGCACCGCCCTGCGCATGCGCCCGGACCGGATCGTGCTCGGAGAGTGCCGCGGCCCGGAGGTCCGCGACGTGCTGACCGCCCTCAACACCGGCCACGAGGGCGGGTGGGCGACCCTGCACGCCAACTCCCCCGGTGACGTCCCGGCGCGCTTGACAGCGCTGGGAGCCCTGGCCGGCCTGAGCGAGCAGGCGGTGGCCGCCCAGGCCGCCAGCGCCCTCGACGCCGTCGTTCACCTGCGCCGGACCGCCTCCGGTCCCGGCCCGGCCCGGGCGCGACGGTACGTCTCCGCGGTCGGGGTGCTGCGGCGCGCCGGTTCTGGCGCCCTGCTGTGCGACGACGCGATCCTCATCGACCCCGGCGGGCGCATGAGCGCGGGACCGGCGGTGGACCGGCTCATCGACCGCCTGGGCGCGGCCGCGGTCGGGGCCGCCGTGCCCGGGCCTGTCGATCCGGAGCGGGGCGGGCGCGCGAGCCCAGGCGGGCAGGGGGAGCCGTGAGCGCAGAGTCCCTTCTCGTCGGTGTCCTCGTCGCCCTGGCGGTGGCCGTTCTGCTCATGCCCGCACGCCGGCCCGGGCCGCAGCCGCGCGGGCCGGACCGGCCGCCGGAGCGCCGGCCCGGTCCGCGTGAACCGGTCGACATCGGGCTGCTGCTCATCGAGGTTGCGACCCTGCTGCGCGCCGGCGCCACGCCCCAGCGGGCCTGGTCCCGGGCCCTGGGTCGCGCCGGGATCCACGAGGGCGCCGAACCGGGCGAGGACGGCGTCCCGCCCGCGCTCCGTGCGCTCGGGGTGCCGGCTGGTCCCTGGTGGACCCGGCCACCGGCCGGCCGTGTGGGTGTGCCGGGCCACCGGGCGGGGCGGCGACGGCGCGCCGAGCTGCAGCGCGCCGCCCGCGCCGCCGTGCCCGGGGCGGTGGCGGCCTGCCGCCTGACCGCCGCCCTCGGCGCGCCCTTGGCGGGGGTCCTCGAGGAGGTCGCTGGTGGTGTGGCGGAGTCGGGCAGGGCCGAGTCCTCGCGGCGCGTCGCCCTGGCGGGGCCCTGTGCCACCGCCCGGCTGCTCGCAGCGCTGCCGCTGGCCGGCCTGGGCTTGGGGGCGCTCGTGGGGGCTCGCCCCCACGAGGTGCCTCTCGACGGCGGCCGGGGGAGCACCCTGGGGGTGCTCGGGCTCGTGCTCGTCGCGGTCGGGCACGTGCTGACCAGGCGCCTGGTCGCCGCAGCGGTCGCACAGGCGGCCGTTGTCGATGAGGCACTGGTCATCGACCTCGCCTCGGCGGCGCTCGAGGCCGGCGCCTCCCTCCCGGGAACCCTGCAGGCCCTCGGGTCGGCCCTGGGGGATGATGACCTTGTCGTCGTGGGCCGGGCGCTGCTGCTCGGCGCCTCCTGGGATGAGGCGTGGCGGGCGGCCGACCCCGGGGAGCAGGAGGTGGCGGCCGTCAGCCGCCCGAGGCGCGGTGACCGCAGCGCCGCGGCGCCGCGAGGCCGGACCCGGAGCGGCACGGCACGGGGCGCGGCGCCCGGGAGGTCCCGGCCGGCCCGACGCGTCGGCGGGCCGCTGCGGGGACCGGTTCCCCCGCCCTGCCGGGAGCGCTGGTCCCGCCTCGAGGGCTGCCTGCGGCCCGGGTGGGAGGACGGCGCCTCCCCCGGCCCGCTGCTGGCCGGCACAGCCGCCGCCCTGCGGGCCAGTCGCCGCGCCCAGGACGAGGAGGCGGCTGAGCGCCTGGCCGTGCGCCTCGTCCTGCCCCTGGGGGCCTGCTCCCTGCCTGCCTTCATCATCCTGGGCATCGTGCCGGTGGTCCTCAGCGTCGGAGCGGACATGCTGGCCCGCTGACGGGTCCTGGCTCGCCGGCCGGGGGGCTGAGTCAGCTCGGGGGTGCGCTCCCGTCCGAAGGCTCCGGTCAACCGCCCGGTCGGCGACCGGACGCGACCCCCGGATGCGCGGCGTCGTCGTAGGTGGCCGGATCCGCGCTGTCGGGCACTGGGCGCCGGGGACAGGTGCCCTGCCGCCGGGTGCCGTAGAGGCGCGGGGCCATGGCACGATGGGCCCATGGCTCTGTCGAACAAGCTGCTCAGCCGCGACGAGGTCGTGGTGCGGCACATGCACACCCACCCCAAGGTGCTCCTGTGGAGGATCGTGGGGTGGGTCGTCCTGCTCGCCGCCGCCACAGCGGTCTCGGTCCTCGTGCCCGAGTCCTGGTCGCCGTGGGGGCTCGTCGCGCTGTGGGTCGCCGTGCTCGTGGTCTCGGTGCCTCTGCTGGCCCTGCCGTGGCTGCGTTGGGTGACCACCACCTACACCGTGACCTCCAAGCGGGTCATCACCCGCTCGGGCATCCTCAACAAGTCGGGGCACGACCTGCCGCTGACCCGGATCAGCGACGTCCAGCAGGACCGCACGGTCACCGACCGGATCTTCGGCTGCGGCACGCTGAGCCTGCAGACCAGCTCGGACGACCCCCTGCTCCTTGTCGACGTCCCCAGGGTCCAGATGGTTCAGCTCGAGATCTCCAACCTCCTGTTCAACGACGTCCAGGGCGCCGTCGACGCCGATCCCGAGAACTGACGGCCCACCCCGTACGAGTCCCCATACGAGCCGGGGCCCGGCGAGCGCTCATGTCGCGCTCGCCGGGCCCCGTGGACGTGGGCGGAGGTGGGCCGTCGGCTCAGCCGAGGGCCTCGACGGCCTCCACGGCCTGGGCCACCCCGGCCAGCGTGCCGGCGATGCGCAGCGACTCCCAGACCTGCTCGGTGGACAGACCCTCGGCGCGGACGGTGGCCTCGTGGGAGGCCACGCACTTCTCGCAGCCGTTGATGCTGGACACCGCCAGGCTCCACAGCTCGAAGTCGACCTTGTCGACCCCGCCGGAGGTGCCGATGATGTTCATGCGCAGGCCCATGCGCTCGTTGTCGTAGGCGCCGGCCAGGAAGTGGCGGGCCCGGTAGACGACGTTGTTCATCGCCATGATGGAGGCCGCGCCGAGAGCGGCGTCGTAGGCGGCCTCGCTCAGGTGCTCCTTGGCCTCCTCGGCCACCTGGACGAGGACCGACTCGTTGCGGGTCGCGGCCGCAGTGGCCAGGAAGGTCCCCCACTGCTGCTGCTCGGTCAGGGTTGTGGAGCGGGTGAGCGTCGACAGGTTGAGGGACAGGTCCTTGGCCCACTCGGGCAGGGCGGCGCGCAGCGTCGCGATCGTCATGGTGTCTCCTTGGTCGTCGGTGGTGCTGGCGGGTCCGCTCAGCGGGTCATCTCGTCCAGCACGTCGATGGTGGCGGCGCCGGCCTTCCAGTTGCAGGCGCACAGCTCGTCGGACTGCAGGGCGTCGAGCTGGCGGAGCACCTCCTCGGTGTTGCGGCCCACGGACTCGGCGGTCACCGACACCGACTGGATGACGTTGTTCGGGTCGACGATGAAGGTGGCCCGGTCGGCCTCGCCGGTGACCCGCTTGATGCCGAGGGCCTCAACGAGCTCGCGGCCGAGGTCGCTGGCCATGGGGAAGGGCAGGTCCTGGAGCTTGTCGTGGCTGCGGCGCCAGGCGTAGTGGGTGAACTCGTTGTCCACCGACACGCCCAGGACCTCGCAGTCGCGGTCCTTGAACTCCTCGTAGAGGTCGCCGAAGGCAGCGATCTCGGTGGGGCACACGAAGGTCAAGTCCTTGGGCCAGAAGAACACGACGCGCCAGGTTCCCTCGGGGACCTCCGAGGACACGGTCGTGAAGTAGTCCTCGGGGCGTGCGGCGTCGACGTCCTTGAGGTTGCCGGGGATGACGGCGGTCAGGTTATAGCTGGGGAACTGGTCACCGATGGTGAGGACAGGCATGCTGAAGGCTCCTGGTCGTGGTTGGTGTCGAGCGTGGTCGTGGTTCGTGTGGAACGTGCTCGGGGCCCGGCGGCGGTTCGTGGTCGGCTCCGCAGCGGGCGGGTCAGGGTGGACAGCAGCAACGCTAGAGAGCCCCACGCAAGAGGGGCAACCATCGTTCAACCTATTAGATGATAGATAGTCCTTAAATCAAGTGGTGGTGCGCTCTTGTGCTCGAATGTCGGACGGCGGCTTCGCCAGGCGCTGAAAGGGTGTGCTCCGTCCCGTGCACGGCGGTGTCGTCCTCGGTCGTCTCCCGGCGGTTCCCCAGGACGCCCGGGGAGCGATGGACGGTATCCGGGGCAAGCGCCCGGCGGTGCATCGGGGGCGCATGGCGGAGCCGGGAAGGAGTGGTCACCGGGTCGAGAGTCGTTGGTTGAGTCCGGGGCTCGGTAGGTGAGTCCGGGGATCCGCGGTGATTCCGGGGGTGTCGGCCCCGGAATCACCGCAGATCCCCGCTTTGACCGACGCAGCCCCGGACTCA